>NZ_JBNJLS010000021.1:0-169998 GCF_050510915.1 Streptomyces odontotermitis | reverse complement strand
CAGCTCGCCGAGGATGATCCCGCCGAGCACCGCGCCGCCCATGCCCCCGCCCCGGCCGGCGCCCCCGCCGTACGGATTCCCGTACGAGCGCACGTCCCGCTCGGCGAGCTCCTGGGCCTGCCGGGCCAGCGAGTCGGCCTGCTGGGCGTCCGCGAGGGCGGCCGCCGGGTCGTCGGGGAGCGCCTCGGCCCGCGCCAGGTGCCGCTGCGCCTCCGCGAGCCGGGTCCTGGCCTGGCTGCCGACGGCGCCCCGGTGCGTGGTGATGTAGTCCGCGGCCGCCCCGATGGCGCTGCGCGCGGTGAGCAGGGCCTGGCCGAGCAGGGCCCGCGCCCTGCCGCCCGTCACCTCCCGCTCCCTGGCCCCGGCGAGCGCCTCGTCCAGCGCCGCGTCCGCCTCCTCGACCCGGCGCAGCGCGTCGATCGGGTCGTACGGCCCCGCCGCCAGCTCCTTGCGCACCTCGGCGACCACCGACTCGGTGCGGGCGAGCCGGCCCCGCAGATCGGCCGTGGAGACCCCCTCGGCGGTGCCCTCCAGGAGGCCGCGCCCGTCCGCGAGGTCGGTCTCCGCCTCCGTGAGCGCGCCGGGCAGCTCCCCGGCGGCCCGCGCGAGCTCCTGCGCGCGCCGCTCCACGGCGTCCACGAGCGTGCCCGCCTGGTCGACGGCGCCCTCCGCCGCCCGCAGATGGACGGCGGCCACGCCGTTGGCGCCGCCGTCGACGGCCTGCCGGGCCTGGTTGAGGTGGTCCGTGGCGAAGACCAGCCGGTCCTTGGCCTGCTCGATGTGGCCGAGCACCGGACTCGCGGCGCTCGGCGCGTACTCCTTGCGGAGCGTGTCGAGGGTGGCCTCGGCGTCGACCGTGCGCCCGGTGATCTGCCGGAACAGCGTCTCGGCCTGTTCCAGCGCCGCCGGTGCCGTCCGCTCCAGGGCGCGCAGCTGGTCGAAGGCGGCGGCCTCCTCGTCGAGGCGCCGCCCGGCCTCCGCGCAGCGCGCCACGATCTCGTCGAGCATCCGCCGCTTCTCGTCGTCCGTCTCCGGGAAGGCGTCGTCGAGCTGCTGCCGCAGCTTGAACGCGGCGGTCAGCTCGGCCCGTGCGTAGGTGAGCGCGTCCGTGAAGTCCCGGGTGGCCTCCTCCCCGAACTGGGCGGTGGCGAAGCCGAGTTCCTCCGTGCTGGTGCGCACGGCGTCGTCGGTCTCCACGAGGAGGTGCTTGGCCTGCCTGTCCAGCTCGGGCAGCGGCGTGAGCGTCCCGGGCGCGCCCTGTCCCCAGCCGCTGCCGCGGCCCCCGTTCCGTCCTCCCCCCGGAGTCGTACGGGTCGTCATCCGCCGCTTCCTGCGGCTGTACGCGACCGCGGCCACCGCTCCGGCGCCGCCCACCGCCACGATCGGCAGGACCAGGTCGCCCGAGTCGGTGCCCCCGCTCTCGGCCTTGCCCATGCCCTGGTCCTTGCCCTTGCCCGGATCCGCGGTGCCGGGCGTGATCGCGGGGGTCGGCACGGGCTGCCCGGCCAGTACGGCCCGGTACCCGGCGGCGGCGCCGATGGCGGCGCCCGCCCAGTCGTTCTCGCGCAGCGCGGGGCGGATCGCGGTGGTCGCCACGTCCCGCAGCTGCGCGTCCGTGAGCCGAGAGCCCTGGTCGACGGAGTACGCGAACTGGCGGTCGTGCGTGGAGACGGCGAGCAGCACGTCGTCGATCCCGAGGCCGTTGCGCTCGGCGGTGGCGTCGGCCCAGTCCTGCGCCGAGCGCCCGTCGAAGTCCCGTACGTACGCGACGAAGAGCTGTATGCCTCGGTCGTCGTAGAGCCGGTCCAGCGCGGACTCGACCGCCTTCTTACGGGTTCCCAGGGCGCCCACCTTGTCGGTGGCCTGGCCCTGGCGGGAGAGCGTGACGGGGTCGTCGGCGGGGAGCGCCCTGGCGGTGGCAGGGGTGGCAGGGGTGGCGGCCAGGGCGGGAGCGGGCAGCAGCGGCGCGCACCACGCGCACAGCGCGGCGACCGCGGCGGCGGCCCGCACGGCTATGTGCGGGGGTGACGTCACATTTGGGAGCGTATGACCGTCTGGTGCCGGGCGCGACCGGGGTGCTGGTGGGTGGTGGGGCGGGGTGGGGACGCGGCGGTATGTCCGTCCTCGAAACGCCTCGGGCGCCGGACGGGTACACGAGTACTGGCTTGGGTGGGGTGCTGTACTGCGGGCGGACATACCGCCGCGTCCCCACCCCTCCCGCCGTCGCCTATCTGCGGGTCGGCGGGTGGCCATTTCAGCCCGTCCGGCGTTTGAGGACGAGGCGCGTTCAGCGCCGATGGGGGCTGGGGGCGCAGCCCCCGGGTGGGTGCCCCAGGGGCGACGGAGTCGCTGTTCGGGAAGGGGCGGGGTTGGGGAAAAGGCCCCCGGCAGGGGCCACCCCCTCAGCCCGGCGGCGCCAACAGCATCGGGAGTTCACCGCTCCGGTTGTTCTCCGCCGGCCTGCGACCGGACGCGACGTCGTTCTTCCAGGTCATCGAGACGAGAGGCGCGGCGCCCTCGCCGACGGTCACCTTGGACCCCGCGTAGCGCGCACCGGGGCGGGTCTTCTCGCGGAGCTTCTGTGCCACCGTCCGCGCCGCCTCCTTCGACGGAGTCACCACGCACAACGTCTCCGAGGACCCGCCGCCCGCGGCGATCCGTCCGCCGATCGCCATGAGCCGGACGTCCTGGGAGCGCCGCGCGCTGTAGAAGGTGGCTTCGTAGACGTCGCCGAGACAGTCCGCGGCCTTCGCGTACGCGGGGTCGTCGGCCGCCGACTTCTTCGGCGCCGTCGCGCTCAGCCGCGGCCGGGTGTCCGGGTTGTGGACCCGTACCGACGAACTCAGCTCGTACGTCTCGGACTTGTCGTCGCCCTTGCCCCGCACGCGGATGACGCCGTCGCGGGAATCCGTCCGGTAGCCCTGCTTCCTGAGCTTGCGCGCCATCGCGTCGTCGTCGAACGAACCGGTCAGCCGCACCGAGGTGCTGCCCTCCGCCGTCACCGAGACCGAGCTGGTGACGTCCTTCTCCGAGAAGCCCCAGCGCGCCCGCACGCTCGTGCCCGCGTACGGGGACTCGATGGCCTCCGGGACGCCGAGGTGGGCCAGGTTCACGTACAGGTCCCGGTCCTTGGCGGCCAGCGGGCGGACCCGCGCGGAGTCGACGTAGTCGATGGCGCCCATGTCGGCGGACACGGGCACCGAGGCGAGGGCCTGTTCGACCCCGGTCCCGCTCCCGTCCGCGTTCTTGGCCGAGTCGTCCGAGGAGCACGCCGTCGCCGTCAGACCGCCTGCGAGTGCGATGGCGACCAAGGGCCGGGGAAGACGGGCCAGATGGGTGAGACGAGCGAGACCTGGGATCCGCATGCGCGGCAGTGTGGCACAGGAGGCGCGCAGTCTCGTCTCACCTTGCGGAATTCTGTCTCACTTCGCGAACTTCATCTCCGGCCAGCGCGCCGACGGACCGTCGAGGAGGTGGTCGTCCCGGTCGCGCAGCCAGTGGTCGAAGAACGAGGTGACGTACGCCCGTTGGGCCGCCACCGCCCGCTTCGGCCGCACCGTGCCGATGTTCTTCTCCAGCACCTTCCTGCCCACCCCCGTCTGCGGCAGGACCGGTGTCAGGTCCGTGTACGTCTGGTGCTGCGAGCCGCGCAGGGCCAGGTTCTGCTTCCAGCCCTTGGTGCGGGACAGGAACTCCTTCCAGGACGGCTCCGTCGGGCGGTCGCTGCCCATGAGGAGGAAGGGGCGGTCCAGGCCGTGGCGGGCCACCGGCATGAAGTTCGTGCCCTTGGGCTCCTGGTTGTACTCCAGGGTGCCGTCCATGTTGATCCCGGCCTTGATCCGGTGGTCCTGGTCCATCGTCTGCGCCGCGGCGATCCCGCCCGCCGACTGGCCGACGGCGCCCACCTGTCGGAGGTTCATGACCTTGCCGAGGCCCTTCGGGAGCGAGCCCAGACTGTCCAGGACGAAGCTGTCGTCCGCCGCCCGGACGTCCCCGACCTTCTTCAGGAGCGCGGGGACCTTGTTCTCCTTGTCGGCCTCCGCGAACGCCTTCATCAGCGGTGCGTTGTCCACCACCCGGCCCCCGGGGAACTCGACACCCGGTGCCTCATAGGTGTGGTCGACGGTCACCACGACGTAGCCGCGGCTCGCCAACTCCTCGACCAGCGAGGTGTTCCAGGTGCGCGGGTCGCCCGCCCCCGACGTGTAGAGGAGGACGGGGCGTCGCCCGCCGGTCGTGTCCACGGGCGCCCCCGCGTAGGCGTGCGTGCGCGTGCCCGCCCAGTCCACCGCGCCCTTCGGGATGCCGTGCTGCCCGGCGGCCGCGTCCCACGCCCGGGCCGCGCCCGGCGTCATGTAGGGGGCGAGCCGGTGGCCGTGTGCCGCGCCCTTCGCGGCCGGGTACCAGACGCTGACCATCAGCTCCCGGTACGGCTGTCCGCTCACCCAGGGGTCGTGCCGCGACCGGTCCACGAGGCGCGTCGCGTACGTGCCGACGGCGTGCGGGCCCGTGGGGGCGGGGAGCTCGGCCCGTACGGGCGTGGCCGGACGCGCCGTCGCGGACGCCGGCACCGGCAGCAGCGTCGCGGCGACCGCGCCGGTGGCCGCCAGGCCCAGCAGGGAACGGCGGGTCAAGGGCCGCATGGACTTCGAAGGCTTCTGCTTCATGTCCTCAATCCTCGGCCGCCGCCCCCTTCGTGACCATGGAGGCCAGCCCGAGAATCCTCCTGGGGGAAATCCCCCAGGAGGGGCGCCGGGGGCTACTGGGCTACTCCGTCCGCCGTCTGATCTTGTTGCCCAGCCACACCAGCGGGTCGTACTTGCGGTCAACCGCCCTTTCCTTCAAGGGAATCAGCGCGTTGTCCGTGATCTTGATGCCCTCCGGGCACACCTCCGTGCAGCACTTGGTGATGTTGCAGTAGCCGAGCCCGTGCTCGTCCTGCGCCGTCTCCTTGCGGTCCAGGCCCGCCTCGGCCGCCGCGTCCAGCGGGTGCATGTCCAGCTCCGCGACCCGCATCAGGAAGCGCGGCCCGGCGAACGCCGGCTTGTTCTCCTCGTGGTCGCGCACCACATGGCAGGTGTCCTGGCACAGGAAGCACTCGATGCACTTGCGGAACTCCTGGGAGCGGTCCACGTCCTGCTGCGCCATGCGGTACTCGCCGGGTCCGAGCTCGGGCGGCGGCACGAAGGCCGGGACCTCCCGCGCCTTGGTGTAGTTGAAGCCGACGTCCGTCACCAGATCGCGTACGACGGGGAAGGCGCGCAGCGGCGTGACGGTGATCGTCTCCTCCTGCGTGAACACCGACATGCGGGTCATGCACATCAGGCGCGGCCGTCCGTTGATCTCCGCCGAGCACGAACCGCACTTGCCCGCCTTGCAGTTCCAGCGCACGGCGAGATCGGGCGCCTGGGTCGCCTGGAGGCGGTGGATGATGTCGAGGACCACCTCGCCCTCGTTCACCTCCACCTTGAAGTCCTCCAGGCCGCCGCCCTGCACATCGCCCCGCCACACCCGGAAGGCGGCCTTGTAGCTGCTCACTCGAAAAGCTCCTCTTCGGCCAGGTACTTGACCAGCTCCTCCTTCTCGAAGAGGGCGAGCAGGTCCGGGCGGATGGGCTCGGTCGTGTCGCGGACGAGGTCGATCTGGCCCCGTACGGGATCGGTCGCCGCCAACCCGCCGGTGGGGTCGGTGAGTTGGCACAGCAGGTTCACGCGGCGCCAGTCGCGGTTCATCCCCGGGTGGTCCTCGCGCGTGTGCCCGCCCCGGCTCTCCGTGCGCTCCAGGGCGGCGCGCGCCACGCACTCGCTGACCAGCAGCATGTTCCGCAGGTCGAGTGCGAGGTGCCAGCCCGGGTTGAACTGCCGGTGGCCCTCGACCCCGGCCCGCCGCGCCCGCACCCGCAGCTCGGCCAGCTTCTCCAGGGCCTGCTCCATCTCGCCCTCGCGGCGGATGATGCCGACCAGGTCGTTCATGGTCTGCTGCAGCTCCTGGTGGAGGGTGTACGGGTTCTCCGGGGCGACGCCCTCCGCCCTGTCGGCCTCGCTCTCCGCGCTGAACGGCCGCAGCGCCTCCGCCGCCGCCGTGTCCACCTGCGTGTCGTCCACCACCGGGCGCACGTCGAGCTCGGCGGCGTGGCGCGCCGCGTGCAGGCCCGCGCGGCGGCCGAAGACCAGCAGGTCGGACAGCGAGTTGCCGCCGAGCCGGTTGGAGCCGTGCATGCCGCCCGCGACTTCGCCCGCCGCGAACAGGCCCGGCACCCGGCGCGCGGCCGCGGTGTCCGAGTCGACGGCGATGCCGCCCATCACGTAGTGACAGGTCGGCCCGACCTCCATGGGCTCCGCCGTGATGTCGACGTCCGCGAGCTCCTTGAACTGGTGGTACATGGACGGCAGCCGGCGCCGGATGACGTCGGCGGTCATCCGGGTCGACACGTCCAGGAAGACGCCGCCGTGCGGGGAGCCGCGCCCCGCCTTCACCTCGGAGTTGATGGCCCGCGCGACCTCGTCGCGGGGGAGCAGCTCCGGGGGGCGGCGGTTCTTGTCCGGGTCCTCGTACCAGCGGTCGCCCTCGGCCTCCGTCTCCGCGTACTTCTCCTTGAAGACGTCCGGGATGTAGTCGAACATGAACCGCTTGCCCTCGGAGTTGCGCAGCACCCCGCCGTCGCCGCGCACCGACTCGGTGACGAGGATGCCCTTCACGGACGGCGGCCAGACCATGCCGGTCGGGTGGAACTGCACGAACTCCATGTTGAGGAGTGGGGCCCCGGCGAGCAGGGCCAGGGCGTGCCCGTCGCCCGTGTACTCCCACGAGTTCGACGTCACCTTGAAGGACTTGCCGATGCCGCCGGTCGCGAGGACCACGCTCGGCGCCTCCAGGACGAAGAAGCGCCCGGACTCCCGGTCGTAGCAGAAGGCCCCGCCGACCCGCTCGCCCTCCTTGAGGACGCGGGTGACCGTGCACTCCTGGAAGACCTTCAACCGCGCCTCGTAGTCCCCGAATTCACGCTTGTCCTCCTGCTGCAGCGCGACGATCTTCTGCTGGAGGGTGCGGATGAGTTCGAGGCCGGTGCGGTCGCCGACGTGCGCGAGGCGCGGATACTCGTGGCCGCCGAAGTTGCGCTGGGAGATCCGCCCGTCCGGCGTACGGTCGAAGAGGGCGCCCCAGGTCTCCAGCTCCCAGACGCGGTCCGGGGCTTCGCGCGCGTGCAGCTCCGCCATCCGCCACTGGTTGAGGAACTTTCCGCCGCGCAGCGTGTCGCGGAAGTGCACCTGCCAGTTGTCGCCGGAGTTCACATTGCCCATGGACGCCGCGATGCCGCCCTCGGCCATCACCGTATGGGCCTTGCCGAAGAGGGACTTGCAGATCACGGCGGTACGGGCGCCCTGTTCGCGCGCCTCGATCGCCGCCCTGAGCCCGGCGCCCCCGGCGCCCACGACGACAACATCCCACTGCTGCCGCTCCACTTGAGACATCACAAGGCCCTATCCCTTAGAAGAAGCGCGGATCGTCGAAGGCACCGGACGCCACCAGATAGACGTAGAAGTCGGCGAGCGCCACGCTCACCAACGACGCCCAGGCGAGCAGCATGTGACGGGCATTCAGCTTGCCCACCCACTGCCAGGCCCGATAGCGCACCGGATGCTTCGAGAAGTGTTTGAGCTTGCCGCCGACGATGTGCCGGCAGGAGTGGCAGGACAGGGTGTAGGCCCAGATCAGCACGATGTTGACCAGGAACACCAGGGAGCCGAGCCCCATGTGTCCCCACTCGTAGTTCTCGTCGCGGAAGGAGAGCACCGTGTCGTACGTGAGGATGCCCGCCACCAGGATCGCGGCGTAGAAGAAGTAGCGGTGGATGTTCTGCAGGATCAGCGGGAAGCGGGTCTCGCCGGTGTACTTCTTGTGCGGCTCGGCCACCGCGCAGGCGGGCGGTGACGCCCAGAAGCCGCGGTAGTACGCCTTGCGGTAGTAGTAGCAGGTGAGCCGGAAGCCCAGCGGGAAGATCAGGATCAGCAGGGCGGGGGAGAGCCCCCACCAGCCGCCGAACAGCTCCCAGTTGGGCCCGTGCCGCATCGGCGCGCACTCCTCGGCGAGGCACGGCGAGTAGAACGGCGAGACGTAGGGCGCGCTGTAGTAGTCCGTGTTCGCGAAGGCCCGCCACGTCGAGTACACGACGAAGGCGAGGAGCCCGGCGGCGGTCGCGGCGGGCGCCAGCCACCAGCGGTCGGTCCGCAGATGGGCAGCGGAGATCGCGGCGCGCGTGCCGTCCCTGACGCCGCCGTGGGTCTGGCCGCTTTTCGATTGAGGTTCCGTGCCGGTTGCCAACGAGGCTCCACTCCTTAACGGGAAGCGGGACGTGGGACGCGGTGGGGCGCGGGAGGTCTAGGGCGCGTGCCGGTCGCGGGCGCCCAGGCCCTCGTCGTCGCAGTCGCCCGCGTCCGCCCACAGCGAGCTGTCATAGGGGGTGTCGGGGACGGGCACGAGGTCCGGCCGGCGCTGCTCCTGGCGCGGCGCGGGGGCCGCGGCGCGCAGCAGGGCGACGCTCTCGCGCAGATGGTCGGTGTCGGTACGCACGCGGCGGATGTCGATGCCGCCCGCGATCTCGTCCCCGGCCTGCTGTTCCAGCCTGCCGACGGTGCGGAGCAACTCGTCGACGCAGCGCTGTACAGCGGTCAATTCGTCGTGCAGAGCCATGACTTGCCCTCACTTCAGGGTGCGGTGGCAACGCTCATGCGCCTGCGAGTGTTGCGCGTCACATCCCGGCTTGTGAAGGGATCTGCCCGGATTCCCGGCTCACGAGTGACGAAGGCGGCCGGATCGCGCCCCCGGGCGGGCCGCCGTGGCGGCCGGGCGCCCGGATTGGGCCGCCCGAGTGGGATCCGGAGCGCCCCGCGCCGCGCCTCCGTCGCGCGAGGCCGACCGTCCACTTCAGTAGGCCGATAGATGTGATCAGCGACATATACCGCCATACGTGAAGAAACCCGGCCCGGTCCTGGTAGCGGGCGGCCGGGCGAGCCCCCGGAGGTTCCCGTCATGTCCCATGACCGCGCCAGAGCAAGAACCGTCAGGTCTGTCGTGTTCCTCGCCACCGGCGTCCTCGCCCTGCCCGCCCTCGCGGGGTGCGGGGCGGACGACGAGGCGGGGCAGCCGACCGCGGGGCAGGACCTCGCGCCCGCGGCCCGGGAGCTCGTCGCCGACGGGGGGACCGTGAACTGGGCCGTCGACGCGGTGCCCGAGACCCTCAACTCCTTCCAGTCGGACGCCGACGGGGGCACCTCGCGGGTCGCGGGCGCCGTCCTGCCGTCGTTGTTCCGCCTCGACGCCCAGGGGCGGGCGCAGCGCAACGCGGACTTCCTGGAGTCCGCGAAGGTCGTCGAGCGCGAGCCGCAGCAGGTCGTGCTCTACAAGCTCAACCAGCAGGCGGTGTGGAGCGACGGCCGGGAGATCGGCGCGGACGACTTCGCGGCCCAGTGGCGGGCCCTGTCGGGCAAGGACAGCGCGTACTGGACGGCGCGCAACGCGGGCTACGACCGGATCGCGAAGGTCGAGCGCGGCGCCAACAACCTGGAGGTGCGGGTCACCTTCAACAAGCCCTACGCGGACTGGCGTTCGCTGTTCACGCCGCTGTACCCGAAGGACGTCATGGGCACCCCGGACGCCTTCAACGACGGCGCCCGCCGGAGGCTCAAGGCGACCGCGGGGCCCTTCGCGATCGACTCCATCGACCGCAAGGCCGGCGATGTGACGCTGGTGCGCAACCCGCGCTGGTGGGGCCGCCCGGCGAAGCTGGCCAAGCTCGTGCTGCGCTCGGTGCCGCGCGACCAGCGGGCCGCCGCGATCGCCGCGGGCAGGGTCGACCTGGCCGAGATCGACGCGCCCGAGGCCGACCGGATCGCCCGCGCCGCCCGCGACAACGGCGCCAAGGGCCCGCTCACCCACGGCCCCGGCGCCGCGATCACGCCCGCCAAGGCGCTGCGCTCCTGGGCCGTCGCGCACGGCTCCGACGAGGAGGCCGCCGACAGCGAGCTGCTGGCCCGCAAGCGGACCGCCAAGGCGGTCAAGCGGTACGCCAAGGAGCAGGAGGGGCTGCGCGGCTACGTGGTCCGCAAGTCCCTGGAGCCCGCCTACACCCAGCTCGCCCTGAACGGCGCCGAGGGGCCGCTCGCCGACGACCGGGTGCGCCGGGCCGTCGCCCGCGCCCTGAACCGCACCGAGCTCGCCAAGACGGTGCTCGGGCCGCTCGGGCTCCCCGCGAAGCCGGTCGGCAGCCACCTCGCGCTCGCCGGGCAGCTGGCGTACGCGGACAACAGCGGCGCCCTCGGGGAGCAGGACACGGCGGAGGCGCAGGCGCTGCTCGCGGACGCCGGGTGGACGCCGGGCGGCCCGGTCAAGGAGAAGGGCGGCGCGGCGGGCAGCAAGTCCGACGCGAAGAAGAAGCACGCCTCGTCCGAGTCCGAGGAGGGCTCCGACTCCGGGGACGACGGCACGTACATCGTCGGCGAGGACGACAAGCCCGCCAAGCCCGCCAAACACGCCAAGCCCGCCAAGCCCGGCGACAACGGCACCTCGGTGCTGGCGCCCGCCCCGGTGGCCCGGCACCAGACGGCGGTCATCAACCGGCAGGCCGAGTGGTTCGCGCCGCGCCGCGAGGCCGACAAGGAGAAGAAGAAGGACCCGGGCGGCCACGCGAAGCAGCACCGGTCCGAGGCCAAGTCCGAGAGCAGGGCGGAGGCCAAGGCCGAGGCCCGGGCGGAGAAGCGGGCGCAGCGGGGCGGGGCCCCGGGCGCGTACGCCCCCAAGGGCACGGCGGCCCCCGCCGCGGTGGGCGGCCCGCTCGCCAAGGACGGCAAGCCGCTGACCCTCCGCTTCGTGCTCCCCTCCGGCCAGGGATCGGAGTCCCTGCGCTCGGTCGCCGACCGGATCTCGCGGATGCTGGAGCGGATCGGGGTCCGCACGGAGATCTCGAAGGTCGCGGACGAGTCGTACTTCAAGGACCACATCGCCTCCGGCCAGTACGACCTGGCGCTCTACTCCTGGCCCGCCTCGGCCTTCCCGGCGACGGACGCCCGGCCGATCTTCGCCAAGCCGGTCCCGGCGGCGGACGGCTCCCTGAACGTCGAGCAGAACTACACCCGGGTCGGCTCGGACCGCATCGACCAGCTCTTCGACCAGGCGCTCGGCGAGCTGGACGAGGACGAGGAGCGCGACCTGGTCAGGAAGGCCGACGCCCGCATCTGGGCCGAGGCCGGCTCGATCCCGCTCTACCAGCGCCCCCAGCTGGTGGCGACGCGTCCGGGCCTCGCGAACGCGGGCGCCTTCGGCTTCCAGGCCCCGAACTACGAGGACATCGGCTTCCTGAAGCCCTCCGCCAAGCCGAGCGGCTCCCCCTCCGCCGGTTGACGCTTCCTCAGCTCCCTCAGCTCCCTCAGATTCCGCTCAACTCCCTTGCCCGCCGGGTCTCTCGGCGGGCAAGGTCGTTTTCACCCATTGACCTTGCTTCATGCTCCATCGCTTCTGAGAACCCCACTTGCCTCAGAAGTAGCTCAACTCACGTGTGGTTCCGCACCCTCCTGGTCAGCATGTCCATGACTAGCTGACTGATCGGTTACGGGGGTACGGAATGAAGCGCGTTCTCACCGCGGGCGCCGCGGTGGCACTGGTCGTCGCGGGCGCGGCCGCCTGCACGTCCGGCGACGGGGACACGTCGGCCGGGGCCTGCAAGGGCGGCACGTATGCCTGGTCGGACGTGCGGAAGAAGCCCACGCTGACGGGTCTCGCCAAGCCGGTCACGTTCAAGAAGGCGCGGTCCCACTACACCGCGTCCATCACGCCGCTCCCGGGCGCACGCCACAAAGTCACCTTCACCTCGGAGGAGACGGGGCCACGGGCGAAGAGCGCCCTGGAGTCGCTGCGTCGCCACATCAAGTCCGAGGGGAAGCTCGCGTCCCTCGGCGAGGAGATCGGTGACAGCGGCGTCGGCCACGAGAGCGCGGACGGTGGCCTCGTCGGCGCGTACTACGCCTGGTCGTCCGCGGACCTGGTGGAGGCCGACTTCTCGTACCGCTGCGAGGGCGCAGAGCCGGTGCGCGGGCATGTCCTGACCTGGTCCGTGGAGGGGACCGGCTTCCTGCCCTGCGCCGACCGGCAGGAGGACGACGACGTGGACGACGTCGCGCGCAAGGCGGCCCTGGAGCGCTGCCCGGAGGGGTCCCCGGCGGCGAAAGAGCCGAAAACCACCTGATCAGGACCCGTGTCAAGGGCCCGCGCAAGCCACCTCCGGCCTCGCCCCGTAGACTGGGGTGAGGCCGTGGCGTGTCCAGCCCGGCAGGGTTCGTGTACCTCAGGTGTACGCGCGACCGTCCACTCACTCCAGGAGTACGCCGCACTATGGCCACGCGCCACGACATCCGCAACGTCGCCATCGTCGCTCACGTCGACCATGGCAAGACGACCATCGTCGACGCCATGCTCAAGCAGGCCGGTTCCTTCGCCGCGCACGCCGCAGAGTCCCTCGACGACCGCATGATGGACTCGAACGACCTGGAGCGTGAGAAGGGCATCACGATCCTCGCCAAGAACACGGCGGTGAAGTACCACCCCAAGGACGGCGGGGACCCGATCACGATCAACATCATCGACACCCCCGGCCACGCCGACTTCGGTGGCGAGGTCGAGCGCGGTCTGTCGATGGTGGACGCCGTCGTCCTGCTCGTGGACGCCTCCGAGGGGCCGCTCCCGCAGACCCGCTTCGTGCTGCGCAAGGCGCTCCAGCAGCGCCTGCCCGTCATCCTGTGCATCAACAAGACGGACCGCCCGGACTCCCGCATCGACGAGGTCGTCAACGAGACGTACGACCTCTTCCTCGACCTGGACGCGGACGAGGACCAGATCGAGTTCCCGATCGTCTACGCCTGCGGCCGTGACGGCATCGCCTCGCTGACCAAGCCGGAGGACGGCACGGTCCCGGCGGACTCCAGCGACCTCCAGCCGTTCTTCAGCACGATCCTGGAGCACGTCCCGGCCCCGACGTACGACGAGGACGCGCCGCTCCAGGCCCACGTCACCAACCTCGACGCGGACAACTTCCTCGGCCGCATCGCGCTGCTCCGCGTCGAGCAGGGCGAGCTGCAGAAGGGCCAGACCGTCGCGTGGATCAAGCGTGACGGCACGATCGCGAACGTCCGCATCACCGAGCTCCTGATGACCGAGGCGCTCACCCGCAAGCCCGCCGAGAAGGCCGGTCCGGGCGACATCTGCGCGGTCGCCGGTATCCCCGACATCATGATCGGCGAGACCCTCGCCGACCCGGAGAACCCGATCGCGCTCCCGCTGATCACGGTCGACGAGCCGGCGATCTCCATGACCATCGGCACGAACACCTCGCCGCTGGTCGGCCGCGGCGGCACCGGCAAGGGCGCGGACGCCAAGGCGGCGGTCAAGGACCGCAAGGTCACCGCCCGCCAGGTGAAGGACCGCCTGGAGCGCGAGCTGATCGGTAACGTCTCGCTGCGCGTCCTGGACACCGAGCGCCCCGACGCCTGGGAGGTGCAGGGCCGCGGTGAGCTGGCGCTGGCCATCCTGGTCGAGCAGATGCGCCGCGAGGGCTTCGAGATGACCATCGGCAAGCCGCAGGTGGTCACCAAGGAGGTCGACGGCAAGACGCACGAGCCCGTCGAGCGCATGACCATCGACGTGCCCGAGGAGCACATGGGCGCCGTCACGCAGCTCATGGGCGTCCGCAAGGGCCGCATGGACAACATGTCGAACCACGGCTCCGGCTGGGTCCGCCTGGAGTTCGTCGTGCCCTCCCGCGGCCTCATCGGCTTCCGTACGGAGTTCCTGACGCAGACCCGCGGCACGGGCATCGCGCACTCCATCCACGAGGGCCACGAGCCCTGGTTCGGCACGCTGACGACCCGTAACAACGGCTCGCTCGTCGCCGACCGCTCGGGCGCCGTCACCGCCTTCGCGATGACCAACCTCCAGGAGCGCGGCGTCCTGTTCACCGAGCCCGGCACCGAGGTGTACGAGGGCATGATCGTCGGCGAGAACTCGCGCTCCGACGACATGGACGTGAACATCACCAAGGAGAAGAAGCTCACCAACATGCGCTCCGCCTCCGCCGACTCCTTCGAGGCGATCGTCCCGCCGCGCAAGCTCTCCCTGGAGCAGTCCCTGGAGTTCTGCCGCGACGACGAGTGCGTCGAGGTGACCCCGGAGGCCGTGCGCATCCGCAAGGTCGTCCTGGACCAGAAGGAGCGGGGCCGCGCGGCATCGCGTGCCAAGCACAACTAGGCTCCACTAGGCTGTGAACTGAGGCTGGCCGCAGGCCAGTTAACGTCGTCCGAGGCCGGTTTTCGCCCACCCCTTGACAGGGGACGCGGCGGGGACCGGCCTCTGGCGTTCCTCCAGCCCCTTCCGCAACCCGTTTTTGTCCGGCAGCTGTCCGGTATGCGGACGTCGCTGACCGTTAGATGTGTAACACGTCCGTTTCGCAACCATCTATCTCGGATCGGTTTGTCCGGATTTTGGAAGTTGTACGGAGCAGGTGTGATTGAACCGAGACCAAAAGGGTGTGGTCGGGCGGTACTGGATGGCTAATAGTTGACCGCGTATAGCTCGGGTCAATGGGTCACGCGCTGTGGGGAGCGCCGACTCACGAGCACACTCGGGGTACCGAACTTCGCCGTCAGGGGTGGCGGCGTGGTGTCACGTACCCCCTCTTGTAGTGAACAAGTGGACTCATGAGGAGGAACCCCATGCGTGGTGCCAAGAGCGCCAAGTGGGTCGCGATAGCCGGTGTTGTGGCCCTGGGTGCCACCGCCTGTGGTGGCGGCAGCGGCAGCGGAAACACGGGCAAGGTCGACCCCAAGGGGATCGTCAGCTACGCCAACGGTGAGCCGCAGAACGATCTGCAGCCGGCCAACACCATGGAGGCGTACGGCAGCGTCGTCATCGACTCGATGTTCACGCCGCTCCTTGGCTACACCTCCTCGGGTGAGCTCAAGAACATGAACGCCGAGTCGGTCACCCCCGACAAGGACAACAAGGTCTGGACCGTCAAGCTCAAGAAGGGCTGGAAGTTCCACAACGGCGAGCCGGTCACGGCCAAGTCCTACGTGGACGCCTGGAACTTCGCGGCCAACCCGGAGAACGGCCAGCAGAACAGCGGCTGGTACCGCGACATCGTCGGCTACGACAAGGTCCACCCCGCCAAGAAGGGCGCCAAGCCCTCGGCGAAGGAGATGTCCGGCCTCAAGGTCGTCGACGACAACACCTTCACGATCACGCTGAACAGCGGCGTCCCGTACTTCTCGTACAAGCTGGCCTACCGCGCCTTCGACCCGCTGCCCTCGGTCGCCATCAAGGACCCGAAGAAGTACGGCCAGGCCCCCGTCGGCAACGGCCCGTACAAGTTCAAGAGCTGGGACCACAAGAAGTCGATCCAGGTGACCGCCTGGTCCGGCTACCAGGGCGAGAACAAGCCCAAGAACGGCGGCATCAACTTCAAGGCGTACACGACGCCGAACGCGGCCTACCAGGACCTGCGCTCGAACAACGTGGACAGCATGCCGCTCGTGCCGGACAGCGAGCTCGCCAACTACAAGAACGACTTCGGTGACCGCGCGATCACCCAGGACTTCTCGGCGATCAACACGATCAACCCGGCGTTCTACAACGACACGTTCAAGGACATCGACGTCAAGGTCATCCAGGGCCTGTCGATGGCGATCGACCGTGACACCATCGCCAAGACCACCTTCTACGGCACCCGTGAGTCGGCCACCGGCTGGGTCGCCAAGGGCGTGAAGGGCTACGAGCCCGGCGCCTGTGGTGAGTTCTGCAAGTTCAACCCGAAGAAGGCCAAGCAGTTCATCAAGGACGGCGGCGGCGTTCCGGGCAACAAGATCCAGATCCAGTACAACGCCGACCAGCCGCACAAGGGCTGGGTCGACGCGGTGTGCAACAGCATCACCAAGACGACCGGCGTCAAGTGCACGGGTGACCCGAAGACGGACTTCCAGGCCGACACCGAGGTGCGCGACAAGCGCAAGGTGAAGTCGATGTACCGCTCCGGCTGGGTCCTCGACTACCCCTTCAACGGCAACTTCCTCGCCGACCTGTACGGCACCGGCGTCGACGGCAACAAGGGCGAGTTCTCGGACAAGAAGTTCGACGAGCTGACCAAGAAGGCCGACGCGGCCAAGACCGTGGACGACTCCGCGAAGCTCTACAACGAGGCCGAGAAGGAGCTCGCGAAGACCTTCCCGGGCATCCCGCTCTGGTACAACAAGGTCAACTCCGCCTACTCGGAGAATGTCAAGAACGTCAAGTTCGACCAGGCCGGTGACCCGATCCTGACCGACGTTCAGGTCTTCGAGAAGAAGTAGTAGTCGTCGGAGTTCCGTTCCCGTAAGCGGCGCCCGGAGACCCCGGGCGCCGCTTACGGGCGGCTCCGCAATGGACGGAGGCACCTATGGGGCGCTACGTCGCACGGCGACTGCTCCAGATGATCCCGGTCTTCATCGGGACAACCCTGCTGATCTTCCTGATGGTCAACGTGCTCCCCGGTGACCCCGTGGCCGCGCTCTGGGGAGACAAGCCGCCGGACCCCACGCAGGTCGCGCAGATCAAGCACGACCGCGGTCTGGACCTGCCCCTCTGGCAGCAGTACCTGCACTACATGGGCGGCCTGTTCCAGGGGGACTTCGGCAACACCATCGCGGGCAACCGGCCCGTGCTCGACGAGATCACGCAGGCGTTCCCGGTCTCGCTGCGGCTCGCGGCCATGGCCTGGACGTTCGAGCTCGTCGTCGGCATCAGCCTGGGCGTGCTCGCGGGCGTACGGCGCGGCCGCGTCATCGACAACACGGTCACGCTGTTCACGCTGATCGTCATCTCGGTCCCGATCTTCGTGATCGGTCTGCTCTGCCAGCTGTACCTCGGCAACGAGTGGAACGTGATCACACCCACGGTCCAGGACTCCGAGAACATGGGGCAGTTGCTCGTCCCCGCCGTGGTCCTCGGCATGGTCGGCCTGGCCTATGTGGCGCGTCTGACGCGCACCTCCATCGCCGAGAACCGGTCGGCCGACTACATGCGCACGGCCGTCGCCAAGGGGCTCCCGCGCCGGCGGATCATCACCCGCCATCTGCTGCGCAACTCGCTGATCCCCGTGGTCACCTACCTCGGTACCGACATCGGCACCTTGATGGGCGGCGCGGTCATCACCGAGGGCATCTTCAACGTGACGGGCGTCGGCAACCTCCTCTTCACCGCGCTGCAGCGGCGTGAGGGCGCGGTCATCGTCGGCATCGTCACCGTCCTGGTGCTCGTCTACCTCCTGGCCAGCCTGATCGTCGACCTGCTTTACGCGGTCCTGGACCCGAGGATCCGTTATGCCTGACACCACCAAGACCGCGGCCGCGGAGGAGACTTCCGCGCCGACCGCTCCGACCCGTTCGGTCTCCGCGAACCCGGCTCCGGGCAAGCCCCGCAGCCTCTGGGCCGACGCCTGGCGCGACCTGCGGCGCAACCCGCTGTTCGTGATATCCGCGGTGCTGATCCTGCTCCTGCTCGTGGTGGCGGCCGTCCCCGGCCTGTTCACCTCGGCGGACCCGGGCTCCGGCGACCAGGTCAACCACTTCCTCGGCAAGCCCGAGCTCGGCCACTTCTTCCAGGAAGACTGGTGGGGTTACGACCGGACCGGACGCAGCGTCTACTCCCGGGTCATGTACGGCACGCGGAACTCGATCATGGTCGGTGTCGGCGTGACGCTCCTGGTGACCGTCTTCGGCGGCCTGGTCGGCATGCTCGCCGGATACTTCGGCGGCTTCTGGGACAGCCTGCTGTCCCGTATCACCGACGTGTTCTTCGGCATCCCGTTCCTGCTCGGCGCCATGGTCGTCCTGAACGCCTTCACCAACCGCACGGTCTGGGTCGTCATGGGCGCCCTGGCCTTCCTCGGCTGGACGCAGATCGCCCGCGTGATGCGCGGCGCGGTCATCACCACCAAGCACGCGGACTACGTGATGGCGGCACGGGCGCTCGGCGCGGGCACCAAGCGGATCCTGTTCCGGCACATCCTGCCGAACGCGATCGCCCCGGTGATCGTCGTCGCGACCATCTCCCTGGGCACGTACATCGTGGCCGAGTCCACGCTGTCGTACCTCGGCCTCGGTCTCGCCAGCGGCGCCATCTCCTGGGGCGGCGACATCTCCGACGCCACGGAGAGCATCCGCAACAACCCGCACGTCCTCCTCTTCCCGGCGGGCATGCTCAGCATCACGGTGCTGGCCTTCATCATGATGGGCGACGCCGTGCGCGAAGCCCTCGACCCGAAGCTGCGCTGAGGGAGGCGTACGTGACCAGCATCGACCTCAAGACAGACTCGGTTCCCGCCCCCCGCTCGGGCGAGGAAAAGAGCGGCCGGCTCCTCGACGTGAAGGACCTGCACGTCGAGTTCCACACCCGTGAGGGCGTGGTCAAGGCCGTCAACGGCGTCAACTACAGCGTGGACGCGGGCGAGACGCTCGCCGTGCTCGGTGAGTCCGGCTCCGGCAAGTCCGTGACGGCGCAGGCCATCATGGGCATCCTCGACATGCCGCCCGGCAAGATCCCGCAGGGCGAGATCCTCTTCCGCGGCCAGGACATGCTGAAGATGTCCAACGAGGAGCGCCGGAAGATCCGCGGCCAGAAGATCGCCATGATCTTCCAGGACGCGCTGTCCTCGCTGAACCCGGTCCTCTCCGTCGGCTACCAGCTCGGCGAGATGTTCCGCGTCCACGAGGGCCTCAGCCGCAAGCAGGCCAAGGCCAAGGCCATCGAGCTGATGGACAAGGTCAAGATCCCGGCGGCCAAGGAGCGGGTGAACGACTACCCGCACCAGTTCTCCGGCGGCATGCGCCAGCGCATCATGATCGCGATGGCGCTCGCCCTGGAACCGGACCTGATCATCGCCGACGAGCCGACCACGGCTCTCGACGTGACGGTCCAGGCCCAGGTCATGGACCTGCTGGCCGAGCTCCAGCGCGAGTACAACATGGGGCTCATCCTCATCACGCACGACCTGGGCGTGGTCGCGGACGTGGCCGACAAGATCGCGGTCATGTACGCGGGCCGGATCGTGGAGACGGCGCCGGTGCACGAGCTGTACAAGCGCCCCGCGCACCCGTACACGCGCGGTCTGCTCGACTCGATCCCGCGCCTGGACCAGAAGGGCCAGGAGCTGTATGCGATCAAGGGTCTGCCGCCCAACCTGCTGAAGATTCCCGGGGGTTGTGCCTTCAACCCGCGCTGCCCCAAGGCGCAGGACGTCTGCCGCACGGAGATCCCGGCCCTGGTGCCGGTCACCGAGCAGGACGGCACGGCACTGGCGGGCCGTGGCAGCGCCTGCCACTTCTGGAAGGAGACGATCCATGGCTGAGCCCAAGAAGCTCGACAAGAACGACGGGCCCGCGGACGCCGCGGACGCCACCCCGAACGTCTCCGAGGTGGAAACGGTCGACGCGGCGACGGCCGAAGAAGCGGTCGCGGCGATCGAGGCGCCCGTAGAGCGCGGCGAGCCGATCCTCCAGGTCCGCAACCTGGTGAAGCACTTCCCGCTCACCCAGGGCATCCTGATCAAGAAGCAGATCGGCGCGGTCAAGGCCGTCGACGGCATCTCCTTCGACCTGTACCAGGGTGAGACGCTCGGCATCGTGGGCGAGTCCGGCTGCGGCAAGTCCACGGTCGCCAAGCTCCTCATGACGCTCGAACGCGCCACGGCGGGCGAGGTCTTCTACAAGGGCCAGGACATCACCAAGCTGTCCGGGCGCGCGCTGAAGGCGGTCCGCCGCAACATCCAGATGGTGTTCCAGGACCCCTACACGTCGCTCAACCCCCGTATGACGGTGGGCGACATCATCGGGGAGCCCTTCGAGATCCACCCGGAGGTGGCCCCGAAGGGTTCGCGGCGTCAGAAGGTCCAGGAACTCCTGGACGTGGTCGGCCTGAACCCCGAGTACATCAACCGCTACCCGCACCAGTTCTCGGGCGGTCAGCGCCAGCGCATCGGCATCGCCCGCGGCCTGGCGCTCAACCCCGAGATCATCATCTGCGACGAGCCGGTCTCGGCGCTGGACGTGTCCGTCCAGGCGCAGGTCATCAACCTGATGGAGAAGCTCCAGGACGAGTTCAACCTCTCCTACCTCTTCATCGCGCACGACCTGTCGATCGTCCGGCACATCTCCGACCGGGTCGGGGTCATGTACCTCGGCAAGATGGCCGAGATCGGCACGGACGAGCAGATCTACGAGCACCCGACGCACCCGTACACCCAGGCGCTGCTGTCCGCGGTGCCGGTTCCCGACCCGGAGGCACGGGAGGGCCGCGAGCGGATCATTCTGTCGGGCGACGTGCCGTCTCCCGCCAATCCGCCGTCCGGCTGCCGCTTCCGCACCCGCTGCTGGAAGGCGGAGGAGCGCTGCTCGAAGGAGATCCCGGTGCTCGCGATCCCCGAGCGCTTCGCGGGCCAGGACACCCCGGCGGCACACGAGTCGGCGTGCCACTTCGCCGAGGAGAAGGACGTGGTGCACGCGGCGTAGCCGTGTGACGCGTGCGAGGTCTTTGACCGTACGTGAACGGGGGCGCCCCGAGCAGGAGTTGGCTCGGGGCGCCCCCGCTTGTGCGTGTGCCTCTCGCGCTACAGGCAGTCGAATGGAGGGATGACGCGAGTGATCGCGATCAGGTGCAGCCGTGGCACCGGGAGTGCGTAGAACCAGCCGTCGGTGAGCAGGGGAATGCGGCGGACTCCGCCGGGGACGCCGCGTCGCGGTCCCTCTCCGATATCGGTTACGTCGACTCCTACCTTGGCCAGAGCGACGAGCTCGCCCGCGAGGCGCTCGACTTCGTCGACGATGTGGGCTGGGAACCCGGCCACGACATGCTCGGCGTCCGGGTCGTACTCCCAGCGCCACTCCTCAAGGTCACTCATGTGGCCTCGCGTCGCGCTCGATCCCGGCCTCGGCGCACGAGGCGTCGAGAATCCGGCCGATCTCGGAGGCGAGGGAGCGTGCCTCGTCGAGGCTCTCGGTGGTGGCTGCACGTGCCTCCAGAGCGCGCAGGCGGGCCGCCCGCTCCGGGTGACGTTCCACCGCGACGTAGACGGCCCACTGGCCGACGAAGCGGCGCATGGGAGCGGCGCTGACCTGATCGCGGGCCATCCGCAGCGCGGCGGCGCGCTCGGCGTCGAACGTGGGCAGTGCGTCGGGGGCGAGCCGGGCGAGGGCGGCCCGCAGGTCCTCCGGGGTGCTCGCGGGCTGGGGTGCGACAGAGTCGCCGGAGGCGGAGTGCGGGGCTGTGCTCATGCGCTGGCTCCTCGGGTCGGTACGTCGCCGGTCTGCCCACTGCTCGCCAGCGTACCCGTGCGGCTGTAGGGCCGACTGAGCCTGTGGATAACTCATCCCGGCGCCGCCAGCGCCCTGACTTCCAGTGCCCTGGCCTCCAGCTCGAACCAGGTTGCTTTGCCCTGTCCCGGCCCGTGTCTGCAGACCCCCCAGGCGTCGGCGCTGTGAGCGACGAGCCGCATGCCGCGCCCGGTCTCGTCGTCATCGGCGGCGGGCTCGCAGACGGGGAGGCCGAGGGCTTCGTCGTGGACGAGGACGCGGAGCCGCGCTCCGTCCGGATGGGGGCCGGCCCACCCGGCGAAGAGCGTCACCGGGGCGGTGCAGGCTTGGGTCGTGCACGCGTTGATGGCGTTGGTGACGGCTTCGGAGGTCAACAGGACAGCTGTGTCGGTGAGTTCGGAGTGCCCAGTGGTGGTGAGCAGGGTGCGCACGGTGTCGCGGGCGGTGCGGACCCAGGCGGGGTCGGGCGGGAAGACGAGGGAGACGTCGGCGGAGTGGGGGTGGTGAGGGTGGCGGGGGTGGGATGGGTCGGCCATGAGGGCTCTCTTGGGTGGGGTGCGCGGTGACCAGGTCCGCCAACTCCGTTGTGGGCGGGGGTACTTCCGCTACTCGGGCACTCTGAAGGTACGGTCATGCGTGAGGTGAGTTCAATCGTGAACGCAACACTTGCCCCGTGTGGGTGATGCGACGGTCGGCTGGTCGACGGCTGGTGTGAGATCGCGGCACACTGCGCACGGCCACAGGGAGGGAACATGCCACCACGGAGCATGCCGAGCGAACGGCAGCAGCGGCTGGGGGCCGAGTTGCGCAAATTGCGTCTCCGGGCTCGGATGTCCACCGACGACGCGGCCAAGGTTCTTGATGGGGAGCGGACGCGCATCAGCCATATCGAGGCGGGGCGCATCGACGTATCCCGTAACCGCTTGTACAAGGTGCTGCGTGCGTACGGTTGTCCGGTGGGCCCGTACTTCGACGGACTTATGGAGATGGCCCAGGAGTCGGGCGCAGGCTGGTGGGACGACTTCCGTGACGTCATCGGCCCAACGGCCCGTAATCTGGCGGAACTTGAGGGAATGTCGGCCAACCTCCGTACCCATGAGCCGCTCTTCGTCCCCGGCCTGTTGCAGACGGAGGGCTACGCGCGCGCTGTGCTCAGCGAGACCGAGGGCGACCAGAGCCGGGCCGATCGCTACGGGGAGTTCCGGCTGGCGCGTCAGCGGGTCCTGACCTCAGACAATCCTGTGCCGTATCGGGCGATCATTCACGAGGCGGCTCTGCACGCTCGGATCGGCGGGCCGCAGACGATGCGCAATCAGCTGTTGCGGTTGATCGAGGTGGCCCGGCTGCCGCACGTGACACTGCAGATCTTCCCGTTCGAGGCAGGTGCGTACTCCGCGTACAGTCGCTCGTTCGCGATCTTCGGGGGCGCGGCGCCGGAGCTTGACACCGTCTACCTGGAGCACCCGCTGAACTCGGTATTCCTGCGGGATGGAGAACACATCGATGAGTACGGCAAAATGTTCGAGCGGCTCGCGACCTTGGCCCTGGCTCCGGTGGACCCCGAGGCGGCTCCTGAGTCGCACAAGGCACGGGACTCGCTGAGCCTGATCCAGCACGTGATGTACAGCTTGTGAGAAGGAGAGTCATGAGCCAACTCGTATGGCAGAAGTCCTCATTCAGCGGTGGCGGAGAGGGCGAATGCATCGAGTTGGCCACCGACCCGAGTGACCCCTCCGGTCGCACCTGTCTGCGCGAGAGCGACCGGCCCGACGAGATCGCCACGGCGTCCCCCGAGGCCCTTCGTGGACTCATCCGCAGTATTCAGGCCAACGGCGGCCAAATCCCTGGTGTGTGATGGCCCGTCACTCAAGCTGAAGGTGCCCCTCAGACCTCTGAGGTTCCGGCCCACCGCCCGCCCCCGTCATGGTGGAGGCAGTCGAGGGAACGCAATGAGCTCCTGAAACGGGGGAGCAAGAAAGGACGCGTTCCCGCACGGGGAGTGAGTTTCATGGCAAGGGCAAGCAGGAAGACCCTGGCGAGGATCGCGGGCGTGGTCGCGGGGGCGGCCATGGTGGCGGTGCCTCTCACCGCGACGTCGGCCTCCGCCGCGCCGTCCGGGTCCACCGGCTCAGGCCACTCGAAGGTCCAGGGCATGACGTTCTACGACGACTACTGGACCCTGAACGAGTGCAAGACCGTCGGCGACTGGGGCCTGTCCCACGGCAAGTGGACGGTCTACGACTGCCAGGAGTCGCCCTGGGACTTCGACCTCTACGTGGACAGCTGAGCCGACCCGGCCAGTTGAGCCGAAGCCACCTCGGGGGACCGGGGGCCGCGCCTTCCACCGGGGGCGCGGCCCCTTCGTGTGCGTGCCGCGGCCACTCCCCGTACGGCAGGATGGGCGCGTGATCGACATAGGTGGGGGCCTCGTGCTGCGGCCCTGGGAGGCCCGGGACGCGGGCGCCGTCCTTGCCGCCTTCGCCGCCCCCGAGATGGGGCGCCAGGCCGACGAGCCCATCAACTCACTTGCTGATGCCGGGCGTTGGATCGCTCGGCGCGCGGCCGACCGGGAGGCGGACGTGGCGTACGCCTTCGCGGTGGCGGACGCGGGTGACGGCGCCGCCCTCGGCAACGTCGCCGTGAGTGCGGTGAACCGTACGCACGACGTGGGCTGGGTCTCGTACTGGACGGCGCCGCAGGCGCGGGGGCGGGGCGTGGCGTCGCGCGGGTGTGCGGCCCTCGCCCAGTGGGCCTTCGGTGAACTCGGCCTGTTCCGGCTGGAGTTGGGGCATCGCGTCAACAACCCGGCGTCGTGCGCGGTGGCGCGGGCCGCCGGGTTCGTGGTGGAGGGCGTGCAGCGGCAGAAGCTGGCGTACGACGGGGTGCGGTACGACGTGGAGCTGCATGCGCGGCTGGCGTCGGACGGGCGCGCCGGGGTGGCGCGCCCGTAGCCCTCACACCGGTTCAGCCTCCACGAGCGAGGGCACCGTCGGCGTCGGGACGACCCGGGTCAGGCGGAAGCCGCCCTGCGCGAACAGGGCGCCGAACTCGGCCTCCGTGCGCTCCCTGCCCTTGAGGGCGGCCAGCATGACGATGTCGAGGGCCTTGCCGGGGTGCGGGTCGTTGCCCGTGGGGAGCACCGTGTCGACGGCGACGAGGCGGCCGCCGGGCGCGATCGCCGTGCGGATCGCGCGCAGGATGCGCAGTGCCTCGTCGTCGTTCCAGTCGTGCAGGATGTGCTTGAGGACGTACACGTCCCCGCCCTCCGGCACCGCCGCGAAGAAGTCCCCCGACTCCGCGCGCCAGCGGCCCGCGAGCTCCTTGGTGTCGAGGGCGTGCTCCGCCACCGTGTGCGGCTGGTCGAAGAGGACGCCGGACAGGCCGGGGTTGCGGGCCAGGACCGACCGCAGGAAGCCGCCGCGGCCGCCGCCGACGTCCACGACGGTGCCGCTCGCGGGAAACGGGTATGCGGCCGAGACGACCTCGTCCACCGGCCCCGAGAAGGCCGCCATGCCCCGGTCGAAGAGCTCCTGCTCCGCGGCGGAGTTCGCCACGTAGTCGAAGTAGGGCGTGCCGTACGCCGCTTCGAAGCCCGGGACGCCGGTGCGCACGGTCTCGTCGAGGCCCGCGAACGACCGGGTCATGCTCTCGGCGGTGAGGAAGAGGATCCCGTCCCGCTGGGATCCCGGCGCCGACTCGGCGAGCAGGGCCGCCGCCGGGGTGAGGTGGAACGCGCCGTGCTCGTCCTCTCGGAAGATCCCGCGCATGGAGAGCAGCCGCAGCACGCGGCGCAGGGACGGCGCGTGCGTGCCCGAGCGGGTCGCCAACTCCTCGGCGCCGAGCGGGCCTTCGGACAGGTGGTCGGCGATGCGGTGCGCGGCCGCGGCGCGCAGCGCGGAGGAGTAGAGGTGACCGAGGGTCATGTCCAGCAACGCGAAGGCGGCGTCGGCAGCTTGGGCGGCCTGGGTGTCCTGGGTGGCTTGGGTGGTGTCGTCGGCGTGGGAGTGGGCGGAGGGGTCGGGGCTGCTGCTCGGTGTCGGTACGTCCGTCATGTTGTCAGGGTGCTGTGTAACGTCCCGGGGCCGCCAGGCGTGTCCTGGACAAGAGGAGAGCGCGGAGAAGCGCGCAAGAGGAGAGCAGGGGACCGAGGGGGAGGGCCATGGCGAGCGGTCACGGTGAACGTGAACGTGAACAGGGCGCCGGCGCAGCCGACTTCGACGCCTTCTACGGCGCGACGTCCAAGCGCCTGGTCGCCGCGGTCTACGCCATGACGGGGGACCTCGCGGAGGCGGAGGACGCGGTGCAGGAGGCGTATGTGCGGGCCTGGCAGCGGTGGGAGCGGCTGACCCGGGAGGGCGACCCGCTGCCGTGGGTGCGGACCGTGGCCTCGCGCCTTGCGATCAGCACCTGGCGCCGCACCCGCAACCGGCTGCGCGCCCAGCTGCGCCACGGAGCGGCCGCCGATGTGCCCGAACTCTCCCCGGACCGGGTGGCGTTGATCGAGGCACTGCGCGAACTCCCGCCCCAGCAGCGGCAGGCGGTGGTGCTCTTCCACCTCCTCGACCTGTCGGTGGAGCAGGTGGCACGCGAGACCGGCTCGTCGAACGGCGCCGTGCGCACCCGCCTCACCCGGGCCCGCAAGGTGCTCGGCGAGCTGCTCGTGTTCCACGTGGACGAGGGGGTTGCCCACCATGGCTGACATTCAGGAAGGGCCGGTCGAGGAGCTGCTCGACGGGGTGGTGGTGCGGCTGCCGGACCCGGCGGTCCTGCGGGCGCGCGGCGCCCGGCGGACGGCACGGCGCCGGGCCGTGGGGGCGATGGCCACGGTGGTGGTCGTGGCGGCGGTCGTGCTGGCGTGGGTGGCGGCGGCGCCCGGGGGAGGGGACGGGAGCGGGCGCGGTGGCGGGGGCCGCGACGTGCCCCCGGCCGACTCGGTCACGGCCACCGCCAGCTACGGGGAGGGCGACACCCCGTACAAGAAGGACGGCGTCGTGCACCTGCCGCGCGCGGAGCAGCTGCCGGGGTACGGGACGTGGCACTGGCGGGAACGGGAACGAGGGGGCGACGCGAACCTCCCCCTCGGGAAGGTCGGCCTCGCCGGCGTCGGCTGCCCGACCATGGGCCTGGGCGCCGAACCCGACAGCATCCGGTACGCCTGGACGTACGACGGCGACCGCGAGGCCGAGGCCCGGCACCGCTACGTCGAGTTCACGCAGCGGGCCCATATGCAGGACATGTACCAGCACCTGGAGACCGTCCTCCAGAACTGCGGCATGCTCCGCCACGTCGAGGGCGCGACGGTGTCCTACACAGGGCCGGAGGGGCAGCAGATGGGCCGGCTGAAGGTGTACCTGGAGCACGGCAAGAAGTGGATGTCGATCCTGGAGACGCTGGACGGCGGCCAGGGCCGCCGCTGACCCCCGGCCTCCGACCCGTGCCCCGGCCCCTGATCCATGACCCCTGCCCCTGGCCCCCGAGGGCCCCGGTGCGCCGGTCGCGCCCTGCTCGGGTCAATGGGTGGGCCGGCCGGACGCACCGGGTGTCAGGGCAGGTCACAGCGACTTGCGCGCTCCAGGGACCACCAAGTCGGCAGGGTCCTCCGGGTAGTGACATGCCGTCAGGTGCTGGTCCCGGTTCCCGTCGATCCGCACCAGCGTCGGCGTCTCGCTCGCGCACCGCTCCGTCGCCTTCCAGCAGCGGGTGCGGAAGCGGCAGCCCGAGGGCGGGTTGACGGGGGAGGGGACGTCGCCCGTGAGCAGGATCCGCTCGCGGCGGGCCTGGGCGGCCCCGGCGGCTCCGACCGCCGCGGCGTCCTGCGGCTCCGGCGAGATGTCCACCTCCGGCACCGCCGAGAGCAGCGCCCTCGTGTACGGATGCCGCGGATTTCCGTACAGGTCCTCGCGTCGCGCGATCTCCACGATGCGGCCCAGGTACATCACCGCGACCCGCTGCGAGAAGTGGCGGACCACCGCCAGGTCGTGCGCGATGAACAGGAACGCGATGCCGAGCTCCTTCTGGAGCTTCTGCAGCAGGTTCACCACCTGCGCCTGGATGGAGACGTCCAGCGCCGACACCGGCTCGTCCGCGACGATCAGCTTCGGCTGGAGCGCCAATGCCCGTGCCACGCCGATGCGTTGACGCTGTCCGCCGGAGAACTCGTGCGGGAAGCGGTTGAAGTGCTCGGGGTTGAGGCCGACCGTCTCCAGGAGCTCGCGGACGCGCGCCTCCCGCCCACCCGCCGGGTTGATGCCGTTGACTTCCATCGGCCCCGAGATGATCTTTCCGACCGTCTGGCGCGGGTTCAGGGACGCGTACGGGTCCTGGAAGATCATCTGGATCTCGGGGCGGATCGGGGCGAGCTGTTTCCGGGAGGCGTGCGTGATGTCCTTGCCCCGGTAGGAAATCCGACCCCCCGTGGGCTCCAGCAAGCGCGTTACCAGGCGTCCCGTAGTCGACTTGCCGCAGCCGGACTCGCCGACCAGGCCCAGGCTCTCGCCCTCGGTGATGCTGAAGTCGAGCCCGTCGACGGCCTGGACCGCGCCGATCTTGCGCTTGATGGGGAAGCCGCCCATGACCGGGAAGTGCTTGGTCAGGCCCTTGACGTCCAGAAGCGGGGCGGGAGCGGTGGTGTCCGCCGGGGGAGTGCTGTCCGTCGCCGGAGCGGTGCTGCTCATGGTGGTGAAATCCCGTCGCTCGTACGTCAGTTGGCCCGTGTGCCCGCGAAGTCCGCGAAGAACGCGGTCCGCTGCTCCGCCGTGAGGTGGCACGCGGCGCCCCGGCCCTCGGTGAGGTCGAGGAGCGGCAGCTCACCGGAGCAGCGGCCGCCCTCGACCTGCTCGGTGAAGGAGCAGCGGGGGTGGAAGCGGCAGCCGGTGGGCGGGGTGAGCAGGCTGGGCGGGGTGCCGGGGATCGGCGACAGCGGCACGTCCACCGGGCCGGTCAGGGACGGCATCGAGCCCAGCAGGCCCCAGGTGTAGGGGTGTTGAGGCGACCGGAGCACCTGGCGCTTGCTGCCGCGCTCCACGCAGCGCCCGCCGTACATCACCAGGATGTCGTCCGCGATGTCCGCGATCACACCGAGGTCGTGCGTGATGAAGATGATCGCCGTGCCGAACTCCTGCTGGAGGTCCTTCAGGAGGTCCATGATCTGGGCCTGGACCGTTACGTCGAGGGCCGTGGTCGGCTCGTCCGCGATCAGCAGGGCCGGGTTGCAGACCAGCGACATCGCGATCATCGCGCGCTGCCGCATGCCGCCCGAGAACTGGTGCGGGTAGTCGTCGACGCGCAGGTCGGGCTGCGGGATGCCGACCTTCCGCAGCATCTCCACCGACCGGTCCCGCGCCTCCTTCTTGGAGGCGCCGGTGTGCTTGCGGAAGGTCTCGCCGATCTGTTGCCCGATCGTGTGGTAGGGCGACAGAGAGGCGAGGGCGTCCTGGAAGATCATCGCCATCTTGTTGCCGCGCAGCTGCTCCAGCTCGCGCTCGGTGGCGGTGATCAACTCCTTTCCGTCGAGGAGGATCTCCCCGTCGATCGCGGTGTTCGCCTTGTCGTGCAGGCCCAGGATCGCGAGGTTGGTGACGGACTTGCCCGAGCCGGACTCGCCGACGATGCCGAGGGTGCGGCCGCGCTCCAGCTCGAAGTCGAGGTCGTCGACCGCCTTGACGACGCCGTCCTCGGTGGAGAAGTGGACGCGCAGATTGCGAACGGAGAGGAAGGGGTCACTGGAGTCGGAAGAAGAGGCCGCCGAGGGGGACTTGCTGATGGAAGTGCTCATGAGTTCTCTCTCGTCTCCCTAGGCCAGCCGGACGCGCGGGTCGATCAGCGCGTACAGGGCGTCGACGACGATGTTGGACACGACGATCGCGGCGGCGGCCACGAGGACCACGCCGAGCAGCAGCGGGAGATCGCTGGTGTCGACCGCCTTCACCGACAGCTGGCCGATGCCGTGCAGGGCGAAGGTCTGCTCGGTGATGATGGCTCCGCCGAGCAGTACGCCCAGGTCGAGACCGAAGATCGTGACGATTGGTCCCATCGCACCCCGCCAGGCGAAGCGGAAGAAGACCGTACGGCGCGACAGGCCCTTGGCCCGGGCTGTGCGGACGTAGTCCTCGTTCATCGTCTCGACCATCTGCGAGCGGGTCATGCGTGTGTAGTTCGCGGTGAAGATCAGCGCCAGGACCAGCCAAGGGATGAGCAGGCCCGAGAACCACTTGCCGGGGTTCTCCGAGAACGGGGTGTACGAGGGCCGGTCCAGCCAGTGGAGCTGGACGGTCAGGAAGTACACCGCGAAGACGCCGACGACGTAGATCTGCATTGAGGACGCGATCAGCGAGGCCGATGACGCGATCTTGTCGACGGCCTTGCCCTGCTTGACGGCGGCCAGCATGCCGGTGCCCACGCCGAAGATGACGAACACGAACGCGGCGCCGAGGGACAGCGAGAGGGTCGTCGGGAAGCGGTCGAGGATCGTACCGAGGACCGGTTCGCGATTGCGGAACGAGTAGCCGAGACAAGGCGCGTCGCAGAAGCCGTACGCGTCGTAGTCGCGCCCGACGAAGAGGCCCTCGAACCAGTGCCAGTACTGCACCGGAATGGGGTCGGCGATCCCCAGGTTGCGCTTCACCAGCGCCAGCGTCTCGGGCGGGCACACCTTGCCGCAGGCCAGCCGCGCGGGGTCACGCGGGGCCGTGTAGAAGAGGAGGAAGACGATCGCGCTGATGATCAGCAGGATCACCGCGCCGCCGATGATGCGGCGAATGAGGAAGCGGAGCATGGCAGTTGGGTCCCTGACGGATGCCGTTGAGGAAGGGGTGGCGGGGGCGGGCTCGGGTGTGGGGAGCCCGCCCCCCAGGGCCGTTCGTCAGGCCTTGACGTAGGTCTTGGTGAGCAGCGTCGCGGCGAACTGCGGGTCGTGGATGGCGCCGCCGACCTTGGAGCCGTGCAGGTACCAGCGGCGCTGGAAGGTCTCCGGGATGATCGGCACGACCTCCGTCATGATCCGCTTGTCCAGGGCGGCCCACGCCTTGCCGGCTTCCTTCGGGTCCGGGATCACGGCGTTCTTCTTGATCGCCTCATTGATCCAGGGGATGTTCACCTGGGAGACGTTGTTCTGCCCGTTGCCGATCGCGGCGCCGTCCATGAGTGGCTGCATCATCGTGTAGGCGGTCGGCCAGTCCGGGGACCAGCCGAACCACATCACGTCGTACTTGTTGTCCAGGCGCTGCACCTGGTCGTAGTAGTCCGTGTCGTTGAGGGGCTTGAGGACCGGGTCGAAGCCGGCCGCCTTCAGGTTCTTCTCGATGATGATCTTGGTCTTCTCGTAGGAAGGCCGCCGCGGGAAGGCGTACACGATCTTCGTGCCGAGCTTGTCCGCCTTCTTCAGGATGTCGTGGGCCCGCTTCACGTCGCCCTCGGGCTTCTTCAGCTTGCCGTAGATGTCGAACTTGTCGTAGCCGATGATGTCGGGGCTGAGGATCGTCGTCGCGTAGTCACCCGCGGCGACGCCGCCGTAGATGCGACGGCTCTGCTCCAGCGGCCAGGCGATCAGCAGGGCCTTGCGCACCTCGACGTCGGTGACGCGCTTCATGTTGATCGCGAAGTAGTACGTGCCCGACGACAGGCCGTTGAAGCTGCGCTTCTTGATGTCGGAGGTGGTGAGCACCTTCTGCATGCGCTCGGCCGGGATGGGCTCGTAGAGGGCGACCATCTGCTTGTCGTTGCCCTGGTCCGCGATGAAGCGGTCGTTGGACTCCAGCTGGGTCGGCCCGAACTCGAACTCGAAGCTGTCCGGGTAGGCGGTGCGGATCGGGTCGGTCTTCGGGTCCCAGTACTTGTTGCGGGTCAGGGTCATCGACTTGTCGATGGAGCGGTGCTTGACGATGTACGGGCCGCAGGAGAAGGGCGCCTTGTCGTACTTCTCCTTGGTGTCGTGCTTCACGGGCGTGGCGCAGTAGGAGTGCATCGCCAGCGTGAAGTTGAAGTCCGGCCGGGGCTCCGCCAGTTTGAACGTGATCGTCCGCTTCTTCTTGTCGGTCACGATGGAGTCCAGGTGCTTGCCCTTGTACGGACCCTCGTACGCGTCACGCCACTTGGCGCCCTTGCCTGTCAGGGCCTGCTGGACGTAGGCGGCGCCCTCGGTGATGAACGGGGCCCAGGCGCGCTCGAAGCCGTGCCGGACGTCGTCGAGGGTGAGCTCGCTGCCGTCCTGCCACTTCAGGCCCTCCTTCAGCGTGAAGGTCCAGGTCTTCTTGTCGGCGGAGGACGTGCCCGTGTCGGTGGCCAGGTCGCCGACGAGGGTCTGGTGCCCCTCCATGTCGGTGTAGTAGCCGGTGAGGCCGCGCGCGAAAAGGTTGGCGATCGACGAGTTGTACGCGAAGTAGATGCGCTGCGGGTCCAGGTGCGAGACGTCGGAGGCGGCGACGCCGTAGATGGTGCCGCCCTTCCGGGAGCCGGGGACCTCGGGCGCGGGGCCGGTCGATTCCTTCTTGGTGCCGATCTTCACCTCTGCGGCCGTGTACTTGGTGGCTCCGCCCTTCGGGGGCTTGCTGCTGTCCGAGCCACCGCCGCTGCTGCACGCGGACAGGACGAGCGAACCGCCCGCTGCCGCCGATGTGGCGATGAGGAGGTTTCTGCGGGAGATCGACATGTGGCTACCAACCCTGTGTGTGAAGGAGACAGAAGAGCGGTGGTGCACCGCGGTCCGGCTCGGCCCCGTCGCGCGGGCCGGTCGCGGGGGAGCGACTGTGCGTCAGCGTTTGGTCTTCGGATCGAGCGCGTCGCGGACCGAGTCGCCGAGAAGGTTGAAGGCCACCACGAAGACCACCATGGCGATGCCGGGGAAGGCCATGAACGTGATGTCGTCCTCGTAGACCTCGGAGCCCTTCTGGATCATCACCCCCCAGTCCGGCGTGGAAAGGTCGAGTCCGACACCGAGGAAGGCGAGACCGGCCTCGGTGGTGACGAACAGCGGCAGCAGGAGCGTGGCCTGGATCAGGATCGGCGTCCACAGGTTGGGGAGGAGCTCCTTGAAGATGATGCGGGCCGGAGACGCTCCCGTGACCTTCGCCGCCTCGACGTACTCCCGCTCGCGCAGGGCGAGCACTTCACCGCGCAGCAGCCGTGCGAGGGGGGCCCAGCCGAAGGCAGTCATCACCGTGATGAGGCTGGTGATGGTCAGCCACATCGGAGTCTTGTCCTCCGGGGCGACCAGGATCGAGATCATCACCGGGAAGAAGGCGATGTAGAAGAGCGTGGAGGGGAAGGCGAGCAGGATGTCGATGACCCGGCCGATGAAGTAGTCCGTCCGGCCACCGACATAGCCGGCGGTGACGCCGACGACGACCCCGAGCAGCACCACGAGCAACGTCGTCGCGGTCGCGATCAGCAGGGAGTTGCGGATGCCGTAGAGCAGGAAGGTGAACACATCGCGCCCCAGCCCTGGTTCGAGGCCGAACCAGAACTCCCCGTCGATGCCGCCGTTGGGCTTCATCGGGTTGTTGAACTCGTTGAGCAGCGTGGGATCGTCCATGCCGTATGTGGTGTACGGATCTTTCCCGTACACCTTCGCGATCAACGGCGCACACAGCGCGATGACGAAGAAGAAGATCACGACGCAGGCGGAGATCACGCCCGCGCGGTCGCGCCGGAAGCGGATCCAGGCCAGCCGGCCCGGTGAACGTCCTTTGCTGCCCTGGCCGTTGGGCGGAGGTGCGGTGCCGGTCTCGTCCGTCACCTCAAGGGTGGCGGCAGTGGCAGGTGTTGAGGAGGTCATGGCGCTCCTGGCGCGGACAGTCGTAGGGGGTCCGCAGGTGTCCGCTGAAGCGGGGTCTACGGGCTAGGCGCGACCTTTTCAAGGCATTTCGCGTACGGTCAATGAATTCTGAATTGACTTGGCGTGGCCTTTGGGTCCTTGACCTTTAGATAACCGGAACATTACTCGTACTTTACCTTGATGTGTCCAAGGTGAGATGCCCAGCCTCTTGCATGGGGGCAATTCCGGCATTGAGTCCGATAAGCGGGCGTGAGCATCTCGGAATGCGTACATCCGGTGACGTGCATCCGGTGACGTGCATCCGGGGCGGGCGGGGCGGCGCCCCGGGTGGCGAGGCGGGCGAGCGTCGTCCGGGGGTTCTCGGCGGCGGGTTTCGGACAGTCGGCGAAGCCGACCTCCGCGGTGCGCGCGATGTCGGCGGTGCGGGCGCCCGGGGCGGCCAAGGGGGTGCCGATCTTTTCGGACAGTGCCTTCATGGCCTGGGCCGCGCGCGGGGCGCCCGCGCGGACGCCGGTGACCTCAGTGGTGCGCGGTCGGTACGGCTTGGTCTTGATCTTGGTCTTGGTCTTGATCTTGAGGAGAGTCCAGGTGCCCGTGGCCGGTGTTTTCCAGGTGAATTCGGGCGCGCAGCCGGAACGTGCGCTGCTTGCGGATCGCCTTGAAGGTCATTCCGACGCGGTCCCCGTTGTCCGGGGCCTTGAACGTGACATAGGGATCGCGGCAGCCTGGGGCGGCGTGCCGGAGAGTGCGGTAACAGCTGTGACCGTGAATACGCAGCGCATGGTCGTGTGCGCCATTCTCACTGCCTCCCTTCTTTCTCGTGAGTGCCCGCGCGCTACGCATGCCAATTCTCGGGTGTCAACGAATGATTTCGTCCGGGCTCCGTCCGGGCTCCGTCCGTGCTTCGTCCGGGCTTTTCCTGGCTCCCTTTTCTGGATGCCGCCGAAAGCTGAGCGGATATCAATTGGCCGATGTCGTACGGGAGTTCCGCGATCGGCCCGTACGGCGCCCCCCGGCGCACCCCCGCACCGAGGGGGCGCCCGCCCCGGCGAGCGCCCCCTCCGCGTATGCCATCCAGGGGGTTTTCTGTCGCAGTAGCCACGGAAAGAGGCCGTAAAGGTGCGCTATCACCGTGTCTGCGGTGTATTTGGCCCTAAGTGCCCAAGAAGTGCTCAAGCAACAGTCATGTCGGAAAACAGGAGGCATCCCATGCGTGGAGCCACGCACGCCAAGTGGGCCGCAGGAGCGGTCGTCGTCGCCCTCGCGGTGACGGCCTGCGGCGGGGGCAGCAGCGGTGGAGGCGACGGCTCCGGCATCGTGAAGTCCTCGTGGGGCGACCCGCAGAACCCGGTCGAGCCGGCGAACACCAATGAGGTCCAGGGCGGCAAGGTCATGGACATGCTCTTCCGGGGCCTCAAGAAGTACGACCCGAAGACCGGCGAGGCCAAGGACATGGTCGCCGAGAAGATCGACACCTCGGACTCGCAGAACTTCACCGTCACGCTCAAGGACGGCTGGACCTTCAGCAATGGTGAGAAGGTCACCGCGAAGTCGTTCGTGGACGCCTGGAATTACGGCGCGAACATCGACAACAAGCAGAACAACGCGCCCTTCTTCGCCAACATCGAGGGCTACGACAAGGTCCACCCGGAGAACGGCAACGCCTCCGCGAAGACCATGTCCGGCCTCGCGGTCAAGGACGACAAGACCTTCACGGTGAAACTGAAGGAGAAGTTCTCGACCTGGCCGCAGACGCTCGGCTACCAGGCGTTCTCGCCGCTGCCCCAGTCCTTCTTCAAGGACCACGACGGCTGGCTGAAGAAGCCCGTCGGCAACGGCCCCTACACGGTGGACTCGTACACCAAGGGCTCCTCGATGAAGCTCCGGAAGTGGGACGGGTACAAGGGCGAAGACAAGGCGCAGAACGCGGGCGTGGACCTCATCGTCTACACCGACAACAACACCGCCTACACCGACCTGATGGCGGGCAACCTCGACCTCGTCGACGACGTGCCGGCCAAGCAGCTCAAGAACGTCAAGAACGACCTGGGCGACCGCTACATCAACCAGCCCGCCCTCATCGTCCAGACCCTGGTCTTCCCGCTCTACGACAAGAACTGGGGCAAGGAGGGGATGGAGAAGGTCCGTCGGGGTCTGTCCATGGCGATCAACCGTGACGAGATCACCAAGCAGATCTTCCAGGAGACCCGCACCCCCGCCAAGGACTGGACCTCGCCCGCCCTCGGCGACAAGGGCGGCTACAAGGACGACATCTGCGGCGACGCCTGCACGTACGACCCCGCGCAGGCGAAGAAGCTGATCGAAGAGGGCGGCGGGCTGCCCGGCGGCAAGGTCACCGTCACCTCGAACGTCGACACCGGCTCGCACCGCGAGTGGATGGACGCCGTCTGCAACAGCATCAACAAGGCGCTCGGCAAGGGCGCGGTGTGCACGGTCAACCCGATCGGCACCTTCGCGGACTTCAAGAACCAGATGTCCAACTTCAAGATGACCGGGCCGTTCCGCTCCGGCTGGCAGGCCGACTACCCGCTCATCCAGAACTTCCTGCAGCCGCTCTTCTACACCGGCGCCTCCTCCAACTACGGGAAGTTCAACAACAAGGACTTCGACGCCCTCGTGGACAAGGCGAACAAGGAGTCCGACGCGAGCGCGGCCGTCAAGGACTTCCAGGACGCCGAGAAGATCCTCGCCCAGCAGATGCCGTCGATCCCGCTCTGGTACCAGAACGGCAGCGCCGGCTACTCGGAGAACGTCTCGGACGTGACCCTCAACCAGTTCAGCGTCCCGGTCTACGACCAGATCAAGGTCAAGTAGCCCATCTCCGGGGGCCGTTCCCGCGCACTGCGGGGGCGGCCCCCGGACCGTACCCCCACCCCGGAGCCAGACTGACATGGGACGCTATGTGATCCGGCGCCTGCTCCAGATGATCCCCGTGTTCATCGGCAGCACGTTTCTGATCTTCCTCATGGTGTACGCGCTCGGTGACCCGGTCGCGGCCCTCTTCGGCGACAAGGCGCCCGACCCCGCCACCGCCGCCCGCATCCGCAAGGACCTCTATCTCGATCAGCCGCTGTGGAAGCAGTACCTGCACTACATGGGGCAGATCTTCCAGGGGAACTTCGGCACCGCCTTCAACGGCCAGAAGGTCACCGAACTCCTCGCCGCCGCCTACCCCGTGACGCTGCGTCTGACGATCGTCGCGATCGTGATCGAGCTCGTCGTCGGCATCACGCTCGGCGTGCTCAGCGGCCTCAAGAAGGGCCGTGTGATCGACAGTTCGGTGCTCATCCTCACGCTGATCGTGATCTCCATCCCGACCTTCGTGAGCGGCTACGTACTCCAGTACCTCTTCGGCGTGAAATGGGGAGTGATCCGGCCGACGGTCTCCCCGGACGCCCCCTTCAACGAGCTGATCCTGCCGGGCATCGTGCTCGCGCTCGTCTCCCTCGCCTACGTCACCCGGCTGACGCGGACCTCCATCGCGGAGAACGCCCGCGCCGACTACATGCGCACCGCCGTCGCCAAGGGACTCCCGCGCCGCCGCATCATCACCCGGCATCTGCTGCGCAACTCGCTGATCCCCGTGGTCACCTTCATCGGCACCGACATCGGGGCGCTCATGGGCGGCGCCATCGTCACGGAGAAGATCTTCAACATCCATGGCGTCGGCTTCCAGATCTACCAGGGCATCCTGCGCAACAACGCCCCCACCGTGGTCGGCTTCGTGACGATCCTCGTCATCGTCTTCCTCCTCGCCAACCTGCTCGTCGACCTGCTCTACGCGGTCCTGGACCCGAGGATCCGTTATGCCTGAGCCGCACAGCGAACCCGGCTACGACCCGAAGCAGTCGATCTCCGCCGCGGGCGGCGGCGGGGCCATGGACCTCGCGATGAGCGAGGCCCAGACCCTGGAGGGCAAGGGGCCCGGGGCCGGCGGGCCGGGGCCGCAGGCCAAGCCGCGCAGCCTCTGGTCCGACGCCTGGCGCGAGCTGCGCCGCAACCCCATCTTCATCGTCTCCGCGCTGCTGATCCTCTTCCTCGTGATCATCTCGATCTGGCCGCAGCTGATCGCGAGCGGCGACCCGCTCGACTGCGACCTCGCCCAGTCCGAGAAGGGCCCCGCGCCAGGACACCCCTTCGGCTTCGACCGGCAGGGCTGCGACGTCTACACCCGCACCGTGTACGGGGCCAGGGCCTCCATCACCGTCGGCGTCTGCGCCACCGTCGGGGCCGCGCTCCTCGGCAGCGTGCTCGGCGGGCTCGCCGGGTTCTTCGGCGGCTGGTGGGACGCGCTGCTCTCCCGCATCGCCGACATCTTCTTCGGCATCCCGATCATCCTCGGCGGCCTGGTGCTGCTCTCGGTCGTCACCAGCACCACGGTCTGGCCGGTCGTCGGCTTCATCGTGCTGCTCGGCTGGCCGCAGATCTCCCGCATCGCCCGCGGCTCGGTGATCACCGCGAAACAGAACGACTACGTGCACGCGGCCCGGGCGCTCGGCGCCAGCAGCTCCCGGATGCTGCTCCGCCACGTCGCGCCCAACGCGGTCGCGCCCGTCATCGTCGTCGCGACGATCGCCCTCGGCACCTACATCGCCCTGGAGGCGACCCTCTCCTTCCTCGGTGTCGGCCTGCGCCCGCCCACCGTCTCCTGGGGCATCGACATCTCGAACGCGGCCGAGTCCATCCGCAACGCCCCGCACATGCTCCTGTGGCCCGCGGGCGCGCTGAGCATCACCGTGCTCGCCTTCATCATGCTCGGCGACGCGGTGCGCGACGCCCTCGACCCCAAGCTGAGGTAAGCGCTCATGCTGCTCGAAGTACGCGATCTGCACGTGGAGTTCAGGACCAGGGACGGCGTCGCCAAGGCCGTCAACGGGGTCAACTACAGCGTCGACGCGGGTGAGACGCTCGCCGTGCTCGGCGAGTCCGGCTCCGGCAAGTCCGTCACGGCCCAGGCCATCATGGGCATCCTCGACATCCCGCCCGGGAAGATCACCCAGGGCGAGATCCTCTTCCAGGGCGAGGACCTCCTGAAGCTCAAGGAGGACCAGCGGCGCAAGATCCGCGGCGCCGGAATGGCGATGATCTTCCAGGACGCCCTGAGCTCGCTCAACCCGGTCCTCTCGGTCGGTGAGCAGCTCGGCGAGATGTTCGTCGTCCACCGGGGCATGTCCCGCAAGGACGCCAGGGCGAAGGCCATCGAGCTGATGGACCGCGTCCGCATCCCCGCGGCTAAGGAGCGGGTCGGCCAGTACCCGCACCAGTTCTCCGGCGGCATGCGCCAGCGCATCATGATCGCGATGGCGATGGCCCTGGAGCCGTCCCTGATCATCGCGGACGAGCCGACGACGGCCCTCGACGTCACCGTGCAGGCCCAGGTCATGGACCTGCTGGCCGAGTTGCAGCGCGAGCTCAACATGGGCCTCATCCTCATCACCCACGACCTGGGGGTGGTCGCCGACGTCGCGGACGACATCGCCGTCATGTACGCGGGCCGCATCGTCGAGCAGGCCCCGGTGCACGAGATCTACAAGCGTCCGGCGCACCCGTACACGCGCGGCCTCCTTGACTCGATCCCGCGCCTGGACCAGAAGGGCCAGGAGCTCTACGCGATCAAGGGCCTGCCGCCGAACCTCATGAACATCCCGCCCGGCTGCGCCTTCAACCCCCGCTGCCCCAGGGCCCAGGACATCTGCCGCACGGACGTCCCGCCGCTCGCGGACGTGACGTACGACGCCGCCGAGCCCACCGCCACCGCCCCCGGCCGCAAGAGCGCCTGCCACTTCTGGAAGGAGACGCTCGATGACGCATCCTGAGCACGTCAGCAAGAAGGACCTGCGAGTCGAGGGCGAACTGGCGGAGCACCTGCTGCACAAGGCGCAGGCGGAGTCGCGGTACGCGGCCGAGGGCTCGGGGTCCGGCCGCGAACCGATCCTCGAAGTGCGGGACCTGGTCAAGCACTACCCGCTCACCCAGGGCATCCTGATCAAGAAGCAGATCGGCGCGGTCAAGGCCGTCGACGGGGTCTCCTTCCACCTGGACCCGGGCGAGACGCTCGGCGTCGTGGGGGAGTCGGGCTGCGGCAAGTCGACGGTCGCGAAGATGCTGGTGAACCTGGAGCGGCCGACGTCGGGGCAGATCCTCTACAAGGGCGAGGACATCACGAAGCTGTCGGGCCGGGCCCTGAAGGCGGTCCGGCGCAACATCCAGATGGTGTTCCAGGACCCGTACACGTCCCTGAACCCCCGGATGACGGTGGGCGACATCATCGGGGAGCCGTACGAGATCCACCCCGAGGTGGCCCCGAAGGGAGACCGGCGGAGGAAGGTCCAGGAACTCCTGGACGTGGTCGGCCTCAACCCCGAGTACATCAACCGCTACCCGCACCAGTTCTCGGGCGGCCAGCGCCAACGCATCGGCATCGCGCGGGGGTTGGCGCTCCGGCCGGAGATCATCGTGGCGGACGAGCCGGTGTCGGCGCTCGACGTGTCGGTGCAGGCGCAGGTGATCAACCTGCTTGAGAAGCTCCAGGACGAGTTCAGCCTGAGCTACGTCTTCATCGCCCACGACCTGTCGATCGTGCGGCACATCTCCGACCGGGTCGGGGTCATGTACCTGGGGCGGCTCGCGGAGATCGGGACGGACGAGCAGATCTACGACCACCCGACGCACCCGTACACGCAGGCGCTGCTGTCCGCGGTGCCCGTGCCGGACCCGGAGGCGCGGGAGGGGCGCGAGCGGATCCTGCTGGCGGGCGATGTCCCGTCCCCCGCCGACCCGCCCTCGGGCTGCCGCTTCCGCACCCGGTGCTGGAAGGCGCAGGAGCGGTGTGCGCTGGAGGTGCCTGAGCTGGCGGTGCCGGCGGTGTTCCGGGGGGAGGGCGGGCCCGCGGCCCACGAGTCGGCCTGCCACTTCGCGGAGGAGCGGCAGGTGGTGCCGTAGGGGGGTGCCCTAGCCCCCTATCGGCGCTGAACGCGCCTCGTCCTCAAACGCCGGACGGGCTAGAGACAGCCCGTCCGGCGTTTGAGGACGAGCCCTTCAGGCGATATCGGTGCCCCAGGGCCGCGGAGCGGCGGATTCGGGAAGGGGCGGGATCGGGGAAGGAAGAAACAACCGGGCAACCCCGATGACCCGCCCCCGATATACGCGCACCCCACACTGAATCCCGTACGGCCGTGCGGGTGCCGTGGACCGGCCGGGGTGCGCCATGTCACCCCGGCCGGTCGCCCGAGAGCCCCTCAGAGGCCCAACGACCGCTTCAAGAAGTCGACTTGGAGCAGCAGGAGATTCTCCGCCACCTGTTCCTGTGGCGTCATGTGCGTGACGCCCGACAGCGGAAGCACCTCGTGCGCCCGCCCCGCCGCGAGCAGCGCGGAGGAGAGGCGCAGCGCGTGCGCCACCACCACGTTGTCGTCGGCCAGACCGTGCACGATCATCAGCGGCCGGTGCGGCTCCTCGGGGGCGACGAGACCTTCCTCCGTGACGAGGGAGCTCAGCCGGTACGCGTCGGACGCGGCCGCAGGTCCCGTCGGGTCGCCCAGGTAGCGCTCCGTGTAGTGGGTGTCGTACAGGCGCCAGTCCGTCACCGGCGCCCCCGCCACCCCCGCGTGGAACACGTCCGGACGCCGCAGCACCGCGAGCGCCGCGAGATAGCCGCCGTACGACCAGCCGCGGATGCCGACGCGCGTCAGGTCGAGCGGGAAGCGGTTCGCCAAGTCTTGCAACGCGTCGGCCTGGTCGTCCAGGGTCACCGTGAAATCGCCGCGGATCGCCTTCTCCCAGGAGGGCGAGCGGCCGGGCGTCCCGCGGCCGTCCGCGACGATCACCGCGAAGCCCTGGTCGGCGAACCACTGCGACGTGAGGTGCGGATTGTGGGCGGCCAGGACCCGCTGGCCGTGCGGGCCGCCGTAGGGGTCCAGCAACACCGGAAGCGGGCCGTCCGACTCCTCGTACGAGCGGGGGAGCAGGACGGCGCACGGGATGCGCCGCGCGCCCGCCTCCGTGAGCGTGACGCGCGGCGTGAGCCCCGGCCGCTGTGCGTGGGAGGCGATGGTCGCCGTCTGCTTGCCGTCGCGGTGGACCGTGACCCGGGCGCCGGGGTGGTCCGGGGTCGCCGAGACCAGGACCGTCACCTCGCCCGCGCGCACCGCCGAGTGCACCCCGGGCTCCTGGGAGAGCCGCTCCACGCCCAGTTCGTTGACGCGGTAGACATGGATCTCGCCCGTCTCCGGCTCCGTTGCCGCGGCACCCGCCGACGCCGAGATCAGCACGTCCTCGTCCGCCACGTCCAGGACCGCGCGCACGTGCAACTGCGGTCCTGTCAGGGGGCGTTCGCCCACCGCGAGGACGCGTGCGCCGCCCTCGTCCACGATGCGGACGAGCCGCCCGCTCGGCGTCCAGCACGGCGAACCAGGGAAAAGATCAAGCCATTCCTGATCTTCGTCCGCGTGCACCATGCGGGTCGAACCGTCGTCCGGGTCCACGGCCAGATACAGCTGGCTGAGCTGGTCTCGCGCCTGCACGAGGAGCAGCGGGGCGCCCGCCGACGACCAGTGCACCCGCGCCAGGTACGGGTAGCGGGCGCGGTCCCAGGCGATCTCGGTGCGGGCGCCGTCCAGGCCCACCACGAAGAGCCGCACGTCCGCGTTGGGCGTGCCCGCCGCCGGGTACGCGACCTTGGCGGGCTCGCGGTCGGGGTGCGCGGGGTCGGCGATCCACCAGCGCTGTACGGGGGCGTCGTCGGCGCGCGCGACCAGGAGGCGGTCCGAGTCGGGCGACCACCAGAAGCCGCGCGCCCGGTCCATCTCCTCGGCGGCGATGAACTCCGCCAGGCCGTAGGTGACTTCGGGCGCCTCGGGCTCGGCCAGGGCGCGGTCGTCCGTGCCGTCCGCCGCCGTGACGCGCAGGGCGCCCCCGGAGACGTACGCGATGTGGCGGCCGTCGGGGGAGGGGCGCGGGTCGATCACGGGGGCGGGCGTGGGGAGTTCGCGCGCCGTGCCCGCGCGCAGCTCCGCCGCGAACAGCCGCCCGGAGAGGGTGAAGGACGCCACCTCCACGGCGGCGTCCGTGGCGTAGCCGACGATGCCCGCGCCGCCCTCCCTGCTGCGCTCGCGCCGCGCCCGCTCGGCGGCCGAGAGGCGCTCCGCCGCGCCGTCCAGGAGGGCCTGCGGATCGGCCGCGACGCGCTCGGCGCCGCCGTTCTCCAGGTCCAGGACCCAGAGTTGGCCCGCCCGGTCGGTGCCCGAGGCGGAGCGCAGGAACACCACGCGCGATCCGTCGGGCGCCACCGTGAACGCGCGGGGCGCGCCGAGGGTGAAGCGCTGGGTGCGGGCGTGCCGGCGCGGGAATGAAACGTACGCGGTGGTCTCCGTGGTCATTCCCCGAGACTATGGCGCATGCGCCCCTTGTGCTGCTGTGCTCCGACTCATGCGTCCGCACGGATAGTTATGATCCGTAGCGCTTCGTGGGTATGAACCTGCTGGTGTGTCCGCTCAGGGTACGGATCTGGATCTTGGAGGTGAGCCGCCGTGGCACTCTCGATTTCGGCGGTGGTGCTACTGGCGATCATCGTCTTCCTATTGATCAAGAAGTCGGGTCTCAAGGGCGGCCACGCCGTCGCCTGCGTGCTCCTCGGCTTCTATCTGGCGAGCTCCTCCGTGGCGCCGACCATCAATGAGCTGACGACGAACGTCGCGGGCATGATCGAAGACATCAAGTTCTGACACATGAAGTTCTGAGAAGTTCTGACACGTCACGTTCTGGCACATCACGTTCTGGGTGCCGCCCTCAGCGGGTGGAGGGCGCGGGCTTCAGTGGGTGAGGGGCGCGGGCGCGCGGGCTCGTAGGGTGGTCCCATGACGGAACCGCCCGCCCGGCGCCTGCTGCTCGTGCACGCGCACCCCGACGACGAGTCGATCAACAACGGCGCAACGATGGCCAAATATGTGGCCGAAGGTGCCCGGGTCACCCTCGTGACCTGCACGCTCGGGGAAGAAGGCGAGGTCATTCCGCCCGAGCTCGCCCATCTCGCCGCCGACCGCGAGGACGCCCTGGGCGCCCAGCGCATCGGCGAGCTGTCCGCCGCGATGAAGGAGCTGGGCGTCGCCGACCACCGCTTCCTCGGCGGGACCGGGCGGTACCGCGACTCCGGGATGATGGGCGCCGAGCAGAACCACCGGGACGGATCCTTCTGGTCCGCCGACCTCGACGAGGCCGCCGCGTCCCTCGTGGAGGTGATCCGCGAGGTCCGCCCGCAGGTCCTGGTCACCTACGACCCGGACGGCGGCTACGGCCACCCCGACCACATCCAGGCCCACCGCGTCGCGATGCGGGCCGCCGAGCTGGCCGGCGAGAGCGCCTTCCGCGCCGACCTTGGCGAACCGCACCAGATCGCCAAGATCTACTGGAACCGGGCGCCGCGCTCCGTGGTCGAGGAGCGCTTCCGGTGGCTGACCGACGAGGCGCTGCCGCAGTCGCCGTTCACGCGGGCCGGTGCCGTCGCGGACGTGCCGGGCGTCACCGACGACGAGCGGGTCACCGCCGAGATCGACGGCCGCGCCTTCGCGGCGGCCAAGGCTGCGGCCATGAGCGCGCACGCCACCCAGGTCGAGGTGCGGGGCCCGCTGTTCGTCCTCTCCAACGGCCTCGCGCAGCCCGTCTTCGACGTGGAGTACTACGAGTTGGTGCAGGGCGACTCCGGTGCGCCCGCCGGTGAGCGCGAGACGGATCTCTTCGCGGGACTCGAACTCGAAAGGGTGACGGGAGTATGAGTACGCGTTCCAAGGCCGCCTCCGGGCCCTCGAAGCCCTCGAAGCCGTCGAACGGGGCCTCCGGCGGGTCCGGTGCCGCCGCCGCGCCCGGCGGGTTCATGGCGCAGCCCGTCAATGTCGTACGGATCGCCGCGTACGCCGGGCTCCTGGTGCTCGGCGCCGTGGTCGGCATCGCGGGCGCCCTCGTCCAAGCGGGCTGGTTCCCGGGCGGGTTGCTGCTCGCGCTGCTCGGCGCCGCGGGCACCTTCTTCGGCGGGGCGCGCGCCACCGGGACCCGGGCGGGTGCGGTGGCGCCCGCCGCCGGCTGGGTCGTCGTGGTGCTGTTCCTGACGGCCACGCGGCCCGAGGGGGACTTCCTGTTCGGGGCGGGCCTCGGCTCGTATGTCTTCCTGCTCGGCGGGATGGCCGTCGCTGTGATGTGCGCCACCCTCGCCCAGTCACCGCAACCAGGCGGGCACAGCGCCCGACTTGGCAAGTGACGTACCACTTCCGCCCGCGCCCGTCACGGCTTTGACGTCGGTCACAGCTTGCGTGTCGGCGGTGGACAGTATGGTGGTGCGCGCCGCCGAGCCGCCCGAGCAGTCGAAGGTCGTAACGGGCGGTGGAGCCAACCGGGAGAACCTGCCTTGAGTCGTGAAACTGACAGTTCGTCCTCCGGGCCCCAGGGGCGCGGTGGAGCCGCTTACCCCTCGGGGACCCCGCCGTACGGCTCGCCCGCGCAGGGCGGCCCCGTCGGCGGCGGTCCGGAGGGCGCGCAGCGCCAGTCGGCCGACGAGCGGCCCGACGAGCCCGAGACCCAGACCACGCTGACCACGCGCATCCGGATCAACATCCCCGGCTCGCGTCCCATCCCACCGGTCGTCATGCGCACGCCGATGGGTGAGGGAGAGGACGCGGGGCGCGGGACGGACGAGCCGTCGCCGGGCGCCGCGAACGGCGCGGGACCCGGTGCGGGCGCCACGGCCCCGGCACCGGCCGCCGACACCGCGCCCGAGGAGCCCGCGAGCGAGGAGCCCGCGGAGCCGACCAGCGACTGGTTCGCGCCGCGCAAGAGCCCCTCGCGCCCGCAGGGCGGCGCCACGGGTTCTCCTGCCGCCCCCTCCTCAACTCCCGCGGCCGGTACGCCGATCGTGCCCCCCGCCGTTCCCTCCGCCCCCTCCGCCCCTGCTGATGGCAGCGGCGGCGATACGGGTTCCTTCGACGTGTCCGGTGCGGTCGCGTCGGGTCCGCTGGGCAGCGGGGCGCCGCAGGGGCGTGAGCCGCAGCGCGGTGACCTTCCGTACTTCTCGGCTGGTGCTGGTGCTGGTGCTGGTGCTGGTGCCGGGGACGACTTCGGTGACTTCGACGGGGCCGTCGGTCCCGCCGGGCCCTCGGGCCCGACCGGTGGACCGGTCACCGGCGACAGCCCCCTGGCCCCGCCGACGCCGCCCGGCCCGCAGGTGACGAACGCGCCCCGGCCTGGTGGCATCAGCGACGACACCGCCATCCTCACGCCGCAGAAGCCCGCCCCGCCCACGGCCCAGGGCGGCCCCGGTGGACCCGGCGCCCCCGGCGGAAACGTCTCCGGTGAGACCCTCAACAGCGGCATCCCCGTCGTACCGCCCGCGCAGAACTCCCCGTTCGCGACGGGCCCCCAGCAGCGCTCCCCGCTCGACGAGCCGGGCCCGCACACCCCGCCCCGCCTCCCCGAGCCGGTGCAGTCCGACGTGCCCGCCGCCAAGCCCGCGCCCAAGAAGAAGGGGCGCAACAAGCTGGTCCTGGTGGCCGTGGGCGTCGTCGTCCTGGCCTGCGGGGCGTACGGCGCGGGGCTGTTGATGAACCACGCCGACGTGCCGAAGGGCACCACGGTGCTCGGCGTCGACATCGGCGGCGGCACCCGCGACGAGGCCGTCAAGAAGCTCGACGGCGCCCTTGGCGAGCGCGTCACCAAGCCGCTGAAGCTCTCGGTGGACGGCAAGGAGGTCGCGCTCAAGCCGGACCAGGCGGGCCTCACGCTGGACAGCCAGGCCACCGTCCGCGAGGCGGCGGGCAGCGACTACAACCCGGTCTCGGTGGTCGGCTCCCTCTTCGGCGGCGAGCGCGTCGTCGAGCCCGTCATGCCGGTCGACGAGGAGAAGCTGGCGGCCGCCCTGGAGCGGGCCGCGGGCGGCTCGGGCTCGGCGAGCGACGGCACGGTGAAGTTCCTGCCGGGCAAGGCCCAGGCCGTGTACGGCAAGGAGGGCAAGGGAATTGACGTCGACGCGTCGACGGCCGCGGTCGCGGACGCGTACAAGAAGCAGGTGCAGACGGGCAGCGCCGGGTCGGTGCAGGTGCCCGTCACCGACCGCAAGCCGAAGATCTCCAAGGCCGAGGTCGACCGCTTCATGACGCAGTTCGCCAAGCCCGCCATGTCCGCCAACGTCACGATCCAGGCGGGCGGCAAGTCGCTCCCGTTCGGCCCGGCGAAGACGCTGCCGAAGGTGCTGGAGACGAGGGTCGTCGACGGCAACAAGCTCCAGGACCACATCAACCTCGTCGAGCTCAAGAAGGCGTACGGCAACTTCTTCGACGGCGTCCTGATCACCCGCGGCAACGGCAAGAAGACGCCGGTCCAGCCGACGGACGTGGCGGTGGCGATGCGCAAGGCGCTGCTGGGCAAGACCCCCGCCGAGCGCGTCGGCGTGATCGCGACCAACGCCAGCTGACCCGGCACCAACTGTTCGCATCGGTCAGTCGACCGGAACGGCACCCCGAGGGCCGGGCGGGCTCATCCATCGAGCCCGCCCGGCCCTCGCCGTTTCCGCGGTGCCCCGCCCCGTATGACAGCTGCTCCCCGGCCCCGTATGACATCTGTCATCTCCGACTCACCACACTCGACACTGCCGCCCCGCGCCTGTGACCAGCCACGATGGGTCCCATGACGACGACAGCAGGAGGAGCCGCCCCGGTCGCCCCCGTGGTGAGCTTCACGCAGGTGAGCAAGAGTTACGGAGACGTCCGCGCCGTGGACGCCCTCACGCTCGACCTCCATCCGGGCGAGACGGTGGCCCTGCTCGGGCCGAACGGCGCGGGCAAGTCCTCCACGCTCGACCTGCTGCTCGGCCTGCGGCAGGCCGACAGCGGCACCGTCCAGGTCTTCGGCACCCCGCCGAGGGACGCCATCACGGCGGGCCGGGTCGGGGCGATGCTGCAGAGCGGCGGCCTGATGGACGAGGTCACGGTCCGCGAACTGGTGCGGCTCGCCTGTGCGTTGCACCCCCGGCCGTACCCGGTCGGCGACGTCCTCGCGCGCGCCGACATCAGCCAGATCGCGGACCGCAAGGTCAACAAGCTCTCCGGCGGCCAGGAGCAGCGCGTCCGCTTCGCGCTCGCCACCGCGGGTGCCAACGACCTGATCGTCCTGGACGAGCCGACCACCGGCATGGACGTCACCGCGCGCCAGGCGTTCTGGGCCACCATGCGCGAGCAGGCGGACCAGGGCCGCACGGTCCTGTTCGCCACCCACTACCTGGAGGAGGCCGACGCGATCGCGGACCGGGTCCTGGTCCTGCACCGCGGCCGGCTCCTCGCCGACGGCACCGCCGCCGAGATCAAGGCCAAGGCGGGCGCCCGCAAGGTCGCCTTCGACCTGGAGGCCATCGACGGGCCGCTCGCCGAGCAGCTCCGCACCCTCCCCTTCCTGACCACCATCGACGTGTCCGGCCACACCGTCCGGCTGCAGTCGACCGACGCCGACGCGACCGTGCACGCGCTGTACGGGCTCGGCGTCTACCCCCGCAATCTGGAGGTCGCGGGCCTCGGCCTCGAGCAGGCTTTCGTAGCGATCACCGCAGCCGAGGAGGCCAAGGCGGCATGACGAACACCCTGACCGCGCACGGGACTTCGGCCGTGCGCAGCGCCTTCGCCTCGCGGGCGCTGATCAAGCTGGAGATCACCCGGGCCCTGCGCAACCGCAAGTTCCTGTTCTTCTCGGTGATCTACCCGTCGATCCTCTTCCTGATCGTCGCGGGCAGCCAGGACAGCGGCAGCCGGGTCGACGGCACCGGGCTGAGCGTGCCCGCGTTCATGATGGTCTCGATGGCCTCGTTCGGCGCCCTGACCGCCGTCCTCATGGGCAACAGCGAGCGCATCGCCAAGGAGCGCGAGAGCGGCTGGGTGCGCCAGCTGCGGCTGACGAGCCTGCCGGGGCGCGGCTACGTCCTCGCCAAGACGGCGAGCGCGGCCGTGGTCAGCCTGCCGTCGATCATCGTGGTCTTCGTCGTCGGCGCGCTCGTCAAGGACGTCCGCCTGGACGCCTGGCAGTGGCTCGCGCTGACCGGCGCGATCTGGGCGGGCAGCCTCTGCTTCGCCGCGCTCGGCGTCGCCATCGGCTATCTCGCGTCCGGCGACGCGGTCCGCCCGATCACGATGATCATCTACTTCGGGCTCTCCATCCTCGGCGGCCTGTGGATGCCGACGACGACCTTCCCGCAGTGGCTGCAGGACATCTCCTCGTGGCTGCCCACGCACGCGTACGCTGCCCTCGGCCGGGCGATCGAACTGGGCGACGCCCCGCACGCGAAGGACGTCGTGCTCCTCGTGGCGTACTTCCTGCTCTTCGCGGGCGGCGCGGCGTGGCTGTACCGGAAGGACACACTGAAGGCGTGAGCGTGTCAGACGCGGAGAGCGAGTCCGGGGGCGGCGTGCACCCCGTGGAGACGTTCGGGCAGCCCCCGCAGGGCCGCAGGGCTGTCCTCACCAAGGCGGTCTGGATCGGCATCTGGCTGGTCTTCCTCGCCTCCCCGGTGCGGGACCTGGCCCACGGCCCTCACTCGACTCCCGCCACCGTGCTCGGCTGGCTCGGCCTCGCGGCCTTCGTGGGCTGCTACCTGACGCTGGTCTTCCGCTACACCACCAAGATCATCGACTGGGGCAAGGTGATCGGGTCGTTCGGCGTCCTCGTCTGCCTCGCCACGGTCCTCGGCCTGTGCTTCGGTGACCCCTGGCTCGGCCTCTTCGTGTACGTCGCCGTGTCCGCCGGAGCCGTCCTGCCGATCCGGTACTCGGCGTGGGTCATCCCCGGCGTCACGCTCCTGATGATCCTGGTGGGCCTGCGCGACGACGGCCTCGGCGACCTCATCACCAACCTCGGCATCATCACCCTCCTCGTCGGCTTCGCGATGTCCGGCGTACGCGAGCTGGTGCGCACGACCGTCCAGCTCCGCCAGGCCCGCGCGACCGTCGCCCAACTCGCGGCCAACGAAGAGCGGTTGCGGCTCGCCCGCGACCTGCACGACCTCCTCGGCCACTCGCTCTCCCTCATCACGCTCAAGAGCGAGCTCGCCGGGCGCATGCTCCCCGACCACCCCGACAAGGCCGCCCAGCAGGTCGCCGACATCGAACAGGTCAGCCGCCAGGCCCTCGTGGACGTCCGCCAGGCGGTCACCGGCTACCGCAGGCGCACCCTCGCGGGGGAGCTCGCCGGGGCCCGTACGGCGCTCACGGCCGCCGGGGTGGAGGCGGACGTCCCGCTGGAGGCGGAGCGGCTCCCCGGCCGCGAGGAGGAGGCCGCGCTCGCCTGGGCGCTGCGGGAGGCCGTCACCAACGTCGTACGGCACAGCGGCGCCCGCCGCTGCACGGTGACCCTCGGCGCCCACGAGACGCTCGGCGGCCCCGTCCTCCAGCTGACGGTCACCGACGACGGCACGGGACCGGGTGGCGCCCCCGGCGGCGCGGCCACCGGCAGCGGCAACGGCAACGGCCTGACGGGTCTGACCGAGCGGCTCGCGGCGGTCGGCGGCGTCCTGGAGACGGCCCCCGCACCCGGCCGCGGCAGCGGCTTCCAGCTCACCGCCCGGGTCCCGCTGACCACCGACGAGGGCGATGCGCCGGGCGCCGAGGCACCCGCCATAGGATCACCGGCATGAGCGACGACCGCAGCATCCGAGTCCTCCTGGCCGAGGACCAGTCCATGGTCCGCGAGGCGCTCGCGGCGCTGCTCGGCCTCGAACCGGACATCGACGTGGTGGCGCAAGTGGCGCGCGGCGACGAGGTGCTGGACGCGGTGCGCGCCCACGACGTGGACGTGGCGCTCCTGGACATCGAGATGCCGGGACAGACGGGGATCGAGGCGGCCGCCGAGGTCAGGGCCGCGCTGCCCGGCGTGAAACTGGTGGTCCTCACGACGTTCGGCCGGCCCGGATACCTCCGCAGCGCCATGGAGTCGGGCGCCGACGCCTTCCTGGTCAAGGACGCCCCGGCGGCCCAACTCGCCGAGGCGGTACGCAAGGTGCTCGCGGGCGAGCGGGTCATCGACCCCACCCTCGCGGCGGCGGCCCTGGCCGAGGGCGCGAACCCCCTGACGGACCGCGAGCGCGAGGTCCTGCGCGCGGCCGCGGACGGCTCCACGAACGCGGAACTGGCGACGGCCCTGCACCTGTCGCAGGGGACGGTGCGCAACTACCTGTCGACGGCGATCCAGAAACTGGCGGCGCGGAACCGGGCGGAGGCGGTACGGATCGCGCGGGACAAGGGCTGGCTCTAGCGGGTTCGTGGGTGGGGCGGGGTGGGGACGCGGCGGTATGTCCGTCCTCGAAAAGCCGGGGGCGCCGGACGAGTACATGAGTACTCGGGTGGGTGGGGTGCTGTACTGCGGGCGGACATACCGCCGCGTCCCCACCCCTTGCGCCGTCGCCCGTCTGCGGGCCGTCTCCCTTCGGTCTCGGCGGGGGTATTTCAGCCCGTCCGGCGTTTGAGGACGAGGCCGTTCAGGCCGATGGGGGGTCTGGGGGCGCAGCCCCCAGGGGGTGCCCCAGGGGCGATGGAGTCGCCGTTTCGGGAAGGGGCGGGGCTGGGGAAAAGGCCCCGCAGGGACCACCCGCACCCACCCCACCGAACAGCCCCCACCCCAAAGCCCGGCCCCAACAACTAGTTCAGCCGAGCCCTCGCCGCCCGCGCCAGCGCCCGCACACGCTCCGCCGCCTCCTCGTCCACGGCGGTCACCACCTCCGCGTAGTCCTCCAGCTCCGCCGCCCCCTCCTGGAACTCCCCGCGCTGTACGAGGAGTTGAGCCCGCTCGTAGCGCAGTCGGGCCGGGTGGGAGGGGAGGAGGAGGGAGAGTTCCACGGCCCACAGGGCGACGTCCGAGCGCTCGGGCCGGGCGGCGGCCCACGCACGGATGTTGTTGAGCACGCGCAGCACGATGTCGAGCGGATCGGCGGGGCTCAGCATCGACGGGTCGAGCGGCGCCCCCGTCGCCCCGGCCACCAGGAGCTCCGCGTCCGTACCGGTCAGGACCCGCCCGCTGTCGAACGGGTCGGCGAGGACCTGGTCCTCCAAGTCGCCGCCCGGAGCGCCCCCTTGGGGGCCGAAGCCGACCACGAAGTGACCCGGCAGGGCCACCCCGTACACCGGTGCGCCGGCCCGCCGCGCGACCTCGATCCACACCACGGACAGCAGGATCGGCAGCCCCCTGCGGCGGCGCAGCACCTCGTGCAGGAGCGAGGACTCCAGGCGCTGGTAGTCGCCGGGGCTGCCCTGGAAACCGCAGCGGGCGCCGAGGAGTTCGGCGAGCGCGGCGGCCCACTGCCGGGGGCCGCCGGGCCGGAAGGGGACGAGCCCGGCCAGCCGGTCGAGCTCGATCTGGGCCGCGTCGAGCCCCGCCTCGTCCAGGCCGGGGTCCGCCTCGGCGCCGATGAGCAGGCAGAGCAGGGCCAGGTCAGGCCGCTCGGACCTGGCCTCTTCGGCGAATCGACGGCGCCGCTCGGCGGAGCCGGAGCCGGAACCGGAGCCGGATCGGGGATGCATAGGAGCCTCGTGCCCTCTCAGTCCGATCGCTAGCGGTCGGAGTCGGGAAGTGGGTGGGTCGGCGGGTGGCCGGGGGCCCGCGCGCGCCCCCGGCCGCGGTGCCCCGGCCGAGGACGGCCGAAGGGCTCTACGCGCGCCCTCGGCCGTGGTCGGCCGCGAGGCCCTGCGCGGGCTCCCGGTAGTGGTGGTAGGCGTGGTGCCGCGCGAAGCCCATGCCGTCGTACAGCGCCCGCGCGCCCCCGTTCTCGTCCTCGACCTGGAGCCAGGCCGCCGACGCCCCCTCCGCCAGCGCCTGCCGGGACAGCGCGGCCATCACGGCGGTGGCGAGCCCCTGCCGCCGGCACTCCGGGTCCACCTCGACGGCCATGAAGCCCGCCCAGCGGCCGTCCACCACACAGCGCCCGATCGCCGCGGGCCCCGCCCCCGCGCTCTCGCCCGGCACCGTCGCGAACCACACCGAGGGCCCGCTGCCGAGCACCTTCAGGACGTCGGGGCCCGGCGTCCCGAGCCGCTGGTAGCGGCCGAGCCAGGCGTCGTCCGCGGCGCGCGCGAGCCGCACCCGGTCCACGTCGGCGTCCAGGTCGGCGACGGGCGCGAGCCCGCCGATGTGCACCGCGGCCGAGACCTCCAGGGACCAGCCCCGCTCGGCCAGCTGCGCACAGAGCGTCTCCTGCGTTCCCTCCGCCCCGGTGGCCGTCTGGACGTAGGCGGGCAGGGAGCGATCGGCGTACCAACGGCGTACGTACGCAAGGGCGTCGTCCAGCGGTCTGTCCGGATCGCCGGTCGGCAGCACGGAGTTGGCGCGGCGGGTGAAGCCGGACGCCGCCCGCAGCTCCCAGCCCCCGAGTTCCTCGCTCTCCACCGGCTGCCAGGCCCGCGCCGTGACCCGCGCCAACTCCTCGTACGAGGCGGCCGGACCGCGCCGGCGTGCGGGCGCGGCGGGGACCACCTTGCCCGCGACCAGCGTGTGCTCGGCGATGCGGACAATCTCACCGTTCCGGCGTGTGATCACCACCACACCGTTGTCCCACGATGTGAGAACACCCACCGTGTCGGTGAATGTGCCATCTGTTGTTGCCGGTTCGTATCGGCGCCGAACAGAGACACGTTTGCCCACGTCAGATGGGGTGATTCGGACTTCTAGCCGTCCGCCCGCAGTGAATTCCACAGCTCTGTTCGCCCCTCCTGTACGGATCATGCCCGGGAACGGTGATACTAGGGGCGGGCATCGACGACGCCGCGCTCCCGCGCGCCAGGCGAGCGGAGCCTGAGGACGGCCCGCCAACGCCCGTATCGAGGAGGAACGACAGCGTGACCTACGTCATCGCGCAGCCTTGTGTCGACGTCAAGGACAAGGCGTGCATCGAGGAGTGCCCGGTCGACTGCATTTACGAGGGCTCCCGGTCCTTGTACATCCACCCGGACGAATGCGTCGACTGTGGAGCCTGCGAACCGGTCTGCCCGGTCGAGGCGATCTTCTACGAGGACGACACTCCGGAAGAGTGGAAGGACTACTACAAGGCGAACGTCGAGTTCTTCGACGAGCTCGGTTCGCCCGGCGGTGCGAGCAAGCTCGGTCTCATCGAGCGGGACCACGCCTTCATCGCCGCGCTGCCGCCGCAGAATCAGTAGCAGCGGCCGCTAGGAGCGTCATGCCCCGGTCCCGTACGGCAGTCTGCCGTGCGGGACCTCGGCATGTACGCCGAAGCCGTCGCACCGCACGGACGATCGGCACGACGGCCGCAAGTAACCTGCGCACCACGGGAGTTGCCCCATGACCACACTGAATGACCGCCTTCCCGCTTTCCCCTGGGACAAGCTGGAGCCCTTCAAGGCCACGGCCGGGGCCCATCCGGGCGGCATCGTCGACCTCTCCGTGGGCACTCCCGTCGACCCCGTGCCCGAGCTCGTCCAGAAGGCGCTGACCGCCGCCTCCGACTCCCCGGGCTACCCCACGGTGTGGGGCACCCCCGAGCTCCGCGACGCCATCGCCGGCTGGTGCGAGCGCCGCCTCGGCGCCCGCGGCGTCACCCACCGGAACGTGCTCCCCGTCGTCGGCTCCAAGGAGCTCGTGGCCTGGCTGCCGACCCAGCTCGGCCTCGGCCCGGGCGACGTGGTGGCCTACCCGCGGCTCGCCTACCCGACGTACGAGGTCGGCGCCCGCCTCGCCCGCGCCGCGTACGTGACGTACGGGGACGACCCGACCGAGCTCGACCCCACGAACCTCAAGCTCCTCTGGCTCAACTCGCCCTCGAACCCCACCGGCCGGGTGCTCTCCAAGGAGGAGCTGACCCGCACCGTCGCCTGGGCGCGCGAGCACGGCGTGCTCCTCTTCAGCGACGAGTGCTACCTGGAGCTCGGCTGGGAGGCGGAGCCCGTCTCGGTCCTGGACGAGGAGGTGTGCGGCGGCTCGTTCGAGGGCATCGTCGCCGTCCACTCGCTCTCCAAGCGGTCCAACCTGGCGGGCTACCGGGCCGCCTTCATCGCCGGTGACGCGGACGTCCTCGGCGATCTGCTGCAGATCCGCAAGCACGGCGGCATGATGACCTCCGCGCCGACGCAGGCCGCCACCGTCGCGGCCCTCGGCGACGACGCGCACGTGCACGAGCAGCGCGCCCGCTACACCGCCCGCCGCACCGCCCTGCGCGACGCGCTCGTCGGCCACGGCTTCCGCATCGAGCACAGCGAGGCCAGCCTCTACCTCTGGGCCACCCGCGACGAGTCCTGCTGGGACACCGTCGCGCACCTCGCGGAGCTCGGCATCCTCGTGGCGCCCGGCGACTTCTACGGCCCGGCGGGCGCCCGCTTCGTGCGGGTCGCGCTCACGGCGTCGGACGAGCGCGTCGCCGAGGCGGTCGAGCGGCTCTCCTGAGCGGCCTTCCGGTGGTCACGGTCCGCGTACGCGAGCCCGAGCGCGACCGCCACGGAGGCCGCCGAGACCAGGGCCATCGCGTCCGCGGGTGACGTCCACTGCGCCACGGCACCCGCGAGCGCGGCCCCCACGCCCTGCATCGTGAGCATCCCCGAGGCGTGCAGGCCGAGCGCGTGCCCGCTCAACTCGTCCGGCGTCAGGGCCATCAGGCGCTCCTGGTGCAGCAGGCTCGCCGAGTACCCGGCCGAGGAGAGCACCACGGCGGCCACCGCGACGGGCAGCGAGGGGGCGAGGGCGAAGGCCAGATAAGGCGCCGCGAGCAGCAGGTTCAGCGGCAGGCGGAGCCGGGAGCGCCAGTGCGCGGGCACGAAGCGGCCGGTCACGATGTCGCCCGCGAGCATGCCGAGCGCGGCGCAGGCGAACAGGAGGCCCGCGTTCCGGGGCGCGTACGGGACGTAGAGCGACTCACAGCCCACGATCAGACCGTTGGGCACCCACAGCACCAGGAAGGTGTACCGGCGCGGCCTGCTCGACCACAGCAGGGCGTTGGTGCGCCAGGTCGCGCGCACCGACGCGCGGCCGGTGGCCCGGGGCGGCCTGCGGCTGAGCCCGCAGCGGGCGCAGAGCGCGGCGGCGGCGTAGAGGGCGGCCCCGGTCAGCAGCGTGCCGCGCGGCGAGAGCGCCGTCACGAGGATGCCGCCGGTGGCGAACCCGCAGATCTGCATGGCCCCCGCCGCCATGTTGAACACGGACCGGCCGAGCAGGTAACCGTCCCTCGGCAGCACCTCGTTGAGCAGCCCGTACCGCACCCCGCCGCCGAGCGAGCCGAGCACGCCCAGGGCCAGCACGACCCCGAAGGCCGCCCCCACGGGCAGCCCCGGGAGCGCGAGCGCGGCGGTGCCTACGGCGAAGGCGAGGGCGAGCAGGCTCAGCGCGGCGCGCGGCGGCAGCCGGTCGGCGGCCGACAACAGCACGGTCGCGCCCACGACTTGGGCGAGCGAGGGCCCGAACATGGCGAGGGCGGACAGCAGGGGGGGAGCCCGTCGCCGCGTAGATGAGCGTGGCCAGGCCGAGCCCGCTCACGGTCTGGGCCGCCACGGTCGCGGCGGCCGTCAGGAAGAGGGGCGTGAACTCCGGGGTGCGGAAGAGCTCGCGATAGGTGCGCATGAGCGCCGAGTCTCGGCGGGGGCGGGCGGGGCGCGTTAACGTTTCGCGACAGGGCGAAAGGTCGAGGGGTACGCGTTCCTGGGTGTGTGGGGGAGGGGCAGGGCGATGAGCCAGTGGCGGATCAGCGCGGACACGCTCGCGGAGACCCGGTTCACCGTGTCGCCGCTGGCCGAGACCACCGCGTGCCTCTTCGCGCTGGCCCGCGAGGCGGCCACGCACCCGGGGGAGCGGGCCTGGCTGCGGGACCATCTCCCCGCGTACCGGCGGCGGTTGGCGGCCGACCCGGTCACCGCGCGCCTCGTCCCGGCCGCGACCGGGGACGCCACCCGCTGGATCGCGGACTTCCTGACGCCCGCGCCGAGGGGCGAGGGCGAGCGCTCGTTCGCGGACGAGGTGGCGGAGGTGCGGGCGGCGTCCCCCGAGTCCGCCCGCGCGGACCTGACCGTCTCGCACGGCGGCCCGCTCCCCGCCGAACTCCGGGAGAGGTCCGACCTGCCGGAGCGCGCGGCCGCTCTCCTGGAATGGGTGTGGGAGACGGCGGTGCTGCCGGACTGGCCGCGGCGGCGCCGGGTCATCGAGGCCGATGTGCTCGCCCGCGCCGCCCAGTTGGGGCAGGGCGGCTGGGTCGCGGCCCTGGCCGGAATGCGTCCGGGGATGCGCTGGCTGGGGGAGAGCACGCTCCAGGTGAACACGCACGTGTATCCGCCGCGCGATGTGACGGGGGCCAGGCTGCTCTTCGTGCCGGTGACGCCGACGCAGGGCTGGGTCTCGTGGCGGACCTCCGACTCGGCCGATACATCGGACCAATACGCGGTGATCTACCCCTGCTCGGGTGCCCTCGCCGACGTGGACCGCACGGTGGCGCCCAAGGCGCTCGCCCGGCTGCTCGGTCCGGGCCGGGCGGCCGTCCTCATGCTCCTGGCCACGCCGAAGAGCACGACCCAACTGGTGGCGCTCACGGGGCAGGGGCTCGGCTCGGTGGGCCGCCATCTGCGGGTGCTGCTCGACGCGGGCTTGGCGGGGCGGCGGCGGGCGGGGCGTTCGGTGCTCTATTTCCGGACGGGGGCGGGGGAGGTGCTGGTGAAGGCGGAGTCGGAGGGGGCGCGTTCCTGAGCCGCGTACTTATGGGGGGCAATGGGGGGCAAGCGAAGAGGGTGTGGGGAGCGTCAACTCCCCACACCCTCATGCGCATTGCTCGCGCAGCGGGGCTCAGCCGCCCAGCGGCAGGCCCTTGAGCGGGAGGGAGTCGGCGGCGGGCAGGCCACCGGTGGGCAGGCCGCCCTTGGTCACGGCGTCGGTGGGCAGACCGCCGCCGAGCGCGTCGGTGGGCAGACCGCCCTCGGTGGCCGCACCCGCGGTCTCGCCGAGGACCTCGCCCGCGCTGCCCGCGACGTCACCGGCGGCCTTCTGCGCGGCGGGGGTCGCGGTCTTCGCGCCCTTGCCCACGGCCTTGCCCGCGGTCGGGACGGCCTTCTTCACGGCCTTGCTGCCGGTGTCGCCGGCGAGGCCGCTGACGTTCTGAGCGGCACCGTCGACGGTGTTGCCCAGGCCGGCACCGTCCAGAGCGGTCAGGCCGCCCAGGTCGGGCGCGGCCGGGAGGTCCACGGCGCTTGCGGAGCCGGCCGCACCGACCGCGGAAGCTACGCCTGCGGCACCCAGCAGGGCGGCACGGGCGATCCGACGGGTCAGGGGGAGGGACATGATGCTCCTTCAGACGGGAGAGAACGTTGGGGTGTCCGGAGATCCGGGGAAGCGACCGGGCTTGATCGTCTCCAGCGTTCGGACGCAGTGACTACCGACTCGACGGCCGCGAAGGTTGCGGTGGCCCTGCGTAAAGAGTTGGTAATGCGTCGCATTATCGACCGCGGATAAAATCGGGCAAAGGGCATTGCCCGCTGAGCCCGGACGAATCCTTAATTCCCTTTGTTCTCAAGGGATTTGAGGCCCGAGGCGCCTTACGGGAAAGAAGTGCGCGTCGCCGTCCAAGCGGTGCGCCCGCGGTCGCCTGATCGAGTGAGGCGCCGCACTACTGCGCAGTGACGATTCGGACCTCGTCCGCACCCCGTTCCCCGGTTTCGCCGCCCTTTCCCGTGCCCTCGGCGGACGTCCTGTGCCACTCATTCCCCGCCGCGTCGGCGCTCCACTCCCGGCCCGCGTAGGAGACCCGTTCGATACGCAGCGCGGACGAGTGGGCCACCGCCCAGTGGGCCAGCTCCCAGCCGCGCTGCGGGGCGCCGCCGTCCGTGCTCGCGCGCGTCGCGTACACCGGGACGGCGAGGGTGCGGCCCCGCTCACCGCCGTGCCCGTTGCCGCTTCCGCTTCCGGGGGCCGTGCCCGCGCCGAAGTCGCGGTCCAGGGCGGCCCGGACCTTCGCCGGGTCACCGGCCGCCACGACCGGGCGGCCCTCGCAGGTGAAGGTCGCGGGGGCGCGGCCGGTGAGCGCGGCGGCGAGCAGCGCGGCGTCCGGCTCGTGCTTCGCGTACGCCTGGGGGAAGCCGCTGCGCTGCACGCGCTGGGCGGCGACCGTCAGGGGCAGCCGGGAGTAGCCGGGGACCTTGTCCAGGTGGGCGTAGAACCGCGCCGCCGAGTACGCCGGGTCCATGATCTGCCGCTCGTTCCCCCAGCCCTGTGAGGGCCGCTGCTGGAACAGGCCGAGCGAATCGCGGTCGCCGTGGCTGATGTTGTAGAGGCCCGACTCCTGCAGTGCCGTCGCGAGGGCGATGGTCACGCCGCGCTCGGGCATGCCGCGCGAGGTGCCGACGGCGGCCACCGTCGCCGCGTTCTCGGCCTGCTCGGCGGTGAATTCGTACGACGCCCCGGCGCCCTCACGGGAGTGCGCCGACACCACTTCGCAGCGTGGTGCGGGCTTGCCCCCGGAGACGTAATTGACCGCCACGTAGCCCGTGACCGCGAGCAGCACCGCGACGGCCGCTCCGATACGGGAGAGGCGGCCGCGCCGGACGGGGGTGGGGGGCTCAGGCACGCGCACCAAGGTACTGGAGGGCCAAGAGGGCGCAGACAAGGCGGCGCGCCGAGGTGGCGTGGGGTGGCGTTAGGGTCGAAGCCATGGCTGACACGTCGCTTGACCTCACGCTGGACGCCGCCGCGCTCACCGCCCGGCTCGTCGACTTCCCGTCCCCGAGCGGCGCGGAGAAGGCCCTCGCGGACGCCATCGAGGCGGCCCTGCGCCCGCTGCCGCACCTCACCGTCGACCGGTACGGCAACAACGTGGTGGCCCGCACGAACCTGGGCCGCGCCGAGCGCGTGATCCTCGCCGGGCACATCGACACGGTCCCGATCGCGGACAACCCGCCGAACGTCCCGTCGCGCCTCGACGAGGACGGCGTCCTGTGGGGCTGCGGCACCTGCGACATGAAGTCCGGCGTCGCGGTCCAGCTGCGCATCGCCCAGACGGTCACGGAGCCCAACCGGGACCTCACCTTCGTCTTCTACGACAACGAAGAGGTCGCCGCGCACCTCAACGGCCTCGGGCACGTGGCCGAGGCCCACCCGGACTGGCTGGCGGGCGACTTCGCGGTCCTCCTGGAGCCCACGGACGGCCAGGTCGAGGGCGGCTGCCAGGGCACGCTGCGCGTCTTCCTGAAGACGACGGGCGAGCGGGCGCACTCCGCGCGCGCGTGGATGGGCGACAACGCGATCCACAAGGTGGCCCCGATCCTCGCGAAGCTCGCCGCCTACGAGCCGCGCACGCCCGTCGTCGACGGCCTCCAGTACCACGAGGGCCTCAACGCGGTCCGCGTCGAAGCGGGCGTCGCCAACAACGTCATCCCCGACGCCTGCACCGTGGTCGTCAACTTCCGCTACGCGCCCGACCGCACCGAGGCGGAGGCGGAGAAGTTCGTACGCGACTTCTTCGCGGACTGCGACATCGCGGAGTTCATCGTGGACGACCACACGGGAGGTGCCCGGCCCGGTCTCACCCACCCCGCGGCCGTCGCCTTCATGGCGGCCGTCGGCGGCGAGGCCCGCCCCAAGTTCGGCTGGACCGACGTCTCCCGCTTCAGCGCGCTCGGCGTGCCCGCGGTGAACTACGGCCCGGGCGCCCAGCTGCTCGCCCACAAGGTCGACGAGCGCGTGCGGGCATCCCTGATCCCCGAGGCCGAGGAGCGCCTGCGTACGTGGCTCACCTCCTGAGTGACGCCATGAGTTACGCCATTCGTCACCCCCGTCCACCTACGCTGAAGTGGCACTTCTAGCAACACCAGGCAAGACCGTCAGCGGAAGGGGACGTTCATGGGCAGTCCGGAAGCGCAGGGTCCGCCGGAGGAGCAGTACTTGGGGCCGGTGGTGAGGCGGCGCGAGCAGATCACCCCCGGCACCACCGACCAACGCCTCCTCGACTCCGAGGGCGACTCGGAGTGGGTGCACACCGACCCCTGGCGGGTCATGCGCATTCAGTCGGAGTTCGTGGAGGGCTTCGGCGCCCTCGCCGAACTCCCGTCCGCCATCAGCGTCTTCGGTTCGGCGCGCACACCGGCCGAGTCTCCCGAGTACGAGGCGGGGGTGTCGATCGGCCGGGCACTCGTCGACGCGGGCTTCGCGGTGATCACGGGCGGCGGCCCGGGAGCCATGGAGGCGGCCAACAGAGGAGCGCGCGAGGCGAAGGGCGTCTCCGTCGGCCTCGGCATCGAGCTCCCCTTCGAGCAGGGGCTCAACCCGCACGTCGACATCGGCGTCAACTTCCGCTACTTCTTCGTGCGCAAGACCATGTTCGTCAAGTACGCCCAGGGCTTCGTGGTCCTGCCCGGCGGCCTCGGCACCCTCGACGAACTCTTCGAGGCGCTCACCCTGGTCCAGACCCGCAAGGTCACCCGCTTCCCGATCGTCCTCTTCGGCTCGGCGTACTGGGGCGGCCTCGTCGACTGGCTCCGCGACACGGTGGTGGCCCAGGGCAAGGCGTCGGAGCGCGACCTGCTCCTGTTCCACGTGACGGACGACGTGGACGAGGCGGTGGCGTTGGTGACGAAGGAGGTCGGCCGCTAGTCCTGGAGGCCGGACGGGCTTCCTACAGCCCGTCCGGCGCCGACCGGGGGTCCACCGGGGGTCCAGGGGCGAAGCTCCTACGCCAGCCCCCGCCGCGCGACAGCAGGCGCACGGTGCCCCGCGATCGTCGCCACCATGTCCACCACCTGCCGGGTCTCGGCGACCTCATGCACGCGGTACACCTGCGCCCCCAGCCACGCGGACACCGCCGTCGTGGCGAGCGTCCCGGTGACCCGCTCCTTCACGGGCTTGTCCAGCGTCTCGCCCACGAAGTCCTTGTTGGACAGGGAGACGAGCACCGGCCACCCGGTGTCGACCATCTCGCCGAGCCGCCGCGTCGCCTCCAGTGAATGCCGCGTGTTCTTCCCGAAGTCGTGCCCCGGGTCGATCAGCACGGACTCCCGCGGTACCCCGAGCTCCACGGCCCGCTCGGCGAGCCCCACGGTCACCCGCAGGATGTCCGCCATGACGTCCTCGTACGTCACCCGGTGCGGCCGCGTCCGCGGCTCCGCGCCCCCGGCGTGCGTGCAGACGAGCCCCACCCGGTACCGCGCCGCGACCTCCGCGAGGCGCGGATCGACGCCGCCCCACGCGTCGTTGAGCAGATCGGCGCCCGCCTCGCAGACGGCCTCGCCGACTTCGTGGCGCCAGGTGTCGACGCTGATGACGACGTCGGGGAAGCGCCGCCGCACCTCGGCGACGAAGCCCACGGTGCGCCGCGCCTCCTCCTCGGCGCTCACCTCGTCGCCGGGACCGGCCTTGACCCCGCCGATGTCGATGATGGCCGCGCCCTCGGCCACGGCCTGCTCCACGCGCGCGAGGGCGGGCTCGTCGCGGAACGTGGCGCCCTGGTCGTAGAAGGAGTCCGGGGTCCGGTTCACGATCGCCATGATCACCGGCTCGTGCGCGTCGAACTCGCGCCGCCCAAGCCTGAGCATCCGCCGTGGCCCTCCTCGTGGTTGTTGCCGTTGCTGCCGATCAGCCGCCTGCGACCTTAACTGTCACACCCGCATGGCACGATCGGACCCTGACACTTGCAACACAGTCCGGCAGTCGAGCGTGGGGACCGAAGAGATGGTCTTGTTCTTGTTCTTGGTCATCGCCCTCGTCGTGGTGGTCGCGGCGGTGACCCTCTTTGTCGTCGGAGGCGGCGGCGGTGCGCTGCCCGAGACCGCGCCCGAGCACCTCGCCGACCCGCTGCCCGAGGACCGCCCCCTGCGCCGCGCCGACGTGGACGCGCTGCGCTTCCCGATGACCCCGCGCGGCTACCGCATGGCGGACGTGGACGAGGCGCTGGCCCGCGTCGGCGCCGAGCTCGCCGAGCGGGACGCCCGTATCGCCGAGCTGGAGGCGGCGCTCGCCGGCGCCCAGGCGACGGCGGTCGGCGGCCCCGCCCTCTTCAAGGAGTACGGTGCGGCGCGCACCGCCACGACCCCCGCCGCCGCCCAGGAAGAGCAGGATCAGCAAGGCGCACAGGACCCGCAGGGCGAGCGGCCCGAACAGGGCGGGCGGACGGGGGACGAGAAGTGACGACGGACGCACTCCGCGGGCCCGACGGCGGCCTGCGCTGCCCCTGGGGCCTGTCGGCCGAGGACTATGTGGCGTACCACGACGACGAGTGGGGCCGCCCGGTCCACGGCGACGACGCGCTCTACGAGCGGCTCTGCCTCGAAGCCTTCCAGTCGGGCCTGTCGTGGCTCACGATCCTGCGCCGCCGCGAGGGCTTCCGCACCGCCTTCGCGGGCTTCGAGATCGCCAAGGTGGCCGCGTTCACGGAGTCGGACCGGGAGCGCCTGCTCGCCGACCCGGGCATCATCCGCAACCGCGCCAAGATCGACGCGACGCTCGCCAACGCGCGCGTGCTGGCCGACTGGTCCGAGGGCGAGCTCGACGAGCTGATCTGGAGCCACGCCCCGGACCCCGCGAGCCGCCCGGCCCCCCGCACCCTCGCCGACGTCCCGGCGATCACCGACGAGTCGACGGCCCTGTCCAAGACCCTGAAGAAGCGCGGCATCCGCTTCGTCGGCCCCACCACGGCCTACGCCCTGATGCAGGCATGCGGCCTGGTCAACGACCACCTCGCGGACTGCGTGGCCCGCGAGGCGTCCGGCCGCCGCTGAGGCTGGGACCCAGGGACCCAGGGACCCAGAGGCTCAGCGCCCCAGGTAGGTGGGCTTCTCCTTGGCGATGAACGCCTTGACGGCGATCGTGTGGTCCTCGGAGTTGCCCGCCCGCTCCTGGAGCTCGTCCTCCTTCTCCAGAGCCTCGTCCAGGGAGTGGCTCGCGGCGTAGGCGAGGGACTCCTTGAGCGCGGCGTAGGCGAGGGTCGGCCCCTCCGCGAGCACCCGCGCCACCTTGCGCGCCTCGTCCGCCAACTCCGCCGCCGGTACGACCCTGTTGGCGATCCCCAGGTCCAGGGCCTCCTGCGCCTTCACGGTGCGCGGGAACAGCAGCAGGTCGGCGGCGCGGCCGGGCCCGATGAGCCGGGGCAGCGTCCAGGAGACCCCCGAGTCGGCGGTCAGGGCGACCCCGGCGAAGGACGTGTTGAACGAGGCTGTGTCCGCGACGACCCGGAAGTCGGCGGCGAGCGCGAACCCGAAGCCCGCCCCCGCGGCGACGCCGTTGACCCCGGCGACCACCGGCTTCGGCATCCCGGTCAGGGCCCGCACGATCGGGTTGTAGTGCTCGGAGACGGTGCTCATGGTCTTGCCGGAGCCCGCGTCGCGCGGCGCCGAGAGCGAGCCGATGTGCTCCTTCAGGTCCTGGCCCACGCAGAAGGCGCGCCCGGTCGCGGTCAGCAGCACCGCCCGCACCGCGGGGTCCGCCTCGGCCGAGCGCGCCGCCTCCCGCAGGGCGACCTTGGCCTCGGTGTTCATCGCGTTCATCGCCTCGGGGCGGTTCAGCGTGATCGTCGCGAGTCCGTCGCTCACTTCGTAGAGCACGGTGTCGGCCATGGTGGGTCCCCTCCGCTGTCCTGCGCTGGTCTGCGCGGTCGTGGTCGTCCGGTACGTCCGAGGCCAGCATGACGGAGATCATCGGCCGCGGACATGAGCCCGGATATGTGACCTGCGTCAAACAATTCCGGCGCGCACGGACACGAGAGGCGGCGAAGTATCGCAGCCACATCCCCGAATTGAGTGGTTTTGCGGGCGCGCGTTGCCCAAGCGATGCCGACCGATGTTGGTCATCGGGTCCTGCGATGCGGGATAATGGCCTGGAAGCAATGTGTTCGATGCCGGTGACACCTGGGTTGTCGGCTGCGATGAGCTGGTTTCAGGAAGGGGAACGAGCATGGCGGCCATGAAGCCGCGGACGGGCGACGGCCCGCTCGAGGTGACCAAGGAGGGGCGGGGCATCGTCATGCGCGTTCCCCTCGAAGGCGGCGGTCGACTTGTCGTCGAACTGACCCCGGACGAGGCCGACGCGCTCGGCGACGCCCTGAAGAAGGTCGTCGGCTGACGCGGAAGCGCCCACACTTTTCATGCACTGCCCCGGCATCGTACGACGGTCCGGGGCAGCGCTGTGTCCGGGGTCCCGAGGCCGTACGTGATCTTGATGGGGTCGCCTTCGCGAGGACCTACTTCTTGACCGCGCAGAGCAGTCCGTCTCCCACCGGCAGCAGCGTGGGCACCAGGTCCTGGCTCTCCCGCACCGCCCGCAGCAGTTCGCGCAGGCGCAGCACCTCCACGGGCTGCGGCCCCGAGTCCACCGTCCGCCCGTCCGAGAAGACGCCCTCGAAGCAGACGAGGCCGCCGGGGCGGAGGAGGCGCAACGATTCAGCGAGATAGTCGAGGCACTCCATGCGGTCGCCGTCACAGAAGACGAGGTCATAGCCTCCGTCCGCGAGGCGCGGCAGGACGTCGAGGGCGCGGCCGGGGATGAACCGCGCGCGGTTCCCGGCGAAGCCGGCCGCCCGGAACGCCTGCCGGGCGAACTGCTGGCGCTCCGGCTCCGGGTCGACGGTGGTGAGGACGCCGTCGGGGCGCATGCCGTGCAGCAGATGGATGCCGGACACGCCCGTGCCCGTACCGATCTCGGCGACCGCCTTGGCGTCGGCGGTGGCGGCGAGCAACCGCAGCGCGGCGCCGGTGCCGGGCGACACCGAGGGCAGCCCCGCCTCGCGGGCCCGGTCCCGGGCCCAGCGCAGAGCTTCGTCCTCGGCGACAAAGGCGTCAGCGAACGCCCAGCTCGTCTGCCGGTTGCCGGTAATGGCCCTCTCCTGTCCCCGTGTATGCCTGGCCGTGACTGTATCCGTTGGGGGCGGGAACCCGCAGATGGGACCGGGCGTTTAGAAGGGGTGTGAGGGCCTGCGGCCGAGACGGGGCACAACCCGTTGAGGCGCGTACGGAATTCACGTACGGCCAACTGGCAAATCTCGGTAAAAACGCTTATCCGGAGCTAACGGGCGGGGTGGTTATGGTAGGGGCTCCACTGGACACCACCAGAGCCGACAGGGGAGGTGCGGCTGCGTCCGCGGATCGGGGAGGAGCGCTGAGGCGCTTTCTCGGATTGGCGGGTGAGCCGAAATCCGTGACCAACACCGCTGCACGAACCCACACCGCCGACTCCGCGCAGACCGCGACCTTTGCCGCTGACGCGGAATCGCAGGCGTGGACTCCGCCCACCTGGGAGGAGATCGTCAGCACGCACAGCGGCCGCGTCTACCGCCTCGCCTACCGCCTGACGGGCAACCAGCACGACGCCGAGGACCTCACGCAGGAGGTCTTCGTCCGCGTCTTCCGCTCGTTGTCGACGTACACGCCCGGCACCTTCGAGGGCTGGCTGCACCGCATCACCACGAACCTCTTCCTGGACATGGTGCGCCGCAAGCAGCGCATCCGCTTCGACGCCCTGGGGGACGACGCCGCCGAGCGTCTCCCCAGCCGTGAGCCCTCCCCGCAGCAGGTGTTCAACGACACGCACTTCGACGCGGACGTCCAGCAGGCCCTCGACACCCTCGCCCCCGAGTTCCGTGCCGCCGTGGTCCTCTGCGACATCGAGGGCCTGTCGTACGAGGAGATCGCCGCGACCCTCGGGGTCAAGCTCGGTACGGTCCGCAGCCGTATCCACCGTGGCCGCTCGCAGCTGCGCAAGGCCCTGTCCCACCGCTCGCCCGAGGCCCGCGCCGAGCGCCGCTCGCTCGCGGTCACCGGAGCCCTGGCGCTGGGAGGAGGGGGCGCGACCGCGTGAGTGGATCACGGTCGAATCCTGCCGAGCGGCATCTCGCCGAGGCCGAGCAGCATCTGGGGGACCGACTCGCCGCCCTGGTGGACGGGGAGTTGGGCCATGACGCGCGCGAGCGCGTCCTCGCACATCTGGCGACCTGCGCGATGTGCAAGACCGAGGCCGACGCGCAGCGGCGGCTGAAGAGCGTCTTCGCACAGACCGCCCCGCCGCCTCCGTCCGACAGCTTCCTCGCCCGCCTCCAGGGCCTCCCCGGAGGTGACCCGTCAGGCCCGAGAAGCCCCTTCGGTGACGAAGGCTTCGCGACGGGCTCCACCGACTCGGCCGGGCTGCCCCCGTCCGGGCTCTTCGGCTCACGCGCCGAGCCCTTTGAGTACGTGCCCTCGGGCGCCCATGCCGCCGTGCTGCCCAGCGCGGGGCGGGGCTTCCGCATCCATGACGTCAGCCGCCACGAGGCGGAGCGGTCGGCCTGGCGCGGGCGGCGGTTCGCCTTCGCCGCGGCGGGCGCGGTCTCGCTCGCGGCGATAGCGCTCGGCGGTGTCTCGGCGGGCGTCCCCACGGACACGACGGACCGCGCGAGCGGCTCGGGCAGCAACAGTAATGTGACGCCGCAGCGTTCGGCGGGCACGGGCGCCTCGGCGGCCACCCCCGACTCCCTGCGCCGCCGGGGCCCGGGTCCCTTCGCCCTGCGCGGCCAGCGGCCCGGCGCCCTGTCCGCGCCGGTCTCCCCGACCGAGGCGGCGGCGCCGCTGCTGCCGGGGGTGCCGTCGATGCCCGCTCCGCCCGCGGACGGGGGCGCGTCGCTGCCCGGCCTGCATGAGCTCACGGCGCCGCTGAGCGCCGGGGCCGCGGTGATGTCGCCGCTGATACGCCCGGCGACACCGACTCCTCCCTCCGACCCGTCCCCGTCGTCCTCGGCCTCGCCCTCCGCGACGGCCGCCGCCGGACCCGTGGTGCCGCCCCTGGGAGCGGCGGGCGCCCCGGCCGATCCCGCGGCCGTACCGTCCTCGACGCCCCTGCGGGCTTCGCAGGCCGGCTCGACGTCCATCCGCTGACGCGCTCTGCGCGACGGCGGCGGAACCTGATTGAATCCTCGGTGGGCCAAGGCCCGCCGGGGATTCCGGCGTGTGCGGGGCCCGGAAAACAGTCAAGGTAGCGGCTACCGCCGCGCGGCGGGGGCTCAACGGGCTCCCGCCGCAGGCCAGTTGTGGGGAGAGCATGGACGAGGGGAAGCCCACGAAGGCGAAGTGGTGGAGCCGTCCCAGGGCCCAGGCGCCGGGGGCGCCCGAGGGCATGGACACGCCGCCGCCCGTCGCCGGGCCGGAGGAACCGCCCATGGCCGGGCCGGGTGCCGCGCCGTCTGCCGCGGGACCGGGTGCGCCGCTGAGCGCCGGGGCGGACGTGCCGCCGTCCCTGGCCGGGTCGGGCGAGGCATCTGTCCCGGTGCCGGGTGCGCCGCTCCCCGCCGGGGCGGACGCGCCTCCCACGGCAGGGCACGACGCGATATCCGCGCAGGACGCGATACCCCAGCGGGACGCGGTGCCTCAGCAGGAGGCGGCTCCCCTCGCGGAGGCGGCTCCCCACGCGGGGACGACCTCCCCCGCGGACGCCGCCGCACCCCAGACGCCCGCGCCCGCCCCGGCCGACGCCGAGCGCCCCCGCCCCCTCCACGACCCCGACCCCTACAGCACCCCGCCCTACGGTGAGCCCGGCCCCTGGGCGCCCGCGCCGCCCGTCCAGCATCCGGTGGCGACCCCGGCCCACGGCACCCAACTGCCGCCGCAGGCCCCGCAAGCCCCGCAGCCCCCGGCGGTCACCACACCGACGCACGGGACCCACATCCCCCCGCAGGCGCCCCAGCCACAGGCACCACAGGTGCCACAAGCACCACAAGCACCACAAGCACCACAAGCACCACAGGTCCCTCAGCCCCAGCCCCCGCAGGCACAGGCCCAGCAGGCCGCCGCCCCGGCCCCCGCCCCGGCCCCCGCCTGGCAGGGCTACGACCCCTGGAACGCGAACGCACCGCTGCAGCAGAACGGGGCCCTGCCGCCCCCGTCCAAGGAGAAGCGGCAGAAGAGCAGCCGGCGGATCTTCGTGACCTACACCGCCGTCGTCGCCGTCATCTCGGGCCTCGTCGGGGGCGTCGCCGGGGCCTACCTGGAGCGCGACGGCAGCTTCGGCGACGTACAACTGGACCAGCCCGGCGCCGAGTCCAAGGCCCGGCCCAAGGAGAGCGTCGCGGGGATCGCCGCGCGCTCGCTGCCCGGCGTCGTCACCCTGCATGTGCGCGGCGACGACGGACAGGGCACCGGCACCGGCTTCGTCCTCGACGGCAAGGGCCACATCCTCACCAACAACCACGTGGTGGAGCCCGCCGCTTCGGGCGGCGACATCTCCGTGACGTTCAGCGGCGGCCAGAGCGCCAAGGCCAAGGTCGTGGGCCGCGACACCGGTTACGACCTCGCCGTCGTGAAGGTCTCCGGCGTCCGGGGCTTGCGGCCGCTGCCCCTCGGCAACTCGGAGAACGTCCAGGTCGGCGACCCCGTCGTGGCCATCGGCGCGCCCTTCGACCTCGAGAACACGGTGACCTCGGGCATCATCAGCGCCAAGGAGCGCCCCATCACCGCGGGCGGCGAGAAGGGCGACGGCAGCGACATCAGCTACGTCGACGCCCTGCAGACGGACGCCCCCATCAACCCGGGCAACTCGGGCGGCCCGCTGGTCGACTCGCAGGGCCGCGTCATCGGCATCAACAGCGCCATCCGCTCCGCCGACAACGGCTCACAGCCCGAGGGCGGCCAGGCCGGGTCCATCGGGCTCGGCTTCGCCATCCCGGTCAACCAGGGCAAGCGCGTCGCCGAGGAGCTCATCAACACCGGCAAGGCCACGCACCCGGTGATCGGCGTCACACTCGACATGGAGTACTCGGGCGACGGCGCCCGCGTCGCGGTCAAGGGCAACACCGGCGGCCCGGCCGTCAACCGCGGCGGCCCCGGCGACAGGGCCGGGATCAAGCCCCGCGACGTCATCACCGAGGTCGACGGACAGCGCGTCCACTCCGGCGAGGAACTCATCGTCAAGGTCCGGGCGCACCGGCCGAAGGACAGCCTCCAGCTGACGGTCGAGCGCGGCGGCGCCCAGCGGAAGGTGACCCTGGTGCTCGGCGCCTCGGACGGGTGACCGAGGGCGGTCATGGACGGCAGCACCGATCCTGATCCACGTTGTTGCCCAGCGGCTACCGGACGGACAGCCTCGCCGGGTACCGTGGTCGAGGTTCGGATGGCGAGGAGCTGAAGGTGTTCACAGACGTTGGCCCCCTGGAAGTGGTGGCGCTTGTCGTCCTCGCCGTGCTCATCTTCGGCCCGGACAAGCTGCCCAAGCTGATCCAGGACGCCTCGCGCACGCTGCGCAAGATCCGCGAGTTCTCGGACAGCGCGAAGCGGGACATCAGGGATGAGCTCGGCCCGGAGTTCAAGGACTTCGAGTTCGACGACCTCAACCCGAAGAAGTTCATCCGCAAGCAGCTGGACAACGACGAGCTCGGTCTGAAGGAAATCCGTAACGGATTCGACCTGAAGAAGGAGATCAACGAGGTGGCGGACGCGGTGCACGGCCGCGACAGCGACACCTCCGACGCCGACGGCGACGCGTCCGGCGGCAAGCTCGACATGCGCAAGAAGCCCGACATGGTGAAGAAGCCGGAGGCCGTCACGGCCGACGAGCGGCCCCCGTTCGACGCCGACGCCACCTGAGCCGCACCGGGCCCGGCCGCCCGCTCAGGAACCGTCTGAGACCGGCCAGATGACCTGCCGCCGCCCCCTGCCTCGAACCCCCGCGCAAGAGGTGTGGCTATCCTGCCTTGTTGTCCGGCGTGAGGACGCCCGAGGGGGGCGGGCCGCTCCGGACCGACGAGAGCGAGGAGGCGGCCGGGTACATGGAGACGACAAGTCGGGTGGGCGCGCAGGCGCCGACCGAGGACGGCACTGCCCAAGCGGTGCCCTCCGCCCGACGCACGGTCGACGGCTACCTGCTGGCGCCCTTCCCCTGGTACGGCCTCGACGAGGCGTTCACGGGACAGCGCTGGCTGATGCAGGTCGGCACGGCTGCGGACGGCGCGGTGGAGCACGGTTCGATCGGCCACGGCGATGAGCCCTCGGTCCGCGCCGAGGGGAGCCTCGGCAACAGCGACAAGGAGCGCTTCGCGGTCGTGGTGACCATCGCGGCCAACCCCGTGCGGCGCAGCGCCGACGGCACGGGCGTCCTGGAGGCCACCTCGGTCTCCTCGGCGGCCTGGCTGGCCGGCGTCGGACTGCTGTCCTTCACCTGGCCGGGCCAGATGGACCACACCCTGCGCGACGACTGGCTGGACCAGCAGACCGAGACCGCGTGGGTGCTCGCCGACGATCTGCACGGCGCGGACTGGTCCACGCTCTCGCTGCCGGTGGACGGGGTCCCGACCCCGTTCCACTACCGCGAGTCCGAGTTCGGCTGGGTGCTCGCGGGCTCCACCAAGGAGGGCGTCCACCTGGGCGCGTACGGGCGCGGCATGAGCGCGTACGGCCTGGGCTTCTCGGTGGTCAAGGACATCACGGAGTACGCGGGTTAGAGCTCCGGTACGTACGAGGAAGGGGGCGCCGTCGCGATGACGGCGCCCCCTTCCTCGTATGCCGGGACGAGCGGAACTGCTCAGAATCAGAACTTGTTGCGCGGCGTGATCCCCAGGGACATCCCCGAGAGCCCGCGCTGGCGCCCGCCCAGCTTGCCCGCGATCGTGCGCAGCGCCGAGCCCGCGGGCGAGTCCGGGTCGGACAGGACGACCGGCTTGCCCTCGTCGCCGCCCTCGCGCAGGCGGACGTCGATCGGGATGGAGCCGAGGACGGGAACGTTGGCGCCCGTGGTCTTGGTCAGGCCCTCGGCGACCTTCTGGCCGCCGCCGGTGCCGAACACGTCGACCATCTCGCCGCAGTGCGGGCAGGGCAGCCCGGACATGTTCTCGACGACGCCCACGATCTTCTGGTGGGTCTGCACGGCGATGGAGCCCGCGCGCTCGGCGACCTCGGCGGCGGCCTGCTGCGGGGTCGTCACGACGAGGATCTCGGCGTTCGGCACGAGCTGCGCGACCGAGATGGCGATGTCGCCCGTCCCCGGCGGCAGGTCGAGCAGGAGCACGTCCAGGTCGCCCCAGAAGACGTCCGCGAGGAACTGCTGGAGGGCGCGGTGGAGCATCGGGCCGCGCCAGACGACCGGGGCGTTGCCGGGCGTGAACATGCCGATCGAGATGACCTTCACGCCGTTCGCCGACGGAGGCATGATCATGTTCTCGACCTGGGTGGGCCGGCCCTCGGCGCCGAGCATGCGGGGCACGCTGTGGCCGTAGATGTCCGCGTCCACGACGCCGACCTTGAGGCCGTCCGCCGCGAGAGCGGCCGCGAGGTTCACCGTCACCGAGGACTTGCCGACGCCGCCCTTGCCGGACGCGACCGCGTAGACCCGGGTCAGCGAGCCCGGCTTGGCGAAGGGGACCTCGCGCTCGGCGGTGCCGCCGCGGAGCGCGGCAGCGAGCTCCTTGCGCTGCTCGTCGCTCATCACGTCGAGCGTGACGTCGACGCGGGTGACGCCCTCGACGCGGCCGACGGCCTCCTGGACGTTCGTGGTGATGGTGTCGCGCATCGGGCAGCCGGAGACCGTCAGGTACACGGTGACCGCGACGGTCCCGTCCGCGCCGATGTCGACCGATTTGACCATCCCCAACTCGGTGATGGGTCGCTGGATCTCGGGGTCGTTCACCGTCGCCAGTGCTTCGCGCACCGCGTCTTCCGTAGCCATGGAGTCGATAGTACGGCTCGGTAACGGGGCTCGGGAAAGGGCCGTCAGCGGTCGCCTACGTCACGTCCGCCGCCCGCCTCCGGCGGGAATACGGCGCGCTGCTCCTCCAGCTCCTTGACCAGGTCCTGGAGTTCGGAGCGGATCCAGTCGCGGGTCGCCACCTCGCCGAGGCCCATGCGCAGCGAGGCGATCTCCCGGGTCAGGTACTCGGTGTCCGCGATGGACCGCTCGTTCTGCCGCCGGTCCTGTTCGAGGTTGACGCGGTCGCGGTCGTCCTGGCGGTTCTGCGCGAGCAGGATCAGCGGGGCCGCGTACGACGCCTGCAGGGACAGCATCAGCGTGAGGAAGATGAACGGGTACTGGTCGAAGCGGAGGTCGTCCGGGGCCGCGATGTTCCACACCACCCACAGGATGATGATGACCGTCATCCAGACGATGAAGCGCCCCGTGCCGAGGAACCGCGCGATCCGCTCCGAGAGCCGCCCGAACGCCTCCGGGTCGTACTCCGGCAGCAGCTTGCGCCGGGGCGCCCGTGGCTGGTCGAGGCGGAGCCGGGGCGGCCGGGCCGCCTCCGGCCTGGCGCCGTCCCGCTCGCGGTCAGCCGCCGCCATGGTGGTCGCCCCCTTCCTCCTGGTGGAACTCGGTCTCGCGCCAGTCGTCCGGCAGCATGTGGTCGAGCACGTCGTCGACGGTGACCGCGCCGAGCAGCGAGCCGCTGTCGTCGACGACGGGCGCCGCCACCATGTCGTACGTGGCGAAGAACCCGGCCACGGCGGGCAGCGGCGCCTGCGGGCTCAGCGGCCGCAGGTCGTCGTCGAGGATCGAGCTGACGAGGGTGTACGGGGGGTCGCGCAGCAGCCGCTGGAAGTGCACGGTGCCGAGGTATTTGCCGGTCGGCGTCTCGTCCGGCGGGCGGCACACGTAGACCTGGGCGGCGAGCGCGGGGGAGAGGTCCTCCATGCGGACGCGGGCGAGGGCGTCGGCGACGGTGGAGTCGGGCCGCAGCACGATGGGCTCGGTGGTCATGAGACCGCCCGCGGTGCGCTCCTCGTAGGCCATCAGGCGCCGCACGTCGGCCGCGTCGTCCGGCTGCATGAGCGTGAGCAGCCGCTCCTTGTCGTCCTCGGGGAGCTCGGCGAGGAGGTCGGCGGCGTCGTCCGGGTCCATGGCCTCCAGGACGTCGGCGGCGCGCTCCTCCTTCAGCTTGCCGAGGATCTCGATCTGGTCGTCCTCGGGGAGCTCCTCGAGGACGTCGGCGAGCCGGTCGTCGTCGAGGGCCGCGGCCACCTCCGCGCGCCGCTTCGCCGACAGGTGGTGCAGGACGTTGGCGAGGTCGGCGGGGCGCAGCTGCTCGAAGGTGGCGAGGAGGTTCTCGGCGCCCTGGCCGTGCTCCTCCAGGGAGAACCCGGTGACGGCCGACCACTCCACGGTCAGCGTCTCGCCCTTGCGCCGGAGCGCCCCCGCCTTCCCCTTCCGTACGAAGACCCGGTCGATCTCCCAGTCCCGGCGGGCCGGGAGCTGCTGCACGGAGACGTCGAGGACGGCAACCTCCTCGCCGGTCTCGACGAGCCGGACCCGGCGGTCCAGCATCTCGCCGAGGACGAGCCGCTCGGTGGGCCGCTGCTCGAACCGGCGGACGTTGACCACGCCGGTGGTGATGACCTGGCCCGACTCGATGCCGGTGACCCGGGTCATGGGCAGGAAGATGCGGCGGCGCGTGGAGAGTTCGACGACGAGCCCGAGCAGCCGCGGCGGCTTCTTGCCGACCCGCAGCATGGCCACCAGGTCGCGCACGCGTCCCACCTGGTCGCCGTTGGGGTCGAAGACGGCGGTGCCGGACAGATGGGAGACGAAGATCCGGGGGGCGCCTGCCGCCATGCCACGCGCCTCCCTTTCATACGGATCTGTCTACTCATCCAGGCATATATGCGCTGATACGGGCTTCAGGCTAGCCCGTCCCGGTCCTTCGCGCTCCGGCACCGGGTCCGGACGGACTGACGCCGATCTGCGTAGGCGGCACGGGTACGCTGCCGTACTGCTGGATCCGCCGGACTCCGCATCCCGTACGAGAGGCAGCCCACCAGTGACCGTCATTCCGCAGGGTCGCCACGGCCGCAGGGCCGCCCTCCTCGGCGCTGCGTGCGCGGGCCTCGTCGTCGTGGGCACCGGGCTCACGGGGTGCGGCGGGGACGACCCGGACGCGGGCACGAACGGCGTGGGCAAGCTCTCCGCCCAGCAGATCCAGAGCAAGTCCCGGGCCGCCGCGCAGGCCGCGTCCTCGGTACGGCTCTCCGGGTCGCTGGTCAGCAAGGGGCACACGTACAAGCTCGACATGCGCCTGAAGGACGACGGCGGCACCGGCTCCGTCACCTCCAAGGGGCAGACGTTCCGGCTGCTGCGGGTCGGCGAGGAGCTCTATCTGAAGGCCGACTCGGAGTTCTGGAGCCACCAGGACGGCCAGGGCGGCGGCAAGGGCGAGTCCGCCGGTTCGCCGTCGGACAGCACGGCGGCGGCCAAGCTCGACGGTAAGTACGTCAAGGTGCCCAAGGGCGATCCCTCGTACGAGCAGCTGAGCGGCTTCACCGACAAGGACGTGCTGCTCGCGGGGATGCTCACGCTCCACGGCGAGCTGGCCACGGGCGACCGGGGCGAGACCGCCGGGACCCCCACCATCAAGATCACCGGCGACGACGGCTCCGGCGGCACCCTGAACGTCTCCCTGAACGGCAAGCCCTACCCCCTGCTCCTGGAGCGGGCGGGCGGCGCGGGCACGCTCCAACTCGCCGACTGGAACAAGGACTTCGCGCTCAAGGAACCGGACAAGAGCGAGATGGTGGACTACGGGAAGCAGTTGCCCACGTCGTGAGAGGCGCTACGGGGGCGCGGGCTACCGCTTCCTGCGCTTGAGCAGCAGCCGGGGCAGCGCCTCCGGTGCGGCGTGCCGGGTCGTGGCGGACGTCGGCAGCGGAGGCGCCGCCAGCGAGGCGTCCGGCAGGTCGGTGCGGGCGTCCTGCGGAGTCAGCCGCAGCACCCGGCACTCGGCGGCCCACCGCCCCGTCATCTGCTCGCCGTCGGGGGCGTTGAGCCGCTTCCCCTTGAGCTCGGCGACCGCCGCCTCCCACGCCTCGCTGTGCGGGGCGAGTTCGGTGACCGTGGCGGTCCAGGCGACCAGGCGGCCGCCCTTGTCCTTGCTGCGGACGGTCACTTCGGCGCTGCCGCCGTCGGTGAGCCCGGCCAGCGGCTGCTCGCCGGGGCCGTCGCCGACGAGGTGGGCCGCGCCGTCGTGCCACGCGTGCCACAGGGCGCGGGCGGGGCCCTCGCCCTGGACCCAGATGAGGCCGGACTTCTTGGTGGCCTCTTCGACGAGGGCCTGCCCCAGCAGCGCGTCGGCGGACGTCTCAGCAGCAGTCATGGGCGCAGCCTACCGAGCGGGTGGAAGGGGCGGCCTACAGCCAGCCGTTCCGCTTCAGGGTGCGGTGGATGGCGTAGCAGGCGGTGCCGATGAGGCCGAGCACCAGCGGGTAGCCGAAGCGCCAGTGCAGCTCCGGCATGTGGTCGAAGTTCATGCCGTAGACCCCGCACACCGCCGTGGGCACGGCGATGATGGCCGCCCAGGAGGTGATCTTGCGCATGTCCTCGTTCTGGGCGACCGCGGCCTGCGCGAGGTTGGCCTGGAGGATCGAGTTGAGGAGCTCGTCGAAGCCGACGACCTGCTCCTGTACGCGCGCGAGGTGGTCGGCCACGTCGCGGAAGTACTTCTGGATGTCGGGGTCGACGAGCCGCATGGGCCGCTCGCTGAGCAGCTGCATGGGGCGCAGGAGCGGCGACACGGCCCGCTTGAACTCCAGGACCTCGCGCTTGAGCTGGTAGATCCGCCCGGCGTCGACACCGCGCGAGACGCCCTTGCCGGGGGCCGCGAACACCTCGTTCTCGACGTCGTCGATGTCGACCTGCATGGCGTCGGCCACCGCGAGGTAGCCGTCGACGACGTGGTCGGCGATGGTGTGCAGGACGGACGAGGGGCCCTTGGCGAGCAGCTCGGGGTCCTCCTGGAGGCGGCGGCGCAGGGAGCGCAGCGAGCCGTGGCCGCCGTGCCGCACGGTGATGAAGAAGTCCCGCCCGGTGAAGCACATCACCTCGCCGGTCTCCACCACCTCGCTGGTGGCGGTGAGTTCGGCGTGCTCCACGTAGTGGATGGTCTTGAAGACGGTGAAGAGCGTGTCGTCGTAGCGCTCCAGCTTGGGGCGCTGGTGGGCGTGGACGGCGTCCTCGACGGCGAGCGGGTGCAGCCCGAACTCGGCGGCGATGCCGGAGAATTCGGCCTCCGTCGGCTCGTGCAGGCCGATCCACGCGAAGCCCCCGTCGCGCCGCACCTGCAGCATCGCCTCGTGCGGGGTGAGGCAGTGGTCGCTCTCGACGCGGCGGCCCTCGCGGTACACGGCGCAGTCCACGACGGCGCTGGCGGCTTCACGGGTGGCGTCGTACGTGTCGTACGAGGTGCCGTAGCCGGTGCCGTGCTCCTTGCGGAGCGAGGGGCGGACGGCGGCGCGCAGGTCACGGATCATCGACATGGGCAGGCTCCTTCGCGGGCATGAGCCGCCGCCCCTCAAAGAGGTTCGGAACTACCCGGAATGAGGACGTCTGCGACTGCGGGACTGTGCACGTCCACAAAGCGGGGAGCACCGCGCCATCGCGGTGGCGGCTTCGCTGCTGAAACGGATCAGACGAAAACGACGTGCTCTTCCGTCGTACGCGGGAATGCGTGCGCGAGGCGGCAGCTGCTGTACGGAGCTACGTGACTCAGTGACCGGAAGAGCGGGTGGTACTGCACGGTCGACTTCGATCCATTGACAGCCCCACCTCCTCCGGCCGGTCCCCCGTAGGGGAGTCTCATGGTGCGGGGCTTGAAAACGACGCTTCTGCGTGTCGCCCACTCACCAGCGGCCAACACTATCAGCCGACCGGAGAGCGAAGGCCCTTCTTTACCCGCCACGTACGAGTTCTATGCTCGCCGCATGGAAGATGTTCTTGCTCTGGTCGAGGCCCGGCTGCGCACCGCCCTGGGGGAACCGGACGCGCGCGCCGCGGTGACCTTCCTCGGCACGGACCGCATCGAGGTGCTCCGCTTCACCGGTACGGAGGGCGGGAACGACGGCGGGGACATCGTCCGTTACGCCACGCTCGGCATGTCCGCCGCCCCGATGGCCGACCCCACCGCCGCCCTCGCCGACCCGGTCAAGGGGCCGCGCGCGGAGCTGGTCCTGTCGGTGCGCGGGGGTCTCGCGGAGACCGACAAGGTGCTCCGCCCGCTCGCCGTGCTGGCCGCCTCGCCGCAGGTGGAGGGCGTGATCGTGGCGCCGGGCGCCTCCCTCGACGTGGGTGAACCGCTGTGGCCCGGCGCCCCGTTCACCTCGGTCCTGGTCGCCGAGCCGGGCGGCCTCGTGGCGGACCTGGAGCTCGACGAGCCGAAGGAACCCGTACGGTTTCTGCCCCTGCTCCCGATGACGCAGAACGAGGCGGCGTGGAAGCGGGTGCACGGCGCGCAGGCGCTCCAGGAGCGGTGGCTGAACAGCGGGACGGACCTGCGCGATCCGCTGCGCAGGTCCGTGGCGCTCGACTGAGTCCGGTCCGGGGAGTGTGACCGATTCAACTCCGCCTGGGCGGTGGCCGGTTGAAGGGGGCGGCCGCCAGTTGAACGACGGGGACGGCCAGTTGGCCGAATTGCTTCGGCCACCCTGTCCGGTGGCCGGTCGTGTCTCTAGTTGGCGAAGACCGTGACGCCGTCCTCCGCCGCGTGCCGCGGCTCCAGCTCCTCGGCCAATGGGGTCTCCCCTGCTCGAGCGGAGTCGAGAGCTCGGGGAAGGGTGAGCGCACTGCGGCGGACCCAGACCACTCCGGCGCCGAGCACCGCGGTCACCGCCGCGACCACGAACGGGACGTGGATGTCGCTCCACTCCTCGATCTTCGGCGCGAAGAACGGGGCGGCGGCCGCGGCGAACCAGCGCACGAAGTTGTACCCGGCGCTGGCCACGGGCCGCGGCGCGTCCGAGACGCCGAGCGCCAGCTCCGTGTAGACGGTGTTGTTCACGCCGATGAAGGCGCCGGACAGGACCGTGCAGACGACGGCCGCGGTGTGGTTTCCGTAGCCGAGCACCAGGACGTCCACGGCGAGCAGCAGCAGCGAGCCGCCGAGCACCTTCAGGGAACCGAACCGCCCCTGCAGGCGCGGCGCGACGATCACCGAGAAGACGGCGAGCAGCACACCCCAGGCGAAGAAGACCGCCCCCGACCTGTACGGGGTCATGTTCAGCACGAACGGCGTGAAGGCCAGCACCGTGAAGAACGTGTAGTTGTAGAAGAACGCCGAGGCGGCGGCGGAGGCGAGCCCGCCGTGGCCGAGCGCCTTGATCGGGTCAAGCAGCGAGGTCTTCCTCGCGGGCCTCGGCTGTTCCTTCAGGAACGCCGAGATGCACAGGAAGCCGATGGCCATCAGGGCCGCGGTGCCGAAGAACGGGTAGCGCCAGCTGGCGTCCCCGAGCAGGGCGCCGAGCAGCGGCCCGCACGCCATGCCGAGGCCGAGCGCCGACTCGTACAGGAGGATCGCGGCGGCGCTGCCCCCGGCGGCCGCGCCCACGATGACGGCGAGCGCGGTGGAGGCGAAGAGCGCGTTGCCGAGGCCCCAGCCCGCGCGGAACCCGACGAGCTCACCGACCGAGCCCGAGGTGCCGGAGAGCCCGGCGAAGACGACCACGAGCGCGAGGCCGAGCAAGAGGGTCTTCTTGCCGCCGATGCGGCTGGAGACGAAGCCGGTCACCAGCATCGCGACGGCGGTGATCAGGAAGTACGAGGTGAAGAGCAGCGAGACCTGACTGGCGCTCGCGTCCAGGCCCTTGGCGATGGAGGGCAGGATCGGGTCGACGAGCCCGATGCCCATGAAGGCGACGACGGAGGCGCCGGCCGTCGCCCACACGGCCTTCGGCTGCCGCAGGAGGCCGCCCGCCCCGGCGTCGAATGGGTCCCCTTCGGCGGGACCTCCTGTGCTGCTGTTCATACAGCCGCTCCTTCACTGCTCACGGAGAGATCGTTGACGTATGCATATATTAAGTTAGAGAGGCTAAAGGATGCAAGCTACATCTAGTTTTGCCTGGTGAGGGGCACGGGAAAGCGGCGTGGAAGTGCGGTGCCGACGGACTCCGGACGGGTGATCGTCCTTGACGCGGCGACGACCGGGGAGGACCCTCGGTCGCTATGAGGGGCGAACCCAGTTGCCCGAAGTGTGGTGGCCGGGTCAGGGCTCCCGGTCTCTTTGCCGACTCCTGGCAGTGCGATGTGCACGGCACCGTGCACCCGCTGCAGCCCGTGATCCCGCCCAGCGTCGAGGCCCTCAGCGTCGTGGTGCACCGTGCGCACGTGCCGGTGTGGATGCCGTGGCCGCTACCCGTCGGCTGGCTCTTCACCGGGGTGGCGTGCGCGGGCGACGACCGCAGCGGCGGCCGGGCGACCGCCGTGGCCTGCTCGGGGCCCGCGCCGCTCGGCGGGGTCGGCGAGCTGGTCCTGGTCGCGGAGGAGCTCGGCGTCGGCCTCGGTGCGCGCTACGCGGGCATCGACGGACCCGACCCGGGACCATCGCTGAGCGTCGAGAAGCCACCCCAGGCCAAGGTCCTCGCCGCCGGGCGGCCGACCCCGCTGTGGCATGTGTCGGGCACCCCGGACGACCGCGCGGTCTTCGCGGGCGAGGCGCGCGGCCTGTGGCTGTGGGCGATCGCGTGGCCGGAGCAGTCGGGGCTCCTGATGTACGACGAGCTGGTGCTCACGGACCTGCGGGACGCGGGGGCGGAGGTCGAGCTGCTCCCGTGCGGGGCGCTGTCGCCGCGGTTGCTCATGCCTTGAGGGTGGGGTGCGCCTGCTTCGTCCGCGCCCCCGCCCCTCGGCCGGATGCGCGGCTGCGGGCCCGTTGGGGTGCAGGCCGGACGGGCCGGTGGCGGTCCGGCGGGCCCCGGGCGGTGGCCGCCGTCACGACCTGAAGCGGGTCGGCCTGCCGTTATCCTTAACTGTCCCCTTACGGTCCCACGCTGCCCTTTCGCGTGCCCGTGTCCGTCCCCGCAGTGGTTGGAGTGCTCCTCGTGCGCATCGATCTGCACACCCACTCCACCGCCTCCGACGGCACGGACAGTCCGGCCGAGCTCGTTCGGAACGCTCGCGCCGCCGGGCTCGACGTCGTCGCGCTGACCGACCACGACACCACCCGCGGGTACGCCGAGGCGATCGGGGCGCTGCCCGAGGGGCTGACCCTCGTCACCGGGGCCGAGCTGTCGTGCCGGCTCGACGGCGTGGGCCTGCACATGCTGGCGTACCTCTTCGACCCGCAGGAGCCGGAGCTCGCCCGGGAGCGGGAGCTGGTCCGGGACGACCGGGTGCCGCGGGCGCAGACCATGGTGCGCAAGCTCCAGGAGCTCGGCGTGGGGGTGACCTGGGAGCAGGTCGCGCGGATCGCGGGCGACGGGTCCGTCGGGCGGCCGCACGTCGCGGAGGCCCTCGTCGAGCTGGGCGTCGTGGGCAGCGTCTCGGACGCCTTCACGCCCGAGTGGCTCGCCGACGGCGGGCGCGCCTACGCCGAGAAGCACGAGCTCGACCCCTTCGAGGCGATCCGCCTGGTCAAGGCCGCGGGCGGGGTCACCGTCTTCGCGCACCCCGCCGCCGCCAAGCGCGGCCAGGTCGTGCCCGAGGCCGCGATAGCCGAACTCGCCGCCGCCGGGCTCGACGGCATCGAGGCGGACCACATGGACCACTCGGCCGAGACCCGCGCCCGGCTGAAGGGCCTCGCGGGCGACCTGGGTCTCCTTGCCACCGGGTCCAGCGACTACCACGGCAGCCGCAAGACGTGCGTGCTCGGGGAGTTCACCACCGACCCCGAGATCTACGGCGAGATCACGCGCCGGGCGACCGGGGCGTTCCCGGTGCCGGGCGCGGGCGGACGCCCCACCGCCTGACCGAGCCATCGGCCATCGGCTGTTCCTTCGCGCGCCGCGCCCCCGCGGTGCCCGCTCACCGCGCCCGTGCGCGGCCCCTCGTACGACTCTCTGCAAGGCCACACTGTGTTCGACTTCGCTGTCTTCGGATCCCTCTTTCTCACGCTTTTCGTGATTATGGACCCCCCGGGAATCACCCCGATCTTCCTCGGCCTGACCGCCGGCCGCCCCGCCAAGGTGCAGCAGCGGATGGCCTTCCAGGCCGTCTGCGTCGCCTTCGGCGTGATCACGGTCTTCGGCCTCGTCGGCCACCAGATCCTCAACTATCTCCACGTCTCCGTGCCCGCGCTGATGATCGCGGGCGGACTGCTGCTGCTCCTCATCGCGCTCGACCTGCTCACCGGCAAGACGGACGAGCCGAAGCAGACCAAGGACGTCAATGTCGCGCTCGTGCCGCTCGGCATGCCGCTGCTCGCCGGGCCCGGCGCGATCGTCTCGGTGATCCTCGCCGTGCAGAACGCGCACGGCGTCGGCACCCAGATCTCCGTCTGGGCCGCGATCGTCGCGATGCACGTCGTGCTCTGGCTGGTGATGCGCTACTCGCTGCTGATCATCCGCGTCATCAAGGACGGCGGCGTGGTCCTGGTGACCCGGCTCGCGGGCATGATGCTCTCCGCGATCGCCGTGCAGCAGATCATCAACGGCGTCACGCAGGTGATCAAGGGCGCCTGACGTCCGACGTCCGCTGTTCGGTGCGCGTCGCTGGTGTCAGCCCCGGAACGCGCGAAGGGCCCCTCGTACGCGAGTGCGTACCGGGGCCCTTCGGGCGTCTCGGCGGCCTGCCGTCGTGCGGCGTGCGGCGAAGATCAGGTGTGAGTGTTACGAGGCCGCGGCCTCGGCCGGGCGGATGTAGATGCGCTGGCCGATCGCTGCGGCCTGCTGCACGATCCGGTTGACGGAGGCGGCGTCCACGACGGTGCTGTCCACGGCGGTGCCGTCGACGTCGTCGAGTCGCATGATTTCGAAGCGCATAGGGCTTCTCCCTTCGTCTGGTCATCCTCCTGAAGGAGAACTGCTGGTGTGGGCGGTGCCTCGACCGCCCGCTACGGGTGGATTGCGTGGCTGCAGTGCCCCGCGTTCCATACGGGTACAACGGGTTGCCCCCTGCAAACATTCCCTACGCTAAAGAAATTTTTCGAGCGTCTAATTACTCGCGAGTAGCGGCACTGGTTGTGTTCGCAGCGTGACCGGCGGGACAATGGGTTCCGTATGAACGACGAGATGAGCGCTCAGCTGGAACAGCTGGAGCGCGCCAACGGACTGCTGGAGCGCATGCTCGCCGAGGTGGCGAAGGCCCCCTCGACCCACGCGATCTTCGTCGACGCCGGATACCTGTACGCGGCCGCGGGCCGCCTCGCCGCGGGCACCGAAGACCGGAGGTCCTTCGACCTGGACGCGGAAGGTCTCATCGAGGCGCTCATCGACAAGGCACGCACGATCTTCGCGGACAGCCGGCTGCTCCGGCTGTACTGGTACGACGGCGCGCGCCGCCGCATCCACACCACCGAGCAGCAGTCGATCGCCGAGCTCCCGGACGTGAAGGTCCGGCTCGGCAATCTGAACGCCAACAACCAGCAGAAGGGCGTCGACTCCCTCATCAGGTCGGACCTGGAGTCCCTCGCCCGGCACCGCGCGATCAGCGATGCGGCGCTCATCGGCGGCGACGAGGACCTGGTCTCCGCCGTCGAGGCCGCGCAGGGGTACGGCGCGCGCGTCCACCTCTGGGGCATCGAGGCGCCCGACGGCCGCAACCAGGCGGAGCCGCTGCTCTGGGAGGTCGACAGCCAGCGGACCTTCGACCTCGCCTTCTTCAAGCCGTACGTGACGCGGCGGGCCGCCGCGGCGTACGAGCCGTCGGCCGCGGTGCCCCGGCCCTCGCGCGACGACGTCCGCTTCGTCGGCGCGCAGATCGCCGCGAAGTGGCTCTCGGCGCGCGGGCGCGAGGCGTTGATGGGGCTCATGCCGGGGCACCCGTATCTGCCCGGCTCCGTCGACCAGGAGCTGCTCGTCGACGCGGAGCAGGTCCTGCAGTACTCGCTGCGCGGCCAGGCGGACCTGCGGCGGGCGCTGCGGGACGGGTTCTGGGACCACTTGCAGACCCAGTACTGAGCGGGCCGCGGCACCGACTCACTGCTGGAGTGCGTGCCGGTCCCAGAAGGCGAGGAGGGCCGCGGCGGTCTCCGCGGGGCGGTCGGTGTTGGGGGAGTGGTCCGCGCCCGAGATCACGGAGCGGTGCGCGCCGAGCCGCGCGGCCATGTCGTCGAGCCACGGCACCGGCCAGGCGTCGTCGTGCGCGCCGGAGAGCACGTGCTTGGGCAGGGCGGTGGCGGCGAGCTCCGCGACCCGGTCCGGTTCCGTGCACAACTGCCGTGCGGTGGCGCCCAGTTGGGCGGGGTGGTGGCGCAGCCAGCGGGCGCGGAGGGCGGGCTCGTCGCTGTCGGCCGGGCTGTCGGCCGTGCTGTCGGCGTCGGCCGTGGCGTCGGTGACCTGGGTTCCTTCCGCGGCGTCGGTGGGGGGATCCATGGCGCGCATCGCCTCCCAGATCTCCGCCATCGACAGCACGCCCAGGGCGTCGGCCAGCATCTTCGCGCGGGCCTGCTGGCCGGGGGAGACCGCGGCGGGGCCCGAGGACATCACGGTCAGCGAGGCGAAGGCGGCGGGGTCCAGCAGGACGGCGGCGCGGGCCACCAGGCCGCCGAGCGAGTGCCCGAGCAGATGCGGGGCCCGGCCGTCCTCGGCGGTGAGCACGGCGGCCTGCGCGAGCACGTCGCGCGCCAACTCGCCCTGGGCGTACGCCGATTCGTCGTCGGGCCCCGGAGTCTCGTACTGCCCGCGGCCGTCCACGGTGACGGCGCGGTAGCCGGCGGCGGCGAAGGGTTCGAGGAGGGCGATGAAGTCCTCCTTGCTGCCGGTGAACCCGGGCAGCAGCAGCACGGCCCCCTTGGCGCTCCGCCCGTCCACGGGCCGCGCGTCCAGCACGGCGAAGCCGCCTCGCGCGGTGGCCAGCGTGCGGGCGCGGGCGCAAGGGGGCGGGACGAAGGTGGGGGGCCTGCTCATGGGGCGAGCGTAATCGAGGCGGGGCGGCGGGCCCGCGTGCCGGTCGCCCGTAGGTGCCCCGGTACGAGCGAGGGCCCGCCCCTCCCCGGTGGGGAAGGACGGGCCCTCGTACGAGAGGAGCCTTGAGGGCTGTCAGCTGTCAGCTCTCGGCTCGCGCGTCAGCTCTCGGTCGGCTCGGCGGCCGGGGCCGTCGCCTTGCGGGTGCGGCGGCGCGGCTTGGTGGCCGGGGCCTCCTCAGCGGCCTCCGCCTTGGGGGCAGCGGTCTCGGCGGTCGCCTTGCGCGTACGGCGGCGGGGCTTGGCCTCCGGCTCCTCGGCCTGGGTCTTGCCCTCGGCCGTGTCAACGGCTGCCTCCGCGGCGGCAGTTGCCGTCTTGCGGGTGCGGCGGCGCGGCTTGGCGGCCGGGGCCTCCTCCGCGACCTCCGCCTCGGCGGCGACCGGCTCGGCCGCGGCAGCCTTGCGGGTGCGGCGGCGGGGCTTGGCCTCCACCGTCTCCTCGGCGGGGGTCTTGCCCTCGGCCGTGTCGACGGCTGCCTCGGCGGCCGGGGCGGTCGCCTTGCGCGTACGGCGGCGGGGCTTGGCCTCCACCGTCTCCTCGGCGGGGGCCTTGCCCTCGGCCGTGTCGACGGCTGCCTCGGCAGCCGGGGCCGTCGCCTTGCGGGTGCGGCGGCGGGGCTTGGTGGCCGGGGCCTCCGTGGGCTCCGCCAGGGCGGGCTCGGCGGGCGTCTCGGCCGGGGTCTCCACCTGCGGGGCCGTCGGCTCCGACGTGGCGCCCGCACGCGTGCGGCGGCGACGGCGCGGGGTGCGCGGCGCGGTGTCCGCCTCGGGCGCCGGGGTCACCGGAGCCGCCGGGCTCTCGGGGGCCTGGGCGGCCTCGGTCGACGCCGGGGCGTCCAGGGGCTCGCCCGAGCGGGTGCGGCGGCGACGGCGCGGCGTGCGGGCCGGACGCTCCGCGCGCTCACGGTCGGCGGCGCGGTCGCGGTCGGACGGGCGGGAGCGGTCGCCACGGCCACCGCGGCCGCCACGGCCACCAGTCTCGCCCAGGTCCTCGATCTCCTCGGCGTCGAGCCCGGCCCGGGTGCGCTCGGCACGGGGCAGGATGCCCTTCGTGCCGGCCGGGATGTTCAGGTCCTCGTAGAGGTGCGGGGAGCTGGAGTACGTCTCGACCGGGTCGTTGAAGTCCAGCTCGAGCGCCTTGTTGATCAGCTGCCAGCGCGGGATGTCGTCCCAGTCGACCAGCGTGATCGCGGTGCCCTTGGCGCCCGCGCGGCCGGTGCGGCCGATGCGGTGCAGATAGGTCTTCTCGTCCTCGGGGGACTGGTAGTTGACGACGTGCGTGACGCCTTCGACGTCGATGCCGCGCGCGGCGACGTCGGTGCAGACGAGCACGTCCACCTTGCCGTTGCGGAACGCGCGCAGGGCCTGCTCGCGGGCGCCCTGGCCGAGGTCGCCGTGGACCGCGCCGGAGGCGAAGCCGCGGCGCTCCAGCTGCTCGGCGATGTCGGCCGCCGTGCGCTTCGTACGGCAGAAGATCATCGCGAGCCCGCGGCCGTCGGCCTGCAGGATGCGGGAGACCATCTCCGGCTTGTCCATGGAGTGCGCGCGGTAGACGAACTGCTTCGTGTTCGCGACCGTCTGGCCCTCGTCGTCCGGCGCGGTGGCGCGGATGTGCGTGGGCTGCGACATGTAGCGGCGGGCGAGGCCGATGACGGCGCCCGGCATCGTCGCGGAGAAGAGCATCGTCTGGCGCTTCGCCGGAAGCATGTTGATGATCTTCTCGACGTCGGGCAGGAAGCCCAGGTCGAGCATCTCGTCGGCCTCGTCGAGGACGAGGCACTTGATGTGCTTCAGGTTCAGCTTGCGCTGGCCCGCGAGGTCGAGCAGGCGCCCGGGGGTGCCGACGACCACGTCGACGCCCTTCTTCAGGGCCTCGACCTGGGGCTCGTAGGCGCGGCCGCCGTATATGGCGAGGACGCGGACGTTGCGCGCCTTGCCCGCGGTGAGGAGGTCGTTGGTCACCTGCTGGCAGAGCTCGCGGGTGGGGACGACGACGAGGGCCTGCGGCGCCTCGGTCAGCTCCTCGGGCTGGGCGCGGCCGGCCTCGACGTCGGCGGGGACGGTCACGCGCTCCAGGAGCGGGAGTCCGAAGCCGAGCGTCTTGCCGGTGCCGGTCTTGGCCTGGCCGATGACGTCCGTGCCGGAAAGGGCGACGGGGAGCGTCATCTCCTGGATGGGAAAGGGATTGATGATGCCGACGGCCTCAAGGGCCTCGGCCGTCTCGGGAAGGATCCCGAGCTCTCGGAAAGTCGTAGTCAGGGCTATGCCTCTTCTGTGAGACGCGGCGCGAGGCGAACGCAGGGGGTCTTGACCGTGCCGGTGACCGTCCGTCGCCTAGGAGGAGCGGGCCGGGTGGCGCGGGACCACTGCCAGCGCTCAAGCGCTCGTACCGCTGAGGTTCCCTCCTCATGCCGTACGCACCACTGCGTACCGCCTGGAGGGCTGTCGGGTCGGAGCCGATCGGGCCACCGACCGGGCATCCTCATTCGTACGGCCCGACGAATATTCGGCGGGCGCAATACCACTGTACCCCGGAATCTCGCATGGATGTCTGGGTCATTCGTCACGTCGCCGTCGTCACAGTGACTGACCAGGGCCTTACGCACCACGGGGAGCGGGCTATTGTGCGCTTCATGGAGACGCCTGACACGCCCGACCGCACCGACCGCACCTCCGAAGAAGCAGCCGAGGGGCCCACCGGGGTCGCCGCCCAGGACTGGGCCAAGGCTTCCGGCGACCCGAACTACCGCGCCGCCGTCGTGGACCTGCTCGGTGCGCTCGCCTACGGGGAGCTCGCGGCGTTCGAGCGGCTCGCGGAGGACGCGAAGCTCGCGCCCACCCTCGCCGACAAGGCGGAGCTGGCGAAGATGGCGTCGGCCGAGTTCCACCACTTCGAGCAGTTGCGCGACCGGCTCTCCGCGATCGGCGCCGAGCCGACCGACGCGATGGAGCCCTTCGTCGCCGCGCTCGACGGCTTCCACCGGCAGACGGCGCCGTCCGACTGGCTGGAGGGCCTGGTCAAGGCGTACGTCGGCGACTCGATCGCCAGCGACTTCTACCGCGAGGTGGCGGCGCGGCTCGACGGCGACACCCGTGACCTCGTCCTCGGCGTCCTCGACGACACCGGGCACGCCAGCTTCGCCGTGGAGAAGGTGCGCGCCGCGATCGACGCGGACCCGCGCGTGGGCGGGCGGCTCGCGCTGTGGGCGCGGCGCCTGATGGGCGAGGCGCTCTCGCAGTCGCAGCGGGTGGTCGCCGACCGCGACGCCCTGTCGACCATGCTGGTCGGGGGCGTCGCCGACGGCTTTGACCTGGCCGAGGTCGGCCGGATGTTCTCGCGCATCACCGAGGCGCACACGAAGCGGATGGCGGCGCTCGGGCTTGCCGCCTAGCTCAGGAGCAGGGCCCGTCACGCCGTCGAGGCGCGGCGGAGCCTTCCTTCAGGGCGGAGCAGGAGCGACAGCAGTGCCGCCGCCACGGCCACCGCGCCGATGAGCGTCGCGACGGCGTGGCCCGGGCCGAGGGCCGTGTGCATGATGAACGCGCCGATGAGGGCCCCGGCCACCCCGGTGGCGAGGACGAGGCTGCGGGCCGGGAGCCGGTGGTGCAGGCGGTGGACGGCCGACCAGGCGGCGGCCAGGCCGAGCAGCGCGGAGCCGAGTGCTTCCAGGATCACGGGTGTTCCCTCCCTCACTGTCCCCCTCGGGCAAAACGGTTGTAGCCGGTCTTACCCGAAGCGGCCGGAAGACAATCCTCCGCGGGGCGCGCGACGCGTTCGCGCAACGCGCAAGAACGGCCCGGTGGTTGAGGCAACCACCGGGCCGTTCTCCGTGTGTTTTCCGAGCGTTCCCCGAACGTTCTCAGAGGGCGCTGAAGCCCACCTTGCGCGTCGTCGGCTCGCCGAGCTCCACGTACGCGAGGCGGTCGGCCGGAACCAGGACCTTGCGGCCGTGGTCGTCGACCAGGGTCAGCAGCGGCGCCTTGCCGGACAGGGCCTCGGACACGGCGCGCTCGATTTCCTCGGCGCTCTCGCCGCTCTCCAGCACGATCTCGCGGGGCGCGTGCTGCACGCCGATCTTGACCTCCACGGCTTTGTCCCTCCGACGGTCAGTGATGTGCGCGGGCGTCCGCGCCGTACCCAGCACACATTAGCCCGGTGAGGGGACCGCCAGGGGGCGCGGACGGCTTGCCCGTGCACGCCGGTAGCGAACAGAGATCGGGAACAAACCCGCGCTCCGTGCCTCGGTGTCAGTGGCCCTCGGTGCCGTGCAGCGGGAAGCCGGCGATGCCGCGCCAGGCGAGCGACGTGAGCATCTGCACCGCCTTGTCGCGCGGGACGGAGCTGCCGCTGGCGAGCCAGTAGCGTGCCACCACCTGCGAGTAGCCGCCGAGGCCGACGGCGAGCAGCATCGCTTCGTCGCCGGGCAGGCCGGTGTCCTCGGCGATGACCTCGCAGATCGCCTCGGCGCACTGGAGCGTGACGCGGTCGACGCGCTCGCGCACCGCGGGCTCGTTCGTCAGGTCCGACTCGAAGACCAGGCGGAAGGCGCCGCCCTCGTCCTCCACGTACGCGAAGTAGGCGTCCATCGTGGCCGCCACGCGCAGCTTGTTGTCCGTGGTGGAGGCGAGCGCCGTGCGGATGGACTGGAGCAGGGCCTCGCAGTGCTGGTCGAGCAGGGCCAGGTAGAGGTCGAGCTTGCCCGGGAAGTGCTGGTAGAGGACCGGCTTGCTGACGCCCGCGCGCTCGGCGATGTCGTCCATCGCGGCCGCGTGGTAGCCCTGTGCGACGAAGACCTCCTGGGCCGCGCCCAGAAGCTGGTTCCGTCGGGCACGGCGCGGCAGGCGTGTGCCCCGCGGGCGAGCCGCCTCTGTCTGCTCGATGGCTGTCACGCCGCCTCCCAAGATCGTCCATGTGCTGCGGTGTGCGCCGCGCCGCCATCGTACTTTTCGGTAACCGTGATGCGCGCGGTGCGAGCGCAGAATTTCACGGACTGGATGGCCTCGGCACGGCCCGTAAGCCGTGCGTAGCAGGGCAAACACGGGCACAAGTCCGGGGCGCCCGGGCCCGGTGGGGTGATCGTCAGCGGTAGTCGTCCTCGTCGAGGCTCACGACGCGTGCCTGTTCGGCGAGGTCTGCCACGTTCGCGGTGTCCTGGTCGGTGCCCCGGACGGTCTCGTCCTGCTCGGGGGTCAGGTCCGTGTGCTGTTCCGCGGAGTCCGCCTCGGGGGTCTCCATGGGAGCCGCGCCGGGATCTGATTCCTCTGCGGTCTCGGACGCGAAGGTGTCGGGGTCACTCGGATCGACGGTCATCAATGCCTTCTTCGCTCGGGTGCGAGTGTCAGGTGCGAGTTCCGTCATTCGCCCTTCCCCTTCGAGCGTAGGAGACACCCGATCGAGGCGCTACGCGATCTCAGGGGAGCCATGCGGGGGCCCGGGACGGGGGAGGAGAAGGGGCCCTTTCCGGCCTGTGACGGCGAACACACGATCCACTGTGTGATCGTCTCGTAACATTGCCGCATGTCTTCGACCGAACTGCCGCGCGCGCTGGCCGCCGCCGCCGCGCCCAAACCGGGTGCCGTGGCCGTCGCGGAGGGCGAGCGGCTCGATTCGGTCGGGCTTCCCGGGCTCACGCTGAGCGTGCGCTCCCGGCCCTCGGCGGGGGCCGGCCTGGACCGGGCGCTGTTCGTGCACGGGCTCGGCGGCTCCTCGCAGAACTGGTCGGCGCTGATGCCGCTGCTCGAGGACGTCGTGGACTGCGAGGCGATCGACCTGCCCGGCTTCGGCGACTCGCCGCCGCCGGACGACGGGGACTACTCGGTGACCGGGCACGCCCGCGCCGTCATCCGCTACCTGGACGCGCGCGAGCGCGGCCCCGTGCACCTCTTCGGGAACTCGCTGGGCGGGGCCGTCACGACGCGCGTCGCCGCCGTCCGCCCCGACCTCGTGCGCACCCTCACGCTCGTCTCGCCCGCCCTGCCCGAGCTGCGGGTGCAGCGCACCGCGATGCCGACCGGGCTGCTCGCGGTGCCGGGCGTCGCGGGGCTCTTCACCCGGCTCACCAAGGACTGGACGGCGGAGCAGCGGGTCCGCGGGGTCATGGGGCTCTGTTACGGGGATCCGGGGAAGGTCTCGCCCGAGGGGTTCCGCGCTGCGGTGCGGGAGATGGAGCGCAGGCTCGAACTCCCGTACATGTGGGACGCGATGGCCCGGTCGGCGCGCGGGATCGTGAACGCGTACACGCTGGGCGGTCAGCACGGACTGTGGCGGCAGGCGGAGCGGGTGCTCGCGCCGACGCTGCTCGTCTACGGCGGCCGGGACCAGCTCGTCTCGTACCGGATGGCGCGCAAGGCGGCGGCCGCGTTCCGGGACTCGCGGCTGCTCACGCTGCCGGAGGCCGGGCATGTGGCGATGATGGAGTATCCGTCGACGGTCGCCACGGCCTTCCGTGAACTCCTCACGGACGTACGGGAATTGAGCGCCCGCGCCGATCATGGCGCACGTGCCGCTGTCGCCGGGTCGGGGAGCTGAGTCGGGGCGTGGGACGTCACAGCCGCCGCGGTCCGGCGGGCACCTCGGACACCACCAGCACCTCTGGCATACCCGGCACGCCGGACACCCGGCCGCCCGGGCCCGGCACCGGACGCCGTCGGCGCGCGCCGCAGCCCGGTGGACCCGGACCCGAGGGCGGGGCGCCCATGCCCCGGCCGCAGCCTCAGTCGCAGGCCCGGCCGCAGCCCCAGGGCCAGCCCCGGCCGCCGTACGGGACGCCGCCGCACGGCACCCCCGCCCACGGATTCCCGCAGCCCACCCCGCCCCACGGCGTCCCGCACGTACGCGGCGGGCACCCCGAGCAGCGGGAGCCCGGGGGCGGCTGGGGCAGCGTCACCGGCAGTGGCTCCGGGCCCCGGCTCGGCGCGGCCTACGGAGTGCCGCAGGCGCGGTCCGTCCCGCCGCCCCGGACGCGTCCGGAACCCGCCGACCTCGATCTCGACCCGGACGGCCGGCGGGACGAGGACGTCTTCGTGCCCCGGCAGGCCCGGGACCCGTATGCCTCCGTCACCGAGTGGCACGCCGACGGCGGCCCCGCGCCCCTCGGCCTCGACGACGGTGACGACGGCGCGGACGAGCCGCCGTACGAGCACCCCGACGTGGACGGCAAGGGCGAGAAGGGCGGCCGGGGGCGGACGTTCACCGGGATCGCGGCCGCCGCCGTGACCACCGTGCTCGCCGTCGTCGTGGCCGGGCAGGTGGCCGACCGGGGCGACGACTCGGCCCCGTCGCAGGCGCAGGCCGCGAAGGGCGGCGCCGCGGACCGCGACGACAGCTCCGCCTCCCGCTCCGACGACCGGCCCACCCCGCCCGAGCCCTCGCCGGCGAGCTACGAGGCGAAGATGGGCAAGAAGTACCCGCTGGACGCCAAGCTCGCCGCGTCCGGTGACTTCGAGGCGATACCCGGCTTCGACAAGGCCCCCGGAAAGGGGAAGGTGTTCCGCTATCGCGTGGACGTCGAAAAGGGGCTCGGCCTGGACGGCGGACTGTTCGCGCAGGCCGTGCAGAAGACCCTGAACGACGGCCGGAGTTGGGCGCACGGCGGCGGTCGCACCTTCGAGCGGATCTCCTCGGGGCACCCCGATTTCGTGATTACGCTGGCGAGTCCGGGAACGACCGCGAAATGGTGCGCGAAATCGGGACTCGACACGACCGAGGACAATGTGTCGTGCGACTCCGCCGCCACCGAACGCGTCATGATCAACGCCTATCGGTGGGCGCAGGGCTCGAAGACGTACGACGACGCCCACGTCGGCATCCTCGCCTACCGGCAGATGCTGATCAATCACGAGACCGGCCACCGGCTCGGCTTCAACCACACCGACTGCACCAAGGACGGGGACCTCGCGCCCGTCATGCAGCAGCAGACGAAGTTCCTCGACCACGACGGGATTCACTGCAAGCCCAACCCGTGGGCGTTCCCCGGGAGTTGAGCGATCCGTGCCGGAGGCGCGGGGAACGGCTTTGACATTCGTCGCGCGTTCGTTCATATTTCTGCGCATGTCGCCTCGTCACGCCTCCTCGTGCGCCGCCCTTGAGCTGGCGCTCTTCGGCGTGACCGCGCACTGCGTGGCCGACATTCACTGTTGCTGACGCCCGCCCCGGCGAGTGCGTCGCATTTCTCTCTTTCTGCACCGTTGTGCCGCCTTTTCTGCGGCTTTCCACGGCTGCGGTCCGGCATTCGGCGTGCCCGGGGTGGTTCCTGTACGTCCGCACCACCTCAACTCCCTTTCCCCGAGAGGCACTCCGATGCGTCAACCGTCCGTCATAGCCCGCCGCGTGGCAGCGGCATCCGTCAGCCTGGTCCTGGCCTCGGGCGCCGCCGCCTGCGCGGGCCCCAAGGACAACGACGCCGGGAGCGGCGGCGAAGGGAAGCCCGCGAAGGGCGGCACGCTCACCGTCCTCAACCGCGACCCGCAGGTCGACTTCGACCCGGCGCGGCTCTACACCTCGGGCGGCGGCAACGTGCCGAGCCTCGTCTTCCGCACGCTGACCACGCGCAACCGCGAGGACGGCGCCGAGGGCGCGAAGGTCGTGCCCGACCTCGCCACGGACCTGGGCACGCCGAGCAAGAACGCCACCGTGTGGACGTACCACCTGAAGAAGGGCCTGAAGTACGAGGACGGGTCGCCGATCACCAGCGGTGACATCAAGTACGGCATCGAGCGCTCCTTCGCCGCCGAACTCTCCGGCGGCGCGCCCTACTTGAGGGACTGGCTCATCGGCGGGGCCGACTACGACGGGCCCTACAAGGACAAGAAGGGGCTCGACTCGATCGAGACGCCCGACGACTCCACCATCGTCTTCCACCTCAACAAGCCCGAGGGCGAGTTCCCCTTCCTGGCGACCCAGACGCAGACCACCCCTGTCCCCAAGAGCAAGGACAAGGGGACGAAGTACGAGAACCACCCGCTGTCCTCGGGGCCGTACAAGGTCGTCAAGAACGAGAACGACGGCGAGCGGCTGCGCCTCGAGCGCAATCCGCACTGGTCCGCGAAGACCGACCCGGAGCGCAAGGCGTACCCGGACGTCATCGACGTGCGGTCGGGGCTCGACTCGTCCGTGATCAACCAGCGGCTCGCGGCCTCGCAGGGCGCCGACGCCACCGCCGTCACCACCGACACCAACCTCGGCCCGGCCGAGCTCGCCAAGCTGGGCGGCAAGGACGACAAGTCCGCCAACGTCGGCACCGGTCACTTCGGCTACACCAACTACCTGGCCTTCAACCCGAAGGTGAAGCCCTTCGACGACCCGAAGGTGCGGCAGGCCGTCTCGTACGCCGTCGACCGTTCGTCGGTGATCAACGCGGCCGGTGGCTCCTCGCTCGCCGAGCCCGCCACGACCTATCTGCCCAACCAGAAGTCCTTCGGATACACGAAGTACGACCACTTCCCGGCGGGCGCCTCCGGCAACCCCAAGAAGGCCAAGGAGCTCCTGAAGCAGGCCGGGTACAAGGACGGGCTCACCGTCACCCTGGTGCACTCCAACGCCAAGGACTTCGAGACCAGCCCGGAGATCGCCACCGCCCTCCAGGACGCCCTGAAGAAGGCCGGGATCACCGTCAAGCTCAAGGGACTTGAGGACAACGACTACAAGGACACCGTCCACAGCGCCAAGAAGGAGCCCGGTCTCTTCCTCGCGCACTGGGGTGCCGACTGGCCCTCCGGCGGTCCCTTCCTCGCCCCCATCTTCGACGGTCGGCAGATCGTCGAGGACGGCTACAACTTCAACTCCGGCTTCCTGAACGACACGTCGGTGAACGATGAGATCGACGAGATCAACAAGCTGACCGACCTCGACGCCGCCGCCAAGCGCTGGGGCGCGCTCGACAAGAAGATCGGGGAGCAGGCCCTGACCGTGCCGCTCTTCCACCCCGTCTACAAGCGGGCCTTCGGCAAGGACGTCAAGAACATCGTCATCAGCGACTGGACGGGCGTCCTCGACATCTCGCAGGTCGCGGTCAAGTAGCCATGAGAGCACCACAGTTCTGGCGACGGCTGCGCGCACAGCGCGCGGCCGTCGCGGCGGCGGCCGTCGTCGCGCTGCTCGTCCTGGTCGCGCTCGGCGCGCCACTGCTCACCGCCCTGGAGGGCCAGGACCCGACCACCTACCACCCGAAGCTCATCGACTCCGCGCGCGGGGGCGTGCCCATCGGCTCCTTCGGCGGTGCCGGCGCCGACCACTGGCTCGGCGTCGAACCGCAGACCGGGCGCGACCTGTTCGCCCGCCTCGTCTACGGAGCGCGCGTCTCGCTGGGCGTCGCGCTCGCCGCGACCCTCATCCAGGTGCTGCTCGGCGTCGCCGTCGGCATCGCGGCAGGGCTCGGCAACCGCTGGGTCGACCAGGCGCTGAGCCGGGCCACCGACGTCATCGTGGCGATGCCGCTGATGATCCTCTCGCTCGCGCTGATGGCGATCGTGCCCGGCGGATTCCCGCGGCCCGTCCTCGTCGCGCTGGTCATCGGGCTCGTCGCCTGGGGCAACATGGCGAAGGTCGTGCGGGCGAAGACCATCACGCTCAAGGAGCTCGACCACGTGGCCGCGGCCCGGCTCAGCGGCTGGCGCACCGCGCAGATCGCCCGCCGCGAGCTGCTGCCCGCGCTCGCGGCGCCCGTCCTCACGTATGCCGCGCTGCTCGTGCCCATGAACATCACGGTGGAGGCGGCGCTCTCCTTCCTCGGCGTCGGCGTGAAGCCGCCGACCGCGTCCTGGGGGCAGATGCTCACCTCGGCGGACGTCTGGTACCAGGCGGCGCCGCAGTACCTGCTGCTGCCCGCGGGCGCGCTGTTCGTGACCGTCCTCGCCCTGACCGTCCTCGGCGACGGGGTGCGCACCGCGCTCGACCCGCGTGCGGCCTCGCGGCTGCGGATCGGCACGGGGCGGAAGCGGGAGGAGGCGGCATGACCGGGTTCCTCAGTCGCGTGACCGGCTTCCTCAGCGGCATGGGCGGGTTCCTCCTGCGCCGTGCCGTCGCCGCCGTCGTCACCCTGTTCGCCATCTCCGTCATCATCTACGCGGTCTTCTACGTCGCTCCGGGCGACGTCGCGCAGATCACCTGCGGGCCCCGCTGCTCGCCCGAACAAGTCCGGCAGGTCGCCGGGCAGTTGAAGCTCGACGAGCCCGTGTACGTGCGCTACTGGGACTTCCTCCAGGGCATCGTGGCGGGCCGCGACTACTCCACCGGGACCGGCACCGAGCACTGCCCGGCGCCCTGCCTCGGCCTCTCCTACCAGAGCGACCAGCAGGTCACGCGGCTGATCCTGCACAAGCTCCCGGTCACCGGGTCGCTCGCGCTCGGCGCCATGGTGCTGTGGCTGATCCTCGGCGTCGGCACCGGAGTGCTCTCCGCATGGCGGCGCGGGCGGCTCACCGAGCGCGTCCTGACCGGCGTCACGCTCGCCGGGACGGCCACGCCCGTCTTCGTGATCGGCCTGGTCCTGATGATCGTCGTCTGCGGACAGCTGCAGTGGCTGCCCTTCCCGCAGTACGTGAACTTCACCGACGACCCGACGCAGTGGGCCTGGAACCTGCTCCTTCCCTGGCTGTCGCTCGCGCTCATCGAGGCCGCCAAGTACGCGCGCCTGACCCGGGCCTCGATGCTGGAGACGCTCGCCGAGGACCATGTGCGCACCTTCAGGGCGTACGGGGTCGGGGAGCGGTCCGTCATCGGGCGGCACGCCCTGAAGGGGGCGCTCGCGCCGGTCATCGCGCTGACCGCCAACGACTTCGGCACGATGTTCGGCGGGGCCGTGCTCAGCGAGACCCTCTTCGGGCTCCCCGGCATCGGGCGCGAACTCGTGCACGCCGTCAACGTCGTCGACCTGCCGGTGGTGGTCGGCCTCGTCCTGGTCACCGGCTTCTTCGTGGTGCTCGCCAACGCCGTCGCGGACGTCCTGTACGCGGTGGCCGACCGTCGGGTGGTGCTGACATGAGTCTCGTACGAACACCTCTTGTCCAAGTCGAGGACCTGACCGTGGAGTTCGGTGCCCTCAAGGCCGTCGACGGGCTCTCCTTCGCGCTCGCCGAGGGGGCGGCGCTGGGGCTCGTGGGGGAGTCGGGGTCCGGCAAGTCCACCGTGGCGGCCGCGCTGCTCGGGCTGCACCGGGGGACCGGGGCGCGGGTCGGCGGGGACGTGCGGGTCGGCGGCGTCGACCCGGGGGAGGCGTCCGACGCGGAGCTCAGGCGGCTGCGCGGCGGGACGGCCGCCATGGTCTTCCAGGACCCGCTCTCCTCGCTCGACCCGTACTACGCGGTGGGCGACCAGATCGCCGAGGTGTACCGGGTGCACACGCGGGCCTCGCGGAAGGCGGCACGCGCGCGTGCCGTCGAGGTGCTCGACCGCGTCGGCATCGCGGACGCGGCACGGCGGGCCCGCTCGCGGCCGCACGAGTTCAGCGGCGGCATGCGCCAGCGCGCGCTGATCGCCATGGCCCTCGCCTGCGAACCGCGCCTCCTCATCGCCGACGAGCCGACCACCGCGCTCGACGTGACCGTCCAGGCCCAGATCCTCGACCTGCTGCACGCGCTGCGCGCCGAGACGGGCATGGGCCTGCTCCTCGTCACCCATGACGTGGGCGTCGCCGCCGAGAGCGTGGACGACGTGCTCGTCATGCGGGGCGGCCGGGCCGTGGAGCGCGGGCCGGCCACGGAGGTGCTGCGGGCGCCCCGGGAGCCGTACACGCGCGAACTCCTCGGCGCGGTGCCGAGAGTGGACGCGGTGCGCGCCGAGCGGAAGGGCGAGCCCGGCGAGATCGTGCTCGAAGCCACCGGTCTGCGCCGGGAGTTCGGGCGCGGCAAGCGGTCGGTCGCCGCCGTCGACGGAGTGTCCCTCACCGTCCGCGCGGGCGAGACGCTCGGCGTCGTGGGCGAGAGCGGCAGCGGCAAGACCACCCTGGGCCGGATGCTCGTCGGCCTCCTCGAACCGACGTCCGGTCGACTCCGTTACGGGGGTACGGAGCAGGCCGGGCGGACGGAGCAGATGGGACGGGCGGGGCGGACCGGGCGCCGGGGCGGGGCACGCGACGTGCAGATGGTGTTCCAGGACCCGGTCTCCTCGCTCAACCCGCGCCGCTCCGTCGGCGAGTCCGTCGCCGACCCGCTGCGCGCCCGGGGCGACCGCGACGAGCGGCTGATCCGCGGGCGCGTGACGGAGCTCCTGGAGCGCGTCGGACTCGAACCGGCGCACTACGGCCGCTATCCGCACGAGTTCAGCGGCGGCCAGCGTCAGCGCGTCGGCATCGCACGGGCGCTCGCCGCCGAGCCCCGCCTGATCGTCTGCGACGAGCCCGTCTCCGCGCTCGACGTGACGACGCAGGCCCAAGTGATCGCGCTGCTCGACGAGTTGCGGAGCGAACTGGGACTCGCGCTGGTCTTCGTCGCGCACGACCTGGCGGTGGTGCGGCAGGTCAGCGACCGGGTCGCGGTGATGCGGGCGGGCCGGATCGTGGAGACCGGGACGGCCGACGAGGTGTACGACGCGCCCCAGGACCCGTACACGCGCAGCCTGTTGGCGGCCGTGCCCGCGCTCGACCCGGAAGTGGCGGCAAGCCGCCGGACGGCCCGGAGGGAGCTGGCCGCAGCCTGACGCTCCGTAACGAAAAGCCGCTCTGAGAGCGTTATAGCGCGACAGAACGCAACCGGCGCGGGAAAGTTACGGCCGTTCACCCCTTTTGGTGGCGCGATGGACAACCGTCCATCGCGCCACCGGCATGTCCGCATACGTTCGTGCCGCTGCGAGCCGCCGGGTCAACGGCGGCTCCCTGAACGGGAGATCGGGGGTGTACGCGTGCGCATCGGACTGCTTACGGAGGGTGGCTATCCGTATGTGAGCGGTGAGGCCAGGCTCTGGTGCGACCGGCTCGTGCGCGGGCTCGGGCAGCACGAGTTCGACATCTACGCGCTCAGCCGCAGCGAGGAGCAGGAGCGGCGCGGCTGGATCGAGCTGCCGCCCCAGGTGAGCCGCGTGCGGACGGCGCCGCTGTGGACGGGCGACGGCGAGGCGGGGGCGGCGGGCGCCGACGCGGCCTTCGGGCCCCGGGTCCGGTACGGGCGGCGGGCGCGGCGGCGGTTCACGGAGCTCTTCGGTGAGCTGGTGGCGGTGGTGGCGGACTCCCGTGAGTCCGGCGCCCCCGAGGACCGCTCCGGGGAGTTGGCGGACCGTTTCGGCAGCGCTCTGTACGGGCTCGCCGAGCTCGCCCGCGACGAGGGCGGCCTGGTCGGCGCCCTGCGCTCCGAGGCCGCCGTGCGCGCCCTGGAGAGCGCCTGCCGTGCGCCGGGGGCGCTGCGGGCCGCGCGGGGCGCCCGGGTGCCGGACCTGCTCGCCGTGACCGCGGAGGTCGAGCGCGCGCTGCGGCCGCTCTCCCTCGACTGGTACGAGGACGACGGGCTCGGCGCGGTCGACCTCTGCCACGCCACGTCCGGCGGCCCGGCGGCGCTCCCCGGGCTGCTCGCCCGGCACTTCGCGGGCGTACCGCTGCTCGTCACCGAGTACGGGGTGCAGCTGCGGGCCCACTATCTGGCCGCCACGGAGGCCGCGTCGAGCGCGCCGGCGCGTGCGCTGCTCGCCGCCTTCCGGGGGCGGCTCGCCGCCGAGGTGTACCGCAGGGCCACGCTCATCACCCCCGGCAACACGCACGCCCGGCGCTGGCAGGAGCGGTGCGGCGCCGAGCGAGCCAAGCTCCGCACGGTCTACCCCGGCATGGAGTCGGGGCGCTTCGGCGAGGTCGGCGAGGCCGAGGGCACCGCGGCGGCGGGCGACCCGGACACGCTCGTGTGGGTCGGGCGCATCGAGCCCGCCAAGGACCTGATCTCCCTCCTGCACGCCTTCGCCGAGGTCCGCAAGGAGGAGCCGAAGGCGCGCCTGCGGATCGTCGGGGCGCCCGGCGGCAGCGAGGAGTCCCTGAACTACCTCGCCCACTGCCGGGCCCTGGCCGCCCAGCTCTTCCCCGACGAGGCGGAGGGCGCGCACGCGGTCGGGGACAACCCCGTCTCCTTCGAGGAGATCGGCGGCCCCGAGGCGCCCGACCTCGCCGAGGCGTACGCGGCCGCGGGCGTCGTCGTCCTGTCGAGCGTGGTCGAGGGGTTCCCGATCAGCCTGGTCGAGGCCATGTTCTGCGGCCGGGCGACCGTCTCGACGGACGTCGGCGCGGTCGTCGAGGTCATCGGCGGCACCGGTCTCGTGGTGCCGCCGCGCAATCCGCGGGCGCTCGCCGAGGCGTGCGTGGCGCTGCTGCGCGACCCCGAGCGGCGCGAACGCCTGGGCGCCGCCGCGCGTGCGCGGGCGCTCGAACTCTTCACGGTCGAGCAGAACATCGCCGCCTTCCGCGCCATCTACCTGGAGATCGTCTCGCACTGCCCGGTGCGCCGGGAGGCCGTCGACGAGGCGGGCGAGCCGGTGCCGTTCGCGCACCCGGCCGAGGCGCATGTGCCGGGGCGCTGGGCGGCGACGGGCGGCTCGGGCGGATCGGCGGGAGCGCCGCGGTGGGTCGGCGACACGGACACGGACGCGGAGTTGAAGCTCAAGGGAGCAGCGGTATGACGCGGCAGGTGGACGGACCACAGGCTCCGGTCAGCCCCGGGGCGTGGGACACGCGCTCCGAAGAGGTGCTTGCGGAGGGGGCGTTGACGCCGGAGGGCGCCGGCGGAGCGGATGAGGCGGACGGGGGCGCTGCGACCCTGGTGGCCGATGCGTTCGGGGCGCTGCCGAAAGGCGTGGGTGAACGCGCGCGCGAGGACGCCGAGTTGGTGCGGGAGCCCGGCGCGTGGCGCGCCGGACCGGAGGGGCGGCCTGCCCCGCGTGCCGCCGGGGCGGCCGCGCGTACCGCCGGGGCGGATGCCCGTATCGCCGCGGTGAAGGTGCGTGCCGCGGAGGCGATGACGCGCACCGCCGCGGTGAAGGCGCCCGACGACACCGTGGAGACACGTGCCACCGCCGCCGCGAAGGAGCTGAAGGGGCCGACGGAGCCGAAGGAGCTGAAGGGGCCGAAGGGGGCCAAGGAGCCGAAGGAGCAGAAGGCCCCCAAGCGGCGCGGCGCCGCCGACCCCGTCAAAGCCCTCATGCACCGCCACCGCGAGCTGTGCGAACGGGCCGTCGACCCCCTGGAGATCGCGGCGGGCCTGGAGTCGCATGGGGTGACCGACCGGACGGCGGCGCGGTTCCGGCACCGGGACGTCTTCTCGCTCGCCGAGGAGATGTACGCGCGCGTGCCGCGTGACGAAGGGGAGGGCCGCCTTGCCGACAGCGGCGAGCTCCCGGCCTCCGAACCCGGCGCCAACACGCTTCCCGTCCACCCGCATTGGTCCCTCCTCGCACTCCTGCCCGGCCTCGCGTGCGCCCTCGTCGTGGCGGGAATCGCGCACGCCGAGGGGCAGGCGCGGCTCGCGGTCGGGCTCGGCGGCACCCTCGCCGTGTGGGTGGCCCTGCGGGTGGCCCTCCGGTTCGGGCCGCTGCGCACCGCGCACCCCGCCGTGCCCGCCACGCGCGCGTGGGTGTGCTTCCTCCTCGCGTACGCGCTGTTCGGCGACGGCCTGCTGCGGGAGGCCGTCGCCGGTGGCCCGGACGGTCCCTGGCCGTCCGCGCCCGCCGCCGCCCTCGGGCTCGCCCTCGCCGTCGCGCCCGCCGCCTGGTGCGCCCGGGTCTTCGCCGTGCGGGCCCGGGGGCGGCTCGGGGCCAGCCGCGGACTCGACGAGTTCGCGGTGTCCGTACGGCCGCTGCTCCTGGGCGTGTTCGGGCTCTACGTGGGTGTGCTCGCGCTGCTGCTCGTCGGCTCCGGGGCGCTCCTGGACGGGGTGTTCGCGGTGCCGGAGCCCGGCGCGGCCCGGGCCTCGCTCGCCGGGGCGCTCGCGCTCGGCGCGCTGCTGATGCTGGCGCGGCTGCTCGCGGTGCACGGCTTCCCGCGCGCCCCCGTCGTGCTGCTGCGCGCCGCCGGGCTCGGTGAACTCGCCGCGCTCGCCCTGGTGTTCGCCGGGCGGGTGCCCGGCTGCGGCTTCCTCGGCGCGCCGGTCGAGTCCGCCGTCGACGTCTGGGGCGCCGGGTGCGTGCCCGCCGTCCTGTGCGGCGGCGCGGCCCTGGTCCTGCTCATCCACGCGGTGCGGACGCTGACGACGGCGTCGGCCCACGCACGGCCGGGCGACGCGGGGTGAGGGTCATCCGGACCCTGTACGACCCCCGCGCCCGCCTCCCGTTACCTCCGACTCTCAGCAACACCCTGAAGGAGAACGCCAGATGACCACCCTCAGCCTCCGAGCATCCACCCCGGGAGCCGCCCGATGAGGGTGCTGCTGATCGGAGCCAACGGATACCTGGGCCGCTTCGTCGCCGACCGGCTCCTCGCCGACCCGGCCGTGCAGCTCACCGCGCTCGGCCGCGGCGACGACTCGGACGTGCGGTTCGACCTCGCCAGCGGAAGCCCCGGCGCGCTCACCCGCTTCCTGGACGCCGTCCACCCGGGCGTCGTCATCAACTGCGCGGGCGCGACCCGCGGCGGCGCCCGCGAGCTGACCCGGCACAACACGGTGGCCGTCGCCACCGTCTGCGAGGCCCTGCGGCGCAGCGGCTGCGGGGCGCGGCTCGTGCAGCTGGGCTGCGGTGCCGAGTACGGGCCGAGCCAGCCCGGCTCGTCCACCGCGGAGGACGCGGTGCCCAGGCCCGGGGGCCCGTACGGCGTCAGCAAGCTGGCGGCGACCGAGCTGGTGCTCGGCTCCGGGCTCGACGCCGTCGTCCTTCGGGTGTTCTCGCCCGCCGGGCCCGGCACCCCGGCAGGGTCCCCGCTCGGGCGGCTCGCCGAGGCCATGCGGCGCGCCATGCAGTCGGGGGACGGCGAGCTGAAGCTCGGCGGGCTCGGCGTGCAGCGGGACTTCGTCGACGTACGGGACGTCGCCCGCGCCGTGCACGCCGCCTCGCTCTCCGCCGCGCAGGGCATCGTCAACATCGGCTCGGGCCGCGCGGTGCGGCTGCGCGACGCGGCCGCCGTCCTCGCGCGCGTCGCGGGCTTCGGCGGCGCCCTGCACGAGCTGGACCACGCCCCCACCCGGACCGCCGCCATCGGCCACCCCCGCACCGATCCCGAGCACACGCCGCCCAGCGCCTACCCGTACCCGGACGGCTGCGGCAGCTGGCAGCAGGCCGATGTGCGCACCGCGCGCGACCGGCTCGGCTGGCGGCCCCGCATCAACCTCGAAGAGTCCCTCGCCGACATCTGGATGGAGGCGGCATGCCGCATCTGACCCGCGCCGCGCCGAGCCTTGCGAGCACCGAGCTGGACCTCGGCTTCGGCATCCCCGGTTTCGCGCACCCTCTGGTCGCGCCCGCCGAGTGGGCCGAACTCACCCGTCCCGGAACCCCTTTGAAGTGGGTTGTCCTGAATGTCGGGAACGGGGTGGCGGGTTCGGGCGGCCCGGCGGCCTCGGGCGGTCCGGGTGCGCGCCCCGACCCGCACTGCCTGGAGGCCGCGGGGCGGCTCCGCAACGCGGGCGTGCGTGTTCTCGGTCACGTGGACACGACGTACGGCGCCCGCTCTTTCGGCGAACTCGTCTCGGAAGCCCACCGCTACCTCGACTGGTACCAGGTCGACGGCTTCTACCTGGACCGCTGCCCGACCGAGCGCGCCGCGCTCCCGGAGGTGCGCCGGACCGTCGCCACGCTGCGGGCGCTGCGCGAGGGCGCGCACGTCGTGCTCGGGCACGGCACCCACCCGTACCCCGGATACGCGGAATCCGGCGACCAGTTGGTGACCTTCTCGGGGCCGTGGAGCGACTACCGCTGGTCGCAGGTGGCCGAGTGGACGGCCGACTATCCGGCCGACCTCTTCTGCCACTTCGTGCACGGCATGCCGCGCGGCCACCTCGACGAGGCGCTGCGCATCGCCCGCTGGCAGGGGGCCTCGACGATCTACTTCACGGACCGGATGGAGCGCGCGGGCGGCCTCGGGGCGAGCGACCCCTGGGAGGCCATGCCCGGTTACTGGGACGAAATCGTCTCGCGCATCGGACCGGGTGTCTCGGAATGAAGAAGGCCGTGGCAGTGTTACCGGAAGAACAACCGTACGTAGATACCGACCAACGGAGTCCCCGTGTCGCTGCCACCCCTGGTCGAGCCAGCTGCTGAGCTCACCGTAGACGAGGTCCGCAGGTACTCCCGCCACCTGATCATCCCGGACGTCGGGATGGACGGGCAGAAGCGGCTGAAGAACGCCAAGGTGCTGTGTGTGGGCGCCGGTGGCCTCGGGTCGCCGGCGCTGATGTACCTGGCCGCCGCCGGTGTCGGCACGCTCGGCATCGTGGAGTTCGACGAGGTCGACGAGTCGAACCTGCAGCGCCAGATCATCCACAGCCAGGCCGACATCGGCCGCTCGAAGGCGGAGTCCGCGAAGGACACCGTCCTCGGCATCAACCCGTACGTGAACGTGATCCTTCACGAAGAGCGGCTCGAGGCCGAGAACGTGATGGACATCTTCAGCCAGTACGACCTGATCGTGGACGGCACGGACAACTTCGCCACCCGCTACCTGGTCAACGACGCGTGCGTGCTCCTGAACAAGCCGTACGTGTGGGGCTCGATCTACCGCTTCGACGGCCAGGCGTCCGTCTTCTGGTCCGAGCACGGCCCCTGCTACCGCTGCCTCTACCCGGAGCCCCCGCCGCCCGGCATGGTCCCGTCGTGCGCCGAGGGCGGCGTGCTCGGCGTGCTGTGCGCGTCCATCGGCTCGATCCAGGTCACCGAGGCGATCAAGGTCCTGGCCGGCGTGGGCGACCCGCTGGTCGGCCGCCTGATGATCTACGACGCCCTGGAGATGCAGTACCGCCAGGTCAAGGTCCGCAAGGACCCGAACTGCGCGGTCTGCGGCGAGAACCCGACGGTCACCGAGCTCATCGACTACGAGGCGTTCTGCGGCGTCGTGTCGGACGAGGCCCAGGAGGCGGCTCTCGGCTCGACGATCACTCCCAAGCAGCTCAAGGAGTGGATCGACGAGGGCGAGAACATCGAGATCATCGACGTCCGCGAGCAGAACGAGTACGAGATCGTCTCGATCCCGGGCGCCAAGCTGATCCCCAAGAACGAGTTCCTCATGGGCAACGCCCTGCAGGACCTTCCGCAGGACAAGAAGATCGTCTTGCACTGCAAGACGGGCGTCCGCTCGGCGGAGGTCCTCGCCGTCCTGAAGTCGGCGGGCTTCGCGGACGCGGTGCACGTGGGCGGCGGCGTGATCGGGTGGGTCAACCAGATCGAGCCCGACAAGCCGGTCTACTGAGCGTCGCAGCTGTGTGAGTGGGGCCCCGTACCGGGTTGGTACGGGGCCCCACTCGTCGTCGAGCCCGCTCAGTTCTCGCAGACCGTGCCGTCCTTCGGGACGGTGCCCTTCAGCAAGTAGTCGTTCACCGAGTCGTCCACGCAGTTGCTGCCGCTCCCGTACGCCCCGTGGCCCTCGCCCTTCCAGGTCAGCTCGACGCCCACGCCCTTGCCGAGCTCGTCGGCCATCCTGCGGGCGCCCTCGTACGGCGTCGCCGGGTCGCCCGTGTTGCCGACGACGAGGATGGGGGCGGCGCCCGGGGCGCTCACCTCGGGGTTCTCGACCTGGCCCGGGACCGGCCAGTCATGGCACCAGCCCGCCGTGTCCCACGCCATGAAGGCGCCGAAGACCGGGGAGATCTTCTCGAAGTCGGGCACCGAGCGCTTCGCCTCCGCCGGTGTGGGCCGCTTCTTGTCGTCGAGGCAGGAGATCGCGCGCTGGGAGTGGCTCTGGGTGCTGTAGCGGCCCGACGCGTCCCGTTCGTTGTACGCGTCCGCCAGCTCCAGGAGCGGGCCGCCCTTGCCCTCCTCCGCCTCCGCGAGGGCGCGGGTCAGGGCGGGCCAGCTCTGCCTGCTGTAGAGCGTGACCGTGATGCCGGTGATGGCGAGCGACTCCGTGAGCTTGCGGTCCGAGCCGGTCGGCAGGGGCTTCGCGTCGATGCGCTTCAGGAGCTTCACGACCTTCTCGGAGCCCGCCTTCGGGTCCTGGCCCTGCGCCGTGAAGTAGTTGTCCAGGGCGCGCTGGAAGCCCCGCGCCTGGTTCTTGGAGTGGCCGACCGTGTCCGCGCTCGGGTCGACGACCGCGTCCAGGGTCAGCCGGCCCACCTTCTTGGGAAACAAGTGGGCGTAGACGCCGCCCAGTTCGGTGCCGTACGAGATGCCCAGGTAGTGCAGCTTGTCGTCGCCGAGGACCTGGCGCATCAGGTCCATGTCGCGGGCCGCGTCCTGCGTGGAGACGTGCCCGATGAGCTTGGCGTTGTCCCGCGCGCAGCCCGTGCCGAACGCCTTCGCGTCCTTGAAGTACGCCGCCTGCTCGGCCGCGGTGTCCGGGGTGAGGTCGAGGCCCTCGGCCGCCTGTGTCTCCTTGTCGCTGCGGCAGCGCACGCCCTCGCTCGCGGCGACCCCGCGCGGGTCGAAGCTCACCAGGTCGTACCGCTCGCGCAGCTTGCTGTAGGAGTCGGCGAAGGAGGGGAGCATGGAGACTCCGGAGCCGCCGGGGCCGCCGAAGTTGAACAGCAGGGAGCCGATGCGGTCCTTCTGGTCGCCCGTGGCCGCCGCGCGGATCAGGGCGACGCCGATCGTCTCGCCCTTCGGCTTCGTGTAGTCCAGCGGGACCTTGAGGGTGGCGCACTGCCACTCGGAGCCCGGCGCCGCGGCGCCCTTCACGGCCTTGCAGGGCCCCCAGTCCGGCTTCTGCGTGGTGAGGGAGGCGGGCAGGGCGGAGTCCGGGTCCGGCTTGGCGGAGGGGGTGGTGGGGGCCGGCCGCTTGTCGTCGCCCTTCCCGTCGCCGGACGACGAGCCGCAGCCCGCGGCGAGCCCCGCCATCAGAACTCCTGCGGCGGCCAGAGCTGCTGACCGTACGAAACGTGGCACAGGCGCTTCCCCCCTCGGAAGACAGTCAGGCCATAGTAGGCGGGGCCACCGACAGCGCCCCTGGCGGGCGGCCCCGTTCCGTCATGCGCAGACCGTGCGTGGTGTCAGGCGTGGACCGTGCCCGGTCTCAGGCGTGGGCCGTGCTCACCGTCACGCGCAGACCGTGCCCGCCTTCGGCACCGTCCCGTCCAGCAGATAGCTGTTCACGTTGTCGCGCACACAGGTGTTCTTGCTGTCGTACGCGCCGTGGCCCTGGCCCTTGTACGTGAGCTCGACGCCGACGCCCTTGCCGAGCGCGTCCGCCATCTTCTTCGCGCCTTCGTAGGGCGTCGCCGGGTCACCGGTGTTGCCGATGACGACGATGGGCGGCGCCCCCTGGGCGCTCACGTCCGGGTGGTCGGCCTGGCCCTCGACCGCCCACTTCGTGCAGCCGACCATGCCCCAGGCCAGGTAGTCGCCGAAGAGCGGGGACGCCTCGCGGAACCGGGGGAGCTTCTGCTCCACGTACGCGGTGTCGTAACGCGCCTTGTCGTCCGAGCAGTTGATGGCGACGTTGGCCGCCTGGATGTTGCTGTACTCGCCGTTCTCGCTGCGCCCGTTCATGGAGTCGGAGAGCGCCATCAGGATCTTCCCGTCGCCGTCGTACGCCTGCTCAAGGCCCTCGGTGAGGTACGGCCAGAAGTCCTGGGAGTACAGCGACTGCGCGATGCCGTTGGTCGCCGCGGTCTGGGTCAGCCGGCGCGGCGGGATGCCCTTGATGGGCTCGGCGTCCAGGTCCTCGAGCAGCTTCGCGATCTTGTCCTTGACGTCCTGCGCGGTGTCGCCGACGGGGCAGTCGTCCACCTTCGAGGTGCAGTCCTCGGCGAAGTTGTCGAGGGCGAGCTGGAAGCCCTTGGCCTGCCCGAGGGAGCCCTCTTCGGGGGTCTGGGTGGGGTCCACGACGGCGTCGAAGACGGCCCGGCCCACCTTCTTGGGGAACAAGTGGGCGTAGACGCCGCCCAGTTCGGTGCCGTACGAGATGCCGAAGTAGTGCAGCTTGTCGTCGCCGAGGACCTGGCGCATCAGGTCCATGTCGCGGGCCGCGTCGGTGGTGCGGACGTGCGGCAGGACCTTGCCGGAGTTCTTGTCGCAGGCGTTGTTGAAGGCGGTGACGTTCTCGACGAGCTTCTTCTTCTCGGCGTCGTCGTCGGGCGTGGAGTCCTGCTGGAAGTAGGTGTCCAGCTGCTCGTCGTCCTCGCACTCGACGGGAGCGCTGCGGCCCACCCCGCGCGGGTCGAAGCTCACCAGGTCGTAGCGGGTGCGCAGCTTCGCGTAGTCCGTGCCGAACGCGGGCAGCGTGGTGACTCCGGAGCCGCCGGGGCCGCCGAAGTTGAACACGAGGGAGCCGATGCGGTCCTTCTTGTCGCCGCTCGCCGTGGCTCGGATCAGCGCCAGGTCGACGGTGTCTCCCTTGGGCTTCGTCCAGTCGAGGGGCGCCTTCATGGTGGCGCACTCCCACTCGGCGCCGCCGGGCAGCGGGGACGGGGCCGAGCCGCCGCCCTCGGCCGCGGAGGGGGCGGGGCACGCCTTCCAGCTGAGCTTCTGGGCCGGGAGGTCCTCGTCCTTCTTGTCGCCGTCGCTGGAGCACGCCGCGAGCGCGGCGGAGAGCAGGACGGCGGTGGCGGCCAGAGCGGTGGCGCGCGGGTGGCGGTTCGGCATGACCCCCATCCTGCGGCGGGCGGGGGCGGTGCGCTCGGGGCGCGGGCCGTGTGGGTGAGGCCCCTGCGGAGCCCGCCGCGCTCAGCCCTCGCTGATCCGGCGGGCCGCCGCCGTCCCCGTCGCCACGCAGGCCGCCACGCCCACGCCCTCGTACGCCGCGCCGCACAGCTCCAGGCCCGGCAGCTTGTCGACCGCCTCACGGATCCTGGCGACCCGCTCCAGGTGGCCCACGCCGTACTGCGGCAGCCCGCGGTCCCAGCGGGTCACGCGCGCGGCGACGGGCTCTCCGATGGCGCCGATCGCCTGGTGCAGCTCGGCGACGGACGTACGGATCAGATGGCGGTCCGGGACGGCGAGCCGGTGCTCCTCGCCGAAGCGCCCCACGGAGGTGCGCAGGAGGAACAAGGAGGGGTCGGCGTCGCCCTGCCAGGCCCACTTGTTGGAGAGGAAGGTCGCGGCCTTGATGGTGTGCCCGTCGACGGCGGGTACGAGGAAGCCGTTGCCTTCGGGGAGGGCGCTGATGTGCGACTTGGAGAGCGCGTTGGCGCGCGAGAAGGCCATGGTGATCACTGCGCTGCTGGCGTGCGGGATCGAGGCCAGCTCGTCCTCGGCGGCCGGGGAGTGCGGGCGCAGGAGCTCGGCGGCGGTGTACGCGGGCAGCGCGAGGATCACCGCGTCGGCCTCCATGAGGAGCTGTCCGTCGCCGGTGCGGGCCAGTACGCGCCACCCTCCCTTGGGCGTGCGCCGCAGCTCGCATGCGCGCGTGCCGGTGAGGATGCGGGCACCGCCGGCCGCGGCCACCTTGAGGGCGAGCCGTCCGGTGCCGCCGCGCAGGCCCTGGACGGGGACGGGGCGGGGGCGGGAGGGGGCGGCGGGAGCGGCTCCCGGGGCGGCGCCGGGGTGGGCTCCTGCGGGGGTGCCCGAGGGGGTGCCTGCGGGGGCGCCCGAGGGGGTGCTTGAGGGAGCGCCCGACATCGCCGTGCGCAGCGCCGCGATCAGTGAGCCGCCGCGTTCCGCCACGGCCGCGACGCGCGGCAGCGTCGCCCGCAGGGAGAGCCGGTCGGCGCGGCCCGCGTACACGCCGCCGAGCATGGGCTCGACGAGGCGCTCCATGGCCTCCTGGCCGAGCCGCCCGCTGAGGTACTCCGCGACGGACACGTCGACGTCGGCGGGGAGCCGCTCGCCCGGCAGGGACTCCTCCTGGCGCAGCCGGGCCGCCCCCTCCTCGGACAGCAGCCCGGTGCCCCGGATCGCCGCCGGGTCCGTCGGGATCCCCATGACGTGGCCCTTCGGGAGCGGGCGCAGGGCGCCGCCGGCCCAGAAGGTGGTGGGGGCGGGGGCGGGGTCGCACAGGGCGTCGCCGAGGCCGACCTCCTGGGCGAGCCGGACGGCCTCCGGGCGCAGGGCCATGATCGACTCGGCGCCCTCGTCGACGGGGGCGCCCGCGAGGGTGCCGGTGCGCAGCTTGCCGCCGACGCGCGGGCCGGCCTCCAGGACGGTGACGTCCGCGCTGTCGCGCAGCTCCCACGCGGCGGCGAGTCCGCTGATGCCGCCGCCGATGACGATCACTGAACGCATGAGTGTTTCTCCCTGCCGGGCGCCAGGGTCCGCACGTACGACGGGCCTCCCTGATCACGCTACGAGCCCTCGGAGCAGCGCATTCCCGGCGAAGGTCCCGCGGGGGAGGTCTCAAGTCCCGGGACGGGCACGGGGAACGGGCCGTCGGCCGGGCGGGGCACGGCGACTAGTTCTTTCGGCCAGAGCTGTCGGTCACTTCCTGCGGGCCGGTCATTTCCTGCGGGCCGGTAACTTCCTGCGGGCCGGTCACTTCCTACGGAGTGGCCAACAGCTCCCGCAGCTCCTCCTGGTGCGCGAAGCTGCCCGGCCGGTACGCGCACCACGGATCCGCGGCGAGCACCCGCCCGGTCGCCCCGTAGGCACGCGAACGGGAGCCGCCGCACACGGAGTTGAACTCGCATTGGCCGCACTTGCCGCCGAGCAGCGCGGGGTCCCGCAGCGTCGTGAAGAGCGCCGAGCCCCGGTAGATGTCGACCAGGGGGTGGTGCTTCACGTTGCCCGCCGACAGCGGCAGGAAGCCGCTGGGGTGCACCTCTCCGGTGTGCGACACGAAGACGAATCCGCGCCCCGAGCCGACGTCCATGGGCGGGCGCCGCACCGCGCGCCGCTCGCCGTCGAAGAGCCCCAGCACGCGCGCGCGTGCCGTGAGCCGCGCGTACAGGGGGCCCAACTCGGGCTTCTCGCCGTGCCGTTCCATGATCGTCCGCTGGAGGGCGACCCGCCGGAAGTGATGGCCCTCGGTGGTCTTCGTGGCCATGACCGCACCCGTGTCGTACAGGAAGTGCAGCACGTCCTCGACCTCGTCGGCGCCGAGCGCGGAGAGCTGTTCGCCGCGGCCGGTCGGCACCAGCACGAAGCCGCTCCACAGCATCGCGCCCTCGCGCCGCACCAGCGCCGCGATGTCCGCGAGGTCCTCCAGGCTGTTGCGGGTCACGGTCGTGTTGACCTGCACCTTGAGGCCGAGCTCACGCGCCGTGCGCCAGCCCTCCAGGGTCCACTCGAAGACCCCGTCGACACCCCGGAAGGCGTCGTGCCGCTCGGCCGTCGAGCCGTCGACGCTCAGCGACAGGGCGACGGCGCCCGCGTCCCGTACGGCCGTCAGATTGGCCCGGTCCAGCGTCGGTGTGCCCGAGGGCGACACCGCGACGCGCAGGCCGAGCGAGGCGCCGTACGCGATCAGGTCGGTGAGGTCGGGCCGCTGGAAGGGGTCGCCCCCGGTGATGACGAAGAGGGGGCTCGGCTTCCCGAAGGCGGCGATCTGGTCCATGAGGCGGCGGGCGTCCGCGCCGTCCAGCTCGCCCGGGTTCCGGTCGGGCTGCGCCTCGGCCCGGCAGTGCAGGCAGGCCAGCGGGCACGCGCGCGTGGCCTCCCAGATGACGATGAAGGGGCGCTCGGCGGTGGAGTGCCGGGGGCGCCGGACGACGCGTTCCGTCCGGCCCGTGGCCTTGGGGCGGGTGCTCACGAGACACGCTCCCAGCCCCGCTTGGGCTCGCGGTTGGCGAGCAGCTTCGGGTCCCGCGCGCGGTAGACCACGTACGGCCTGAAGAGGTACTTGAAGGGGGCGCTGAACATGTGCGCGAGGCGGGAGAACGGGATCAGCGCGAACAGCGCGAACCCGAAGACGATGTGCAGCTTGAAGGCGAGCGGCGCGGCGCCCATCAGGTGGTAGTCGGGCTGCAGCGTGAACAGGCTGCGGAACCAGACGGAGATGCCCTCGCGGTAGTTGTAGTCGACCGCCCCGGTGGAGTTGAGGACGGTCGCGATCAGGCCGAGCGCCATGGCGCCGAGCAGCACCGTGTACATCAGGTGGTCACTACGGAGGGTGGCCCTGCGCACGGCGGGCACCGTGAAGCGCCGGTAGACCAGGATCCCGATGCCGGCGGCCGCGGCGACCCCGGCGACGGCACCGGTCGAGACGGCCATCAGGTGGTACGTGTGGTCGTCGACGCCCACCGCGTCGGTCCAGGAGTCGGGGATCACCAGGCCGACGACGTGGCCGAGCACCACGAAGGCCATGCCGAAGTGGAACAGCGGCGAGCCGATGCGCAGCAGGCGCGACTCGTGCAGCTGCGAGGAGTGCGTGGTCCAGCCGAACCGGTCGTAGCGGGCGCGCCAGACGAGGCCCGCCACGAGGAGGGTGACGGCGACGTAGGGCAGCACGCCCCACAGGATGAGGTCCATTACGCCGGGGTCCTTTCCGGGACGGTGGGCCAGGGGAGTTCGACTCCGGGGCCGAAGGGCTCCAGGCCGACGGTCTCGCGGGGCGGCCCGCTGCGGGCGAGGGCCTTCGCCTCCGCCTTCGTGGTGGGCGAGGGCCCGGGGAGCGTTGCGCAGACCGCTTCGAGCACGCGCGCGTAGGGGGTGCCGAAGTCGGTGACGGCGAGGCGCAGCAGTTCGAGTCCGGCGCGGTGCTCCTCCAGGAGCTCCGTGCCCGCGGCCTCTTCGTGCGCGGCGAACTCCAGCAGCACCGGCAGGAAGTCCGGGAGTTCCTCGGAGGCGAACTCCAGGCCGTGCTCCCGGTAGACCTGCTTGACGCGCACCAGGGAGAGACCGCGGTTGCGGGTGTCGCCGTCCGTCCACCACGTCAGGTAGAGGCAGCGCCGGTTGCGGGTGTCGAAGACCTCCGTGTAGTGCGCGGCGAGGTCCAAGGGCCGCTCCGTGCGCGCGTGGTCGATGAACTCGCGCAGCAAGGGGTGGTGTTCGGCCGCTTCGTAGAGGTGGTCCAGATCCGCGTGGAGGCGCTCGTCCGGGTACTGGAGCAGCCGCCCCGCGACCAGACGTGCGACGGCGTCGGCGTTCACGCGCTCCTCCGGGTGGGGCTCAGGTTGAGCAGTACGCGCTCCTTGGGGGCCTCGCCCACGGGACAGTCGTCGTCCAAGGGGTGCGCGTCGGCCAGCGCGTCCGCGTCCGCGCGCGCGGTCGTCGGAATCACGTACCGGTCCTCGTACTTGGCGATCGCGAGCAGCCGGAACATGTCCTGGAGCTCCTCGCCGGTGAGCCCCACGGAGGCCGCCACGGACTCGTCCGCGCCCTGGCCGAGGTTGATGCCCCGCATGTACGACCGCATGGCCGCCATGCGCCGCAGCACGGCTTCCACGGCGTACGTGTCGCCTGCCGTGAGGAGCCCGGCCAGGTACTCGACGGGGATGCGCATGGCGTCGATCGCCCCGAAGAGGTTGCCCGCGTCCTCGCCGTCGCGCCCGGCGGCCGCGACCGCTTCCACGACCGGCGAGAGCGGCGGGACGTACCAGACCATCGGCATGGTGCGGTACTCCGGGTGCAGCGGAAGGGCCACCTGGTAGGTGCGGATCAGGTCGTGGACGGGGGAGCGGCGGGCGGCGTCGAGCCACTCGTCGGTGATGCCGCTCGCGCGCGCGGCCGCGGCCACCGCCGGGTCGTTCGGGTCGAGGAAGCACTCCAACTGCGCCGGGTAGAGGTCGTGTTCGTCCTCCACGGAGGCGGCCTCGGTCACCTTGTCGGCGTCGTAGAGCATCACTCCGAGGTAGCGCATCCGGCCGACGCACGTCTCGGAGCAGACGGTCGGCATGCCCGCCTCCAGGCGCGGGAAGCACAGGGTGCACTTCTCGGCCTTGCCGGTGGAGTGGTTGAAGTAGACCTTCTTGTACGGGCATCCGCTGACGCACATCCGCCAGCCCCTGCACGTGTCCTGGTCGACCAGGACGATGCCGTCCTCCGCGCGCTTGTACATGGCGCCGGACGGGCACGAGGAGACGCACGCCGGGTTCAGGCAATGCTCACACACGCGCGGGAGGTAGAACATGAAGCTCTGCTCGAACTCGAAGCGGATCTTCTCGCCCACCTCGTCGCGGATCTTCTCCACGAGCGGGTCGCGCGGCGCGTTCTGCGGGGCGCCGCCCAGGTTGTCGTCCCAGTTCGGACCCCACTCGATGGTGCCGATCGGCTCGCCCGTGGTCTGCGAGACGGGCTTGGCGACGGGCATGTCGTCGCCCGCCGGGGCGTCGGTGAGGTTCTTGTACTCGTACGTCCAGGGCTGGTAGTAGTCCGAGATCTCCGGCAGTTCGGGGTTGGCGAAGATCTGCCCGAGCCGCTTGGCGCGCCCTCCGGCCCTCAGCCGCAGCCGGCCGGACCTGGTCCGCTCCCAGCCGCCCTTCCACTTCTCCTGGTCCTCCCAGCGGCGCGGATAGCCCTGCCCGGGGAGCGTCTCGACGTTGTTGAACCAGACGTACTCCATGCCCTTGCGGTTGGTCCACGCCTGCTTGCAGGTGACCGAACAGGTGTGGCAGCCGATGCACTTGTCGAGGTTCATGACCATCGCTACCTGTGCCATGACGCGCATCAGTAGGTGACCTCCTGGTTGCGGCGGCGGATGACCGTCACCTCGTCGCGCTGGTTGCCGGTCGGGCCGAGGTAGTTGAAGGCCCAGGTCAACTGGGCGTAGCCGCCGACCAGATGGGTGGGCTTGAGCATGATCCGGGTCAGCGAGTTGTGGATGCCGCCGCGGCGCCCGGTCTTCTCGGTCTTCGGGACACCGACGGTCCGCTCCTGGGCGTGGTTCATGTAGACCGTGCCCGCGGGCATCTTGTGGGAGACGATCGCGCGGGCCGTGATGACGCCGTTGCGGTTCACGGCCTCGATCCACTCGTTGTCGCGCACCCCGATGGCCTCGGCGTCCTGCGGCGACATCCACACGGTCTGGCCGCCGCGCCCCAGCGTCATCATGAAGAGGTTGTCCTGGTACTGGGAGTGGATCGCCCACTTGTTGTGCGGCGTCAGGAAGCGCACGGCCACTTCTCTGCCGCCCGTGCCGTCCGCCGACTCCGTTTGAGAACCCAACTCGGGCTCTCCGTAGAGGCGGTGCATGTTCAGCGGCGGCTTGTACACGGGAAGCGCCTCGCCGACCTCGTGCAGCCAGTCGTGGTCGATGAAGAAGTGCTGGCGTCCGGTGAGGGTGTGCCAGGGCTTCAGGTGCTCCGTGTTGACCGTGAACGCCGTGTAGCGGCGCCCGCCCGACTCGCTGCCCGACCACTCCGGAGAGGTGATCACCGGCACCGGCTGGGCCTGCGTGTCCGCGAACGTGACGCGCTTGCCCTCGTGTTCGGCGGCGAGGTGCGCCATCTTCTGGCCGGTCTGCTTCTCCAGGGTGCGGAAACCCTGGGTGGCGAGGTGGCCGTTGGAGGTGCCGGACAGCGACAGGATCGCCTCGCAGGCGCGCTGTGCGGTGTCCAGGCGCGGGCGGCCCTCGGCGACTCCCTGTCGTACGACACCGTTCTTCGCCTTCAAGTAGGCGACGTCGTCGGTCACATCGAAGGTGACCGCCTTCGTGGTGACGCCCAGCTTGTCGACGAGCGGGCCGAGCGCCGCGAACTTCTCGCCGACCGCTCCGTAGTCGCGCTCCACGACGGCGAGGTTGTACATGGTGCGCCCCGGCACCGGCTCGCACTCGCCCTTGGCCCAGTCGAGCGCCACACCGCCGGGCTGCGCCATCTCGCCGCCGGGGGTGTCGTGCTGGAGCGCGGTGGCGACCAGGTCCTTGCGCACGCCGATGTGCTCGCCCGCCAGGTCGCTGAAGCGGCGGGCGATCGCCAGGAACGCGTCGTAGTCGCTGCGGGCCTGCCAGGGCGGGTCCACGGCCGGCGTGAAGGCGTGCAGGAAGGGGTGCATGTCGGTGGACGACAGGTCGTGCTTCTCGTACCAGGTCGCGGCGGGCAGCACGACGTCCGAGAGCAGCGTCGTCGACGTCATGCGGAAGTCCAGCGACAGCAGCAGGTCGAGCTTGCCCTCGACGTCCTCCTGGCGCCACTTCACGTCGCGCGGGGCACAACGCGGCCCGTCCTCGGGGAGGTTGGAGTGCGTGCCGAGCAGGTGCTTCAGGAAGTACTCGTTGCCCTTGGAGGAGGAGCCGAGCAGGTTGGCCCGCCACACGGTCAGCACGCGCGGCCAGTTCTCCGGCGCGTCCGGGTCCTCACAGGCGAGCTTGAGGGTGCCCTCCTTGAGCTCGTTCACGGCGGCCGCGACGGGGTCCTCCGAAGCGCCGCCCAGATCGAGGGAGTTGCGGTCGAACGTCGGGTACGAGGGCATCCAGCCCATGCGCGCGGACGCGGCCAGGCAGTCGGCGCCCGTCATCCCCGTGAAGCGGCCGTCGCCGAGCGGCGAGGCGAGCGACTCGGCGGGCAGCGTGTCGTAGCGCCACTGGTCGGTGTGGAGGTAGAACCAGCCCGCGCCGATCATCTGGCGCGGCGGCCGCGACCAGTCACCGGCGCTCGCGAGCGTCGCCCACCCGGTCACCGGACGGCACTTCTCCTGGCCCACGTAGTGGCCCCAGCCGCCGCCGTTGCGGCCCTGGCAGCCGGTCAGGGTGAGCAGGGCGAGGAAGGTCCGGTAGATGGTCTCGGAGTGGAACCAGTGGTTCGTCCCCGCGCCCATCAGGATCATGCAGCGCCCCTGCGACGCCTCGGCGGTCTCGGCGAACTCCCGTGCCACGCGCGCCGCCTGGGCCGCCGGTACGGAGGTCAACGTCTCCTGCCACGCGGGCGTGCCGGGCGCGGCCGCGTCCTCGTACGACGACGGCCACTGCCCCGGCAGCCCCGCGCGCGGGACGCCGTACTGGGCGAGCATCAGGTCGAAGACGGTGGTGACGAGGCGGCCGCCCACGCGGCGCACGGGGACACCCCGGCGCACCACTCCAGGAGTGTCCTCCTCGAAGCGCGGCAAGGAGACCTCCGCCGTCTCCACGTCGTCTCCGTAGAGGGTGAGGCGCGGAACGGTGTCTCCCAGGTCGAGATTCCACTCGGGGGTCTCCGAAGAGCCCCAGCGGTGCCCGAGCGTGCCGTTCGGGACGGTCGGCTCACCCGTCGCGTCGTCGATCAGGACGGTCTTCCAGCGGGCGTTCTCGGTGTCCTCGCCGAGGTCCGCCGCGGTGAGGAACTTGTGCGGGACCAGGCCCTTGTCGGTGTCGTCGAGGGTGATCAGGAACGGCAGATCGGTGAACTTCCGTACGTAATCACGGAAGAACGGCGTCTCCTTGTCGACGAAGAACTCCTTGAGGATGACGTGCCCCATGGAGAGCGCGAGCGCGCCGTCGGTGCCCGGGTGCGGATGCATCCACTCGTCCGCGAACTTGGTGTTGTCCGCGAAGTCGGGCGAGACGGTGACGACCTTCTGGCCGCGGTAGCGCGCCTCCGTCATCCAGTGCGCGTCCGGGGTGCGTGTGACGGGGACGTTGGAGCCCCACATCATCAGGTAGGCCGCGTCCCACCAGTCACCCGACTCCGGTACGTCGGTCTGGTCCCCGAAGACCTGCGGCGAGGCCACCGGGAGGTCCGCGTACCAGTCGTAGAAGGAGAGCATCGGGGCGCCGATGAGGGAGTGGAAGCGGGCGCCCGCGGCGTGCGAGGCCATCGACATGGCGGGAATCGGGGAGAAGCCCGCCACGCGGTCGGGGCCGTGCTCCTTGATGGTGTGCACGTGCGCGGCCGCGATGATCTCGACGGCCTCGTCCCAACTCGCCCGCACCAGGCCGCCCTTGCCGCGCGCCTTCTGGTACTTCCGGCGCCGCTCGGGGTCCTTCTGGATGTCCGCCCACGCCAGGACCGGGTCCTTCAGGCGGGCCTTCGCCTCCCGGTACATCTCCAGGAGGGTGCCGCGGACGTGCGGGTAACGCACGCGCGTGGGGGAGTACGTGTACCAGGAGAAGGAGGCGCCGCGGGGGCAGCCGCGCGGCTCGTACTCGGGACGGTCCGGGCCGACCGACGGGTAGTCGGTGGCCTGCGTCTCCCAGGTGATGACGCCGTCCTTGACGTACACCTTCCAGCGGCACGACCCCGTGCAGTTCACGCCGTGCGTGGAGTACACGACCTTGTCGTGGCTCCACCGGTCCCGGTAGAAGGACTCGCCGTCCCGGCCGCCGGTGCGCTGCACGCGGCGCAGGTCGTCGGAGACCTCGGCGGTCTTCGTGACCCGGGTGAAAAAGCTCCCGGCCTTGACGAGCGTCTCCGCTGCGCCTGGTTTCTGCTGCAACGTCACTCCTGGGCGTACACAAAACATGAGCGTGCGAAAGGCGGAAGCACGCTTGTGGCCTGCAACGACCCTAGACGCGGCGGGGGTTGGCACCCCGGGGACAAAGGTCCCGTGCGGGGGTGACCTCCTACCGCAATTCCTCGGGACGGATTCCGCAGTCGCCGGGGACCACGGGTGGGAGCCTGGGAGGGATGACGACGAAGACGGGCGGGCGCCCCGGTACGGAGAAGCGCGAGAGGCCCGCGACGAAGAAGCGCGGGCGCCGCCACTGGCTGCCCAACCAGCACGGGGCCTGGGCGATGCTCGCCGTGCCGTTCCTGGCGGGCACGCTCCTCGGCTCCCCGAGCTGGGCCCATCTGCCGCTGTTCGTGGCGTGGTTGGCGGGGTACGTCGCGGCCTTCCACGCCCAGCAGTGGGTGCGCCTGCGCCGGATCGCCCGCAACCCCAGGGCGCCCCGCCGGCACGTCCGCCCGGGGCTGGTCGCCGGCGCCGTCTGCGCGGTCTTCGGGGTGCCGCTGCTGTGGCCGTACTCGTGGCTGCTGCTCGCGGCCGCGTGCGCGCTGCCGTTCCTGGCCGTCAACGCCCTCTACGCGGCCCTCAACAAGGAGCGCGCCCTGGCCAACGGCCTGGTGGCCGTCGTGCCCGCCTGCGGCATGCTCCTGGTCGCCTACCACCTCGGAGGCGGCTCCGTGGCCGACGCCTGGCGTCCGGCGCTCGCGTGCCTGCTCTACTTCGCGGGGACGGTGCCGTACGTGAAGACCATGATCCGCGAGCGTGGTTCACGCGCGTACTACCGGGCGTCGGTCGCCTACCACGTGCTCGCCGTGGCGGCCGCGTACGCGCTGAGCCCCTGGCTCGCCCCGCTCTTCATGGCTTACGCGCTGCGCGCGGCGCTGCTCCCGGGGAAGGGCCTGAAGGTGGCCGTGGTGGGCGCCACAGAAGTGGTCGGCTCGCTCCTGCTCCTGGGCGCCCTCCTGGTGCTGTTCTAGAGCAGTCCCTTGCGCGTCAGGTGGTTGAAGAACAGCCACCCCGGAAGCACCGGCAGCCACAGCGTCAGAAGCCGGTACAGCAGCACCGCGGGCGCCGCCACGTCCTTGGGCAGGCCGACCGCGATCAGACCGAAGGTCAGCGTCGCCTCGACCGCGCCCACGCCGCCGGGGGTCGGCGCCGCGGACCCCAGGGCGTTACCGGCGAGGAAGACGACCGCCACGCTCGCGAGGCTCAGCGTCTCGACCTCGCCCCGGCCGAACGCCCGGATCGAGGCGTCCAGGCACAGCACGAACATCAGCGTCAGAAGCAGCATCCCGCCGATCCCGGTGAGCAGCTTCTGCGGCCGCTGCAGCACGTCCAGCATGCGCGGCACGACACCCGCGAACAGCGACCTCACGCGCGTGACGACGAACTTCCGCAAGAAGGGGATCGCCGTCACCACGAGGACGAGCACCGCCACCGACAGCAGGCCCGCGATGACCGTCCTGGACGGCGACATCGTCGGCGTCTTCTCTGTGCCCGTCACATAACCGAAGACAAGGAGAAGCACGATGTGCGAGCCGAGCCCGAAGAGCTGGGAGGCGCCGACGCTCGCCATCGCGAGTCCGGAGCGCACCCCGGACCGCTGCAGGAAGCGGGTGTTGAGCGCGACACCGCCCACCGCGGCGGGCGCCACGATCTTCACGAACGACCCGGCCACCTGAGCCGCCACCGTCCGCAGGAACGGCACCCGCTCCGGCACGAACCCGAGCAGGCTCATCGCCGCCGCGAAGTAGCTCAGCGCGGAGAACGCCACCGCCGCCGCGACCCAGCCCCACTCGGCCTTCTCCACGATGGTGCCGAACTCGACGTGGGCGAGCTGCGACAGCAGGAAGTACGCGCCGACGGCACCGGCGATGAAGCTGATCAGCGTGCGCGGTTTGATCCGCTCCAGCTGGGCCGGTTCGACGGGCGCCGTCGGCCGGATGAGCAGCACCTGGTGCCGGATCTGGGTGAGCAGGTCCTCCTCGCGGGCCTGGTCCAGCGCCTCGTCTATGGCCTGCTTCTCGGCCTGCTTGTCCGCCTGCTTCTCCGCGCGTACGGCCTTGCGGTCGGGGTCGGCGGCGGAGGTGCCCGCGGCCGCCTCGGCACGCGCCTGCTTGGCCTTCTGGGACGCCTCCAGGACCATCTCGCGCTCGCGCTGGGAGCGCTCGCGGGCCAGCTTGCGCAGGGTCGCGCGCGTGGAGCGGGTGAGCGCGATGGGCTGGAGCAGCGGCAGGCAGTCGGCGATCGCGTCCGGTCCGAGGACCTCGACACCGGCCGCGACGGCGCGCTCGGCGCCCACGCGAAGGCCGGTGGTGGTCAGGAGCTGCGCGATGTCCATGCGCAGCAGCAGATCGCCCGCCGCGATCTCGCCGCCCCGCAGATCGGTGAGGATGACCGTGCCGGAACGATCCACCAGAATCGCGTCGCCCGCGAGCCTGCGGTGCGCGATCCGCCGCGACTGCAGCGCCTGCACCTGCCGCCACGTCTCGCGCAGCAGATCGTCGGTGACGGCCTCGTCGGGCAGCGAGTCCAGAGAACGGCCGCCGGTGTGCTCGTAGACGAGCATGACGGCGTCGGGGCCCAGCTCCGAAGTGGCGATCAGCTTGGGCGCGTTCGCCCCCGCCGCGATCGCCGCGTACGCGAGCAGGGCCTCCTGCTCCAGAGCCTGGCGCAGCGACTGGAGGCTGCGGCGCTGGGTGATCCCGCGCAGCGTGAGCCGGCGCCAGACCCGGTAGAAGAAGCCCTGCGCCTGCTGTTCCCGGTCGACGACCGTGACGTCCAGAGGCGGGCCGTCCTCCAGGGTGACGAAGTAGCGGCGGCCGCGGTCGCCGTGCTCGGCGCTGCTGGCCGGGACCTCGTCGCGGGCCGCGCTGACCGGGCGGAAGCCGACGTGCCGGAGACCGGCGAGCAGCGTCTGACCGGTGGGGCGCACATTGGGCGAGCCGACCGCGTACAGCGTGCCGTAGGCCACGCTCCAGCCGATGAGCACCGTCAGGATGATCGAGAACGGCGTCGTGTAGCCGGTCACGAGCATCGTGAAGGCGTCGAGCAGCAGGACCAGCCACAGGACGGCGCGCCAGCGCGGCCTGCGGGACATGCCCACCGCCGTCATGTACGCGATGACGGGCGCCAGGTAGCCGTGCACCGGGTCGCTGAGCGCGTGCAGCTCACCAGGAGTGGGCCGGGTGAGGGCGCTCTGGATGGAGTCGGGGGCGGCCTTGGCCACCCACAGGTCGGTCGCGAGCGTCACACCGTGGGCGAGCACCGCGGCCAGGACGCCGTCGGCGATGCGCAGCCCGTCCCGCTTGATAAGCCGCTCGATCGCGAACGCCACCGGGACGAGCAGCACCCCGATCGCGGCGACCAGGCCGGCCAGCTTGATCAGCAGATCGGGTGCCTGGTCGGTGCCGTTGTTGATGTCCTGCTGGAGTCCGGACGTGGTGCCGTGCGCGAACCCCGCGACGGCGAGCAGCACGGCGATCGCGAGGACGCCGACCAGGAGGCGCATGAGGTCGGAGGGGCGGTGCACGCGCGCGGCGAGCAGCGGTTCGTCGCCCTCCACCGGGTCGGTGTGCGCGTCGTCGTCACCCTCGCCGCAGCCGGGCGGGACGCGCTCCTCGGCCTCTTCTTGTTCCTTCGGGCCGGATTCCTGCTCCGGTCGGACGGGCTCCGGACGCGACTGTGCCGCAGGGGTGCCCGCCGCCCTATCGGGGTGCACGCCCTGCTGCTCCGTGGTCTCTTCTTGATCTCGTATCACCAGTCACCGCCCGCACGATGGTGGCATGCTCCGCCGACAGAGGGGGGCATCAGGGGGCGATGCGGGGTCGCGATGTGGTCACGAAGCGCCACTTTCCGTCGGTGTCGGTGGGGTGCGGCAGGATGGGGCGGATGAGCCAGGGAGCCGCGGGAGCCGAAGAGTACGTCGAGCGGGTGCTCGAAGTCGCCGAGCTGATTCCACCGGGACGCGTGCTGACGTACGGGGACGTGGCGGAGTGGCTGGAGCAGGGCGGCCCCCGCCAGGTCGGCCGGGTGATGGCGCTGTACGGAGGGTCCGTTCCGTGGTGGCGCGTGGTCCGGTCCGACGGCGTGCTCCTGTCCGGCCACGAGCTGCGGGCCCTGGAGCACTACCGCGCCGAGGGCACGCCCTTGAAGGAGGCGTCGCGGGCCGCCGAGGGCCATGTGCCGCGCCTCGACATGCGCCGGGCGCGCTGGGACGGGGCGGCCCTGGGCGACGGCACGGCCGCGGGCGGCGCGGCAGGTCACGCGGCTGACGACGCTCGCCCGCAGGCTCCGGAAGCTCACAACTGACAGCTTCCGCCAATCCGCGCGCGTGCGGTGGACCGGTGGCCCGTACGGGGGAAGCCACGCGTCCCGGGTCGCCCCTGGCGTAGCGTCGGGAGCACGCATCCCGCTCACCCCGCAGCCGTCGCGCGGCCGCCCCGAGACCAGGACGCACAGCACACCCAGCACACCCACCAGGACCGGCGATCCACGTGAGCTCCCCTTCTTCCGTCCGGCACTCCCGGCACCCGTCGCACCTCCCGGTACGACAGGGGACTGCGGGTGCCTACCGACTGGTGCGTACCCCGCCGGCCACGATGGATCCCCCTCGTCTGGACGCACGTCAGCGGGCTGTGGTTGACCACGGCGCCGGTCCTCTCCTCGTGCTCGCCGGTCCGGGGACGGGCAAGACGACGACGCTGGTGGAGTCCGTGGCGGCCCGCGTCGCCCGGGGGACCGACCCCGCGCGCGTGCTGGTCCTCACCTTCAGCCGCAAGGCCGCGGTGGAGCTGCGCGACCGCATGGCACTGCGCATCGGGGCCGCCCGCGCCCCGCAGGCGACCACGTTCCACTCGTTCTGCTACGCCCTGGTCCGCGCCCACCAGGACAGCGAGCTGTTCGTGGAGCCGCTGCGGCTGCTGTCGGGTCCCGAACAGGACGTGGCGGTGCGGGAGCTGCTCGCGGGCCAGATCGACCTGGAGGCGGCGGGCCTCGGACACGTGCGCTGGCCGGACGAGCTGCGCGCCTGCCTGACGACGCGCGGCTTCGCCGACGAGGTGCGCGCGGTCCTCGCCCGCAGCCGCGAGCTGGGCCTCGGCCCGGAGGCCCTGGGCGCCTTCGCCGCGCGCACCGGCCGCCCCGACTGGGGCGCCGCCGCCACGTTCCTCGCCGAGTACCTCGACGTCCTCGACCTCCAGGGGGTGCTCGACTACGCGGAGTTGGTGCACCGCGCGGTGCTGCTCGCGCAGCGCCCCGACGTCGCGCGCGTGCTGGGGCAGCGGTACGACGCGGTCTTCGTGGACGAGTACCAGGACACGGACCCGGCGCAGGTGCGGCTGCTGCAGGCGCTGGCCGGCGGTGGCCGCTCCTTGGTGGCCTTCGGCGACCCGGACCAGTCGATCTACGCGTTCCGGGGTGCGGACGTGAACGGCATCCTGGAGTTCCCGGCGCACTTCCCGCGCGCGGACGGCACCGAGGCGCCGGTCGAGGTCCTGACGACGTCGCGCAGATCGGGCGCGGGCCTGCTCGCCGCGACCCGCGTGATCACCCGGCGGATGCCGCTGACCCGGCTTCCTTCAGGAGCCGTCCGCGCCCACCGCGAACCGGCGGCCACCAGGGAGGGCGGCCGGGTCGACGTGTTCACGTATCCGACGGCGGGCGCCGAGCTGGACAACATCGCGGACATCCTGCGCCGGGCTCACCTGGAGGACGGCGTCCCCTGGAGCGAGATGGCCGTCCTGGTCCGTGCGGGCGCCCGCACGATACCGGCGGTGCGCCGGGCCCTCTCGGCGGCGGGCGTCCCCCTGGACATCGACGGCGACGACATCGCGCTGCGCCACGAACCGGCGGTGACCCCGCTGCTGACGGCGCTGCGGGCGGTGGCGACGGCGGCGGTGGCGGGAGCGGATGCGGGTGCGGGCTCCCAAGAGGGCTCGGAAGAGAGCTCCGAGGAGGGCCTCCAAGGGGACGGCACCGCACCCTCCTGGCTCGACACCGAGACCGCCCTCACCCTCCTCACGTCCCCCCTCGCGGGCATGGACGCCGCCGATCTGCGCCGCCTCGGCCGGGCCCTGCGCGAGGAGGAGCGCGCCGCGGGCAACCATCTGCCGCCGCCCTCGGACGAGTTGCTGGCCCGCGCGCTCGCCGAGCCGGAGCGCCTGGTCGCGCACGACCCGACGTACGCCAGGGGTGCCCAGCGGCTCGGCGCGCTGCTGCGCAAGGCGCGCGAGGGCCTCGCGGGCGGCGGCACCGCGGAGGAGGCGCTCTGGGGGCTGTGGGACGGCACCCCGTGGCCGCGCCGCCTGGAGCGCATGGCGCGGCGCGGCGGCGCGGCGGGCCGCAACGCCGACCGCGACCTGGATGCGGTGTGCGCGCTGTTCGCGGTCGCGGCGCGGGCGGAGGAGCGCACCGGCGGCCGGGGCGCCCTCAACTTCCTGGCGGAGATCGAGGCGCAGGACATAGCGGCGGACACGCTCACCCGCCGCGCGGTGCGCCCCGACGCCGTACGCCTGATGACGGCGCACCGCTCCAAGGGCCTGGAGTGGCGGCTCGTCGTGGTCGCAGGCGTCCAGGAGGGTCTCTGGCCGGACCTGCGCCGCCGCGGCTCCCTCCTTGAAGCCGACCGCATCGGGCGGGACGGACTGGCCGAGCCCCTCACGCCCGGAGCGCTCCTCTCCGAAGAGCGCCGCCTGTTCTACGTGGCCGCCACGCGCGCGCGTGAGCGTCTCGTCGTCACCGCCGTCAAGGCGCAGGCCGACGATGGTGACCAGCCGTCGCGCTTCCTCACCGAACTCGGAGTCGAGCCGAAGGACGTGACCGCCCGCCCCCGTCGTCCGCTGTCCGTCGCCGCGCTCGTCGCCGAGCTGCGCGCCACCACCGTCGACCCCCGCGTCTCGGACGCCCTGCGCGAGGCCGCCGCGCAGCGCCTGGCCCGGCTCGCCGCCCTCAGCGACACGGACGGCCGGCCCCTCGTGCCGTCCGCGCACCCCTACCGCTGGTGGGGCATGGAGGAGCCGACGGCCGCCGCGGTGCCGCTGCGGGACCGGGACAAGCCGGTCGTGCTCTCCGGAAGCGCGCTCGACCAGCTCGCCAACACCTGTGCGCTGCAGTGGTTCCTGGGCCGCGAGGTGAAGGCGGACGCGCCCGCGACCGCCGCGCAGGGCTTCGGCAACGTGGTGCACGTCCTGGCCGACGAGGTCGCGTCCGGCCGCACCCCCGCCGATCTCGCCGTCCTCATGGAGCGGCTCGAATCGGTCTGGGACGCGCTGGCCTTCGACGCCCCCTGGAAGTCGGCCCAGGAGAAGGAGCACGCGCGCGTGGCGCTCGAACGCTTCCTCCAGTGGCACGTGATGGACCGCGCGGCCCGCACCCCGGTGGCGAGCGAGCACGACTTCGACGTGACCCTCGAAGCCGGTCCCTATGAAGTACGCGTACGGGGTTCCATGGACCGCGTCGAGCGGGACGGCGAAGGCCGCACCTACGTAGTGGACTTCAAGACCGGCAAGCAGGCCCCGAGCGCGGCCGAGGTCGCCCGCCACCCGCAGCTCGCCGTCTATCAGCTCGCCATCCAAGAGGGCGCCGCCGACGAGGCGTTCGGCGGCGTGCGCCCGGAGCCCGGCGGCGCGGAGCTCGTCCAGCTGCGCCAGGCGGCGGCCAAGCGGGACGGCGGCGAGCAGTTCCCCAAGGTGCAGGCACAGGGTCCGCTGACCGGCTCCGAGGGCGGCTCCGGGGACGGAGCGGGGGAGGAGGGCTCCGGGGAGTGGATCGGCGAGCTCCTCGCCACCGCCGCGGGCAAGGTCCTCGACGAACGGTTCACGCCCACCACCGGCCAGCACTGCACCCACTGCGCCTTCCGCGCCTCGTGCAGCGCGCGGTCGGAGGGGCGGCATGTCGTGGAGTGAGCATCCCTTTACGGAGGGACCCGTGGCATTTGTCACGTCCAACTCCGGGGCCCCATAGCACCCGCACAGGCGATCTAAAGTCTCGGTAAAGCTGAGTGGCCGGTTTCATCTGGCGCGGTCCGGCCCCGCACCTTTCCGAGGAGACACACAGATATGGCAGCCAACCGGAAGCTCCTGGCAGTGGCAGTCGTCTGCGCCGCCGCCGTCGTCGGCGTGACGGGCTGCAGCAGCGACAGCGGCGACAAGGACCCGTTCGAGGGCATGAGCGCCGACAAGATCGCGAAGAAGGCCGTCGACGCTTCCAAGGGGGCAGGCTCCTTCAGGATGACGGGCGACGGCAAGCAGGACGGCGACCCGATGAAGGCCCAGCTCGCGATCGCCAAGGGCGGCAACTGCACGGGCAAGACGGAGTTCGGCAAGGGCGGGACCGCCGAGCTGCTCATCGCCGACAAGACCATGTACATCAAGGCCGACAAGACGTACTGGCAGCAGGGCCCCGGTGACTCCAAGCTGGCCGACCGCGCCAAGGGCCGCTGGGTGAAGACGCCGAGCACCCAGAACGAGATGTGCAACCCGGACAAGTTGTTCGAGACCAAGAAGCTCAAGGGCGCCAAGCGCGCGGAGGACAGCGAGGTCGACGGCAAGAAGGCCGCCGTGCTGACCAAGAAGGACGGCAAGAAGACCCGCGAGTACTACATCGCCATGGAAGGAAAGCCGTACTTCCTGCAGGTCGTCACCAAGGGTGAGGAGGGGGGCACGGCGAAGTTCAGCGACTACGGCAAGCCCATCGTCGTCAAGGCCCCGGCGCCCGGCGAGGTGGCGGACCTTCAGAAGATCATGGGCTCCTGAGTCACCCTGGCTCAGCGGCGGGCACGGACGACCCGGACTCGTCCCGGCTGTCAGTGGCCGCCGCTAGCCTCTCTCTCGTGTCACCTCGCATCACCGATCCCGAGCAGCTCAAGGAGCTCCTCGGCATCCCGTTCACCCCGGAGCAGACGGCCTGCATCACGGCGCCGCCCGCCCCGCAGGTGATCGTGGCCGGAGCCGGCTCGGGCAAGACGACGGTGATGGCCGCCCGCGTGGTCTGGCTCGTCGGTACCGGCCAGGTCGCCCCCGAGCAGGTCCTCGGTCTGACGTTCACGAACAAGGCGGCGGGCGAGCTCGCCGAGCGGGTCCGGCAGGCGCTCATCAAGGCGGGCGTCACCGACCCCGACACACTCGACCCGGACGACCCTCCGGGCGAGCCCGTCATCTCCACGTACCACGCCTTCGCGGGCCGCCTCCTGACCGACCACGGCCTGCGCATCGGCCTCGAGCCCACCGCCCGCCTCCTCGCCGACGCCACCCGCTTCCAGCTCGCCGCGCGCGTGCTGCGCGAGGCCCCCGGCCCGTATCCCGCGCTCACCCGCTCCTTCCCGGACCTCGTCAGCGACCTCCTGGCGCTCGACAGCGAGCTCGCCGAGCACCTGGTGACCCCCGAGCGCCTGCGCGCCCACGACGCGGAGCTGCTGCGCACCCTGGAGGACGTCAAGCTCAGCAACGCCGATCTGCGCAAGGCACCCGAGGCGGCCGCCGCCCGGCGCGAGCTCGCCGAACTCGTCGGGCACTACAGAAGCGCGAAGCGCGCCCGCGACCTCCTCGACTTCGGCGACCAGATCGCCCTGTCCGCGACACTGGCCCGCACCCGCCCCGAGGTCGGCGAGATCCTCCGGGACGAGTTCCGCGTCGTGCTCCTGGACGAGTACCAGGACACGTCGGTGGCCCAACGCATCCTCCTCGCGGGCCTGTTCGGGGGCGGCACGGGCCATCCGGTGACCGCCGTCGGCGACCCCTGCCAGGCGATCTACGGCTGGCGCGGCGCCTCCGTGGCCAACCTGGACGACTTCCCCGAGCACTTCGCGTACGCCGACGGACGCCCCGCCGCCCGCCACGCGCTCAGCGAGAACCGCCGTAGCGGCGGCCGCCTCCTCGACCTCGCCAACGGCCTGGCGCAGCCGCTGCGCGCGATGCACGCGGGCGTGGAGGCCCTGCGCCCCGCCCCCGGGGCGGAGCGCGACGGAGTCGTGCGCTGCGCCCTGCTGCGCACCCACTCCGAAGAGATGCGGTGGATCGCCGACTCGATCGCCCACCTCGTGGCCACGGGCACCGCCCCCGGAGAGATCGCTGTCCTGTGCCGCACGGCGACCGACTTCGCCGAGATCCAGGGCGCCCTGGTCGCCCGCGACATCCCCGTCGAAGTCGTGGGCCTCTCCGGCCTGTTGCACCTCCCCGAGGTCGCCGACCTGGTCGCCGTCTGCGAGGTGCTCCAGGACCCGGGGGCCAACGCCTCGCTGGTGCGCCTCCTCACCGGCCCGCGCTGGCGCATCGGCGCCCGCGACCTCGCCCTCCTGGGGCGCCGCGCCCGCCTCCTCGTACGGCACGGGCACGCCGCACCCGACGACCCGGACCGCCGTCTCGCCGAGGCCGTGGAGGGCGTGGACCCGGCCGAGGTGATATCGCTCGCGGACGCCCTCGACACCTTCCTGGAGCCCTCCTTGGAGGGGCGCACGGGCGGGCCGGACGACGACGGGCTGCCGTTCTCACCGGAGGCGCGCGTGCGGTTCGCCCGCCTCGCCGCCGAACTCCGCGATCTGCGCAGGTCGTTGGCGGACCCCCTGATGGACGTGCTGCACCGCGTCCTCGCCGTCACCGGCCTGGAGGTGGAGCTGTCCGCGTCCCCGCACGCGCTGGCCGCCCGCCGCAGGGAGACGCTCGCCAACTTCCTGGACGTCGCCGCGTCCTTCGCCGCCGACGACACCTCGGCGAACCTCCTGGGCTTCCTGGCCTTCCTGCGCACCGCCGCCCAGTACGAGAAGGGCCTGGACAACGCCCTGCCGGGCGGCGAGAACACCGTCAAGGTGCTGACCGCCCACAAGTCCAAGGGCCTGGAGTGGGACGTCGTCGCCGTCCCCGGGCTCGTCACGGGCACCTTCCCCAGCACCCAGGGCCGCGAGAAGTGGACCGCCCAGGGCAAGGTCGTCCCGCACGCCCTGCGCGGCGACGCGGCCACGCTGCCCGACATCGAGGCGTGGGACTCCAAGGGCATGAAGACCTTCCACGAGGCGATGAAGGACCACCAGCACACGGAGGAACTCCGCCTGGGCTACGTCACGTTCACCCGCCCCCGCTCCCTGCTCCTGGGCTCGGGCCACTGGTGGGGCCCCACCCAGAAGAAGCCGCGCGGCCCCTCGGACTTCCTGACGGCGCTGCACGACCACTGCGCGGCCGGCCACGGGGAGATCGAGGCATGGGCCGACGAGCCGGGCGAGGACGAGGAGAACCCCGCCCTGCACGAGCACGCGGCGGAGCACGCCTGGCCGCTGCCGCTCGACGCGACCTCCCTGGCCCGCCGCCGCGCCGCCGCCGACACCGTCATGGCCCACCTCGACCGCATGGCGGCCCACTCGCACGACGAGCCGCACCCTTCCGTGTCGCCCGCCGTCGCACACGACTCCGAAGCGGCGTACGACCCGGAGTGGCCGCCGCCGGAGGACGAGCCCCCTTACGGCGAAGTCCCTTACGAGGACGACGCGTTCCCGCCCGGCGGACCGGAAGCGGACGCGGCCGAGGACTGGGACGCGCTCCCCACGACCCGCCCGGCCCCGCGCGCCCAGCCGCCGCACCAGGGCATGCCCCCGCGCGCGGAGACCCCGGAGCCCCAGGCGGCCCCCCACGCGCGCGTGCCGCACCCCACCACGCCCCTCACTCCGGAGGAGACCCGCACCCTCACCTCCTGGGACCGCGACCTGGAAGCCCTCGCCGGCGAGCTCCTGCGCGCCCGCGACGGCGTGCGCGACGTGCCCGTGCCCGCCTCGCTCACGGCCACCCAGCTGCTGCGCCTGGCCGCCGACCCGGACGGCTTCGCCCGCGAACTCGCCCGCCCGATGCCCCGCCCGCCGCAGCCCGCGGCCCGCCGGGGCACCCGCTTCCACGCCTGGATCGAGGCCCGCTTCGAGGAGCTGCGGCTGCCGATGCTGGACCCGGACGACCTGCCCGGCGGCGCCCCGGACGAGGCGGAGATCGCCGACGAGCGCGACCTGGAAGCCCTCAAGGAAGCCTTCGAGCGCAGCGCGTACGCCCACCGCAAGCCCCACCGCGTCGAGGCGCCCTTCCAGCTGGAGATCGCGGGCCGTGTCATCCGGGGCCGCATCGACGCCGTCTACAAGGAGGGCGACGGCGCCGACGCCACGTACGAGATCGTCGACTGGAAGACCAGCCGCACCCACAGCGCCGACCCGCTCCAGCTCGCCGTCTACCGCCTCGCCTGGGCGGAGCGCCACGGCCTGCCGCCGGAGGCGGTGACGGCGACCTTCCTGTACGTGCGCAGCGGCGAGACCGTCCGCCCCAGGTCGCTGCCCGGCCGGGCCGAGCTGGAGCGCCTCCTCCTGGAGGAGCCCGCGGACGGGGCGCCCGGGGAGGCTCCGGACGGGTCCGCTCCGGGGGCCGGATAGGCTCGTGAGCATGAGCCAGTCCGTTGACAACGCCGTCAGCGATGTCCGTCGGTACATCGAGAACCACCGCGCCGCCTTCCTCGACGACCTCGCCGAGTGGCTGCGCATCCCCTCCGTGTCGGCCCAGCCCGAGCACGCGGGGGACGTCAGACGCAGTGCCGAGTGGCTCGCCGGATCCCTCAAGGAGACCGGCTTCCCGACCGTCGAGGTCTGGCAGACGCCGGGCGCGCCCGCTGTCTTCGCCGAGTGGCCCGCGGCCGACCCGGAGGCCCCCACGGTCCTCGTCTACGGCCACCACGACGTCCAGCCCGCCGCCCGCGAGGACGGCTGGGACACCGAGCCCTTCGAGCCCGTCGTCCGCGGAAACCGCCTCTACGCGCGCGGGGCCGCCGACGACAAGGGCCAGGTCTTCTTCCACACGCTTGGTGTGCGCGCCCACCTCGCCGCGACCGGCCGCAGCGCGCCCGCCGTCCACCTCAAGCTGCTGATCGAGGGCGAGGAGGAGTCCGGCTCCCCGCACTTCCGCGCGCTGATCGAGGAGCGCCGCGAGCGCCTCACCGCCGACGCGGTGATCGTCTCGGACACCGGCATGTGGTCCGAGGACACCCCGACCGTGTGCACCGGCATGCGCGGCCTCGCCGAGTGCGAGATCCAGCTGTACGGGCCCGACCAGGACATCCACTCCGGCTCCTTCGGCGGCGCCGTGCCCAACCCGGCCACCGCCGCGGGCCGCCTCGTGGCCGCCCTCCACGACGAGCACGCGCGCGTGGCGATCCCGGGCTTCTACGAAGGCATCACCGAACTCACCGAGCGCGAGCGCGAACTCTTCGCCGAGCTGCCCTTCGACGAGGCGCAGTGGCTGCGCACCGCGAAGTCGCACGCCGCCCACGGAGAGGCCGGCCACACCACCCTCGAGCGCATCTGGGCCCGCCCCACCGCCGAGGTGAACGGCATCGGCGGCGGCTACCAGGGAGCGGGCGGCAAGACGATCGTCCCCTCGTCCGCGCTCCTGAAGCTGTCCTTCCGGCTCGTCGCGGGCCAGGACCCGGACCGGGTCGAGAAGGCCGTATCCGCCTGGGTGGCCGACCAGCTGCCCACCGGGATCCGGCACACGATCACCTTCAGCGCCGCCACCCGCCCCTGCCTGACCCCGCTCGACCACCCCGCGCTCCAGTCCGTCGTACGGGCCATGGGGCGCGCCTTCGAGCAGGAGATCCGCTTCACGCGCGAGGGCGGCTCGGGCCCCGCCGCCGACCTCCAGGACGTGCTCGGCGCACCCGTGCTCTTCCTCGGCATCTCCGTACCGTCCGACGGCTGGCACGCACCGAACGAGAAGGTGGAGCTCGATCTGCTCCTCAAGGGAGTCGAGACCACCGCCTACTTGTGGGGCGATCTCGCGGAGCACTGGCGCGATGCGCACTGAAGCCGCGCCCGCCCCGCCGCACCTGCCCGGCCCGTCCGCACCGGCCGTCCTGCTTGTCCTGCTTGTCCTGCTGAACCACCCATTCCACCGGGGGAGTTGGAAGCACCTGTGACCACCTGGACCGACCGCACAGCCGACCGTCCCGTCTCGCTCACGGAGCCGAGCGGTATCGACCGGGCGGCGCACCACCGCCTCGACGAGGCATGGCTCGCCGCCGCCTGGAGCCACCCCACGACGCGGGTCTTCGTGGTCTCCGGCGGCCAGGTGCTCATCGACGAGACGCCGGACGGCGCCACCGAACTGGTGATGACGCCCTCCTTCGAGGCGCCCCTCACCGAGGCCCACCGCTACTTCCTGGGCACGGACGACGACGGCGTCAGCTACTTCGCGCTCCAGAAGGACACCCTGCCGGGCCGCATGGACCAGTCGGCGCGCCCCGCGGGCCTGCGCGAGGCGGGGCTGCTCCTGTCGCCCCGGGACGCGGGCCTGATGGTGCACGCCGTCGCCCTGGAGAACTGGCAGCGCCTGCACCGCTTCTGCTCGCGCTGCGGCGAGCGCACCGTCATCGCGGCGGCGGGCCACATCCGCCGCTGCCAGGCGTGCGGCGCCGAGCACTACCCGCGCACCGACCCCGCCGTGATCATGCTGGTCACGGACGACCAGGACCGTGCCCTCCTCGGCCGCCAGGTGCACTGGCCCGAGGGCCGCTTCTCGACCCTCGCGGGCTTCGTCGAGCCGGGCGAGTCCATCGAGACGTCGGTGCGCCGCGAGGTCTGGGAGGAGGCGGGCGTCGTCGTCGGCGACGTCCAGTACGTCGCCAGCCAGCCCTGGCCGTTCCCCTCCAGCCTGATGCTGGGCTTCATGGCGAACGCCACGTCCTCGGAGATCAACGTGGACGGCGAGGAGATCCACGAGGCCCGCTGGTTCTCACGCGAGGACCTGCGCGCCGCGTTCGCCTCCGGCGAGGTCCTGCCCCCGTACGGCATCTCGATCGCCGCCCGCCTCATCGAGCTCTGGTTCGGCGAGCCCCTGCCGAAGCCCGGCACGGTCGGCTGAGCCGCTCCGCCGAGGCCCGGACACAAAGAAGACCCCGACCCGCCGTCACGGCTGGTCGGGGTCTTTCGGTGCGCGAGGCAGAGCGCCGGCGGCGATCAGGCGCCGAGGGCCTGCTTCACCTGGGCGAGCGAGGGGTTGGTCATGACCGACTCGGTGCCCTGCGGAGAGACCACGAGGACGGTCGGCACCGTCTGGTTCCCGCCGTTCGCCTTCTCGACGAAGGCCGCGGACTCCGGGTCCTGCTCGATGTTGATCTCGTCGTACGCGATGCCCTCGCGGTCCATCTGGCCCTTCAGGCGGCGGCAGTAGCCGCACCAGGTGGTGCTGTACATCGTCACAGTGCCCGGCATTTCTCGCGCTCCTTTGTTGCTCGGGTGCGTCATCGCACTGCTGAAGAACGTACGTGACCCGGCCACCATTCCCGCATTAGTACGACTGCAACTGTCTCCCTGTGGACAAGCGCCTCGCCCGCCCCCGGGGACCTGGCAGCATGGCGGGGTGACAGCAGCAACGCACTCCTCCCTCTTCCCGCAGGTTCCGGACTCTGCCGACGCGGTGCTCGACGGGCTCGACCCCGAGCAGCGCGAGGTGGCGACCGCCCTGCACGGACCGGTGTGCGTGCTCGCGGGCGCGGGGACGGGCAAGACGCGCGCGATCACACACCGCATCGCCTACGGGGTGCGGGCCGGGATCCTCCAGCCCGCGAGCATCCTCGCCGTCACGTTCACCAACCGCGCGGCGGGCGAGATGCGCGGCCGCCTCCGCCAGCTCGGCGCCACCGGAGTCCAGGCCCGCACCTTCCACTCCGCCGCCCTCCGCCAGCTCCAGTACTTCTGGCCGAAAGCAGTCGGTGGACCGCTGCCCCGCCTCGTCGAGCGCAAGATCCAGCTCGTCGCGGACGCGGCGGCCGCCTGCCGCATCCGCCTGGACCGGAACGAGCTGCGGGACGTCACCGGCGAGATCGAGTGGTCCAAGGTCACCCAGACCGTCCCCGCGGACTATGCGGCGGCGGCCGCGAAGGCCGGCCGCGACGCCCCGCGCGACGTGGCCGAGATCGCCCAGCTCTACGGCGCCTACGAGGAGCTGAAGCGCGACCGCTCCGTCATCGACTTCGAGGACGTGCTGCTCCTCGCCGTCGGCGTCCTCCAGGACCGCCATGACATCGCCGAGCAGGTCCGCTCCCAGTACCAGCACTTCGTGGTGGACGAGTACCAGGACGTCAGCCCGCTCCAGCAGCGCCTCCTGGAGCTGTGGCTCGGCGACCGCGACAGCCTCTGCGTCGTCGGCGACGCGAGCCAGACGATCTACTCGTTCACCGGCGCGACCCCCGACCACCTCCTGAACTTCCGCACCCGCCACCCGGGCGCGACGGTCGTCAAGCTGGTCCGGGACTACCGCTCCACACCCCAGGTGGTCCACCTCGCCAACGGCTTGCTCTCCCAGGCCCGCGGCCGCGCCGCCGAGCACCGCCTGGAGCTGATCTCCCAGCGCGACCCCGGCACCGAGCCGGTCTACACGGAGTACGCGGACGAACCGGCCGAAGCCGAAGGCGCCGCCCGCCGCATCCGCGCCCTCCTGGCGGACGGCGTGCCCGCCAGTGAGATCGCCGTCCTGTTCCGTACGAACTCCCAGTCCGAGATCTACGAGCAGGCCCTCGCCGACGCCGGAGTGCCCTACCAGCTCCGGGGCGCCGAGCGGTTCTTCGAGCGCCAGGAGGTGCGGGAGGCGGGCGCCGCCCTGCGCGGAGCCGCCCGCTTCGGCGGCAACGACTCCCTCCTGGACGACGCCGTCGACCTGCCCTCACAGGTCCGCGCGGTCCTGTCGACGAAGGGCTGGACGACCAACCCGCCCGCCGGATCCGGTGCGGTGCGCGACCGCTGGGAGTCCCTCGCCGCCCTGGTGCGCCTCGCCGAGGACTTCGCCGCCGCCCGGCCGGAGGCGACCCTGACCGACCTGGTCGCCGAGCTCGACGAGCGGGCGAGCGCCCAGCACGCCCCCACCGTCCAGGGCGTCACCCTGGCCTCGCTGCACGCCGCGAAGGGCCTGGAGTGGGACGCCGTTTTCCTGGTCGGCCTCGCCGAAGGCATGATGCCGATCACGTACGCCAAGACGGACGAGCAGATCGAGGAGGAGCGCCGCCTCCTGTACGTCGGCATCACCAGGGCCCGGCTCCACCTCTCCCTGTCGTGGGCGCTCTCCCGCTCGCCGGGCGGGCGGCCGAACCGCCGGCCCAGCCGGTTCCTCGACGGGCTGCGGCCGGGCTCGGGCGGCGCCGGGTACCGCGCCGCGGGGGGCGCGGGCGGCATCGAGCGGGGCAGCGGGGGCGAGGCGCCCGCAGGTGCCCGGCCCCGGCGGCGGGGCAGCAGGAGTCCGGCCAGGTGCCGGGTCTGCGGCCGCACGCTCACCGAGGCGGGCGAGATGAAGCTGATGCGCTGCGAAGACTGTCCTTCGGACATGGACGAAGGACTCTACGAGCGTCTGCGGGAGTGGCGATCGGGCCAGGCGAAGCTCCTGGGACAGCCGCCGTACTGCGTCTTCACGGACAAGACCTTGATCGCCATCGCCGAGGCCGCACCGGACGAGGAGGGTGACCTTGCCCGCATCCCCGGCGTCGGTGTCCGCAAGCTGAATCGCTTCGGCGCCGATGTCCTCGCCATCTGCGCAGGTCAGGAGCTTGGAGGAGACGATGAGAGCAACTGATTCAAACTCGTCGAAAAAATAGTTTGCGCATGCGCGAGGAAGACCCATAGGTTCTTAAGCACGGGAACGGCGGCTTCTCTGAAGCCACCGCCCCGTGCTGTACTTGTTCAGACCGCAGAACCGGCCCCGGCCGGTTCCCGAGACGCCGAGAGGAGGCGAATTCCAGTGATCAGCATCAACGAGAGCTTCACCAGCACCGTCAAAATGACCGATCGCTCGGTCGTCGCTTCCTGCCTGCTCGGCTTCTCGAACCTGGGCACCGGTCTGTCCAGCGGCATTGCCATTGCCGCCCCGCGTCCGATGTCCGCCCTGCCTCTCTCGGGCCTTCCCGTCCGCGAGGGCAATGAGCGACCGACCAAGGCACTGGAAGCAGTAGCGAAGGCGCAGGCCCCTGCCTATGCCTTTGCGGCAGCCGGTGCCGGATCCCGCAAGCAGCAGACGACGCAGCACCACACGATGTGGGCCTTCCGTGGGCTCGAACCCTGGAGTGATCCAGCCTGATCTCGGCATCAGGCCGGCGCCTTCAGGGCCGCGGAACCCCACCAGGGATCCGCGGCCCTTCTGTTTTCCCCAAAACGGGGACGACGGAGCGAAGGGGCCACAGCAAGACCCGGTACCAGCCGCCAACCGGCCGACCCAGGCCGGAACGACCAGACGAGGAAGAACACACCGTGCAACTCGAAGCGCACGCCCCGTCCGTACCGCCTTCAGAGACGAACCCCCCGCCCGTGCCTACGGAGGACCCGACCTTGACTCCCCTCACCGCGCTCACCGCGCTCGACGACGCCATCGAGAACCTCGGCGTACCCGTCCCCTGCCGTGCCTACGACCCGGAGGTCTTCTTCGCGGAGTCGCCGGCGGACGTCGAGTACGCCAAGTCCCTCTGCCGTACCTGCCCGCTGATGGAGGCATGCCTCGCCGGCGCCAAGGAGCGGCGTGAGCCGTGGGGCGTCTGGGGCGGCGAGCTCTTCGTCCAGGGTGTGGTCGTTGCCCGCAAGCGGCCGCGTGGTCGCCCGCGTAAGAACCCGGTCGTGGCATGAGCACCGCCGGAACGATCGATCGCCCCCTGACGCACGACCCCCAGAAGCAGGCCCCGATGAAGGCAGCAGCCACCAGCGAACCCGCGGGTTCCGCTACCTCAGACTTCACCACCACCGGCGCGACCGACTCGCGTCAGAACAGGACCCGTGAGATGCAACTCATCCCAGAAGCCATGGCTCGTGCCCATATGCATGAGCGACTGCGCGAGGCCGAGGCGGACCGCCCGGCCCTGCGCCTGGCGGCCGCCCGCCGGATGCAGCGTCGCGCCGAGCGCGCGTCCCTGCGTGCCCGGCGTGCGCTCGCCATCGCGGTCATGCAGTAAGCGCCCGGGCCGCCCACGGCGGCCGGGCCGTGCGCCCCGGCGCACAGACAGCGCAGCAGTTCCCACGCGGGGGCCGGTCCGAACGGACCGGCCCCCGCGGTGCGTTGTGCCGGGCGAACCTCCGGCAGCGGCGATATGGTCGCCGAGTGGACCAGCAGCACGCTCAACCCGCGGGCGCCGAGGACCTTGTCTGCTCCCGCTGTGGCACGGTCGCCGACGGCACGCCGCCGACCTGGACCTGCTCCGTCGAGAACGGAACCCGTCGCTACTTCTGCGACACCTGTGCCCGCGCCAACATCAGAGCCATCGAGGGACGGCTCGACTCGGCCTGGTGGTGACGGAGCGGGCGACGCCGCTCAGGCTTCGGCAGCCGGCTCCTCCACCACCGCGCCGAACTCGCCCTCGTCCGCGCCCTCGTCGTCCGGGCCCGGGGCGAAGCCCGGCATCCACTCCTCCAGCTCGTCCCGCATCCGCACCGTCGCGCCGAGCTGACAGAGCACCCCGATCGTGCTCAACGTCACACGGTGGATGAGCAGATACGACGGCGGCAGGTTGAGCCGCTTGCCCAACTGGTAGGCGGGGGACCGGGGATCGGCCACCCGCGCCGCCTGGCTGCGCATCCAGCCCCGGGTGAAGGTGAACTCGTCCACCTGCGCGGGCTCGATGATCGGCAGCAGGTAGTCGAGGACCGCGTCCGGCTCCAGGTCGACCGACTCCTTGACGAAGCCCTCCTCGCACAGCAGGTCGTAGACCGCATTGGCCTCGCCCTCGAGGGTCATCCGCAGGGAGTCGCCGATCGTCTCCGGCAGGCCGCCGGGCAGCCGGTCCACCGTGCCGAAGTCCAGCACCCCGAGCCGCCAGCCGCCCTTCTCGCCGGGCAGCAGACGGAAGTTGCCCGGGTGCGGGTCGGCGTGCAGCAGACCGGTGCGGGCCGGGCCGGAGAAGAGGAAGCGGGTGAGGAGCTGGCCCGCGCTGTCCCGCTGATCCTGCGTGCCGTCCGCGATCACCTCCGCCAGCGGGACGCCGTCCATCCACTCGGTCACCAGGACCTGGTCGCACTGGAAGACGACGTGGGGCACCACCACATCGGGGTCGTCCGCGAACTCCTCCGCGTGGGTGCGCTGGGCCTGTGCCTCCAGGTCGTAGTCGAGCTCCTCGGAGACACGGTCGCGCAGCTCCGAGATGAGCGGCTTGATGTCCATGCCCGGGACCAGCGGGCCCAGGAGGCGGGCGAACCGGCTGAGTTGGTTCAGGTCCGAGAGCAGCGCCTCGCCCGCGCCGGGGTACTGCACCTTGACGGCGACCTCGCGGCCGTCCTCCCACACCGCGCGGTGGACCTGCCCTATGGAAGCGGCCGCCGCGGGCTTGTCCTCGAACTCCTGGAAGTGCTCGCGCCAGGTCGCGCCCATCCGCTCCTCGAGCACGGAGTGCACCGTGCGGGTCGGCATCGGCGGCGCCGCCTCCTGCAGCTTGGTCAGCGCGGCGCGGTAGGGGCCGGCCACCTCCTCGGGCAGCGCGGACTCGAAGACCGAGAGCGCCTGGCCGAACTTCATGGCCCCGCCCTTGAGCTCGCCCAGCACCTTGAACAGCTGGTCCGCCGTGCGCTGTTGGAGCTCACGCCCGACGATCTCCGCCGACTTGCCACCGATCCGTTTGCCAAGCCCCCAGGTCGCCCGCCCGGCGAAGCCGAGCGGCAGCGCTGCCAACTTGGCGGTACGGGTGACCGCCTTCCGGGGAAGATCAGACATGCGCCCCTCCAAAACCCAGACAGCCGTGCCTCGTCAGGCGGTTACCGGACCATTGTGTCGTGCGGCTCCTCGGCTCCGGAGGTGTGTTCACCCTTACCTTGCTCAGCCGCACCGCACGGGCACTCCGGATGCGGGGGCACCGGCCGGGCATGCCAGTCGAAACCGGGCACCGACGCCTCCCAGCGCACCCCCGCGCTCGCCGCCGCCGCTCCGTCGAGAAAGGCCAGCGCATGCGCCGCGGCGAGGCCGCCGACGGTGGTGGCGAGGGCCAGGTCACAGGCGGGCACATGGCGGGCGTGCCCCGAGCGCCACTGGGCCGACATCCGCGCCCAGCTGGGATCCCGGCGCACCCGGTCCCGGTGCAGACAGCCCGCGCAGGCCGTGGCTCCGGGCAGGACCAGGGGCCCCACCAGGCCCGTGGCCTCGACCACGCCCGCGTACAGATGCGGGATCCCCGAGGCGACGAGGGGCTCGGCGGCGGCCGGATCGGGGGCGTGGGCGTCCAGCCCGTCGCGTGGCGCGATGATCACCAGGGAGAGCTCCTGCTCACCGGGGTCGCCCGTGGGCCGCGGCGGGCGCCCCGGGGCGCAGCGCCGCACGAGCCGTTGCGCGGAGGTGTCCCTGCGCTCTCCGACGGACTCGACGGGCAGCCCGCCCGGCGCCACGTCCCACGGCTCGACACAGCCTCCGTCCCGCACATCCACCAGCCCCACGCCCGCCCCCGACAGCACCGCCGCCACCACCGAGCCCACCCGACCGGCGCCCTGCACCCGCACCCGCATGGCCCGGCGCGCCGCCAACTTCCGCATGCCGTCGCCGGGCTCGGACGTGACCACCGACAGCGAGGCCAGGTCGGGGCGCAGTCGGTCGAGCACCGGTTGCCGCTGCCGCAGGGCCTCGGCATCCGGGCCCCCGCCCCGCGAGTCGTCGAGGAGCCCGGCGCGGGTCAGCCGCCGCACCAGCTGATCCACGTGGCCGTCCGGCAGGCCCATCCGGCGGCCCTCCTCGCGCAGCAGCGGCAAGCCGCGGGTGCCGTCCAGGAGGGAGAGGAAGCTGCCCGTCGCCGTGTCCACCGGGCCGAGCACCAGCGCATGCGCCGGCGCCACCCCGAACTGCACGGTGCTCAGGTCCCGCCAGCCGCGCCGCAGCACCGGTTTCAAGATCGGATACATGGCCGTCCCCCGTCGTCCCCCGTCGCACTCCGGCGCAGGCCCCGATCGCCTCGCCGGTCGATTGCCAGAATGCCCGTTCCGTCCGGGAGCCGCCGAACGTTGTCCACAGGCTGGGGATATTCGTCGTACTAATCCAGCGCACGGGGAGTGGATCGGCAGCGAACCGTCCCGGAGGCGGGACTTCCCCCTTGTCCAGCGGGTAACGTCGGGGCGTGCCCGCCGACCCACTGCACCGCGCCGGAAATCCACAGCGCAGCACGACCAGCCCGCCGTCAGGCGGCTCGGGAGTGAGCGCGGTCGAGGTACGCAGAAGCGCACGCCGACGGAGAACGGTATCCGCGTACCGCGAGGGCGATCGCACCGTGGTCCTCATCCCCGCCCGGATGTCCGAGGCGGAGGAGCAGCGCTGGGTCAACGTCATGCTCGACAAGCTCGCGGCGCAGGAGAGCAAGCGGGTCCTCGGCGACGCCGAGCTCGCGGAGCGTGCCGAGCTGCTGTCCACCCAGTACTTCGAGGGCCGCGCGCGGCCGAAGTCCGTGCGCTGGGTCACCAACCAGAACACCCGGTGGGGCTCGTGCACGCCGTCCGAGGGCAGCATCCGCCTCTCGCACCGGCTGCAGGGCATGCCGGAGTACGTCGTGGACTATGTCCTCGTCCACGAGCTGGCCCACCTTCTCGTCCCCGGTCACGGCCCCCGGTTCTGGCGGCTCCTCGACGCGTATCCGCGCACCGAGCGGGCCCGCGGATATCTGGAGGGAGTGGTCGCCGCCGACCGGCTGCCGCATCTGCCCGCGGCCCGCGAAGAATGACCGACCACCGTCTTGCGGTGGTTCTGTACCGGGTCTGTACCGGCGTCGTCCGGTGTCGGTGTTTGCGGTTAGCCTGGCGCGACGCATTCACCATCGGGATGGGGGACGGTCGTTACGTATGGCCAGGGAATTCCAACGCGGCCACAAGGCCAGGATCAGTGACCTCACCGCAGGGACGGATCTGTACGTAGGCGTGCAGATCTCGGCGCCGGGGCTGACCTTCGACATCAGCTGCTTCGGCCTTGACGCGAGCGAACGGCTCTCGGACGACCGCTATTTCGTCTTCTTCAATCAGCCGAAGTCGCCCGAGGAGTCCATCCAGCTCCTCGGCGAGCAGGCCGGTGACACCGAGTCGTTCCGCGTCACCCTCGACCGGATTCCGCAGCAGATCCAGAAGCTGTCGTTCACCGCGACCATCGACGGCGCCGGCCAGATGTCGCAGATCGCTCCCGGCTACATCCGGATCGTCGCCGGTGGCGAGGAGGTGGCCCGGTACTCCTTCAACGGCGCCGAGTTCTCCACCGAGCGCGCGGTGATGCTGGGCGACTTCTACCTGAAGGACGTCTGGCGGTTCGCCGCGGTCGGCCAGGGCTTCGACGGCGGACTCGACGCGCTCCTGAAGAACTTCGGCGGCGAGGTCGCCGAGGAAGAGCCCGCCGCGCAGCAGCCGCAGGCCGGGGCGCCGTCCTTCGCGCCGCCCGCCCAGGCCACCGCGCCGCCCGCGTTCGGCGCCCCCGGTGGCGGCACCCCCGCCCCGGCTCCCGCAGCCCCCGCCCCGGCCCCGGCCGCCCCGGCCCCCGCTCCCGCGCAGTCCTTCGCGCCGCCCCAGGGTGCGACCCCGCCGCCCGCCCCGGCTCCGAACGACCCGTCGGTGCACGCCGCTCAGACCATCGTGGCGCCCATGAACCCGCCGGGCGGGGCGACGCCGCCCCCGCCGCCTCCCGGATACGGCCAGCCCGGCCAGCAACAGCCCCCGCAGCAGCCGCAGTTCGGCCAGGTCCCGGGCCAGACCCCGCCGCCGCCCCCGGGCTACGGCCAGCCCGCCGCACCGCCGCCTCCTGGCTACGTCCAGCCCCAGGGACAGTTCCCCGGCCAGGCCGCCCCGCCCGGAGCCCCGTACGGACAGCCGCAGGGCGCGCCGCCCGGAGTCCCGCAGGGGATGCCGCAGGGCGGCGGCGCCCCGGGTGTGGCCGCCGCGCTCGCCGCCTACCGAGAGGCCCCGACGGGACAGCGCTGGACGCCGCAGAACAAGAAGATGGTCCGCGTCGACCTCGGCGTCAGCGAGCAGCCCGTGCTCGCGCGGCAGGGCAGCATGGTGCTCTACCAGGGCAAGGTCGAATTCAGCTACAAGGGCGCCGGGTTCGCCGGCCGCATCGTGGGCAACGCCACCGGCCAGGAGATGCAGCTCATGCGCTGCTCCGGCCGCGGCCAGGTCTTCTTCGCCGAAGAGGGCACCCACCTGCACCCCATCGAGCTCCAGGGAGACGCGATCTGCGTCTCCGCGGAGAGCGTTCTCGCCTTCGACGAGACGCTGCAGTACGAGGTCCGCCGCATCGAGGGGCACGGCATCCCCGGAGGGGCGCTCTTCGTCATGCAGTTCCAGGGGAGCGGCACCGTCGTCGTGAAGACGCACGGCGTGCCCATCGTCCTGCCCGTCACGCCCACGACCTTCGCCGACTGCCACGCCGTGGTCGCCTGGTCGGCGGCCGCGCAGGCGATCGTCTCCAGCCAGGTGCGCCTGCGCGCCAACGCCTACGCGGGCTCCACGGGGGAGAGCGTGAACCTCCAATTCCGGGGCGCACCGGGCAATTTCATCATCGTCCAGCCGTACGAGGTCTGAGGGAGCCCGTCATGAATCAGCAGCTCGCGGGCTTTGCCCCGGCACCCGTCTCCGCCCGCATGGAGAACCACGGCAACCACATGGTCAAGGTGGCCATGCAGACCGGGAACGACCTCCTCGCGCGCGTGGGGTCGATGGTCGCCTACGAAGGGTTCGTGCAGTACGAGCCCAACCCGCCCGCCGTCCGCCAGATCGCACGCGACTGGATCACCGGCGAGGGCGCCCCGTTGATGAAGTGCACCGGAGACGGCCTGCTCTATCTCGCCGACTACGGAGCCGACGTCGTCGTCATCAACCTGGCGGGCGACTCCCTGTCGGTGAACGGCACCAACCTCCTCGCCCTCGACGCGTCCCTGCAGTGGGGCGTCGAGCGGGTCAAGGGCCTGGCCAAGTTCGCCGGACAGGGCCTGTGGAACATCAAGATCTCCGGCCAGGGCTGGGTCGCGCTGACGTCCCGCGGCACCCCGATCGTCGTCGACTGCGGCCGCGGCGAGGACGAGACGTACGTCGACCCGGACGCGCTGGTCGCCTGGTCGCCGAACCTGAAGGTGAAGGGCAAGCGCAGCTTCAAGGCGGGCTCGCTCATCGGGCGCGGCAGCGGGGAGGCGTACCAGATGGGCTTCTCCGGAGAGGGCATCGTCGTCGTACAGCCCAGCGAGGACAGCACCGACCGTCTCCGAGCCCGGGGCTGAGGGGGAGCAACAAGTCATGCAGAGCACACTTTTCGCGCATGCCGAGCAGCAGACGCAGGAGCGCTACTCCGTCCAGAACCCGCAGATGCTGCGGGTCGCCCTGGAGGGGCACGACGACGTGCTGGCCCGCAAGGGGGCGATGGTCGCCTACCAGGGGCTGATCGAGTTCGACGCCGAGTACCAGAGCCAGGGCCAGCAGCGGGCCCGCGCCCACACCGGCGAGGGCCTGGACCTGATGCGCTGCCACGGCCAGGGCGCCGTCTACCTCGCCAACCTCGCGCAGTACATCCATGTCGTCGACGTGGAGCAGGACGGCCTGACCGTGGACAGCAGCTATGTCCTCGCGATGGACTCGTCGCTGACCCATCAAGTCATCGCTGTGGACAGCCAGTACGGCATCTCCGGCTCCGGCAAGTACCAGCTCAACATCACCGGGCGCGGCAAGGTCGCCCTGATGACCTCGGGCCAGCCGCTGATGCTGCAGGTCACGCCGGAGCGGTACGTGAACGCGGACGCCGACGCGATCGTGGCCTGGTCCAACGGCCTGCGGGTGCAGATGCAGGCGCAGACGCACTCCACGGGCGTGTGGCGCCGCCGCGGCAACACCGGTGAGGGCTGGGAGCTCAGCTTCATGGGCCAGGGCTACGCGCTGGTGCAGCCCAGCGAGATGCTGCCGCCGCAGAACGCCGTGATCGGCCAGGGCATGCGCGCCCAGTACGGCATGGGACAGCAGGGCGCCCGGGGGCAGAACCAGGGCAACGTCTGGAGCTAGTACGGCAGTTACGGACATGCGTAAGGGGCGACCACCGAAGCGGTCGCCCCTTACGCATGCTCATGGAGAGGACGGTCAGAGCCTCGCGCGCGTGGCCTCCACCAGGCGTACGACCGACTCGTCGGCCACCCCGGCCACCTCGTCGTAGCCGAACCAGCGCAGGTCCAAGGACTCGTCGCTGATCCGCTCCTCGGCGCCCGCCGGGGCCAGCGCGGCGTACTGCACGTCCAGGTGCCAGGCGCACGGCGTGTGGTGGCGGTCCAGGCGCACCGGGCCGCCCGGCAGGAGCGTGAGCCCTTGGATGCCGGACTCCTCGGTGCCCTCGCGCAGCGCCGCGTCCGCGAGCCCGGCGTCGTGGGTCTCGCAGTGACCGCCCATCTGGAGCCACATGCGCAGCTTCTTGTGCAACGTCAGCAGGACCTTGCCGCGCTCCGGGTCGAGGACCAGGGCGCTCGCCGTGATGTGCCCGTCCGTGCAGGACTTCCACATGCCGTCGGGATGAGCGGCGAGATGGTCCAGGTAGGTCTGGCGCAGCTCTTCCTGGTCGTCGTATGTCTTCAGGACGAGGACGGCGTCGTCGTGGAGGCTCACTCGGTGCCGTCGCCCTTGTCGTCCTCGTCCTTCTTCTTCAGATCGGGCTTCTCTGCCGCCTCGCCCAGCATCTTGTCCAGCTCGGAGAAGTCCAGCTGCTCGCGGTGGACGAAGCCGTCCGGGTCGTCCAGGTCCGTGGCGGTGGGGAGCATGTCGGGGTGCTCCCACAGGCCGTCGCGGCCGTCGACGCCGCGCGCGTCCGTGAGCGAGGCCCACAGGCGCGAGGCGTCCCGCAGGCGGCGCGGGCGCAGCTCCAGGCCGATCAGGGTCGCGAAGGTCTGCTCGGCGGGGCCGCCCGTCGCCCGGCGGCGGCGCAGCGTCTCGCGCAGCGCGTCGGCCGACGAGAGGCGCGGCTTGGCGGCGGCGTGGACCACCGCGTCCACCCAGCCCTCGACGAGCGCGAGAGCCGTCTCCAGGCGGGCCAGCGCGGCCTTCTGCGCGGGAGTGTCCTCCGGCTGGAACATGCCCTGCTGGAGCGCCTGCTGGAGCTCCTCGGGGTTCTGCGGGTCGAACTGGCCGACCACGTCCTCCAGCTTGGCGGTGTCGACCTTGATCCCGCGCGCGTAACCCTCGACAGCGCCGAAGAGGTGCGAGCGCAGCCACGGCACGTGGGCGAAGAGCCGCTGGTGGGCGGCCTCGCGCAGCGCCAGGTAGAGGCGGACCTCCTCCTGGGGGACGCCCAGGTCCTTGCCGAACGCCTCCACGTTCACCGGCAGCAGGGCGGCCTTGCCGGACGGGCCGAGCGGCAGGCCGATGTCGGTGGAGCCGACGACCTCGCCCGCGAGCACGCCCACGGCCTGCCCGATCTGCTGGCCGAACATGGCGCCGCCCATGGACTTCATCATCCCGATCAGCGGGCCCGCCATGGCCTGCATCTCCTCGGGCAGCACGTCGCCCATCGCCAGGCCCACGCGCTCGGCCACCGGGTCGACGAGCTCCTTCCACACCGGAAGGGTCGCCTCCACCCACTCCGCGCGGGACCAGGCCACGGCCGAGCCGGAGCCCGAGGGCAGCGACGTCGCGTCGTCCAGCCAGAGGTCGGCGAGGCGCACGGCCTCCTCGACGGCGGAGCGCTCGGCGGGGCCGACGCTCGCGTCCTTGGTGCCGTCAGGGGTGCCCTGGGCGACCGTCTGGCGGGCGATGTCCTTGGCCATGTCCCAGTTCACCGGGCCGCCCTCGTACGAGAGCATCTGGCCGAGCTGCTGGAAGGCGGCCCCGAGGTCGTTCGGGTTCATCGAACCGAACATCGCGGCGAAAGGATTGTCCCCGCCGCCCGGACCGCCCGCACCGGGCAGGCCGAAGCCGAAGGGGTTCGCGGGGCCACCTGCGCCCTGTTCCCCTCCGGGGGTGTCCTTCTTCTTGCCCTCGTCGCCGTTCTCCGGCTCCTCCGGCGGAAGGCCGAATCCGAATGGGGTGTCACTCACGGGATTCCTCGGCTCGTAGGGCCGCCGGATGACTTCCGGCGGCGGCTGCCCGACAACACCCTCCAGCGTAGACACCGTGGCGGGTTCGGGCCTCGGTGCTTCGCCGTCTCGGGGCCTGCGGCAGGATGGATGCCACCTGGTACGTACGCGTCATTCACGTACGTACTGAAGACAACCGCTGGAGACGCCCGGTGAGTTCCCCAGATCCACAGGTTCGCGCAGCGCGAAACCTCTCAACCCCAGCCGGTGTGCGCGGCCCCGTCGTGGCCGTCACCGGTGCCGCGTCCGGTGTGGGCGCGCTGCTGGTGGAGCGGCTCGCGGCCGCCGAAGAGATCAAACAGGTCGTGGCCATCGACGAGCGCCGGGGCGAGTGCGCCCAGGCGCAGTGGCACATCCTGGACGTCCGGGACCCGGCGATCGCGGAGAAGCTGCGCGGTGTGGACGTCGTGGTGCACCTCGCGCTCGACCTCGATCTGGAGACCGACGCCGCGGCCCGCACCGCGTACAACGTACGGGGCACCCAGACCGTGCTGACCGCTGCCGCCGCCGCGGGGGTCCACCGCGTCGTCCTGTGCACGTCGGCGATGGTCTACGGAGCACTCGAGGACAACGAACTCCCTCTCTCCGAAGACGCCGAACTGCGGGCGACCGCCGAGGCCACGGGCGTCGGCGACCTCCTGGAGGTCGAGCGGCTCGCCCGCCGCGCACCCCGCGCGCACCCCGGCCTGAACGTGACCGTGGTCCGCCCCGCCATCCTGGTCGGCGGCACGGACACGGCGCTGACCCGCTACTTCGAGTCACCGCGCCTCCTTGTCGTGGCCGGCTCGCACCCCGCCTGGCAGTTCTGCCACGTCGAAGACCTGTGCAGCGCCCTGGAGTACGCCGTCCTGGAGAAGGTCGAGGGCGAGCTCGCCGTGGGCTGCGACGGCTGGCTCGAACAAGAAGAGGTCGAGGAGCTCAGCGGCATCCGCCGCATGGAGCTGCCGTCCACCGTCGCGCTCGGCGCCGCGGCCCGGCTGCACCGCATCGGTCTCACCCCGTCACCGGCCGGTGACCTGGCGTACACGATGTACCCCTGGGTCGTCAGCGGGAGCAGGCTGCACGACGCCGGGTGGCGGCCGCAGTGGACCAACGAGGAGGTCCTCGCCGAGCTCCTGGAAGAGGTGGCGGGGCGCCGGACGGTGGCCGGGCGCCGCCTCGGCCGCAAGGACGCGACGGCGGCGGGCGCCGCGGGCGCGACGGTCGCGCTGCTGGGCGCGGCGGCGGTGGTGCGCAGAGCGCGCAAGGCGCGGCGCCGGATCTGAGGACGGTTCTGCGGGGAAGCCGAGAGGCGGAAGCCGGCCGACGCTCCGGAAGGAGTCGGCCAGCGCTCCGGAAAGGGGTTGGGCGGGGGCGGGAAAGGGGCTGGGCGGGGGGACCTGTAGGGAGCTCCAATGCGGCACGCGCGCGTGCCGGGTGAAACGGCTATTCCGTGATGTCCGTGCCGTGCGGCACCATGGCGGCATGGCACGCACCACGATCGACCACCCCGGCGAGCAGGCAGCCCAGGACCCCATCCGGCTGCTTGCCATCCGTGACACCCCGCTCTCCCTGGACGAGGTCTTCCAGGCCGCCGGCGACGACGCGGCGGGCGGCACGGCGCTCTTCGTCGGCACCGTGCGCAACCACGACGGGGGTGCGGACGTGGCCGAGCTGGGCTACTCCAGCCACCCCACCGCCGAGGCCGAGATGCGCCGTGTGGCCGAGAAGGTCGTCGCCGAATTTCCCGTACGGGCGCTGGCCGCCGTCCACCGCGTGGGTGACCTGGCCGTCGGCGACCTCGCGGTGGTCGTCGCGGTCTCGTGCCCGCATCGTGCGGAAGCGTTCGCGGCCTGCCGCAAGCTGATCGACGACCTCAAGCACGAAGTGCCGATCTGGAAGCACCAGCGCTTCACCGACGGCAAGGAGGAGTGGGTCGGCGCCTGCTGAGGGCCGAAGTCCATACCGCCAGAAGGCCGTTCCGGTTGCGTAACCCGACCCCTGCCGTGAGCGTTGAGAAGGCGGATGGTTAATCTGCTGATCGGTCAGTTCTGGTTGCTCGTGGGGTCGGGAGGTCGATGTGGCGGCACTTGCCTGGCTGCTGATTCCGCTTCTGGCTGCGGTCGGCGCGGGCCTGTGGGGGAGCTGGGCGGCGCGCAACCGCAAGACCGGTGACGTCACGGAGCTCAACGGCTACGCGGCCTTCCGCGAGGCGATGGAGAAGTCCCAGGCGCCGGACCACACCGCCAGGACCCCCGCCCACTCAGGCTCCGGTACCGACGCGGCGTGAGCCCCGACGAAGGCGGCCGGGCCCCGTACGGACCGGCCCCACAGGTGCGTTGACAGACCCGTCCCGTACTGTCGTTCCATGCCACGCCGCACTGCGACGATGCTCGCCTCCACCCTCATGCTGATCGCGCTGCTCTGCGCGGGAGTGCTCATCAAGGTCCCGTACTCGGAGATGTCCCCGGGCCCCACCGTGAACACCCTCGGGGACCACGACGGCGAGCCGGTGCTGCAGATCTCCGGCCGCAAGACGTACCCGACGACCGGTCACCTCAACATGACGACGGTCCGGGTCACCAGCGCCGACTACAACATGAACCTCGCGGAGGCGGTCTACGGCTGGATCGCCCACGACAACATCGTGGTGCCGCACGACACCCTCTACCCGGACGGGAAGACGGAGCAGCAGTCCAGCCAGGAGAACGCCGAGGAGTTCAGCCAGTCCCAGGAGAGCGCCAAGGTCGCCGCCCTGAAGGAGCTGGACATCCCGGTGAAGTCGCAGGTCATCGTCTCCACGGTGGTCAAGGGCGACCCGGCCGAGGGCAAGCTGCACGCGGGCGACGTGATCAAGGCGGTGGACGGAAAGCCCGTCAAGGAGATGACGGACGTCGCGAAGCTGGTCACCGAGCACAAGCCCGGCGAGAAGGTCACCTTCACCATCGTGCCCGTCAAGGAGGCGGCCGCCGCCGAGAAGGCGAACAAGGCGCCGACGAAGACCGAGGACGTCACGATCACCACGAAGAAGGCGGACAAGGGCGACCGCGCCATCGTGGGTATCCAGGCCGGGACGGACCACACCTTCCCGTTCACGATCGACATCAAGCTCGCCGACGTCGGCGGGCCCAGCGCCGGGCTGATGTTCGCCCTCGGCATCGTCGACAAGCTGACGCCCGAGGACCTCACGGGCGGCAAGTTCGTGGCGGGCACCGGCACGATCGACGACAGCGGCAAGGTCGGCCCGATCGGCGGCATCGAGATGAAGACGGTCGGCGCCCGCGAGAAGGGGGCGCAGTACTTCCTGACGCCCAAGGAGAACTGCGCGGCCGCCGCGAAGGACGTCCCCGACGGGCTCACGCTGGTCAAGGTCCACACCATCGACGACGCGGTCAAGGCGCTGAAGGACATCCGCAAGGGAGACACCGCCGGCCTGCCGCAGTGCACCAAGGGCTGAGGCCAGGGCCATGACGCGGAGCCGTACGCGGGCGGGGGCGACCCCACCCGCGTACGCACGTCCGGAGCTACTCCGCGAACGTGGCGGCGAGCGCGTCCGCGAGACCCGGCACCAGGTCGGAGCCCGTGAGGACCTCCGTGGGCGAGTCCTTCTCGCGCAGCCGCAGCGCCGACTCACGGGCGCCGTCACGGAGCACCGCGACGGTCATGCGGACCTCCTGGCGGTCGGGGTGCTTCGCCACCCACTTCGCGAGCTGAGCCTCGCTCAGGCCGTCGGGGACGGACGTCTCGGCGGACGGCGGCAGCATCAGGCGCTCCACGGTGAGGGCGCAGCCCGCCACCGCGTCCGGCCAGGCGATGGTGCCGAGGAACTCGTCCAGCGCCTTGTCCGCGGGAATCTCGTCCTGCTCGATGGGGGTGTAGCCGGCGTGCTCCACGCCGTCGTCGAGGCCGAGCTGGGAGGCGAGGCCGGGTTCTTGGGTGCGCAGCCGCGCCGTGTCGACGAGGGCGAAGAGGCGTGCGGGCCGGTCCCAGCCGAGGCCGGAGGCGTACTCGTCGAGTTCGAGTACGGCCCGGGTGAGGGGGCTCGCTGCCATGGGAGTGTTGGACATGGTCACAATCCTGCCTCGTTAGTCCCCGGAAACGGGAACCGAGTAAAGCGTGAGTAAGTTGCATAGGTGAGGGTCCGCGATCACGGGGGCCTGACCGATAACGGACCATCACGGATCCTCACGGATCAACAGCGAACTTCGAGGTGCGCACCTTGGCTTTCCAGATGCCGGACCGCGGCGGAGGCCGCGGAGGCCCGACGGGGCCACGGATCAGAGTGGGCCGACCGTCCCGTCGTGTCCGGACGCTGCTCATGACTCTGGGCGTCCTGGCGGTTCTCGCCATGGCGTTCGTCATGTTCGCGGGGTTCTGGACGGACTGGCTCTGGTACCGCTCGGTCCACTATTCGTCCGTCTTCACGACGACCCTGTGGACCAAGATCGGTCTGTTCTTCGTCTTCGGGCTGCTGATGGCCGCCGCGGTGGGCGTGAACATCTGGCTGGCCCACCGGCTGCGGCCGCCGCTGAGCGCCATGTCCGTGGAGCAGCAGAGCCTCGACCGGTACCGCATGGGCATCGCCCCGTACAAGAAGTGGCTGCTGATCGGGATCACCGCCCTGGTGGGTCTGATCGCCGGTGCCTCCGCCGCGGGGCAGTGGCGCACCTGGCTGCTGTGGGTCAACGGAGTCTCCTTCGGCCAGAAGGACCCGCAGTTCCACATGGACGTGTCCTTCTTCGCGTTCGACCTGCCCTGGTACCGCTTCCTGCTCGGCTTCGGCTTCGCGGCCACGGTGCTCGCGCTCGTCGCCGCCGCGCTCACCCACTACCTGTACGGCGGGCTGCGGATCACCAGCCCCGGCGGGCGGGCCACCGCCGCCGCGACCGGTCACCTCTCGGTGCTGCTCGGCGTCTTCGTGGCGCTCAAGGCCGTCGCGTACTGGCTCGACCGGTACGGCCTCGCGGTGAAGTCCGGTGACTTCAAGGCGACGAGCAACTGGACGGGCCTGCGGTACGTCGACGCGAACGCCTATCTGCCGGCGAAGACGATCCTGTTCTGCATCGCCGTCATCTGCGCCCTGCTCTTCTTCGCGACGCTGTGGCGGCGCACCTGGCAGCTCCCGGTCATCGGCTTCGGCCTGATGGTGCTCTCCGCGATCCTCATCGGCGGCCTGTACCCCGCGATCGTGCAGAAGTTCCAGGTCCAGCCGAACGAGCAGGCCAAGGAAGCGCCGTACATCGAGAAGAACATCGAGGCCACCCGCAACGCCTACGGCATCAGCGGGGTGAAGCCCGAGGACTACAAGGGCGCGGGCAAGGTCGACGAGGACGCCAAGAACAAGCGTGAGGACGCGGACTCGGCCGCCAACTACCGGCTGAACGACCCGAACATCGTCTCGCCGACGTTCCAGCAGCTGGAGCAGGAGCGCAGCTACTACCAGTTCCCCAAGACGCTGGACGTGGACCGCTACAACGGCCAGGACACCATCGTGGGCCTGCGCGAGCTGAACGTGAACAAGCTCGACAAGCGGAACTGGATCAACGACCACTTCGCCTACACCCACGGCTACGGCATGGTCGCCGCCAAGGGCACGGAGACGAAGAAGGGCTCCAAGGGCGCCCCGGACTTCACCGAGTCCGGCCTGCCCACCACCGGCAACCTCGGCGAGTACGAGCAGCGGATCTACTACGGCGAGAAGACGACGCAGTACTCGATCGTGGGCGGGCCCCAGAAGGAGCTCGACTACGAAGAGGACGGCGGCGGCCAGAAGACCTACAGCTACAAGGGCAAGAGCGGGGTCAACCTCTCCAATCCGATCAACCGCGCCGCGTACGCGGTGTCCTTCGGAGAGCCGCAGATCCTGTACTCGGGCGCGATCGGCGAGGGTTCGCGGATCCTCTACAACCGCACCCCCAAGGAGCGGGTCGAGGCGGTGGCGCCCTGGCTGACCATCGACGGCGACGTGTATCCGACGGTGGTCGACGGCCGCATCCAGTGGGTCGTCGACGCGTACACCACGAGCAACGGATATCCGTACGCCTCGCGGACCACCCTCGGCGACAGCACCGCCGACTCCCTGTCGCAGGCCGACAGCCAGCGCACGGTGATCGCGCAGCAGAACCAGGTCAACTACATCCGGAACTCGGTGAAGGCGACCGTCGACGCGTACACCGGTGACGTCAAGCTCTACACCTGGGACGACAAGGACCCGGTCCTGAAGACCTGGAAGAAGGCGTTCCCCGGCACGGTCAAGGACAAGAGCGAGATCCCGCCGAAGCTGATGGACCACCTGCGCTACCCGCAGGACATGTTCAAGGTGCAGCGCGAACTGCTGACGAAGTACCACGTCACGGACCCCGGCCAGTTCTACAACGCGAGTGACGCCTGGCAGGTGCCGAACGACCCGACCAAGAAGGACCAGAGCGCGGTTCCGCCGTACTACCTGTCCATGAAGTCGCCGGGTCAGTCGCAGCAGCAGTTCTCCCTGACGACGACGTTCACCCCCAGTGAGCGGCCGAACCTACGGGCCTTCATGTCGGTCGACGCCGACGCGAGAAGCAAGAACTACGGCAAGATGCAGCTGCTCAGAGTCAGAGGCGACGTCGACGGCCCGGAACAGGTGCAGAACAAGCTGAACTCCATGACGGAGGTCGGCAACTTCGTCCGCGACATGAAGGGCGCCGACTCCGACGTCCTCTACGGCAATCTGCTGACCGTGCCCCTGGACGACGGCTTCTTGTACGTCGAGCCCGTCTACGTCCAGGGACGCAAGTCGGCGTATCCGCTCCTGAAGAAGGTCGCGGTGTCCTACGGGACGGAGACCGCCTTCGCGGATTCCCTGAGCGACGGCCTCAACCAGGTCTTCGGCGTCGACGGCGGCACCAAGCCGCCGGATGAAGGCGGCGACGAGCCGACCAAGCCGCCGAAGACGAACGACCCGACGGTCAAGGCCGCCCTCGACGACGCCCAGAAGGCGTTCGAGGAGGGCGAGACGGCCATGAAGGACGGCGACTGGAAGGCGTACGGCGAGGCCCAGAAGCGTCTCCAGGAGGCGCTGCAGCGGGCCGAGGACGCCTCGGACAAGGCCGCGAAGGGCAGTAAGAAGGGCGACTGAGGCCGCCCGGAAGGGCTCCACCCCGTGCCGTGGTACGGTTGCCGCACAACGGCGCGGGGTGGAGCAGCTCGGTAGCTCGCTGGGCTCATAACCCAGAGGTCGCAGGTTCAAATCCTGTCCCCGCTACTGAAGACGAGGGCCCGGATCCTGATCACAGGATCCGGGCCCTCGTCGTTGTGTCCGGGCCGCGTGGGGCGGCCTTGTCATGGCCTATGCCGATGACCTTGCCACCGGCCCGTGCCTGTTTGTGCGAACCGTGCTCCGCAGGGGGCGAGTTGAGGGATCTGTGTTTCACTTATCTCTCTGTGGGCATGTCGACAAAACGCTGAAGTGACCTCACTGGCTGCGGTATACGAGGTGTACCCAGGTTGCAGGTGGTGCGACGATGGACGTTATGGGGGACAAGGCAACTCTGTTGGAGACAGGGCGGTTTGTGCAGCCGGCCGACCGGGAGGACCCCGGGACGGCCGCGGAGGAGTTGCGGCATCGGATTGCCGCCGAGGCCGGGGACGTCGACGCGATGAGCGTCCTCGGCAGCCTGCTGCTGCGCCGCGGTGATCTCGACGGGGCCGAGTCTCTGCTGCGCGCCGCGACCGCCGAGGGTGACCGCGCAGCGGCCAACAACCTCGGCGTCCTGCTCCACCAGCGCGGCTACGCGGACGAGGCGGCCGGCTGGTGGCGGGTCGCCGCCGTCGCCGGTTCCGCGGCCGCGGCGCACGCGCTCGGGCGCCACCACCGTGAGCGCGGCGACGAGCCCGCCGCCGAGTACTGGCTGCGGCAGTCCGCCGAGCAGGGCCACACCCTCGGCGCGTACGCGCTCGCCGACCTCCTGGAGCACCGCGGCGACGTGGGCTCCGAGCGCTGGATGCGCACCGCCGCCGAGCGCGGCCACCGCGAGGCCGCCTACCGCCTGGCCCGCGCCGTCGACCGGAACGCGAAGCCGGGCCACGGCGAGGCCGAGCGTACCGAGGCCGAGCAGTGGTACCGCCAGGCGGCCGCGCGCGGCCACCGCAGGGCGGCGCTGCACCTCGGCGCGATCCTGGAACAGCGGGGCGAGCTCAAGGAGGCCGGGCGCTGGTATCTGACGTCCGCCAAGGACGGCGAGTCCCGGGCCGCCTGCGCGCTCGGCTTCCTGCTGCGCGACGCGGGCGACGAGGAGAGCGCCGCCGTCTGGTGGCTGCGGGCCGCCCAGGACGGCGACGGGAACGCGGCGAACGCGCTGGGCGCCCTGCACGCCGAGCGCGGCGAGACCCAGACCGCCGAGCGCTGGTACCGCGCGGCCATGGACGCGGGCGACGTGAACGGCGCGTACAACCTCGGGCTGCTCTGCGCCGAGCAGGGCCGCACCGCGCAGGCCGACCAGTGGTACCGGCGCGCGGCCTACGCCGGACACCGCGAGGCCGCCAACGCGCTCGCCGTGCTGCTGCTCCAGGGCGGCGACGCGGCCGGTGCCGAGCCGTGGTTCTCCAAGGCCGCCGAGGCGGGCAGCGTGGACGCGGCCTTCAACCTCGGGATCCTGTACGCGAGCCGGGGCGAGGACGACTCGGCCCTGCGCTGGTACGAGCGGGCGGCGGCGGCCGGGCACACCGACGCCGCGCTCCAGGTCGGCACCGCGCGCCTGCGCGACGGCGACGAGCGGGAGGCCGAGCGGCATCTGCGGTGCGCGGCCGGGGGCGGCAGCGCCGAGGCCGCCTACCGGCTCGGGAGTGTGCTCGACGCGCGCCGTCCGCCCGCGGGGGCGCCGGCGCTCGGCGAGAGCGTGGCGGAGAAGTCCGAGTGCGAGGAGTGGTACGAGCGGGCGGCGGAGCAGGGGCACCGGCGCGCGCAGGTCCGGGTCGGGATGCTGGCGGCGGGCCGGGGCGACGTCGTCGAGGCGGCCCGGTGGTACCGCCTGGCCGCGGAGGCGGGCAGCCGGAACGGGGCGTTCAACCTGGGTCTCCTGCTCGCCCGCGAGGGCAGCGAGCCGGAGGCCGCGCTGTGGTGGACGCGGGCCGCCGACGCGGGGCACGGCCGGGCGGCGCTGCGGCTCGCTCTGCTCTACGCGCGTCGGGGGGAGCTCGTGGAGGGGCAGCGCTGGGCCGCGCGGGCCGCGGAGCTCGGGCCCGCGGAGGTGTGCGAGCGGGCCACACGGCTGCGGGACGCGTTGCGGGAGGAGCTGTCCGCGTAGCGGCGCCGCCCGGATTTGCGCTGGTCGTGGGCCTGGCGTACTGTTGGGTTCACCGACGCGGGGTGGAGCAGCTCGGTAGCTCGCTGGGCTCATAACCCAGAGGTCGCAGGTTCAAATCCTGTCCCCGCTACTGAAACCGGAGGCCCGGGACTCGTAAGAGTCCCGGGCCTCCGGTGTTTTCCGCTTCCTACTTGTGGCCCACCGCCTCCTCGTACAGCGCGCGGTCCACCGTCCTCTCCTCGGGGATCTTGTCGCCCTTGGAGACGCCCGCCGCCGCGTACGCGTCCTGGAGGCGGTCCGTCGTGCCGGAGCGGATCTCCCAGTCCATGCGGAGGGACGGGGTGGACTTGAGGACCGACTCGTCGGTCTTGAGGAGCTTTGCGAGGTCGGTGACGAAGGCCGGGTCCTTCTTGTAGTCGCCGCGGAAGTACGTGTTCACCGTCCTGATGTACGCGCGGAGCAGGGCCACCCCCGCGTCCGGGTCCTCCTTGAGGAGGGTCGGGCCGAAGAGGAGACCGCCCAGGGGCTCGCCCTGGGGCTGGCCGCCGAGGAAGGCGAAGCGCCGGTCGCCGTCGACCTTGCGCCAGACCGGGTCGAGGAGCCAGGCCGAGTCGACGCCGCCGTTCTGCAGGGCGGTGAGGACGTCGGCCGAGCCGAGCTGCTGGAACTGGATCTTGTCGAGGCCGCCGCCGTGCTTCTTGAGGGCCTTGTTCATGGGGTACGAGATGACGGAGCCCTTGCCGATCATCGTGCCGAGCTTGCGGCCCGCCATGGGGACGTGGGTCGCCCGCTGGCCCTCCTTGAGGCGGACCCACAGGCCGCTCCTGGACTTCGGGTCGGGGGAGAAGTTTCCGGCCGTCCACTTGATGTCGAAGCCGCCGGTGATGCCGTTCATCACGGCTGCTTCCGGGGCGGCCCACTGGGCGGCGATGTCGCCCTGGGCGAGCAGGGGGAGGGCTTCGGGGGTGGGGAGCACCTTCAGGTGGACGTTCAGGCCCTCCTTCTTGAACTCGCCCTTCTCCACGGCCATTTGGAGGGGCGCGACGTACTCGGCGCTCAGGGTGCCGGTCGCGATCGTGAGGCTGCGTTCCTTCTTGAGGGGCTGGGGTGCGGGGGCGCCGGAGTCGCAGCGGGCGGGGGTGCGGTCCGGGGCCAGGTCGGCGGGGTCGGTCCAGCTGCCCTTGCCGCAGCCGGAGACCGTCTTGATGGTGCGGGGCTTGGCGGGTGCCGAGGTGTCGGGGGCGTCGTCCTCCTTGGCGCAGCCCGCCGTGGCGAGCAGGGCGCCCGCCAGGAGCAGGGTGAGGGGGAGCGTCGTCGTGCGGGTGGTGCGGGTGGTGCGGGTGGTGCGGTGCATGGCGGTGCCTCCGTACGTATGCGGGCGATTACGACTGGCCGCGGCCGCGGTCCCGGGGGGCCCAGGGGGTGAGCAACCGGCCTGCCAGGCGCACCAGTTCGGAGAAGACGACGCCGAGGACCGCGACGCAGACGATGCCGACGAACATCACGTCGTTCTGGAAGAGGGCCCGGGAGTCGAAGATGAGGTGGCCGAGGCCGTCCGAAGCGGCGATCTGCTCGGACGCGACGATCACAAGCACCGCCACCCCCGCGGCGATCCGCGCGCCCACGAGGACGGCGGGCAGGGAGGCGGGAAGGAGGACGTGGCGGAACATCTGCCACGGTGAGGCTCCGAAGACCTGGCCCGCGTCCCGGTGGCCGGAAGGCACCGCGAGGACCGCCGCCATCGTCGAGATCCAGACGAAGAAGAAGACGGTGGCCGCGACCAGCGCGATCTGGGGGCCCTCGCCGAGGCCGAACATGTTGAGGAAGACGGGGAGCAGGGCCAGCTTCGGGACGACGTAGAGGGCGTCGAGGGTGGGCTCGAGTGCCGCACGGACGACGGAGAGCGAGCCCATGAGCAGGCCGAGGAGATAGCCGGTCACCGTGCCGATCGCATAGCCGGCGAGCACCCGCTTGAGCGTGGCCCAGACGTCGGGCCACAGGTCGCCGTCGGCGGCGCGCTCCCAGCCGTCCTCGAGGATCGTCTGCGGGGCCGGGTAGACGCGGTCGTCGATCCAGCCGCTCACGGCGGCCAGTTGCCACAGGAGGACGAGGGCGAGGGGGACGGCCACGGCGAGGGAGACTTCGAGGGCGCGGCGCCTGCGGTGGGTGCGGGCGGGGTGCAGCTCCTGGGGGCCGGGCCGCCGCACCAGTACGTCTTCCGGGGCCGACTTGTTCGTGAGGGTGCTCATGCCGCCGCCCGGGGCGACGTCTTGGGGGCGACCTCGCCGCGCAGGAGGTCCCACAACTCGCCCTTGAGCGCGGTGAATTCGGGGCAGGTGCGGATGTCGCCGGTGCGGGGGCGGGGGAAGGGCGGGTGGTGTTCGGCGATGATGCGGCCGGGGCGGGCCGACATCACCAGGACGCGGTCGCCGAGCACGATCGCCTCTTCGAGGCTGTGGGTGATGAAGAGGGTGGTGGTGGAGGTGGTCTGGGTGAGGGCGAGGAGCTCGTCCTGGAGGATCGTGCGGAGCTGGGCGTCGAGCGCGGCGAACGGCTCGTCCATGAGGAGGATCTCCGGCTCCACCGCCAACGCCCTTGCGATCGCGACGCGTTGGCGCATGCCGCCGGAGAGGGCGGCGGGGTAGGCGTCGGCGAAGTCGGCGAGGCCCATGCGGGTGAGCCAGTCGCGGGCGCGGGCGGTGGCCTCTTTGCGTGGGACCTTCTGGATGTCCAGGCCGAAGCGGACGTTGGCGAGGACCGTTTTCCAGTCGTAGATGCCGTAGTCCTGGAAGATCATCGCGGCGGGGCGGGGGGATGTCGTACGGATGGTGAGCTCGCCCCTGCTGGGGCGGAGGAGGCCCGCGGCGATGCGGAGGAGGGTGCTCTTTCCGCAGCCGGAGGGGCCGACGATGCAGGTGAACTCGCCCGGGGCGACTTTCAGGTCCAGGGGGCCGAGGGCGGCTACTTGCGCGGCGCCTCGGCCGAAGGTTCGGGTGAGGTCGTGGGCTTCTAGCTTCGGGTGCGGATCTCCCACGGTTTCTCCTTGCGGAGGGCAGGCGGATGTTGGGCGCCGTTGACGATATGACGGACCGTCAGATTGGGGAAGGGGTGCTACTTGGCTGGGATTCGTTGCTTGGCGCGGGCCGTGGGTGGTTCGTGCCCACCCTTCCCCAAGCTCTCGGCTCCGCTCGAGCAGCGGAGACCCCATTCGCCGTGCGGAACACCTGCCCGCGAACGGCGCAATCCCAAGGGCCCTGGCACCTTGCGGTGCCAGGGCCCTTGGAGTCTCGGGGTGCGCTACGCCGACGCGCAGTCCGGGCAGATGCCCTTGTACGTGACCTCCACGCCCTCCACCGTGAAGCCGAAGCGCTCCGAGGAGGGGAGGCTCGTCAGGGGGTTGCCGGTGGGGTGGACGTCGCGGATGGCGCCGCAGCGGGCGCAGACCAGGTGGTGGTGGGGCCGGTGTGCGTTCGGGTCGTAGCGCTTGGCGCGGCGGTCCGTGGAGACCTCCAGGACCTCGCCGAGCGTCACCAGCTCGCCCAGGGTGTTGTAGACCGTCGCCCGCGAGATCTCGGGGAGGCGGTCGGCGGCGCGGGCGTGCACCTCGTCGGCGGTGAGGTGCACGTGGTCGCCGTCGAGGACCTCGGCCACGACGCGCCGCTGCGCGGTCATGCGCCAGCCTCGTCCGCGCAGTCGTTCCAACAGGTCACTCATAAAGACCAGCCTAACAGGCAAGGGACCTAAGTCCCGACAGTGTGTGGCTTTGGACGCTTACTTGACTTAGACAATGTCTATTGTAGGGTCGGGAACGGCACACGCCAAGGGACAGGACCGAGCAAGAACACGCAGGAGGCGCACGTGACGACGGAGCAGGGACCGCTCACCACGGAGGCCGGAGCCCCGGTCGCGGACAACCAGAACAGCGAGACCGCGGGCGTCGGCGGACCCGTGCTCGTCCAGGACCAGGTGCTGCTCGAGAAGCTCGCGCACTTCAACCGCGAGCGCATTCCGGAGCGCATCGTGCACGCGCGGGGTGCGGGCGCCTACGGCACCTTCACCGTGACCGCCGACGTCACCAAGTACACGCGGGCCAAGTTCCTCTCCGAGGTCGGGAAGGAGACCGAGACGTTCCTGCGGTTCTCCACCGTCGCGGGCAACCTCGGTGCGGCCGACGCCGTGCGTGACCCCCGTGGCTTCGCGCTGAAGTTCTACACGGAGGAGGGGAACTACGACCTCGTCGGGAACAACACCCCCGTCTTCTTCATCAAGGACGCCATCAAGTTCCCGGACTTCATCCACACGCAGAAGCGCGACCCGTACACGGGCAGCCAGGAAGCCGACAACGTCTGGGACTTCTGGGGGCTCTCCCCGGAGAGCACCCACCAGGTGACGTGGCTCTTCGGCGACCGCGGCATCCCGGCCTCGTACCGGCACATGAACGGCTACGGCTCGCACACCTTCCAGTGGAACAACGAGGCGGGCGAGGTCTTCTGGGTCAAGTACCACTTCAAGACGGACCAGGGGATCAAGAACCTCACCGCCGGCGAGGCCGAGGTGCTCGCCGGCAAGGACCCCGACTCGCACCAGCGTGACCTGCGCGAGGCCATCGAGCGCGGGGAGTTCCCGAGCTGGACCGTGCAGGTGCAGATCATGCCCGCGGCCGACGCGGCGAACTACCGCTTCAACCCGTTCGACCTCACCAAGGTGTGGCCGCACGAGGACTACCCGCCGATCGAGATCGGCAGGCTGGAGCTCAACCGCAACCCGGAGAACATCTTCGCCGAGGTCGAGCAGTCCATCTTCAGCCCCGCGCACCTGGTTCCGGGCATCGGCCCGTCGCCCGACAAGATGCTCCAGGGCCGCCTCTTCGCGTACGGGGACGCGCACCGCTACCGCGTCGGCATCAACGCCGACCACCTGCCGGTGAACCGCCCGCACGCCACCGAGGCGCGGACCAACTCGCGGGACGGCTACCTGTACGACGGCCGCCACAAGGGCGCGAAGAACTACGAGCCCAACTCCTTCGGCGGCCCGTTCCAGACGGACAAGCCCCTGTGGGTGACCTCCGCGGTGACCGGCGGCACGGGCAACCACGCCGCCGCCTCGCACGCCGAGGACGACGACTTCGTGCAGGCGGGCAACCTCTACCGGCTGATGTCGGAGGACGAGAAGGCGCGCCTGATCGAGAACCTCGCGGGCAACATCGCGGGCGTCTCGCGCGACGACATCGCCGAGCGCGCGATCGACAACTTCCGCAAGGCGGACGGTGACTTCGGCAAGCGGCTGGAGGCCGCGGTCCAGGCCCTGCGCGGCTGAGGCTGTTTGCCGTAGATAGGCGGCGGGCCGGATCCCCTCGGGGGTCCGGCCCGTTCGCCGTTTCTCAGCCGCCCGCGAGGGTCGGGGCGGGGTGCCGGGCCGGGGCCCAGCAGCGGATGATGTCGCGCACCGAGACGATGCCGACGGGCCCTTGGTGATCCTGGACGATGAGGTGCCGGAAGCCGCCGTGCGTCATGGCGTCCGCCGCCTCCTCCAGGGTCCAGGCGGGGGCGGCGAACACGACGTCGGTCGTGGTGTGCGTGCCCGCGGTCTCGTGGTCCGGATTCTGGCCGAGGCCGAGGGAGTTGAGGATGTCGCGCTCGGTCAGGATGCCGATGCCGCAGGTGTCGGGGTCGAGGACGACGGCCGCGCCGACGCGGCGCGCCGACATCAGCCGGGCCGCTTGGCGGAGGGTGTGGGCGGGACCGATGGTGAGGACCATGGTGCTCATGGCGTCGCGGACGAGCATGGGCTGAAGCCACCTCCTAGGAGAACCCCGTCTCCTTGGCCGTCCGTTGACCTCTGGAATACCTGGAGAAAGGATTCACAAGTTCACAAGTGGGGGGACTTTCAGAGTGACAGCCCTCCGGGACGTCAACAAGAGGGATCGCGGGGCCACTTGAGGGGCGTGCGTTCTTCGTACGTACGCCTTGGCGGCCGTACGTACGTCTCCGGGGTGTGGGTCCGACCGGCCGGTCAGTAACGCTGGTTGAGGTACCCGAGCAGCTCGTCGTGGAGCAGGCCGTTCGACGCCGCCGCGTTGCCGCTGTGCGGGCCCGGGGTGCCGTCGAGGCCGGTGAAGGTGCCGCCCGCCTCGGTCACGACGATGGCGTTGGCCGCCATGTCCCAGAGGGAGAGCTCGGGTTCGGCCGCGAGGTCGACGGAGCCCTCGGCGACCATCATGTACGGCCAGAAGTCGCCGTAGCCGCGGGTGCGCCAGACCGCGCGCTGGAGGTCCATGAAGCCGTCGAGGCGGCCCTGTTCCTCCCAGCCCGTGAGGGAGGAGTAGGCGAACGAGGCGTCCTGGAGCCGGGACACCTGGGAGACGCGCAGCCGCGTCGCCGACGACAGGCTGCGCCCGGTGTAGGCGCCGCCGCCTTTCGCCGCCCACCAGCGCCGCCCGAGCGCCGGGGCCGACACCACGCCGACCACCGGCTGATAGCCGCCCGCCCGTCTCCCACCACCGCCCTCAAACGAGCCGCTGCGCGGCGCAGAATCAATCGGCCCCGCCTCCATGAGGGAGATGAGGGTCGCCCAGACGGGCACGCCGCGGACGTAGTTCTTCGTGCCGTCGATCGGGTCGATCACCCAGCGGCGCGGGCCCGTGCCCTCGATGCCGTACTCCTCGCCGAGGATCGCGTCGCGCGGCCGGGCGCGCTGGAGGTTGCCGCGGATCAGCTCCTCGGCCGCCTTGTCGGCCTCGCTGACCGGCGTCATGTCCGGCTTGGTCTCGACCTTCAGATCGAGTGCCTTGAACCGGTCCATCGTCGCGGCGTCGGCGGCGTCCGCGAGGACGTGGGCGAGACGCAGATCATCGTGGTAGTCGGGCATGAGTGAACAGTATCGATCCCGATCTGGCCGAGCCACAGCGCGTCCGTGACCGTACGCGGAGCAGGGCCTTCAGGGCTATTGACACTGCCGCCGGGCCCGTCAACTCTGGCCCCAGAGCCGGGGCCGCTCCCTGATGCACGCCACAACTCCAGACAGGTCCCCGGCCCGGGGAGGCCATGATGCCCGCAGCGCGGGATTCCTTACTGGACGCGGCCTATACCGCTCTGGCCCGCAGGCCATGGGCAGGCGTCCGCATGGTCGATGTCGCTGCCGTCGCCGGGGTCTCCCGGCAGACGCTCTACAACGAGTTCGGCAGCAAGGACGGGCTCGCGCGCGCCCTGCTGCGCCGCGAGACCGACAGTTATCTCAGCGGTGTCGAGCGCGCCCTCGCCGAGGCGCGCGACCCGGTGGACCGCCTGGCCGCCGTCGGTGCCTGGACCATCGGCGCGGCGCGCGGCAACGCCCTGGTGCGGGCGGTCCTCACCGGCTGCTGGAGCGAGAGTCTGCCCCCGCCGAGCCGCACCGCCGCCTCCACCTCCCCGGTCCCCGCACAGCGCCGGGCCGACGCGGGGGTGCCCTCGCCCGGCGAGCTGCTCGCCCTGGTGCGGGACCGGGTGGTGGTGGCCATCGGGGCACCGGGGGAGCGGGCCGAGGAGATGACGCGGGCCTGCGAGAGCGCGGTCCGGCTCGCCCTGTCGTACGTCGTCGCGCCCGCGGCGAAGGGCGAGGACCCCGCGGAGCTGGTCCGGGGGCTCGTCGCGAGATGGCCTGCCGGGTAGGCGCTGGGACCGGGTGTCAGTGGGCCGAGCCGGAGAGCTGCAGGCCGATGACGCCGATGATGACGAACGAGATCGAGATGATCTTGAGCGTGGACACCAGGTCGCCCAGGAAGATCATGCCGTAGATCGCGGTGCCCGCCGCCCCGATGCCCGTCCACACCGCGTACGCGGGGCCGACGTCGAGCTTCTTCAGGGCCAGCGTCAGGAGGCCGAAGCTGCCGAGCGCGAAGCAGGCGAAGGCGACCGTGGGCCAGAGCCTGGTGAAGCCGTGGGAGAGCTTCAGACAGACCGCGAACCCGGTCTCGAGGATTCCGGCGACGATGACCAGCAGCCACGCCATGAATCTGCCTCCTGCATTGCTACGTCCGTGACCGCTTCGGGCTCGGTGCGATTATGCATTTACCGGGCCTTGGTTGACGCAAACAACGCGAAGGTCAGTTGCCGTAACGGCGCGGAGATCACGCTGAGGTCAGTCGCCGTCGCGGCGCTCGCGGGTGGCGAGCAGGCGGCGCAGGGAGTACAGGCGCGCCGGGTCCGCGTGGCCCTCGGCGACCCAGGCGTCCAGGGCGCAGTCCGGCTCGTCGTGGCTGCATGCGCGCGGGCAGTTCTCCGTGCCCGGCTCCAGGTCGGGGAAGGCGTGGATGACGCGGGACGGGTCCACGTGGTGCAGGCCGAAGGAGCGCACGCCCGGGGTGTCGACCACCCAGCCGCCGTCGTCCGGGAGCGGCAGGGCCAGGGCCGAGGTGGTGGTGTGGCGGCCGCGGCCGGTCACCGCGTTCACATGCCCGGTCGTGCGTCGGCGGTCCTCGGGGACCAGCGCGTTCACCAGCGTCGTCTTGCCGACTCCGGAGTGCCCGACGAAGGCCGTGACCTTGCCGTGCAGCTGCTCGCGGACCCGGTCCGCCGCGTCCCCGTTCTCCAGCTCCTCGCGGTTCGTCACGACGTACGGGATGTCCAGGTCCCCGTACAGCTCCAGGAGTTCGTCCGCCGGGGCGAGGTCCGACTTGGTGAGGACGAGGAGCGGGGTGAGGCCGCCGTCGTACGCCGCGACCAGGCAGCGGTCGATCATGCGGGGGCGCGGCTCGGGGTCGGCGAGCGCCGTGACGATGGCCAGCTGGTCGGCGTTGGCGACGACGACCCGCTCGTAGGGGTCGTCGTCGTCCGCCGTGCGCCGCAGCACCGAGGTGCGGCCCTCGATGCGGACGATGCGGGCGAGGGTGTCCTTCTTGCCGGACAGGTCGCCGACGACGGCCACCCGGTCGCCGACCACGGCTGCCTTCCGGCCCAGCTCGCGGGCCTTCATGGCGGTCACGGGACGGTCGTCGATGAGGACGGTGAGGCGGCCCCGGTCGACGGTGAGGACCATGCCCTCGGCCGCGTCCTCGTGCTTGGGGCGGATGTTCGTCCGCGGCCGGTTGCCCTTGCGGTTGGGGCGGACGCGGATGTCGTCCTCGTCGGGGTTCTTGCCGTAGCGGCGCATGGTCGTCTCGTCCGCCCGTCAGTTCCCGAGCATCCCGGTCCACAGCTCGGGGAAGTCGGGGAGGGTCTTGGCCGTCGTCGCCACGTTCTCGATCTGCACGCCCTCCACGGCCAGGCCGATGACGGCGCCCGCGGTCGCCATGCGGTGGTCGTCGTACGTGTGGAAGATCCCGCCGTGCAGCCGGCGCGGGCGGATGTGCAGGCCGTCGGCGGTCTCGGTGACGTCGCCGCCGAGCTCGTTGATCTCCTTCGTGAGGGCGGCCAGGCGGTCCGTCTCGTGGAGGCGGAGGTGGGCGACGCCGCGCAGGGTCGAGGGCGAGTCGGCGAGGGCGGCCACCGCGGCGATGCCGGGGGTCAGCTCGCCGACCTCGCTGAGGTCGACGTCGATGCCGTGGATCGTGCCCGAGCCGGTGAACTCCAGGCCCTTCTCGGTCAGTTCGCAGGAACCGCCCATCTCGGTGAAGATCTGGCGCAGCGCGTCGCCGGGCTGGGTGGTGCGCTCGGGCCAGTCCGGGATGGTGACCTGGCCGCCGGTGACCAGGGCCGCGGCCAGGAACGGCTGCGCGTTCGACAGGTCCGGCTCGATGACGATGTCCCGGCCGAGCAGGGCGCCCGGGGTGACCCGCCAGACGTTGGGCTCGCCGCCCGACTCCGGCTCGTCGACCTGGGCGCCGACGGCGCGGAGCATGTCGACGGTCATGCGGATGTGCGGCAGGGACGGCAGCGGGCCGCCCACGTGCCGTACCTCCACGCCCTGGTTGAAGCGCGGGCCCGAGAGCAGCAGGGCGCTCACGAACTGCGACGACGAGGAGGCGTCGATCTCGACCGGGCCGCCCTCCAGGGCGCCGCCGCCGTGCACGGTCAGCGGGAGCGCGCCGCGGCCGTCGTCGTCGATGCGGGCGCCGAGGGTGCGCAGGGCGTCGATCACGCCGTGCAGCGGGCGCTCGTACGAACGGGGGTCGCCGTCGAAGCGGATCGGGCCGTCGGCGAGCGTGGCGACGGGGGGCAGGAAGCGCATGACCGTGCCCGCGTTGCCCACGTCGACCGTGGCCGGGCCGCCGAGGCCCGAGGGGATGATGCGCCAGGACTCACCGGTCCCGTCCGGGCCCCCCGCGACGGACGAGCTGGACGTGACCGTCTCCTCGATGCCGACGCCCATCGCGCGCAGGGCCCCCGCCATCAGCAGGGTGTCGCGGGAGCGCAGCGGGCGGCGCAGCCAGCCGGGCTCGGCGGCGAGCGCGGCGAGCACCAGGGCGCGGTTGGTGACCGACTTGGATCCGGGCACGTGGACCGTCGCGGCGACGGCTCCGCTCGCGTGCGGGGCTGGCCAGAGGGCGGTGTGCGCAGGATTCGCGGTCATGCCCTCACTTTAATGGCTGGCGGGGACCGCAGATCTTGATCGATCGCCCGCCCGCAGGAAGCTGCCGCGGGAAGCCGGTGCAGGAAGCCGGTACAGGAAGCCGGTACAGGAAGCCGGTACAGGAAGCCGGTGCAGGAAGCCGGTGCAGGAAGCCGGTGCAGGAAGCCGACGCCCCGCCGTGTGCTCAGACGTCCAGCAGCCAGCGCCCGCCCGCGAGCAGACAGCAGAGCGAGACGGCGTGGAAGACGAACAGCCACAGCGCGGGCGCGATGCCGGTGAGCCGGGCCAGCTGGTCCGCGTCCGAGTCGCCCGCGCCGCCGCGCCTGCGCTTGGCCTGCAGCTCGAATGCGGGGCGCACCCCGCCGAGGAGCAGGAACCACACCACCACGTACGCGAACACCGCCTGCACCTGGGAGCTGGTCAGCCACGACACCAGCAGGAAGGCGCCCCCGGTGAGGATCACGGTGAGTGCCCCGTACGCGTTGCGGATCATCACGAGCATCGCCACGAGCAGGGCCGTCGCGAGCCAGAGCAGCGCCGTGATGTGCCCGGCCGCGAGCAGGGCGGCGCCGCCGAGGCCGAGGAGCGGGGGCGCGGTGTAGCCGGAGGCGGCCGTCAGGATCATGCCGAGCCCGGTGGGCTTGCCGCGGCTGACGGTGAGGCCGCTGGTGTCGGAGTGCAGCCGGATGCCGCTGAGCTGGCGGCCCGTGAGCAGGGCCACGAGGCCGTGGCCGCCCTCGTGCGCGATGGTGATCGCGTTGCGGGCCACGCGCCATATGGAGTGCTGCACGACGACGGCGAGGGCGGCGACGCCGCAGGCGATCACCAGCCACTGCTCGGGGGCGGCCTGGGTGCCGAAGACCCGGTCCCAGAGGCCGGTCAGGCTGGTGGATGCGGTGCTTTCCATACGTCGGACAGGGCTCCCTCTGGTCGTACGCGGCATGGCAGTCTGGCACGTATGTGTGGTCGGTATGCATCGAGTCGTAGGCCCGAGGATCTCGCAGGAGTCTTTGAGATCGAGAAGTGGGAGCCGGAGGAGACGCTGGCTCCGGACTTCAACGTGGCCCCGACCAAGGAGGTCTACGCGGTCCTGGACCGTCCGGTGAAAGACGCCGGATCGCCGAGGCCGGTTCGCCAGCTGCGCAAGCTCAAGTGGGGGCTCGTCCCTGCCTGGTCGAAGACTCCCGAGGGCGGGGCGCGCATGATCAACGCCCGCGCCGAGACCGTGCACGAGAAGCCCTCGTACCGCCGGGCCTTCGCCGCCCGCCGCTGCATCCTGCCCGCGGACGGCTATTACGAGTGGGTGACCGCGGTCGAGGAGCGCCAGCTGGAGGTCGAGGGCAAGAAGAAGCGCCCCCGCAAGCAGCCGTACTTCGTGACCCCGGCCGACGGCTCGGTCTTCGCGATGGCCGGGCTCTACGAGTTCTGGCGGGACCGGACGCTGCCCGACGAGCACCCGCTCGCCTGGTGGGTGACCTGCTCCGTGATCACGACGGAGGCGGAGACGGCGCCGCTGGGCGTCGCGCCCAAGGAGGGCCCGCGCTCGCTCGCCGACATCCACCCGCGCATGCCGCTGATGCTGACCCCGGACCGCTGGGACGCGTGGCTGGACCCGACGCGCACCGACGCGGAGGAGCTGCGCCCGCTCCTGGAGCCGCCGCCGACCGGCCTGATGCGCGCCTACCCGGTGTCGACGGCCGTCAGCAACGTACGGAACAACGGTCCGGAGCTGCTGACGGAGCTGGAGGGCCCGGAGGAGGGCACGCTGTTCTGAGGCTGCCGACGGGCGTGGCGGGCGCGCGGCAAAATGGCCGCGTGACCACGACCGAGACCATTTCCACCGACGTCGGCGATGCCCGCATCACCTGGCACAAGGCTCCCGCCAAGAAGGCCCGCGCCGTCCTCGCCGTCAGCCACGGCGCCGGTGGCGGCATCGAGGCCCGGGACCTGCAGGCCCTCGCCGCCGCCCTGCCCGCGCACGGCGTGACCGTCGCCCTCGTCGAGCAGCCGTGGCGGGTGGCGGGCAAGAAGGTGGCGCCCGCGCCGAAGACCCTCGACGCCGGCTGGCGCGGGATCTGGCCCGCCCTCGCGAAGCCGGGCCTCCCGGTGATCTCCGGGGGCCGCAGCGCCGGGGCCCGCGTCGCCTGCCGCACCGCCACCGAGCTGGGCGCCGCCGCCGTGCTCGCCCTCAGCTTCCCGCTGCACCCGCCGGGCAGGCCCGAGAAGTCACGCGCCGACGAGCTCCTCGGCGCCGGGGTGCCGACCCTCGTGGTGCAGGGCGGCAACGACCCCTTCGGCAAGCCCGCCGAGTTCCCGGCGGACGCCGCGTACGAACTGGTCGAGATCCCGTACGGGGACCATGGCTTCGCGATCCCCAAGCGCGCAGACCTCGGGCAGGACGAGGCCCTTCAGCTCCTCGTCGACGGCGTCACGCGCTGGGCGGGAATGTTGAGCGTCTAACCACTGTTGTGGCGAACGAAAGACGTCAGCAGCCCGTATTAGAAGGAGTCCCGCCTCATGGGTTCGACCATCTGCCCGAGCCGCTCCACCGCCTCTGACCTGGAGTGGACCGTGCTGAGCGCGCCCAAGACCGGTCCTATTCGAGCGGCGCGGGCAGCGGGTCGTCGTCTATCCTCCGATTCGAGTGGGGTCGGCATCGATCCCGTCACGTCGTTGAAGGAGGTGGGTCCGGTCACAGGGACCGACGCAGGGACCGCACAGGGCCAGGCGGAGCAGCCGGAGGAGTCCGCCGCCGAGCGCAACGCGCGCTTCGAGCGGGACGCCCTCACCTTCCTCGACCAGATGTACTCGGCCGCCCTGCGCATGACGCGCAACCCGGCCGACGCCGAGGATCTGGTCCAGGAGACCTACGCCAAGGCGTACGCGTCGTTCCACCAGTTCCGCGAGGGCACCAACCTCAAGGCGTGGCTGTACCGCATCCTCACCAACACCTTCATCAACTCGTACCGCAAGAAGCAGCGCGAGCCCCAGCGCAGCGCCGCCGAGGAGATCGAGGACTGGCAGCTGGCGCGCGCCGAGTCGCACATGTCGACCGGTCTGCGCTCCGCCGAGTCCCAGGCCCTCGACCACCTGCCCGACTCGGACGTGAAGTCCGCTCTGCAGGCGATCCCCGAAGAGTTCCGCATCGCCGTCTATCTGGCCGACGTAGAGGGCTTTGCGTACAAGGAGATCGCGGACATCATGGGTACACCCATCGGTACGGTGATGTCCCGGCTCCACCGGGGCCGCCGCCAACTCCGCGGCATGCTCGAGGACTACGCGCGTGACCGCGGACTCGTCCCGGCCGGCGCCGGAGAGTCGAACGAAGCGAAAGGCTCGGGCTCATGAGCTGCGGAGAGCCGCACGAGACGGATTGCAGTGAAGTCCTGGACCATCTCTATGAGTTCCTGGACCACGAGATGCCGGACAGCGACTGCACCAAGTTCGAGACGCACTTCGAGGAGTGCTCGCCGTGCTTGGAGAAGTACGGACTCGAGCAGGCGGTGAAGAAGCTGGTCAAGCGCTGCTGCGGGCAGGACGACGTGCCCGTGGACCTGCGCGCCAAGGTCATGGGCCGCATCGACCTGATCCGCTCCGGCCAGGCGGTCCCCGACCAGGACCTGACCAAGGAAGCCTGAGCCGCGCCTGCCGTATGAGCCGCGCCTGCTGAAGGTGTACCGCGTGCGGACACTCACCCCCGTACGCCTTCAGTAGCCAACTCGCCCCGCTTTTACGGCGGTTCATCACTCGAACGTGCTAATCCGGGGCAGTGACACGAGGCGTGCCCCACCCCCCGTTCTAGTCTCCGGACCTGGAACGGGGAGGAGAGCTCCATGCGGTCGGACGCGCCATGGGCCCGCGGCTACATCCTGTGCGTCGCCCTCGGCGCCGGGCTCTGTGCCGCGCCCGCCCTGACCCCGCGCACGCCCTGGCCCGCCGTCGCGCTGCTCGCCGCCCTCTACGCCGGGTGCGAGCAGCTCACCCGGTGCCGCCTGCTCGGCGCCCGGACCCGCGCCCCGCAGGGCATGGGCGCCTTCTTCCCGGTGCTGCTCGCCGGGGTGTTCCTGCTGCCGCCCGCCGCAGCCGCCCTCGTCGGTGTGCCCTGCGCGCTGCTCACGCGCGTGCAGCGGCGTCCGCGCGCGGTGCGGCGCCTGTGGCGGGCGGCCCAACTCGCCCTGGCCGCCTCGGTGTCGGCCCGCGCCTTCGGTGCGCTGGAGGGGCCCGCCGCGGTCCGTGCGCCCGACTTCCCGTACGTCCTCGTGCCCGCGGGCGCCGCCGTGTTCGCCTTCTGCGCGGTGCTCGCGGCCCTGGACGGGGGCGTGCTCGTTCTCGCCGAGAGGGTGCCCGTGCGGTCCGCGTGGCGGGGGCACTTCCCGCGGCTGCTCGCGCCCGTCGCCGTGCACGGGCTCGCCGGGCTGACGATGGCGGTCCTGTGGAGCAGCCCCTACGGGCCGCCGGCCGCGCTCCTCGTCCTGCTGCCGATGTACATCTCCTGCTGGGTGTTCGCCCAGTACCACCGCGAGCGCGCCGCCCACCAGGCCACCATCCGCGCCCTCGTGCAGGCCGTCGACCTCAAGGACCAGTACACGCGCGGGCACAGCGAGCGGGTGGGCCGCGCCTCCGTGATGATCGCGCGCGAACTGGGCCTGGCCGAGGAGCGGGTGGAGGTCCTGCGGTTCGCGGGCATCCTGCACGACGTCGGCAAACTCGGCGTCCCCACACGCCTGTTGCGGAAGGACGGGCCGCTCACCCCCGAGGAGCGGCGCATCATCGAGCTGCACCCCGAGTACGGGCACGAGATGGTGCGCGGCATCGGCTTCCTCGACGAGGCGCGCGGGGCGATCCTGCACCATCACGAGCGGATCGACGGCAGCGGCTACCCGTACGGCCTGGTGGGGCGTCAGATCCCGGAGTCCGCCCGGGTGGTGGCCGTCGCGGACGCCTTCGACGCGATGACGTCCACCCGCTCCTACCGGCGGGCGCGGCCCGTGGCGGACGCGGTGGCGGAGCTCCAGCGGTGCGCCGGGGCCCAGTTCGACGAGGAGATGGTGGCGGCCCTCACCCGCGCCCTCGACCGGTACGGCTGGCAGCCCTTCGAGGTCACCGTC
>NZ_JBNJLS010000020.1:0-176354 GCF_050510915.1 Streptomyces odontotermitis | reverse complement strand
GCCCCGGACGCCCCGCAACGCCATCCCCACAGCCGCCTCCGTGATCGCCCCGGGGTCTTCCGCCGCTCCCAGCTCGATTCGCCGGACCGCCGCGTCGACGATGCCCTGGAGCAGCATCGCGGCGAGCCGGGGCTGTTCGTGTCCGAGTGTTTCGAGTGCTTCGACGATCATCGCGACGAGGCCGCCGTGCGCCGCCCGGATCTTCTCTCGCGCCCCCGCGTCGAGTTCGCTCGCGGAGATCGCGACGACGGCGCGGTGCCTTCGGTCGCCGACCAGGGAGAGCTGTTGGCGCACATACGCCTCGACCTTGCCCTCGGCGGTGTCGGCGGCCTGCATCGCGGCGGACACCTCCGCAGCCCAGACGGGGAAGTCGACCTCGCAGAGCTCTTCGACGACGGCGGCCCGGGAGCGGAAGTACTCGTAGACGGAGGATCGCGCGAGTCCCGTGCGCTCGGCGAGCGCGGGGAAGGTCAGCGCCTCCGTACCGCCTTCGGACAGCAGGGATCGCGCGGCGTCCAGGAGGGCGCCGCGCTGCATCGACCGGTGCTCGGCCACGGAGGCCGCTCGAATCCTTGGCACGTCTCCACTTTACGGACGCGGGGCCCGGCACGGGAGTCCGTTCAAGCGTGCCACCGGTGCGGGAGCCGGGCCGAGGGACGGCCGTGGGGCGTGGCAGACACGATTCATGGGGCGTGGCAGACACGATTCAGCAGCGCGCCTGCCCGGCGCACCTCACCGTCCGAAACTCGCCAGCTTCGCTCTCAGCTGGAGCACCGATTTGGTGTGGATCTGGCTCACGCGGCTCTCTGTCACGCCGAGGACGTTGCCGATCTCCGCGAGGGTGAGTCCTTCGTAGTAGTAGAGGGTGACGACGGTCTTCTCGCGCTCCGGCAGTGTGTTGATCGCGCGGGCGAGGAGGCGCCTCAACTCACGGTCCTCGGCGACTTCGACGGGGTTGTCGGCGGCGTGGTCCTCGAGGGTGTCCATGAGGCTGAGCCGGTCGCCGCCCTCGCCGCCGACGTGCAGCAGCTCTTCGAGTGCCACCACGTTTGCGAGGGACAACTGGCTGAAAACCGCGTGCAGTTCTTCGAGGGCGACGCCCATCTCGGCGGCGACCTCGCTCTCCGACGGGGTGCGTCGCAGCTTCGCCTCGAGCGTGGCGTAGGCGCGTTCCACGTTGCGCGCCTTCTGCCGTACGGAGCGGGGGATCCAGTCGAGGGCGCGGAGTTCGTCGATCATGGCGCCCCGGATGCGGGTGATCGCGTACGTCTCGAACTTGATCTCGCGCTCGATGTCGAACTTCTCGATCGCGTCGATGAGTCCGAAGACGCCGGAGGAGACGAAGTCGGCTTGCTCGACGTTGGGTGGGAGTCCGACGCTCACCCGGCCCGCGACGTACTTCACCAGCGGTGAGTAGTGCAGGATCAGCTGTTCGCGCAGGCGCCCGTCCCCCGTCGCCTTGTACGACCGCCACAGCTCGTCCAGCGACGTGGGTGCGGGGGGCCGCTCCCGCTCGCCGCTGCGGGCAGCTGGGGGAGCAGCCGCCCGGTCAGAACCGGAGGTGTGCTGGGGCATTCGTCGCCTTGAGCCGTTCTGCCGTGAGCCGGTGAGATCGCGTGCACCGGTGGGGTGGTGACCTTGCGTGAACTGAATGAGCTTGTCCGTCTGTTTGCCTGCCGCGTCGGAATCCTTGTGAGCGTAGCGTGACTGAAGTGTCGCAGTGTGCGAAGAGTATGGGATCGCGCGTACGCAGATACGTTCCGCTGAGCGGACGGTACGGCTCCTCCGGTCGCAGAGCGTGACGAAATCGCGGCATCAACTCCGCGATTTCCCAAGGCCATCGGGGGTCATCCGGACGGCGGAACACTCTCCGTCATCAATCACATGAAGGTGGCGCAACGGGCGCCATTGTCTGGCGTGTCAACTGCCAGCCATCGCCGTGTCGTTCGACGAATCCGAGTGAACGGAGCTCGTACAGTCGACTCACGGCGTCGTCCGGTGTCGTCCCGGCGTCCCGTGCAATGTCGGGCACCGAGGCGGTTCCGCGGCCGGGCAGTGCGGCCAGGACCCGGGCCGCGCCGGGGGCGAGCAGGTCGCGTGGTACGACGGGGCCTCGTCGCTCGGGTGCGAGCTCCCCCATGTCGCCGACCAGTTCGGCCACTTCCTCCGCGTCGGTGACCAGGACCCCTTCCCCGCGCAGGAGTTCATGTACCCCGGCCGAGAGTCCGCTGGTGACCGGCCCCGGCACCCCCATCGTGAACCGGCCGAGCCGCTGTGCCGCCCGCGCGGTCACCAGGGCGCCGCTGCGGTACGCGGCCTCGACGACGACGGTGCCCCGGGTGAGTGCGGCGATGACTCTGTTCCGGAGGATGAACCGGCTCGGTGTGGGGTGGTCACCGGGCGGCAATTCACCGACGACGAGGCCCTGTTCAGCGATCCGGTCGAGCAACTCGGTGTGCCCGCGCGGATAGGACTGGTCCACCCCGCACGCGAGGACCGCCACGGTGGCCCCGTCCGCCCCTAGCGCGCCTCGGTGCGCCGCCCCGTCCACCCCGTACGCGCCCCCGGACACCACGACCCAGCCGCGCTCGGCGAGCCCCGAGCCGAGGGCCGCCGCCATGTGTGCCCCGTACTCGGTGCAGGCTCGGGCGCCGACGACGGCCACCGACCGCAGCGCCCATATCCGCAGGCTGGGCCGCCCGCGCACCCACAGCCCCACGGGCCGTGCGTCCCCCAGGTCGTCGAGCTGTCCCGGCCACTCCTGGTCCCCCGGGCACACGAACCGGGCACCGACGCGGGCCGCGGCCTCCAGGTCGCGCTCCGGTTCGGCTCGCCCGGCGCGTGCTCGCAGTCCGGCCCAGCGTTTCGCGCCGATGCCCGGTGGCAGCTCCTCCGTCTCGCCGTCCGGCTCGCTCTCGGTGAGCCTGCGCAGCACCTCGGCGGGTCCGCTCTCCCGCAGCCATCGGCCGCACGCCTGGTCGCCGGGTTCCAGGGCGCGGGTCAGGGCGATGCGCGCCCGGCGTTCCTGCTCCGGGGCCGCTGGGGGTGCCATCAGCCGGCTCCGATCGCCATGGGCACGCCCCGGGAGATGCCGGTGCGCAGTTGGAGGGCGAGGGCGACGTCCTGTGCGCCGGGCCGGTCCCGCCCGGCGAGATCCGCGACGGTCCAGGCGACGCGCAGCACCCGGTCGAGGCCGCGGGCGGTCAGGAAGCCCCGCTCCAGGTCGCGTTCGGCCAGGTCGAGGGCGCCGGGGGCGGCGGGCCAGCGGGTGCGCAGGGCGTGGCCGGGCACTTCGCTGTTGGTGCGCCAGCCGGTGCCCGCGAGCCGGGCGGTCGCTCTTTCGCGGGCCTCGCGCACCCGCTCGGCGACGATCCGGGTGGTCTCGCCTCGTGCGGCGTATCCGGAGAGTTCGGAGCGGGTGACGGGCTCCACCTCCACTTTGAGGTCGACGCGGTCGAGGAGGGGGCCGGAGAGGCGGGCCTGGTAGCGGCGGACGAGGGCGGGCGGGCATTCGCAGCCGTCGCCCATGAGGGTGTGCTGGCCGCAGGGGCAGGGGTTCGCGGCGAGGATCATGAGGAACTTCGCGGGCAGGCGCACCACTCCGGCGCTGCGGGCGATCACGACGTGTCCGGACTCCAGGGGCTGGCGCAGGGAGTCCAGGGCCTGGCTGCTGAATTCCGGTGCCTCGTCGAGGAACAGGACGCCGCGGTGGGCCAGGGACACCGCTCCTGGGCGGGGGATTCCCTTGCCGCCGCCGACGAGGGACTGCATCGTCGCGGAGTGGTGGGGTGCGCAGTAGGGGGCGGTGTCGACGAGTGGTTTGCCCGGGGGCAGCATGCCCGCCACGGAGTGCACGGCGGTCACTTCGAGGGAGTCCTCGCGGCTGAGTGGGGGCAGGATCGCGGGCAGGCGTTCGGCGAGCATGGTCTTGCCTGCGCCGGGCGGGCCGAGCAGGAAGATGTGGTGGGCGCCGGCGGCGGCCACTTCGACGGCTGTGCGCGCGGAGAGCTGGCCGGCGACGTCGGCGAGGTCGAGGCCGTGTGTGTCGTCGGGGACGAGGCCGGTGCCCGCTCCGGCGCCGGGCACGCTGAGGCCCGCGAGCATCGGGTCGGGCCGTCCGACGTCGTCCGGTGGTTCGTCGGGGACGGGTTCGTCGGTGAGCACGGCGATGAGCTGGCGCAGGCTGCGTACGCCGAGGACGGAGATGCCTGGTACGAGTGCGGCTTCGGCTGCTGTGCACTCGGGGACCACGACTTGTTCGTAGCCCGCGTCGGCGGCGGCGAGGACGGCGGGGAGTACGCCGCGTACGGGCCGTACGCGTCCGTCGAGCCCCAGCTCTCCGATCATGACGATGTCGGCGAGGACCCGGGGGTCGATGCGCTCGGCGGCGCCGAGGACCGCGCAGGCCACGGCCAGGTCGAATCCGCTGCCGCCTTTGGGGACCGAGGCGGGGCTGAGCCCCACGGTGAGCTTCTTCTGCGGCCATTCGCCGCCCGAGTTGACCACGGCTGCCCGGACTCTGTCCCGGCTCTCCGTGAGGCTCTTGTCGGGCAGTCCGACGAGGGTGAAGGCCGCGACGCCGGGTTCCAGGTCGGCCTGTACCTCGACGACCACGCCTTCGACGCCGACGAGCGCCACGGAGCAGGTGCGCGCGAATCCCATCAGGCCACCCCCCGGGCGTGCTCCACGACGGGGGCGCCGCGGCGGGGCACGAGGACGCCCACGAGGTCGATGCGGACGCCGCCTGGTGGCGGGCCGCCGCGTTGGTCGATCCAGTGCTCGGCGAGGCGGCGCAGCCGCTCGGCCTTGGTGCGGTTCACGGCCGCCATCGGGTGTTCGTAGATCCCGGGGCCGAGGCGGCCGGTGCGGCGCGTCTTGACCTCGCAGACGACGAGTGCGTCCCCGTCGAGGGCGACGATGTCGATCTCTCCGGCTCTGCCCGCGCGCCAGTTGCGCGCCAGAACCGTCATGCCGGCTTCGGTCAGCCGCCGCGCGGCCAGTCCTTCGCCGTACTTGCCCAGTGCCCCCCGTGCGTTCATGTCGGCACCACCTCCGGCACCAACGGTCACGCACCGGCCCCCACCTTTTGGATCTTGGTGGACGGGCGTCGGGTTGTGGACAACTCGGTCACCCCTGCGGGAGCGGCGGGCCCTGCGGACGGGGTCGGGTCACCCCTGCCGGAGCGCCCGTCACCCCTGCGGGAGTTCCAGGTCGCTCTTGTTGAGCTCCTCGATGTTCACGTCCTTGAACGTGAGGACCCTGACCTGCTTCACGAACCGTGCGGGCCGGTACATGTCCCACACCCAGGCATCCGCCATGGACACTTCGAAGAACACCTCGCCCTGGACCGAGTGCACCTGCATCTCGTAGTCGTTGGTGAGGTAGAAGCGCCGCTCGGTCTCGATCACGTATTTGAACAGACCGACGACATCGCGGTACTCCCGGTAGAGCTTCAGCTCCATCTCGGTCTCGTACTTCTCGAGGTCCTCGGCGCTCATGGCATGTTCCCCTTCAGCCGTGCGTCCCCCTATTGTGCGTCAGCCCCGCGAGCCCCTACACGATTTCCGTGTCGAGGATCTCGGGACGGTCCGGGGGACCCTCGTCGAGCAGCCTGCGGAGCAGCTCGGCGAGTCTGGTCGGATATACCGTCTCATGTGCCTCGGTCAGTTCCCGGCACGTCCACCAGCGCGCTCCGTCGACGCTGCGTCGCTCCAGCTCCGTGAGCCCTTCGGCGACGGCCGCCGTCCGCTGCGTCGTACGGGCCAGGTAGTACCACTCGTCCTGGTCCCAGCGGCGCCCGGCGAACGGGAAGGAGCAGACCCTGCGCCACAGCACCGGCCCGAGGTCGACGTCTGTGATGCCTGTCTCCTCGGCCAGTTCGCGCAGCGCGGCCTCAGCCCGCGTCTCGTCGCCCTCGAGGCCGCCGCCCGGCGTGAACCACCAGTCGTCCGTCCGGTCGCCCGGCTCGTGGCCGTGCAGCAGCAGGATCCGGTCCTCGGGGTCGAGCAGCACGACCCGGGCGACCTTGCGCAGCGGCCGGGTCGCGACGTCACCCTCGTCCGGGAGGGACGCCTGTTCGCCTGCCGGGTCAGCCGACATGTTCACCTGCCTGGTCATCCGGCATGAGCGGTCTCCCTCGTACGGCCTCCGGCACGGGCCCGACCACGGCCGAGGCGCTTGGCCAGCGGTCCGTACGCGGCCCCGCCGAGGACGAGCACCATGCCCGCGACCACCGCGCCGAGGACGAGCCGCAGCGGCCCGGGCTCGGAGAGGCCGCCGGGCAGAGCGGCGAAGCCGTCGGGGCGCTCGAGCATGCCGAACTTGTCCATAGGCCAGGCCACCGCGTCGACCCGGGCCTTGACCGCGCTGCGCGGCACCGAGCCGTGATCGGCGTCGCCGAGGTGGACGCTGGAGTCGAGGGAGCCGCTGCGTTCGTCGCCGAGCAGGAACAGGCGCCCCTCGGGGACGGTGGTCTCCTTGATCCCGGTGGCGGACGCCCCCTTGCCCTCAAGGAGATACGGTTCTTCGATCTTCTTGCCGTTCACGGTGAGCTTGCCGTCGGTGCAGCAGGCGACCTTGTCGCCGCCGATGCCGACCACGCGCTTGACCATGGGCAGGTTGCCCCAGCTCTGCTGCTCGAAGACGACGACGTCGCCGCGGCGGACGTCGTCGCCGTCTATCCGCTGGGCGAGGACCCGGTCGCCCGAGCCGATGGTCGGGGTCATCGATCCGGTGGGGACGGTGTACGGCTGGTACAGGACAGCGCCCCAGGCGAAGCCGCCGAGGAAGAGCACACAGCCGAGGGCCACGGCGAGCCCCGACAGCACCCTGCCGGTGCGGCCGCGGCCCTCACCCGTACGACTTGTCCTGCTCATCCCAGTGCTCCCCCACGTCGGAGACGACCTCTGCGGCCCCCGGTACGGCGGCTCGGAAGATCGGCGATCTGGGACGGCACCCTACCCGGCGGTACCTCAGCCAGAAACCCTCGCACCACGGCCGGAATCCATGCTTCCGGTCGCCTCGAGGCGCACCCGGCGCCTGCGCCACAGCACGATCGGGACGGCACCCGCGAGACCGAGGGCCCCCGGAGCGGCGCTCATCGCGGCGCTGATGCCGGGCTGGTCGAAGGTGTCCGGGACCGGCAGCGTGGCCCAGCGGGTGGGCGGCCAGGCGATCACGATGGCGCGGCCCACGACGTTGTCCACGGGGACGGCGCCGCCGCCGGGCTGGTTCTGGTGGTAGCGGGAGTCCAGCGAGTTCTGCCGGTGGTCACCCATGACCCAGATTTTGCCCTTGGGGACGGTGACCTTGAACTGGCCGCCCTCGTCGTCGACGCTGCAGGGGGTGTTGCCGGGGAAGACGTACGGCTCGTTCAGCGCCTTGCCGTTGACCTTCACCGGGCCGGTGCCCTTGCACTCGACGGTGTCGCCGCCGACCCCGATGACGCGCTTGATGAGGTCCTTCTCGTCGGCGGACGGCATCAGGCCGATCCAGCCGAGGACCTTCTGCACCGCGTTCGGGTTGGGCGCGGGCTCGCCGTCCAGCCAGTGGCCGGGGTCCTTGAAGACGACGACCTCGCCGCGCTCGGGCTCGGAGCCGAACCACGGGGTGAGCTTGTCGACGAGGACCCGGTCGCCCTTCTGCAGGGTGTCCTGCATCGAGTCCGACGGGATGGAGAACGCCTGGACCAGGAAGGTCTTGATGATCAGCGCGAGCACCAGCGCGATACCGATGAGCAGCGGGAGCTCTCTCCAGAAGGAGCGGGGCTTCTTCGGCGTCTCGGTCTTCTTGCCGCCCGCGTCGCCGGGGCCGCCCGCGGAGGGCGCGGTCTGGTCCGCCGCGTCAGTCCCGGGGGTCGCCTGGGGCGTGCCGTCCGCCGCGGAGCCCGCCGGTTCGCCGGTCCGTCCCGGCTGCTCCTCGGGTCCTTCGTGTCCGGATCGTGCGCCGACCGCCAAATCCCCCACATCCACTCCTCAGTCCGTGCCGCCGCCTGCCCCATCCACGGTGCAGGCCCACCACTCCCATAACGAGCGGGAGTTCCGCAGGGGTCGGGAGCCGGATCATTCCGTTTGGATCGCCGGGGGCCACCCTATGCGAAGCCCCGAGGGCCGTGTCCGACCCGGATGGCGCGTCGGGGACCGTCGCGTAGGTGTCCGGCTCCTCGAGTTTGCGCCAGTGCCCGAAGGGCCAGGCGATGACCATCGCACGCCCCACGACCGAGTCCTCCGAGACCGTGCCGTGGAAGGCTTCGGTGCGGTGGAAGCGGGAGTCGGCGGAGTCACCGCGGTGGTCGCCCATGACGAAGAGGCGCCCCTTGGGGACCTTCACCTCGAAGTCGAAGTTCGAGGGCTTGTCACCAGGGTTGATGTACGGCTCGTTGAGCGGCACCCCGTTGACGGTGACTTTGCCGTTCTTGTCACAGCATTTGACGGTGTCACCGCCGACGGCGACCACGCGCTTGATCAGGTCCCGTTCGTTGTCGGACGGGAGGAGCCCGATCCAGGTCAGACCTTCCTTGACCTGCTTGACGACGACGGGGTCGTCCTTCTTCTTGCCCTGTTCCTCTTCGAGCCAGCCGCCCGGGTCCTTGAAGACGACGACGTCGCCGCGCGAGGGCTTGGAGCCGAACCAGGGGGTGAGCTTGTCGACGAGGACCCGGTCGCCGATCTTGATGGTCTGTTCCATCGAGCCCGACGGGATCACGAACGCCTGCACCAGGAAGGTCTTCAGGACCAGGGCTATGAGCACCGCGACGCCTATGAGGAGAGGTATCTCCTTGATCGCGGAGCGCCGTCGGCGCCGTTTGACCTTCTTGGCGAGCTTGCGCCGCTCGGCCCGCCCTGGCAGCGCGGGCCCGTCGGTCGGCCGGGTACCTGTGGGCAGGCGGGTGTCGGCCCGGTGACTGGCGCGGGAGCGCCCGCGGTTACCCATGCGCGCCGCCCGGTGCCGGCACGCGCGCGTAGCCGCTCGGGCGCTTCAGGGAGGTCCAGTGGCCGACCGGCCAGGCGATCCACTCGGCCCTGCCGATGACCTTGTCGACGGGGATCATGCCGCCGCCGGGTGAGCCGAGGTGGTCGCGGGAGTCACGGGAGTCGCTGCGGTGGTCGCCGAGCAGGAAGAGGCTGCCGTCCGGTACGACGACGTCGAAGGGCACCTTCGAGGGGGCGTCCCCGGGGTACAGGTACGGCTCGTCGACGGCCTGCCCGTTCACCTGGATCCTCCCCCGCCGGTCGCAGCAGACGACTCGGTCTCCCCCGACGCCCGCGACGCGCTTGATGTAGTCGGCATCACCGAAGTATCCGTCGCCGTCGAAGACGACGGCGTCACCCCGCTGCGGCCCGGAACCGAAACGGTACGCCAACTTGTTGACGAGTACGCGGTCTCCGACCCGGAACGTGGGCTCCATGGAGCGGCTCGGGATCTGGAAGGGCTGGATCACGAAGGTGCCGAGCAGCAGTACGAAGACCAGGCACAGCAGCAGGCTGAGCGTGATCCGGCCGCCGGGCAGCCAGGAGGCTGCCCATGCGACGACGGAGCGCGACCGCTCCTCCGGCGCCTCCTCCTCGGACTCGGGGTCCGAGGAGGGCGGGGAGGGGCGGTCGCGCTCCGTCTGCTGTGCTTCGGTGTCCATCGGGGCCAGATGCTATCCGGCCCTCCTGTGGGACCCGCGCGCGAGATCAGTTCTCGCGCTTCTCCTTGATCTTCGCGGCCTTGCCGCGCAGGTCGCGCAGGTAGTACAGCTTGGCGCGGCGGACGTCACCCTTGGTGACGAGCTCGATCTTCTCGACGATCGGGGTGTGCACCGGGAAGGTGCGCTCGACGCCCACGGAGAACGAGACCTTGCGGACCGTGAAGGTCTCGCGGACACCGGCGCCCTGGCGGCGGATGACGACGCCCTTGAACTGCTGCACACGGGAGCGGTTGCCCTCGATGACGCGGACGTGGACGTTGACGGTGTCACCCGGGCGGAAGGCCGGGATGTCGCTGCGCAGCGAAGCGGAGTCGACGGAGTCGAGCAGGTTGGCCATGATCGTCTGCTTTCTTCGCTGATGCCACAGGTCATCAGCGGTACGTGATGAATGAGGTTTCGACAGCTGATCGCGTCGGGCGGGCGTCGTTCCCCCTGTGGCAGGGGCGCACGCTGGACGTACAGCAGCGGTCTATTCTTCCACGGCCTCGGGGTCTCGCCCAAATCGGCCGTCGGGGCCCGGCCGCCACCCCAGGATCGAGAGCATCTCGCGGTCCTTCTTGTCGAAGGCGGCGGGGTCGCAACGCTCAATGAGATCGGGCCTGTTGCGGGTCGTGCGGCGCAGCGCCTCGTCCCGCCGCCAGCGCGCGATCTTGCCGTGGTGGCCGCTGAGCAGGACGTCCGGGATGCCCTGGCCGCGCCACTGTGGGGGCTTGGTGTACACCGGCCCCTCCAGGAGGTTGGCCATGGCGCCGGGCGCGAAGGAGTCGTCGCGGTGGGACTCGGCGTTGCCGAGGACGCCGGGCAGGAGGCGGGCCACGGCCTCGGTGACGACCAGGACGGCGGCCTCTCCGCCGGCGAGGACGTAGTCGCCGATGGACACCTCGTAGACGGGCAGCCGGGTCGCGTACTCGTCGATCACGCGCCGGTCGATGCCCTCGTAGCGCGCGGGTGTGAAGACGAGCCACGGGCGCTCGGACAGCTCGACGGCGAGTTCCTGGGTGAAGGGGCGCCCGCTGGGCGTGGGGACGACGATCGCGGGGCCGTGGCAGCCCGCTTCGTAGCCGTCGGCGAGGACCTGGTCGAGGGCGTCGCCCCAGGGCTCGGTCTTCATGACCATGCCGGGGCCGCCGCCGTAGGGGGTGTCGTCGACCGTGTTGTGCCGGTCGTACGTCCATTCCCTGAGGTCGTGCACGTGGACGTCGAGGCGGCCACGCGCGCGTGCCTTGCCGACGAGGGAGACGTTCAGCGGGTCCAGGTACTCGGGGAAGATCGTGACGACGTCGAGCCGCATTACGCGTCGTCCTTTGAAGCGTCGCGTGCGGAGGCGATCTCGGCGCGGTCGTCGATGAGCCCGGGGGGCGGGTCGATGACCGCGCGCTGCTCCTCCAGGTCGATCTCGGTGACGATCTCCTCGACGAAGGGGATCATGACCTCGCTGCCGTCGGGCCGCTCCACGATGAACAGGTCCTGCGAGGGCAGGTGCGAGATCTCGGTGATCCGGCCGATCTCGGTGCCGTCCGCCAGGACGACGTCGAGGTCCATCAGCTGGTGGTCGTAGAACTCGTCCTCTTCTTCGGGGAGTTCCTCGGGGTCGACCTCGGCGATGAGGATGGTGTTGCGCAGGGCCTCGGCGGCCGTGCGGTCGCGTACGCCTTCGAAGCGCAGCAGGAGACGGCCGCTGTGCACGCGGCCCGACTCGATGGTCAGCGGGCCCGTGGCCGCGGGGTCGGTGGCGAGGACGGCGCCGGGGCCGAGCCGCAGCTCCGGCTCGTCGGTGCGGACCTCCACGGTGACCTCACCCTTGATGCCGTGGGCACGGCCGATGCGGGCGACTACCAGCTGCACTGCGTTCTCTCCTCGTTCACGACTACGGGCCGGGGACGGCTCTGAAGCCCTCCCCGGCCCGAGCCGGTGCTGCGTTATAGGTTCAGCGAACCTGGTCCACGTCGACGAGGTCGACGCGGACACCGCGGCCGCCGATTGCACCCACGACGGTGCGCAGGGCGCGTGCGGTGCGGCCGTTGCGGCCGATCACCTTGCCGAGGTCGTCGGGGTGGACCCGGACCTCAAGGACGCGCCCGCGGCGCAGGTTGCGCGAGGCGACCTGCACGTCGTCGGGGTTGTCGACGATGCCCTTCACGAGGTGCTCGAGAGCCTCCTCGAGCATGCTCAGGCCTCAGTCGACTCGGTGGACTCGGCCTTGGCCTCGTCCGCCTTCTTGTCGGCCTTCTTCGCCTTCTGGGTGATGGCCTCACCCTGGGCGTCGTCGCCCTCGAGGCCCTTGGTGAAGGCTTCGAACGCGGCGCGCTTGTCCTTGGGCTCGGCAACCTTCAGCGGCGCCGGGGCGGGCAGGCCCTTGTGCTTCTGCCAGTCGCCGGTGAGCTTCAGGATCGCCATGACCGGCTCGGTCGGCTGGGCGCCGACGGACAGCCAGTACTGGGCGCGCTCCGAGTTGACCTCGATGCGCGACGGGTTCTGCACCGGGTGGTACAGACCGATCTCCTCGATGGCCCGGCCGTCACGGCGGGTGCGGGAGTCGGCGACGACGATGCGGTAGTGAGGCGAACGGATCTTGCCCAGACGCTTCAGCTTGATCTTGACTGCCACTGGAGTGGTGTCTCCTGGTCTTGACGTGGTGGGGCACAACGGGATGCCACGTGGGGTTGCGGTACTCGGAGTGCCCGATGGACGCGTCAGCCGGAGGCGAGAGGGTTCCTGTGCGGCTGTCGAGTACAGCTAGCCATTGTGCCATACGCCCGCCCGTCTCCCACCGCCACCCTCAACCGAGACCCTTCGGGCCACTGCATTCTTCCCACGGGGCGGCCGAACGGAGCCTTCGCCGTCCGTCCGCCCCGCAGCAGCTCGGGCGGGGTCACCCCACGCCGGCGCCGACCGCCTCCGGGATCCGGAAGGGCTTGCCGCAGCCGCCGCACATGATGGGGGCCTGGGCGAGCACCGACGGGACCACGCGGACGTTGCGCCCGCAGTCGCACACCGCCTTCACGCGGACCCCGCCGCCGGAGGAGCCGTGCCGGGCGGCCGGGCCCCGGAAGCTGCGCGCGGAGTCGGCCGTCGTGGCCGCCGTGTGCGCCTTCAGGGCGCGCTGGAGGCGCTCGATGGTCGGGCGGTAGCGCTTCTTCGCCTCGGGGTTGAGCGTGACCAGGGAGAAGCCGCTGCTCGGGTGCGGCTCCTCGGGGTGGTCGAGCCCCAACTCCTCGGCGATCGCGAGGAATCTGCGGTTGTGATAGCGGCCCGCTCGTGAAGTGTCGCGAACGCCGCGTGAGGCGGCGATGCCATGGACTGCCTCGTGAAGCAGTCGCTCGAAGGAGAGCTCGGCGCCGCAGGCGGACGACGACTCTCCGATCAGGGACTCGGGCGCGGCAAGGTCGGGCAGCTCGGGGTGGTGCCGCTGAATGTCGGCCCACGCCTGTGCCAGCTCTGCGGCGAGAACAGGTGGTGTCGTGCTCACGTCGTGCTCAACGAGCCGGGGGGCCTTCTGGTTCCATTCCGGGGCATCCCAAATAATTTGCACGTACCCGTCAGTTGCCGTTGATGCGTCCGGACGAGGGCGGGTGCGCTGATCTGCGGAGAAGCCGCACAGCTCGTACCAAGGTGGTGCGTAGTGGCGCGTACGCCCCGGCGCGTAGAACTTTCTGCACGCCGGGGCTCTTGTTGCCGAGCAAGGCGCACGAGCCGCGGGCGCGCGCTAGTAGGCGCGGGCCACCAGAGCGACCGTACCGGGTGCGTCGTCGGCGTCCGGCACCGCCCCGTCCTCCGCGACCAGACACCGTACGGTCACGGAGTGCTCGGCCAGTCTGGCCTCGCCCTCCTCGCCGACCGCGGCCCACGGGACCCGCGCCCAGTTGCCCGCGGCCGCCGCCTCCACGGCCTCGTCGACCGTGGCCACGTCCGTCGTACGGGACTCGCGGCGCTCACGGGCCTGGGTCAGCAGCAGCCTCTGGTCCTCCTCCAGGAGGCCGGGCAGCAAGGAGGGCAGCGTCTCCACCGCGACGGGCTCCTTGCCGCCGGGGATGCGGCGGGCCACCATCGCCGTGCCGCTCTCCAGGTCACGCGGGCCGACCTCGACGCGGACCGGGACGCCCTTGAGCTCCCAGTCGACGGCGCGGCGCCCGAAGGGGGTGTCGGTGCGGTCGTCGACCTGGACGCGGAGCCCGGCGGCCTTCAGGGCGTCGCCGATCTCACGGACCTTCGCCAGGACGGCGTCGTCCCCCTTGATGGCGAGCACCACGACCTGGGTGGCCGCGAGGCGGGGCGGGACGCGCAGGCCGTTGTCGTCGCCGTGCATCATCACCAGGGCGCCGATCATGCGTGTCGTCGAGCCCCAGGAGGTCTGCCAGACCAGCTCCTGCGTGCCTTCCTTGGAGAGGTACTGGGTGTGGAAGGCGCGCGCGAAGTTCTGGCCGAGCTCGTGGCTGGTGCCGAGCTGCAGGGCCTTGCCGTCGCCCATCATCCCTTCGAGGGTGAGGGTGTTGATGGCGCCCGCGAAGCGCTCCTTGGGGGTCTTGCGGCCGAGCACGAAGTCCATGGCGAGGGTGTCGCGCATGAACGCCCCGTACACGTTCTCGTGGATGTGCGCCGCGAAGTCGCGCGCCTCCTCGTAGGTGGCGTGCGCGGTGTGGCCCTCCTGCCAGAGGAACTCGGACGTGCGCAGGAAGAGGCGCGGCCGCAGTTCCCAACGCACCACGTTCGCCCACTGGTTGATGAGCAGCGGCAGGTCGCGGTAGCTCTGCACCCACTTGGAGAAGTACTCGTTGATGATCGTCTCCGAGGTGGGGCGGACGACGACCGGCTCCTCCAGTTCCTTGCCGCCGCCGTGCGTGACGACGGCGAGCTCGGGCGCGAAGCCCTCCACGTGCTCGGCCTCCCGCGTCAGGTACGACTGCGGGATGAACAGCGGGAAGTACGCGTTCTGGGTGCCCGTCTGCTTGATGCGGGCGTCCATGTCCTGCTGCATCCGCTCCCACAGCCCGTAGCCGTACGGTCGGATGACCATGGTGCCGCGCACCGGGCCGTTGTCGGCCAGCTCCGCCTTGGTGATCAGGTCCTGGTACCAGCGGGGGAAGTCGTCCGCGCGGGGCGTGAGTACGGGTGCCTTTGCCATGGCGCGCATGGTACGGCCGAGCACGCGGAGAGCCGCAAACCAATATGGCGCGCGGCGACATCCGAAGGAGTGGCCCACAACCCCTGGACGCCACGACGGATGCGGAGTTCTCTGGCATACGGGGGGAGTGCGAGCGCACTACACGGGGGCGGACGAACGGCGGGAAACACAGCCAAGCAGTAACTCCTCGGCGGATTGGGGCGCTTTCGATGACACCTACACTCGTGCAGTCGCACCTCCCGCGCGCGGGCACCTCCCCTCGTGTGGATCAGTGTGCACGCGCGCGTGACTGGGCGGAGATCCAGGAGCGGATGCTGGTGCCGCTCTATGAAGCGGTGTACGAACGACTTGAAGTGGGCTCGGGAAGCCGCCTGTTGGGCCTCGGCTGCGGCTCCGGACTCGCCCTCCTGATGGCGGCCGCTCGCGGCGCCTCGGTCACCGGTGTCGACCCCTCGGCCCCCGAGCGCCTCGCGCTCGCCCGGGAGCGGCTGCTGCCGGAGTCCGTGCGGGACACCGGCCCGCGCGGCGACACCCGGCTCGTCGAGGGCGGCCCGGCCGACGCGGCGGACCCGGACTCGGCCCCGTACGACGTCGTCACCGCGTTCCAGCCGATCGGGTGCATGGCGGGCGACTCCGAAGGGCTCGCGCAGCTCCTGGAGACCGCGGCGCCGCTCGCCGAGCGCGGCGCGGCCGTGGTGCTCGCCGGGTGGGGCCCGCCGGAGCGCTGTGCGACGTCGTCGGTGCTGCGGGTGGCCACGAAGCTCGCCGATCCCCTGCGCAGTCCGGGCAGCTGGCGCCCGGCACTCCGCGACGACTTGGAGGAGGTCGCCAAGAGCGCGGGCCTGCGGCCGGACGGCTCGGGCCGGGTCGCCTGCCCCTTCGGGTACGCGGACCTGGCGAGCGCGGTGCGCGGCCTGCTGTCGACGGGCCTGTTCGACGCGGCGATCGGGGCGACGGACCTGGTGCAGGTCGACAAGGAGCTGACGGAGGCGCTCCATCCGCACCGGCGGCGCGACGGCACGGTGTGGATGCCGAACGTGTTCCGGTATCTGATCGCGCGCACGCACTGACCAATGCGGAACAGATGGCAGATTCTGAAATCTGTCATCCGTCTTTCGTCAGCCTGGTGATCCCCGCGATCCGGTACGCGGCCTCCTCCTCCAGCGTCTCGTTCTCCAGGAGGGCGGCGGCGAGGTCGTCCAACTGGCCGCGGTGCTCGCGCAGTTGGCGGCAGGCGCTCTCGTAGCACTCGTCGACGATCCGCCGCATCTCGCCGTCGATCGTGTCGAGGGTCTCCGGGGCGGCGGCGAGCCCGTATGCCTGCTGGGCGTCGTTGGGGAGCGCGGAGAGGCGGCCGACGCGTTCGCTCATGCCCCAGCGGCCGACCATGCCGCGGGCGATGTTGGTGACCTGCTCCAGGTCGTTCTCGGCGCCCGTCGTGATGACTCCGTAGACGACGTGTTCGGCGGCCATGCCTCCCAGTGCGCCGATGATGCGGCCGCGCAGGTACTCCTCCGTGTACGCGTACTTGTCGGAGTCCGGGGTGGACAGTGTGACGCCGAGGGCGCGGCCGCGCGGCACGATGGTGATCTTGCGGACCGGGTCGGCGCCGGGCTGCAGCATGCCGAGCAGCGCGTGGCCGCTCTCGTGGTAGGCGGTGCGCCGCCGCTCCTCCTCCGGCATCACCAGGGGGCGTTCGGCGCCCAGTTGGACCTTCTCCATGGCTTCGGAGAGGTCGGACTGGTTGACGGTCTTCTGCTTCTTCTTGACGGCGAGGAGGGCAGCCTCGTTGGCGAGGTTGGCGAGTTCGGCGCCGGTCATCCCCGGTGTCGTACGGGCGACCTGGGCGAGGTCGACGTCGGGGGCGAGCGGGATCTCGCGGGTGTGGATCTTGAGGATGGCCTCGCGGCCGCCGCGGTCGGGCGGGGAGACGTTGACGACACGGTCGAAGCGGCCGGGGCGGGTCAGGGCCGGGTCGAGGATGTCGGCGCGGTTGGTCGCGGCGAGCACGATGACGCCCTCGGCGCCGGAGAAGCCGTCCATCTCGGTGAGGATCTGGTTGAGGGTCTGCTCGCGTTCGTCGTGGCCGCCCATGCCGCTGCCGCCGCCGCGGGCCCGGCCGATGGTGTCGATCTCGTCGATGAAGATGATCGAGGGGGCGACCTTGCGGGCCTCGGCGAAGAGCTCCCGTACGCGGGAGGCGCCCACGCCCACGATCATCTCGATGAACTCGGAGGCGGAGGCGGAGAAGAACGGCACCTCGGCCTCGCCCGCGACGGCCCGCGCGAGGAGCGTCTTGCCGGTGCCGGGCGGGCCCGCGAGCAGCACGCCGCGGGGCATCTTGGCGCCCATCTCGCGGTAGGCGTCGGGGTTCTTGAGGAAGTCGACGACGTCGTTGAGCTCGCCCTCGACCTCGTCGATGCCCGCGACGTCCGCGAAGGTCGTGCGCTTCTTGCCGGGCTCCAGTTCGACGGGCTTGGGCGGCTGCTTGCGGCCGAGCATGCCGCCGGCGCCGCCCATCCCGGAGCTCATGCGGCGCGCGATGAAGATCCACAGCACGACGAGGAGCAGCATCGGGGCGAGCGAGATGAGCAGGTTGGACAGGAAGCTGCGCTCCTGGACGACGGGCTCGGCGGTGACCGTGACCTTGTGCTTGGTCAGGTCGTCCCAGAGCTTGTCGTCGGCGAAGGCCGGGCGCTGTGTCGTGAACTTCGTGTACTTGCCGTCGCCGTCCGGGTCTTCCTGGGCGCTCTTGAGCTGGCCCTGGATCGCGTCGCCCTTGGAGTAGATCTTCGTGACGTTGCCGGAGTCGACCTGCTTGGCGAACTCCGTGTACGAGATCGTCGGTTCGTCGCCGTCGTTGAAGAAGGACAGGACGAGGTTGGCGATGAGGTAGACGATGAGGGCGGTGAGGATGAGGCTGCCCCAGCCGCCCGGCATCTTCCGCTTCGGCGGGGGCGCGGGCGGCGGCGGGGGTGCGCCTTCGGAGCGCCACGGTTTCTCGGGCGTCTGACGCGGCGGCACGGGGTTGCTCATATTCGGACGTTACGTCACGAACTGGGACCCGGCATGTGATCCGGAATGCGGCGGGGGCGCCCCCTGTGACACAGGGGGCGCCCCACCGGACGTACGGGATGGGCCTGGTCAGCCCATGAACTTCTTGAACTCGTCGGGCAGCTCGAAGTCCTTGCCGCCCTGGCCGCCCGGCAGGCCGAAGGCGCCGCCCGGCTGGCCCGGCTGCTGCTCGGCCTGCTCGCGGCGCGTGGCCGCCTCGAGCTCCTGCTGCTTGCGCTTCATGGGGTTGCCGGAGCGCTGCTTGCCCTTGGCCTGCTTCTGCTTCTTCTTCTGCCGGCCGGCGCCGCCGCCCATGCCGGGCATCCCGGGCATGCCCGGCATGCCGCCGCCCTGGGCCATCCGCGACATCATCTTGCGGGCCTCGAAGAACCGCTCGACCAGGTTCTTGACGGCGCTGACCTCGACGCCGGAGCCCTTGGCGATACGGGCGCGGCGCGAGCCGTTGATGATCGAGGCGTCCGCCCGCTCGGCCGGGGTCATCGACTTGATGATGGCGGCGGTGCGGTCGACGTCCCGCTCGTCCAGGTTGTTGATCTGGTCCTTGATCTGGCCCATGCCGGGCATCATCCCGAGCAGCTTGCTGATGCTGCCCATCTTCCTGACCTGCTCCATCTGGGCCAGGAAGTCGTCGAGCGTGAAGTCCTGGCCCTTCTTGGAGGCCAGCTTCGAGGCCATCTTCTCGGCCTCTTGCTGCGAGAAGGTCTGCTCGGCCTTCTCGATCAGCGTGAGCATGTCGCCCATGCCGAGGATGCGGGAGGCCATGCGGTCCGGGTGGAACGCGTCGAAGTCGTCGAGCTTCTCGCCGTTCGACGCGAACATGATCTGCTTGCCGGTGACCTGCGCGATGGAGAGCGCGGCACCACCGCGGGCGTCGCCGTCGAGCTTGGACAGGACGACGCCGTCGAAGCCGACGCCGTCGCGGAACGCCTCGGCGGTGTTGACGGCGTCCTGGCCGATCATGGCGTCGACGACGAAGAGGACCTCGTCCGGGCTGACGGCGTCGCGGATGTCCGCGGCCTGCTGCATCAGCTCCTGGTCGATGCCGAGGCGGCCCGCGGTGTCGACGACGACCACGTCGAACTGCTTGGTGCGGGCGTACTCGATGGAGTCCTTGGCGACCTGGACCGGGTCGCCCACGCCGTTGCCCGGCTGCGGGGCGTAGACGCCGACGCCCGCGCGCTCGGCGACGACGGAGAGCTGGTTGACGGCGTTGGGGCGCTGCAGGTCGCAGGCGACGAGCAGCGGCGAGTGGCCCTGCGTCTTGAGCCACATGCCGAGCTTTCCGGCGAGCGTCGTCTTACCGGCGCCCTGGAGACCGGCGAGCATGATGACGGTCGGCGCGGTCTTGGCGAAGCGGAGGCGGCGGGTCTCGCCACCGAGGATGCCGATGAGCTCCTCGTTGACGATCTTGATGACCTGCTGGGCCGGGTTCAGGGCCTGGGAGACCTCGGCGCCGGTCGCGCGGTCCTTGATCTGCTTGATGAAGGCGCGGACGACAGGCAGGGCGACGTCCGCCTCGAGCAGGGCGATACGGATCTCGCGGGCCGTGGCGTCGATGTCCGCCTCGGACAGGCGTCCCTTGCCCCTCAGAGTCTTGAAGGTATTCGCCAAGCGGTCGGAGAGAGTATCGAACACGGCGCTCGTCGGTCCTCGGAGTCGGGGGCAGTTTGGATTGCCCTCCAGGGTATCTGCACGGAAACGGTTGCTGGCCCCTGCCTGCTGGGATTGGCGACCCCCGGCTGGTGGGGCCACGCGCGCCGGGCACACCCAGGGGGCCGTGCCCGGTGCCGCGCGCCCGGTGCCTCACCCCCGCAGCGCCCCCTCCACCGACCGCGCCACCTCCGCCGCCCGCTCCCCCGGCAGCGGCGCCCCCTCGGCGCCCGTCGCGGTGTCCGTCACATAGAAGGCGTCCACCGCGTTGGCCCCCAGGGTCGACACATGGGCCGAGCGCACCCGCACGTCCGCGCCCTCCAGGGCCCGCCCGATGCGGTGCAGCAGCCCGGGGGCGTCCTGGGCGCGCACCTCGATGACCGTCGCACGGCGCGAGCCCGCCGAGGCGACCGTCACCCGGGGCGGCGGCGCCACCGTCCCCCGGCGCCGCGGATAGGCGGCGTCGCGCTCGGCGAGCCGGGCCACGATGTCGAGGGAGCCGTCGAGGGCGCGCACCAGGTCGGAGCGGAGCCGGGCGGCCTGGGGCAGGGAGCCGTACTGGGCGGAGACGCGCCAGTTGAGCAGGAGGACGGAGCCGGGGGCCTCCCGGCCGCTCCGCTCACCACCCTGATCGCCGCTGCCCGGGCGGACGCCCCGCCGACCACCCTGATCGTCACTGCCCCGCCGGACACCCTGCCGACCACCCTGATCGTCGCTGCCCCGCCGGACACCCTGCCGACCACCCTGATCGTCGCTGCCCCGCCGGACACCCTGCCGGCCACCCTCGAGCACATCCGCCACCCCGAGCGACCGCAGCTCCGCCGTGCGCACCCCGAGCCGGTGCATCGCGAGCACCCCGGCGACCGCGGGCAGCACCCCCGGCTGCTCGGGCACGGCGATCAGGAGCTCCACGCCGAGGGGTTCGGGACCCGGGTCGGGCACGCCCGCGGCGGCGTCGGCGGCAGCGGCCTCCGGTGCCGGCGGCTCCGTCTGAGCCCGCAACGCGAGGACCGGCGCCCCCGTACGGAACGCCTCCACGGCGAGCCGCTCCTGCTCGGCGGTGGGTGCCGGGTCGGGCACGCCCGCGGGCTCGCCCCCGGCCAGCACTGCCGCGACCCGCTTGACCAGGTCGGCAACCAGCGAGCCCCGCCACGACGACCAGGCGGCGGGCCCGGTGGCAAGCGCGTCGGCCTCGGTGAGGGCGTGCAGCAGCTCCAGGGTGGAGGTCGAGCCGACGGCCTCGGCGACGGAGCGGACGGTCGCCGGGTCGTCGAGGTCGCGCCGGGTCGCGGTGTCGACGAGGAGCAGGTGGTGGCGCACCAGGGTCGCGATGGTGGCGACGTCGTCGCGGTCGAAGCCGATGCGGGCGGCCACGTCCTTCGCGATGATCTCGCCCGCCTGGGAGTGGTCGCCGGGCCAGCCCTTGCCGATGTCGTGCAGCAGTCCGGCGACGAGGAGCAGGTCGGGCCGGCCCACGTGCCGGGTCAGCGCGGAGGCCCGTACGGCCGTCTCGACGAGGTGCCGGTCCACGGTCCAGGTGTGCACGGCGTTGCGCTGGGGGCGGCAGCGCACCCGCTCCCAGTCGGGCAGCAGCCCGGCGATGAGGCCCTCCGCCTCCAGGGCCTCCCACACCTCGACGGTGGGGCGCCCGGCACCGAGGAGCGTCACCAGCTGTTCGCGGGCCTCGGCGGGCCAGGGGGTGGGCAGCGGCCGGGCGACGGCTGCGAGCCTGCGTACGGCGTGCAGGTTCAGCGGCAGCCCGGCCTGCGCGGCCGCGGCGGCGGCGCGCAGCGGCAGCACGGGATCGCGCTCGGGCCGGGCGGCGCGGGCGAGCACGACTTCGCCGTCCTGCTCGACGACGCCTTCGGCGAGCGGCGACCTTTCCGCCGTCCCCGCCTTGCCTCCCCCGAGCATGGCCCGCAGCCGGGGCCGCACGGCGCGGGACTTGATGACCCGGCCGACCTCGCGCCAGGTGACGTCACTGGCGTACGCGATGGTGCGCGCGGCCTCGTACACCTCGCGCAGCAGTGTGTCGGCGTCCAACAGGCCGAGTTCGGCGGCGACTTGGTCCTGTTCCTGGAGGGCGAGCCGGTCGGTGGCGCGGCCGGTGGTGAGGTGCAGGGCGTCGCGGGCGTCGAGGAGGCGCCGCCGGGCGTCGTCGAGGCCCTCGCGGGGGGCGTCGGCGAGCCAGGAGGCGGCGACGGCACGCAGCGCGGTGGCGTCGCGCAGGCCGCCCCTGGCTTCCTTCAGGTCGGGTTCGAGGAGGTACCTCAACTCGCCCTGCCGCTCGGCCCGTTCGGCACACAGGTCGCGCAGCTCCAGGAGCCGCTTGGGGGCCTGGTTCCGCCAGTCGGCGAGGACCGTGGTGCGCAGGGCGGCGGTGAGGCCGAGGTCGCCGGCGAGGTGGCGGGCGTCGAGGAGGCCGAGGTGGACCTTGAGGTCGTCGCCGGCGGTCTTGCGGGCCTCGGCGGGGGTGCGCACGGAGTGGTCGAGGGCGAGGCCGAGGTCCCAGACGGGGTACCAGAGGCTGTCCGCGAGGGCGGCGACGGCGCCGGGTTCGGCGGTGCCGTCGTGCAGCAGCAGGAGGTCCAGGTCGCTGCGCGGCGACAGCTCCCCGCGCCCGTACCCGCCGACGGCGACGAGCGAGACCCCGTTCACCGCTCTTGCCGCATCGGTGAAGAGCCCGGAGAGCCAGTCGTCGGTCAGCTCGGCGAGGGCCGCACGGCGCGGCGGCCCGGACCGCGCCCCCTCCTGGAGGAGGCGCAGCCGGGCCGCCGCGTAACCGCTGGGTCCCGAGTCCTCTGCTTCGGTCGTCACATCGTCCACACTCGTCACCCGGCGGCTCCGTTCCTTGTGTCCCTCAAGCGCCTTACAGGGCGTCCGGTCCGCGTTCGCCGGTCCGGACCCGGACCGCCGTGTCGACGGGGACGCTCCAGACCTTGCCGTCCCCGATCTTGCCGGTGCGAGCGGCCTTCACCACGACTTCGAGGAGCTGTTCGGCGTCGTCGTCCTCGGCGAGGACCTCTATGCGGATCTTCGGTACGAGGTCGACGGTGTATTCGGCGCCCCGGTAGACCTCGGTGTGGCCGCGCTGGCGCCCGTATCCGCTGGCTTCGGTGACGGTCAGGCCGTGGACGCCGAAGGCTTGCAGGGCTTCCTTGATCTCGTCGAGCCGGTGGGGCTTGACGACGGCGGTGATGAGCTTCATGCGTCCACCTTCTTGGCCGTGGCGGTCTTGGCGTCCGGGGCGGGCGCGGGAACGTTCGTGCGGGGCGCGGTGCCGCCGCCCGCGCCGCTGAAGTCGTAGGCGGTCTCGGCGTGTTCGGCCTGGTCGATGCCGGCGACCTCGTCGTCCTCGGGGACGCGCATGCCCATCGTCTTGTCGATGAGGAAGGCGAGGACGGCGGAGGCGACGAGGGAGTAGGCGAGGACCGCGCCGACGCCCGCGCACTGCTTCCACAGCTGGTCGAAGCTGTGGTCGCCGTAGAAGACGCCCGCGGCCTCGGACTGGCCGCCGCCGGTGGCGAAGAAGCCGACGAGCAGGGACCCGGCGACACCGCCGACGAGGTGGACGCCGACGACGTCGAGCGAGTCGTCGTATCCGAACTTGAACTTGAGGCCCACGGCCATGGCGCAGAGGAGACCGGCGATGGCCCCGATGGCGATGGCCCCGAGCGGCGAGCAGGAGCCGCCGGAGGGGGTGATGGCGACGAGTCCGGCGACCGCGCCGGAGGCGGCGCCGAGGGTGGTGAACGCGCCGTGGCGGATCTTCTCGTACGCGAGCCAGGCCAGCATCGCGGCGGCCGTGGCCACCTGGGTGTTGACGAACATGAGCGCGCCGACGCCGTCGTCGTTGCCCAGCCAGGACCCGGCGTTGAAGCCGAACCAGCCGAACCAGAGGAGTCCGGCGCCGAGCATCACGAGGGGCAGCGAGTGCGGGCGCATCGGGTCCTTCTTGAAGCCGACGCGCTTACCGATGACGAGGATCACGCCGAGCGCCGCGGCACCGGCGTTGATGTGCACGGCCGTGCCGCCCGCGAAGTCGATGACGCCCATCTCGAAGGCCCAGCCGCCGGTGCCCCACACCCAGTGCGCCACCGGGAAGTAGACGACGATCGCCCACAGCGTGATGAACAGCGCCCATGCGGTGAACTTGACGCGGTCCGCGAGGGCGCCGCTGATCAGGGCGGGCGTGATGATCGCGAACATCAGCTGGAAGACGGCGAAGACGTAGATGGGGATGGTGTAGCCGTCCCACAGCTCGGTCTTGCCGATGCCGCTGAGCCCGACGAAGTCGCCGTCCCAGCCGAAGAGGCTGCCGTGGTCGGTGCCGAAGGCGACGGAGAAGCCGAAGAGGACCCAGAGGATCGTGATGATCCCGAGGCTGATGAAGCTCATCATCAGCATGTTCAGGGTGCTCTTGACGCGGACCATGCCTCCGTAGAAGAAGGCCAGGCCGGGCGTCATCAGCATCACCAGTGCGGAACAGATGAGCATGAACCCGGTGTTGGCGGCAGACAGGTGCGGGGTGTCTGCGGCAAGCGTGATGCCTGGGGGCATCGGAGTCTCCTCGTCGTCGTATGCGGCCCGTGGGGGCGGAGCCTGAGCGGTGCCATGAGGGGGTGGGCCGGTGATGCGCCATGAGGTTGGCGCAGCGCGGTTTCCGTCGATGCCCCTCGATGTTTCGCCGCAGTGACGAAGAGGGCGTGCGTGTTACGCACGCATGAACCGCCGGGTCAGGGCGGGCGCGATTTCCTACCCTGTGCCGACGACAGCAACCGGCCGCGGCGGCCATCCGTGGACCTTGGCGTGGGGGGAGCCGGTCGGCCTTTTCCGGATGGACCGGCCACGGCCGGAGTCCTGGGGGTGCGGGCGTCGCTAGACGGCCTCCGCGGTCTCGGGCATCTCCAGTGCGAGCTGCTCGGTGAGCCGGACGACCTCGCCGACGTCCCCGAAGTCGCGGACGGCGGTGTCGACGGTCTTGCGGAGCCGGGTGTTGACCCGCTCGGAGCGGACCTTCTTGGCGATGGTGAGGGCCTGTCCGGCGAGCTCGGCGGACTGCTCGGGCTCCTTGTGGAGCAGGTGCACGGTGGCCATGCCGATCAGGTTCAGGGCGTAGGACCGCTGGTGCTCGGGGTCCTTGCCGAAGAGCTCGACGGCGCGCTCCATGACGGGCTCGGAGAGCGAGGCGTAGGTGGGGCTGCGTCCGGCCACGTAGGCGAGGTCGCGGTAGGAGTGGGCGTTCTCCCCGTTCAGTTCGGCCTCGGAGAAGAAGCGGATCCAGTCGGGCTCGGGCTCGTGGAAGTCGTCCGCGTCGGCGAAGGTGTCCTCGGCCATGCGCACGGCCCGCTTGCACTTGCCGGGCTGGCCCATGTTGGCGTAGGCGCGGGCCTCCATCGCATACAGCATCGCCTGGGTGCGGGGGCTGGCGCAGTCGCGGCTGCCGTACTGGGCGAGGTGGATGAGTTCCAGGGCGTCGTCGGGGCGGCCGAGGTGGATCATCTGGCGGCTCATGCTGGAGAGGATGTACGAGCCCAGCGGCCGCTCCCCCGCTTCCTTCGCGGCGTGCAGGGCGAGCACGAAGTACTTCTGGGCGGTGGGCTGCAGCCCCACGTCGTAGCTCATCCACCCGGCCAGCTCGGCGAGTTCACCGGCGACCTTGAAGAGCCGCTTCGCGGTGGCCTCGGGCTGCGGCTCCTGCAACAGGTCGGTGACTTCGTGGAGTTGACCCACGACGGCTTTGCGGCGCAGCCCGCCGCCGCACTGGGCGTCCCACTGCCGGAACATGACCGTCGTCGACTCCAGGAGGTCGAGCTCCGGCTTGGAGAGGCGGGCGGGGCGGCGCGAGGCGGACGGCGACTCGGACTCCTGCGCCTGCGAGAGCGAGGTGGGCACGAGCCAGCGCTGCATGGGCTCGATGAGGGCGGGTCCGGCGGCGAGGGCGAGCGAGGTGCCGAGGAATCCGCGCCGGGCGAGCATCAGGTCGCTGCGGGAGAACTCGCTGATCAGCGCGACCGTTTGGGGCCCGGTCCAGGGCAGGTCGACGCCGGAGACGGAGGGTGACTGGTGGGCGGCGCGCAGACCGAGGTCCTCGACGGCGACGACGCAGCCGAACCGCTCGGAGAAGAGCTCGGAGAGGATGCGCGGAATGGGCTCGCGGGGATTCTCCCCGTCCAGCCAGCGGCGCACCCGGGAGGTGTCCGTGGAGATGTGATGCGCGCCCAACTGCCGTGCCCTGCGGTTGACTTGCCGGGCGAGCTCGCCCTTCGACCAGCCGCTGCGCACGAACCAGGAGCCGAGCATCTCATTGGGGCGCTTCTCAGCGTTCGTACCGCTTCCGCCATTGCCGCCCACTGGAACGCCCCCATTCCTCAAGACACTTGTACGCGGGTCCACGCCAAGCCCTAACAGAATGCCGCGTCTTGCGGCCCTCCACCCGGAGAACGTCACCCATCGAACAGGAAACCGACTTGCCTCCGGCATACCCACGAGTGCGAGAGCCCCAGGGCTCGTGCACTGAAAGTAATCCTACGATCACCCCTCCGGCGAGGGCGATCCCGGAAACGCCACCATTCGCCACCCCTTCGAATGAACTCCGGGCCCGCTCCACACGATTCACTTGACACTGCACATCCGAAAGGGACGAAGCGGAGTGCGCAGGGGCGCCCATCACCCGGCGCACGACCGACAAGAGCGCCGGGCGCCGTAGCGCGAACAGAGGGTCACGATCCGATTCCGTGACGTAACCAGAGGGCAGTCGACCCGTTGGAGGGGGCATGGGCTTCACGATCGGCGGTATTCGGGGGACCAAAGAGCCCCGGTCCGGTTCACGTCGTCGCGGCCGCGCCTCGGAGCGCACCACGGTCGCCGAATTCACCGGGCTCTGGGGCTGGGACGCGGTGCCCGGAGCGCGCGCCCTGGACGGCCGGTGCTCCTGCGGGCGGGACGACTGCGCGACACCGGGCGCGCACCCCCTGCCCGGCGCACCCGAGCTGCCCGCAGGGGCGACGCTCGACGAAGTGACCGACACCTGGGACCAGTTCCCGGGCGCCGCGATCCTGCTGCCGGTGGGGCGCGCCTTCGACATCCTCGACGTGCCGGAGACGGCGGGGCGCCGCGCGCTGGTGCGCCTGGAGCGGATGGGCATCCCCCTGGGGCCGGTGGCGGTCACGCCGCAGGGGCGCGCGCACTTCTTCGTCGCGCCGGGCGCCGCCGCCGAACTCCCGCAGCTGCTCTACCGGATGGGCTGGGACGACGCGGCCCTCGACCTGCACGGCCTGGGCCCGGGCAGCCACATCACGGCCCCGCCGTCCGACCGGGGCGGCCTCGGCCCGGTCCGCTGGCTGCGGCCGCCCGCCCTGGACTCGGCGACCAACCCGCCGCAGGCCCGGCTGCTCCTCGGGACGCTGGCGTACGTGGCGCACCGGTCCCCGGCGTAACGACACGCCACCGCCACCCCAGACGGAAGGGCCCCTCCGCATCTGCACCATGCGAAGGGGCCCTTCCTCGCGTACGACGGGACGCGCGCGCTCTCGGTCTCAGTCCCCGATGAGCGCGTCCACGAACGCCTCGGGCTCGAACGGGGCGAGGTCGTCCGGACCCTCGCCGAGGCCCACGAGCTTGACGGGGACGCCCAGTTCGCGCTGGACGGCGACGACGATGCCGCCCTTGGCGGTGCCGTCGAGCTTGGTCAGGACGATGCCGGTGATGTCGACGACCTCGGCGAACACGCGCGCCTGGACGAGGCCGTTCTGCCCCGTCGTGGCGTCGAGGACGAGGAGCACCTCGTCCAGCGGGGCATGCTTCTCGACGACGCGCTTGACCTTGCCGAGCTCGTCCATGAGCCCGGTCTTGGTGTGCAGCCGGCCCGCGGTGTCGATGAGCACCACGTCGGCGTCGTCGGCGATGCCCTCCTTGACGGCGTCGAAGGCGATCGACGCGGGGTCGCCGCCCTCGGGGCCGCGCACGGTGCGGGCGCCGACGCGCTCGCCCCAGGTCTGCAGCTGGTCGGCGGCGGCGGCACGGAAGGTGTCGGCGGCGCCGAGGACCACGGACTTGCCGTCGGCCACGAGGACGCGCGCGAGCTTGCCGGTGGTGGTGGTCTTGCCGGTGCCGTTGACGCCGACGACCATCACGATGCCGGGCGTCTCCAGGCCCGACTCGGTCTTCACGGCACGGTCGAAGTCGGTGCCGACGAGGGTGAGGAGCTCCTCGCGCAGCAGGGTGCGCAGCTCCTCCGGGGTGCGGGTGCCGAGCACCTTCACGCGCTCGCGGAGGCGCTCGACGAGCTCCTGCGTGGGCGCGACGCCGACGTCGGCGGTGAGGAGCGTGTCCTCGATCTCCTCCCAGGTGTCCTCGTCCAGGTGCTCGCGGGACAGCAGCGTGAGCAGTCCCTTGCCGAGCGCGTTCTGCGAGCGGGAGAGCCGGGCGCGCAGCCGGACCAGGCGGCCGGCGGTCGGCTCCGGGGTCTCGATGACCGGGGCGGCCGGGGCCTCCTCGACGGGCTCTTCGACGGCCGTCGGGGCCTCGGCGGCGCCGCCGGGGAGCTCCACCTCCTCGATCGTGCGGCGCGGTTCGTCGCGCGGCGTCTCGGCCTCGTCGCCGACCTGAGGTTCGGCGGGAGGGGCGGTGATGGTGGGGGCGGACGACGGAGCCTGCGAGGGCAGCTGCTTCTTCTTGCGGCCACTGACCACGAGCCCGCTGATGGCGCCGACCACGACCACGGCGATGACTACGGCAAGGATGACGATTTCCATAACCCACCCAGTATCGGCCATGGGCCCACCCCAGGCCCAGATTGTGGTTTCCTCCAAAGAACATATGCGCATAGAGGGCATCACTCGGATTAAAGTACGATGGAGCTCGCCGCATCAACGCGCGTAGAGTCCATCGCGATCACCCCCACCGACGGATCGCGACGTTGCGAGCCGAGCGAGAGGCACGGACCCCACCCATGAGCACCACCGCCGAATCCGAAGGCGCCCTCGAGACACGCGGCCTTGAGCCCGTGCCGCACGCGGAGCGCACCGGCAGGACCCGCGAGTTGTTCCCCACCTGGGTAGCGGCCAACATCAGCGTCCTCCTGCTCACCATGGGCGCCGGCCTCATCGTCACCAACGGCCTCAACTTCTGGCAGGTCCTGGTCGTCTCCCTGGTCTCCCCCGTCCTGAGCTACGGCCTTGTCGGCCTCATCTCCATCGCGGGCAAGCGCGGCGGCTCCCCCGGCATGACGCTCTCGCGCGCGGTCTTCGGCCAGCGCGGCAACCTCTTCCCCGGCGCCCTCATCTGGGTCGCGCGCTGGGGCTGGGAGACCATCAACGCGGTCACGGGCGCGTACGCGATCCTCACGGTCCTGGACATCTGCTTCGGCGTGCAGCAGAACACCGCGCTGAAGGTCATCACGCTGCTCGGCTTCGTCGCGGCCACGTTCGTCATCTCGGGCCTCGGCCGCAAGGTCCTGCACATCTGCAGCACCTGGTCGACGTACCTCTTCGGCGCCTTCAGCGTCCTGGTGCTGATCTACCTGATCGGCCACACCGACTGGGACGAGGTCTTCTCCCAGTCCGCGGGCTCCACCGCGGCGATGATCGCGGGCATCGGCACCATCGCCGCGGGCGGCATCAGCTGGGTCCCCACCGGCCCCGACTTCACCCGCTACCTCCCGCGCACCGCCTCCAACAAGCCCCTGGTCGGCCACGCGGTCGGCGGCGCGGGCATCGTGGTCGTGCCCCTGGTCCTGATGGGCGCCGTCATGGCGGTCTCCACGCCGGGCCTGTCCAAGGCCGCCGACCCGGTCTCCTTCCTCGGCGAGCTGCTCCCGACGTGGATCGCGGTGCCGTACCTGATCATGGCCCTCATCGGGATGCTCCTGATCAACTCGATGTCGATGTACTCCGCGGGCTTCACCGCGATGACCCTCGGCATCAAGGTCCCGCGCGCGTGGGCGGTCAGCGTGAACGCGATCATCAGCCTCGTCTTCGGCTACATCCTGATGAACGTGGCGACGAGCTTCATGGGCTCCTTCATCTCCTTCCTCACGCTGCTCGCGGTCGCCTTCTCCGCCTGGATCGGCGTCTTCGGCATCGACATGCTGCGCAGGAAGACGTACGACGGCAAGGCGCTCATGGACACCACGCGCACCAGCGCCTACTGGTACAAGGCCGGTTTCGCCTGGCAGGCCATGGCGGCCTGGGGCGTCGCCCTGATCGTGGGCCTGCTCTTCACCAAGGTCGACTGGTTCAGCGGTCCGCTCGCCACCTCCTGGATCGGGCGCAACGGCCTGGGCTGGCTGGTCACGATCCTGATCGCCGCCGCCCTGTACGCGGTCCTGCCCCGGCAGCCGGTCGTCGAGGCCCCCGAGGCCGAGGGCGAGGACAGCGGCGAGGCGGAGCTCGTCACCGCGTAGCCAGGGTTCAACTCCCGTACAACACTGTTCATCTGACGCACCGTCAACTAACGTCCCCCTTCGCCGCCCACGGTGAAGGGGGACTTTCCCATGCCCGTCACAGTCGTACGCCTCAACCTCGTCGATCCGTCGGCGACGCCCGCCTCGCTCAGCGCCCGCTACAAGTCCGCCCTGGAGATGGCCGCGTACGCCGACGACCGGGGGATCTCCACCATCCAGGTCGAGGAGCACCACGGCGTCGCCAACAACTGGCTGCCCTCGCCGTTCACGTTCGCGGGCGCGGTGTTCGGGGCGACGCAAGGAAGTTCAGCGGCGCGCAGCGCCTCGTTGAGGGGTGGTGGCCGGGAGACGGGCGGGCGGATCGCGGTCACCGTCTCCGCGATCATCGGCCCCCTGCACGACCCGCTGCGGCTCGCCGAGGACATCGCCGTGCTCGACCTGCTCAGCGGCGGCCGCCTGGTGACGGTGGCGGGCATCGGATACCGGCCCGCGGAGTACGAGGCGTTCGGCGTCGACTGGCACCGGCGCGGCAAGCTCCAGGACGAGCTCCTCGAAACCCTCCTCAAGGCGTGGACCGGCGAGGAGTTCGAGTACCGCGGCCGCACCGTCCGCGTCACCCCGCGCCCGCACACCCGGCCGCACCCGATGCTCCTGGTCGGCGGCTCCTCGAAGGCGGCAGCGCGGCGCGCGGCCCGGCTCGGCCTGCCGCTCTTCCCGAGCGCGCACCTGCCGGAGCTGGAGGCGTACTACAACGAGAAGCTCGCGGAGTACGGCACGGAGGGCTGGACGATGATGCCCGCCGCCGAGACCCCGCTCCTGCACCTCTCCGAGGACCCGGACCGCACCTGGGCCGAGCACGGCGAGCACTTCCTGCACGAGGCCCGCACCTACGCGTCCTGGCAGAACAAGGACATCCGCTCGGCCGTGAAGTCGGCGGCCACGACGGTCGAGGAGCTGCGCGCCGAGGGCGTCTACCGCGTCCTGACGCCCGACGAGTGCGTGGCCTTCGTCGAGGGCGGCGCCGCCAACCTCGTACTGCACCCGCTCTCCGGCGGGATGCCGGTCGACGAGGGCTGGCGCAGCCTGCACCTGTTCGGCGAAAACGTACTGCCCCGGCTCAAGGACTGAACCTTGAACCGGGGCAGCTTCCCGCAGGAGGAGATGGCAGCGGGGACTTAACCCATCTCCTCCAGGGCCTTGCCCTTCGTCTCCTTGACGAACTTCATGACGAAGGGGATCGAGAGCGCCGCGAAGGCGCCGTAGATGATGTACGAGCCGGTCAGCGACCACTCGGACATGCTCGGGAAGGTCTTGGTGATCGCGAAGTTGGCGAGCCACTGGGCGGCCGCGGCCACACCGAGCGCGGCGGCACGGATCCGGTTCGGGAAGATCTCGCCGAGCAGCACCCAGACCACCACGCCCCAGGAGAGCGCGAAGAAGAGCACGAAGGCGTTGGCGGCGATGATCGCGGTCAGGCCCTGCGCGTTCGGCAGCGAGACGGTGTCACCGGAGCCGGTCTTGTACGAGAAGGCCCAGGCCATCGTGAACAGGGCCACCGCCATGCCCGCGGAGCCGATGATGGCGAGGGGCTTGCGGCCGATGCGGTCGACGAAGATCATCGCGATGACCGTGCCGACGATGTTCACGATCGACGTCTCGAACGAGTACAGGAACGAGCTGGAGGGGTCCTTGCCGATCGACTGCCACAGCTGGTTCGAGTAGTAGAAGATCACGTTGATGCCGACGAGCTGCTGGAAGACCGAGAGCCCGATGCCGATCCAGACGATCGGCAGGAAGCCGACCTTGCCCAGCAGGTCCTTGAACGACGGCTTGTGCTCGCTGCGCATGCCCGCCTCGATCTCGGCGACGCGCGCGTCCAGGTCGATGGCGGTGCCCTCGACCTCTCCGAGGACCTTCTTGGCCTCGGCGCCACGGCCGGCCGAGATCAGGAAGCGCGGCGACTCGGGGATGGCGAAGGAGAGCAGGCCGTACAGGACGGCCGGGATGACCATGACGCCGAGCATCCACTGCCATGCCTCGAGGCCCATCAGCTTGCCGCGCTGATCGCCGTCGGCCATGTTCAGGATGCCCCAGTTGACGAGCTGGGAGACGGCGATGCCGATGACGATGGCGGCCTGCTGGAAGGAGGCGAGCCGTCCGCGGTACGCGGGCGGGGCGACCTCGGCGATGTAGGCGGGGCCGATGACGGAGGCCATGCCGATGCCGATGCCGCCGATGAGGCGCCAGACCGTCAGGTCCCAGGCGGCGAACGGCAGGGCCGAGCCGATGGCGCTGGCCGCGAAGAGGACGGCGGCGATCTGCATGCAGCGGATGCGGCCGATGCGGTCGGCGATCCGGCCCGCGATGGCGGCGCCGACGGCACAGCCGAGGAGCGCGGTCGCGATGATCCAGCCGAGCATGTTGGCGTCGACGTCGAACCTGTGCTGGATGGCGACGGTCGCACCGTTGATCACGGAGCTGTCGTAGCCGAAGAGGAAGCCACCCATCGCGGCGGCCGCCGTGATGAAGATGACGTGCCCGAGGTGGTCGGGCTGGGCGTCTCGGGCTCCTGACTGCGGTGCCTGCGCTGTGCTGGTCACGTGAACTCCTCGGGCCACCGGCAGCGTCGCCGGGGGTGGGGGCGAGCTCTTCAAGTGGCGCACAACTTCACGCCGCCCACCACCTGAAGGTAAAAGCAACGTTGCAGAGACTATGCCTTCAAGTTTCGAAGTCAATACCTAGTCAGCTGTGAATTTAAGGGCAGCGTGAGGTCGTGGATGTTCAAGTCTTGAACTCTTGGAAATGATCTTGAATGCGGCTGCCGAACGGCGGCCGGCTAATGCAGCCGCTGGCTGATCACCTTGGAGACGCCGTCGCCCTGCATGGAGACGCCGTACAGCGCGTCCGCGACCTCCATCGTGCGCTTCTGGTGCGTGATCACGATCAGCTGCGAAGCCTCCTGCAGCTCCTGCATGATGCGGATCAGCCGCTGCAGGTTGGTGTCGTCGAGCGCCGCCTCGACCTCGTCCATCACATAGAACGGGCTCGGCCTGGCCTTGAAGATCGACACCAGCATCGCCACGGCGGTCAGCGACCGCTCCCCGCCGGACAGCAGCGAGAGCCGCTTGACCTTCTTGCCCGGCGGCCGGGCCTCGACGTCCACACCCGTGGTGAGCATGTTGTCGGGGTCGGTCAGGATCAGCCGCCCCTCACCACCCGGGAACAGCCGGCTGAAGACCCCTTCGAACTCCCGCGCGGTGTCCCGGTACGCCTCCGTGAAGACCTGCTCGACGCGCTCGTCGACCTCCTTCACCACTTGGAGGAGGTCGGCCCGCGTCTTCTTGAGGTCCTCCAGCTGCTCGCTGAGGAACTTGTGGCGCTCCTCCAGGGCCGCGAACTCCTCGAGCGCCAGCGGGTTCACCTTCCCCAGCTGCTGGTACGCCCGTTCGGCTGACTTCAGGCGCTTCTCCTGCTCGCCGCGGACGAACGGCCGGGGCTTGTTCCGCGGGTGCTCGGGGTCCTCGGGCAGCTCCTCGCCCTCGGCGGGGAGCGAGGGCGGCACCAGCTGCTGCGGGCCGTACTCGGCCACGAGCCCCGCCGGTTCCACACCGAGTTCCTCCAGCGCCTTCGCCTCCAGCTGCTCGATCCGCAGCCGCTTCTCGGCGCCGAGTACCTCGCCCCGGTGGACCGAATCCGTCAGCTTGTCGAGCTCCGCCTTCAGGTCGCGGCCCTGGTTGCGCGCCTCGACCAGGTCGCGCTCGCGCGCCGCCTTGGCCCGTTCGGCCGCAGCGCGCTCCGCCTCGGCCCGGCCCAGGGAGACCTCCACGTGCGCGAGCAGCTGCCCGGCGCCGGACGCGACGGCCTGCGCGACCGCCGCCTCGTGGCGCAGCCGGGCCCTGCGCTGCTCGGCACGCGCGCGTGCCTCGCGCTCCGCCCGCGCGGCCCGGTCGAGCCCGTCGGCCCGCCCCGCGAGCCCCTTCACCCGCTCCTCGTGCGTACGCACCTGGAGGCGGGCCTCCATCTCGGTCTGCCGGGCGTTGGCCCCGTCGGCGGCGAGCCGGTCGCGCGCCGAGGTGTCGGGCTCCTCCTCCGCCCCGTCCCCCGAGGACGCGGCCTCCTCGGCGACGGCGAGCCGCTCCGCCAGCTCCTCCACATCCGTGCGGGCCTGGTCCAGGGCGTCCTGCGCCTTGGCGGCGGCGGCCGTGGACCGTTCGGCCTCGCCCGCGGCACCCCGCGCCTGACCGGCGAGCGCCCCCAACTGCTGGGCCACGGCCGACTTCTCCCGGTCGGCCGCCCGGCGCCGCTCCCCCAACTCCTCGACGAGCGCGGCACATTCCTTGCGCCGCTCCTCTATGGCCCGCTGCTCGCGCCCCAACTCCTCGCACCGCACGCCGAGTTCGTCCAGCTCGGCCGCCGCCTCGTCGACGGACGCCTGTACCTCGAGGAGGCTGGGCGCCCCCGCCGAACCGCCCTGCGCGAAGTGCGCCCCGAGCAGATCGCCCTCCGCCGTGACCGCGGTCAGCTCGGGGTGGGCGTAGACGAGGTCCTCGGCGTCCTCGAGCGACCCGACGGCCACGATGTCGCGCAGCAGCCCCCGGACGGCGGGCATCAACTCGGCGGGCCCGCGCACCAGATCGGCCACGAACGGCGGCCCGTCCCCGCGCTGCCGCTCCGCTACGTCGGCGGGGGCACCCTGCGACTCCTGCGCGAGGAGCAGCGCGGCCCGCCCCGCGTCCTGTTTCCTCAGCAGGCGAATCGCTTCGGCTGCGTGCGAGGGCGTGCTGACGGCGACGGCGTCCGCGGCGGCACCGAAGGCGGCGGCGACCGCGACCTCGAACCCCGGGGCCACCGACAGTAGTTCGGCGACCGGGCCGAGGACGCCCGCGAGCCCGTCCTTGGCCGCGAGCAGCGCGCCCGTGCCGTCCTTGCGGCGCAGCCCGAGGGCGAGCGCCTCGTGCCGGGCGGCCACCGCGGCCCGCTCGCGCTCGGCGACGGTCGCGGCCTCACGGGCGGCGGTCAGCTGCCCCTCCGCCTCGGTGAGGGCGCGCCTGGCCTCGTCGTGCCGCTCGCCGAGCTCCGTGTCGCCCGCGTCGAGCCCGTCGACCTCGGCCTTGAGCTGCTCGTACTCCTCCTGGGCCAGGGCGGCGCGCTCGCGTGCCTCGTCCCGGGCGGAGGCGAGCCGGTCGATCTCGGCCTGCGCGGAGGCGGCCCGCGACCGCGCCGCGCTGACCTGTCCGGCGAGGCGGGCGAGCCCTTCCCTGCGGTCGGCGATGGCCCGCGCCACGTCCTTGAGCCGCCGCTCCTCGACCGCCAACTCCCGCTCCAGCTCGGCGCGGTGGGTGACCGTGTCCTCCAGAGCGGTCTGCGCCGCCTCCAGCGCGGCCTCGAGCTCCGCCTCCTGCTCGCGGATCCGGGCGGCCTCGCGCTCCATGTCCTCCGGCTCCCGGCCGCGCCGCTCCTCGGCCGGCTGTGCGGAGGCGCTCTTGACGCGCGCCTCGGCGAGCGAGACGGTGCCGCGCACCCGCTCGGCGAGCTGCGACAGCTCGTACCAGGTCTGCTGGGCCCGCTGCAGGCGCGGCGTCAGCTGCCGGACCTCGTCCTCCAGGAGCGCCTCGCGCTGCAGCGCCTTCTTCAGCTCGGCCTCGGCGGCGTCCTTGCGCTCCTTGAGCGCGGCCTCGTCGGCGACCTCCGCGTTGAGGGCCTCCTGCAGCCGTACGAGATCGTCGGCGAGCAGCCGCAGCCGGGCATCGCGCAGGTCGGCCTGGATGACGGCGGCGCGGCGGGCGACGGCGGCCTGCCGTCCGAGGGGCTTGAGCTGGCGCCGCAGCTCGTCGGTGAGGTCCTGCACACGCGCGAGGTTGGCCTGCATCGCGTCGAGCTTCCGCAGCGCCTTCTCCTTGCGCTTGCGGTGCTTGAGGACGCCCGCGGCCTCTTCGATGAAGGCACGGCGCCCCATGGGGTCGGCGTGCAGCACCGAGTCGAGCTGGCCCTGCCCGACGATGACGTGCATCTCGCGCCCGATGCCGGAGTCGGAGAGCAGCTCCTGGATGTCGAGCAGCCGGCACGTATCACCATTGATCTGGTACTCGCTGCCGCCGTTGCGGAACATGATCCGCGTGATGGTGACCTCGGCGTACTCGATCGGCAGCGCGCCGTCGGAGTTGTCGATGGTGAGGGAGACCTCGGCGCGGCCGAGCGGGGGCCGCCCGGTCGTCCCGGCGAAGATGACGTCCTCCATCTTGCCGCCGCGCAGCGACTTGGCGCCCTGCTCGCCCATGACCCAGCTCAGCGCGTCCACGACGTTGGACTTGCCGGAGCCGTTGGGTCCGACGACGCAGGTGATGCCCGGCTCGAACTTCAGCGTGGTGGCCGAGGCGAAGGACTTGAAGCCGCGCAGGGTCAGGGCCTTGAGGTGCACGCGTCCGGACTCTACAGGCCCACCCGTCTCCCGCCACCGCCCCTCCAATGAGGCGCTGCGCGCCGCCACCGCTGGATTTGCCAGTTTCACCCATGAAGGTGCAGGGCACATCAGACGGTAATGGAACCGCGAACGAGGGCTGACAGGACCGGCCGCGCCGGAGCGAAGAAAGAAGGGACGCCGAAGCGTCCCTTGCAGATCTGACGGACAAGCGGCTGACATGGGCAGCCTGACCGTTCCGCGCACAGGGCTCCGCTGGAAGAAGTTGCCTGATGCGGGGGTGGGGTCAGGTGAGCGCAGGCTCCGCCTGGGGTACGTCGATGCTCTCCATGAGAGAGTCGTGAGAAGCGGCAGCCGCGAGCGCGTCGTTCTCGGCCTGGATCCTGACGAGCTCGGATTCCAGGTCCTGTACGCGCTGCTGGAGCCGTCGCATCTCGGCGAGGAGTCGCGGGTCGCTGCCGCCGACGTAACCGAGAAGCGCCTTTGCCATGATGGATGGTCCTCCACACTGAGTGACCGACCGAAGCGGTGTGGGTCGTGAGGGAATCGCACCCGCGGTGCTTGGCACTCGTTGTTCTTACTGGCCGTTCTCACATGCCAAACAGCTAAGGTGCGCGGGGCTTCCAGAGTCTCACCAAAAAGTTTGACGGTCAACACGATCACACCCCGTATTGGTGGGCAACCCGGGGGCTCGCGGCCGTGGAAACTGCGGCGGCGGCTTCTCCTGCGGGGCCCTGGGGGCGTGGTGAAGATCCGTACTCGTGGAGCCTCCCACGGCACGGGGTTCTTGGCAACCACCAGGCATTATTCGCACCGGGCAGTTGAACGGGGCCGGGTGCGGGCCCGCCGCGGCGGGCCCTTCGGTCAGCGAATGCTGAAGGTGTCGTAGATGCCGCGCGGAGTGTCCCAAATCTCAGTGACACCATCGACCCGGCCGGGTGTGTCGCCCTCGCAGAGCCAGTCGAGGAGCTTCTGGCAGCCCTCGCGCGAGCCCTCCGCGACGACCTGCACGCGGCCGTCGTCGAGATTGAGAGCAAAACCACTCAGGCCGCCGATCTCCAGCGCCGTGGCCCGCGTGAACCAGCGGAATCCCACGCCCTGCACGCGGCCGCGCACCCAGGCGACGAGCCGTACTTCTTCGTTCATGGGTGCACGCTAACCGGCCAATTGCTCTGGGAGCACTTCGTCCCCATCCGGCATCGCGTACAGTCGCGGTTCGATGAGCCTCACTCGTATGGGTGAGTCACGTTGACCGTAAGGACGAAAGGCCACGAGATGGGACGCCACCGACGCTCCGCCGCTGGCGAGCACGACGCCCCCGAAGTGCGCCCCGGCGCTGTCTCGCACCGCCGCAAGGGCAAGGTCGCGGCCCCGGTCCGCACCGGCCTTCTCGGCATCTCCGCAGCCGTGGCGATGGGTGCCGTGGCGGTGGCCTCCGGCCTGGTGCCCGGCAGCGACAACTACTCGCTGGGCGGCGGCAGCGGCTCGGACAAGGTCCGCTCCGCCAGCTCCCCGACGGAAGTGAACGCGCAGGGCGGCACCGACGGCGCCGCCGACCGCAGCCCGTCCTCCCCCAGCCGGAGCACCGACCGCTCCGAGGCCCCGGCCCCTTCGCCTTCGAAGTCCTCGGCCAAGCCGACCGAGAAGCCCTCGGAGAAGCCGTCCGAGAAGGCTCCCGAGTCGAAGGCTCCGGAGAAGGAGAAGAAGACCCCGGCCCCGACCCGCACGGCCACGCAGAAGCCGAAGCCGCCCGCGGCGAGCTCGCCGTCCGCCTCCACGGAGAGTGCGGCCGAGGCCGAGGTGCTCACGCTCGTCAACAAGGAGCGCGCCAAGGTGGGCTGCTCCCCCGTGCGCGCGGACACCGGCCTGGCCTCGCTGGCCGCCAGTTTCAGCTCGGACATGGCGGGCCGCGACTTCTTCGACCACACCGACCCGGACGGCGCGACCCCGTGGGACCGCGCCGAGAAGGCCGGGATAGCGGACCTGGGCGGCGAGAACATCGCTCGCGGCCAGGCCAACGCCCAGTCGGTGATGGACGCCTGGATGAACAGCCCCGGCCACCGCGCCAACATCCTCAACTGCGACTACAAGACCCTCGGCGTCGGCGCCCACTTCGCGCCGGGCGGCCCGTGGTGGACGCAGGACTTCGGCTTCTGAGCCTTCCAGCACTCGGAACGCAAGCGCTAACTATTGGTTAGCGCCACCCCTTGGTCAGCGCTGTGCGGGAGTACGCTGGCCGCATGGACTCCACCGCCGACCGGACCGAGGGCGCCCCGGACCTCGCGTACGACGTCTTCTCCAAGCAGTGCCCCTCGCGCGGCACGCTGGAGCATGTGACCGGGCGCTGGGGTGCGCTCACCCTCGGGGCGCTGCACGACGGCAGCTTCCGGTTCAACGAGTTGCGGCGCCGGGTGGACGGCGTGAGCGAGAAGATGCTGTCGCAGACGCTGCACGCCCTGGAGCGGGACGGCCTGGTGCACCGCGAGGCACAGCCGACCAACCCGCCGCGCGTGGACTATGAACTCACCGCGCTGGGACGGGAGTTCGCCGAGCGCCTGCTGGCCCTCGTGCACTGCATGGAGGGCCGGATGGACGATGTCCTTGCGGCGCGGAAGCGTTACGACGAGGCGCGCGGCGGGCGCTGACAGCGGGGGCAGAAGTAGCTGGACCGGTTCATCCAGGGGCGTCGGCGCATGGCCGTGCCGCAGCGGCGGCAGGGCTCGTCCTCGCGGCCGTAGGCGTCCAACGACCGGTCGAAGTAACCCGATTCACCGTTCACGTTGACGTAGAGGCTGTCGAAACTGGTGCCGCCGACGGCGAGGGCCTCCGCCATCACGTTCCGTACGTGGCCGAGGAGTTCGGCGGTACGGGGACGGGTGAAGCCGGCGGTCGGCCGCTCGTAGTGGACCTTGGCCCGCCACAGCGCCTCGTCGGCGTAGATGTTGCCGACGCCGCTGATCAGCGACTGGTTGAGCAGGGCGCGCTTGATGGTGGTGCGGCTGCGGCGCAGCGCGTCGTGGAAGGCCGCGTCGTCGAAGAGCTCGTCGAGCGGGTCGCGGGCGATGTGCGCGATGACGTCCGGGAGCCCGTCCGCCGTGTTCTCGTGCAGCGAGAGTCCGCCGAAGGTGCGCTGGTCGACGAAGCGCAGCTCGGTGCCGGCGGCGGCCGGGTCGACCGGGCCGTCCGTGAACCGCACACGGATCCTCAAGTGCTTCTCGTCAGGCGCCTGTTGGGGCTGCACGAGGAGCTGGCCGCTCATGCCCAGGTGGGCGAGGACCGAGGTGTGGGTGTCTTCGAGCGGCAGCCACAGATACTTGCCGCGGCGCATGGGCACCCCGATGCGCTGCCCCTTGAGGCGCTGTGCGAAGTCGTCGGCGCCCGCGACGTGACGGCGCACCGCGCGCGGGTGCAGGACCTCCACGTCACCGATGGCGCGGTGGGCGACCCAGCGCTCGAGTCCGCGCCGGACGACCTCCACCTCGGGCAGTTCGGGCACGGTGTCTCCTCCGGGAGTGCATCCTCAGGGGGTGCGGTAAAGCCACTGGCCTGCCCCGGAGGTCCGGGGCAGGCCAGTGTGAACGTACCGTCAGGCGGGAGCGGCGTCCGAGGCCGAGGGGGTGTCGGCGTTCCCCCCGGCTGCGGCTTCCGCCGCCTTGGCGCGCTCGTCCGCAGCCGCGCGGATCGCGCGCCAGGCGGACTCGGCGGCCTGCTGCTCCGCTTCCTTCTTGCTGCGGCCGGTGCCGGTGCCGTACGAGACGCCTCCGACGCGGGCGGCAGCGGTGAAGGTCTTCTCGTGGTCCGGGCCGGACTCCGTCACGAGGTACTCGGGCACGCCGAGGCTCTCGGTGGCGGTGAGCTCCTGGAGACTGGTCTTCCAGTCCAGGCCCGCGCCCAGGTTCGAGGACTTCTCGATCAGCGGGTCGAAGAGACGGTGGACGAGTTCGCCCGCCGCGTCCAGGCCCTGGTCGAGATAGACCGCGCCGATCACCGCTTCGAGGGTGTCGGCGAGAATGGACGCCTTGTCCCGGCCGCCCGTGCCCTCTTCACCCCGGCCGAGCCGGATGAAGGAGCCGAGGTCGAGGCCGCGGCTGACCTCCGCCAGCGCACGCGAATTGACCACCGCGGCCCGCAACTTGGCCAGCTGGCCTTCGGGCAGGTCGGGGTGGGTGCGGTACAGCGTGTCCGTGACGACGAGGCCGAGCACGGAGTCACCGAGGAACTCCAGACGCTCGTTCGTCGGCAGACCGCCGTTCTCGTACGCGTACGAACGGTGGGTCAGCGCACGCACCAGAAGGGCGGACTCGAGCGTGTACCCGAGCCGCCCTTCCAGAAGCGTGTGGGACGAGGCTGTGGTCTCTGCCTGCTTTTTGGCGTCTTCCGCCTTCTTTGGGCTAGACACAGCGCCTCTCACCAGCCGCTCAGACCTCGAGGACCTGGCGCTTGTTGTAGGTGCCGCAAGACGGGCACGCGATGTGCTGCTGCTTGGGCTCCTGGCAACGCTCACACGAAACCAGGGGGGTGACCGCAGCCTTCCACTGCGACCGGCGGTGGCGCGTGTTGCTGCGCGACATCTTCCGCTTCGGAACAGCCACGGCTACTTCTCCTGCTTCTCGTCGACGCCCGCTTCCGCTTCGGCGCCGCTCATCTCGTCCTTCTCGCCGTCCTGGATGGTGCCAGCGAGTCCCTGCAGTGCCGCCCAACGGATGTCGACGGCGTCATGGTGGTGGTCCGGGTCGTCCGCGAGCCGCGCCCCGCACTGGGAGCACAGGCCCGGACAGTCGTCCTGGCACACCGGCTGCATCGGCAGTGCGAGCACCACCGCATCACGCAGCACAGGCTCGAGGTCGAACATGCCGTCCTCGAGATAGAGCCTGTCCTCGTCTTCCTCGGCGTCGTCGGCCGGTTCCGCGGTGCGGCCCCGGTCGTCGGCGTCAGGGTACGAGAACATCTCCTGGAAGTCCGCGTCCACCTCAAGCGTCAGCGGCTCCAGACACCTTACGCACTCCCCCTCGGCCGACGCACGGGCGGTGCCTGTGACAAGCACCCCTTCCATGACCGACTCGAGACGGATCTCCAGCTCGACCGGGGCGCCCTGCGGCACTCCGATGACCCCTTCGATGCCGAGGAGCGCCGGCGAACCGGGCGCCTCGATCTCGCGGGTCAGCCGCTGCATGGCACCAGGACGCCGCCCCAGCTCGTGTGTGTCGAACACGAGAGGGTTGCGATGGTCGAGGCGCGTGCTCAGGGCTTTTCCTGCTTTCGGATCCTGGGAGTTCAAGGAGGGGCTGCCCCTGCGTGGAGTCCCACGAGACGGGCAGCCTGGATCGCGGACGTATGCGCGACCGAAGAGCCAGGATACTGGACCTTTCGCTGTCGGCCCAATCCGGCCCCGATCCCCCTGGGGAGAGGCCCGTCAGCGGCCCTGCCCGTACTGGCGTTCCTGCTCGTACTGGCGGACCTGGTCCATGCTGATCATGCTCGTGTCGAAGAGGCTGGTCTCGTCGAGCGCGGCCGGGGCGGCGGCCTGCTGCGGCTGCTGCTCGGGGACACCCGGGAGCTGCACGGGGTCGTAGCCCTGCTGCGGGTAGCCGTACGGGTCCTGCTGCTGGTACGCGTACGGGTCCTGCTGGCCGTAGGGCTGCTGGTACGCGTACTGGTCCTGCTGCTGGTGCTGGTATCCGTACGGGTCCGGCTGGGCGTAGGGCTGCTGCTGAGGGAGCTGGGGGGCCGCCTGGGGCTGCGGGGGCTGGGCCGGGGGCTGCTGCTGAGCGGCCTGGGCGGGGTCGGCGAGGTCCGCGAGGTAGTCGGCGTCCGTGGAGTGGTGGGTGCTCGCGCCGTCCTGCGTGAGGGAGCCGAGCTCGTCGGTGGGGGCGCGGCCCTGCAGGGTCTGGCGGCCCTTGCCGACGGCCTCCAGGGTCTTGGCGAGGACTGCCTCGAAGGCGCCGAGCTTGGCGTCCACGTACGCGTCGGCGTCGCGGCGGAGCGTCTCGGGGTCGTGGCTGCGCTCGGGGGCGTCCTCGTCCTCGTAGCCCTGCTCGTCCAGGCCCGGGCCGGTGCCGAGGAGCTTCTCGCGGCCGCGGCCGACCGAGCCGAGGGTCTTGGTGAGGACGACCTCGAAGTTGGCGAGCTTGCTGTCCACGTAGTCGTCGGCCTCGGCGCGGACGTCGAGGGCCTCCTGGCGGGCTTCCGCGAGGATGCGGTCGGCCTCGCCCTGGGAGCCGCGGGCGACCTCGGTGTCGGAGATCAGCGAGCCGCGCTCGGCGCGGGCCGTCTCGATGATCCGGTCCGCCTCCTGGCGGGCCTGCTCGACCATCTGCTCGCGGCCGCCGATCAGCTCCTGGGCCTGGGCCAGGGAGCCGGGCAGGGCCTGGCGCACCTCTTCCAGCATCGAGAGCAGCTGTGCGCGGTTGACCACGCACGACGCGGACATCGGCATCGACTTGGCGCTGCCGACCGACGCGACGATCTCGTCGAGCTTCTTCTGCACGTCCACCGTGTGCTCGCCACTCTCTACAGCTGGTTGGGAGACGGACCTGGCGGACTCCCCGGGGCCCGCTGAGGCGACTGTAGCCCTTGATCAGCCTTTCGTAAGGCGCTTGTTGAGGGCTTCGAGCACGAGCGGCGGGACCAGGTGGGACACGTCGCCGCCCCAGGCCGCGACCTCCTTGACGAGCGAGGAGGAGAGGAAGCTGTAGGTGGGGTTGGTGGGCACGAAGAGGGTCTCGACACCCGAGAGGCCGTTGTTCATCTGGGCCATCTGCAGTTCGTAGTCGAAGTCGCTGACGGCGCGCAGGCCCTTGACGATGGCCGGGATGTCGCGCTGCTTGCAGAAGTCGACCAACAGGCCGTGGAAGGACTCGACTTCGACGTTGCCGAACTCGGCGGTGACCTCGCGGATCAGCTCGATCCGCTCCTCGATCTCGAACAGGCCCTTCTTCGACTGGTTGATCATCACCGCGACGTGCACCACGTCGTACAGGCGGGAGGCGCGGGCGATGATGTCGAGGTGTCCATTGGTGATGGGGTCGAACGACCCCGGACAGACGGCGCGGCGCAACTGAAGTCCCTCGCTCTCCGGTCCGGTCATGGCGCGATTTCTGAGTCGTCGCACGTAGAGGCGGCGCGACCGTACCAAAACGTGCCCTCCCCGTAGCGACGGGAGCGCAGCGCCTCGAAGCCCTCCGGCCACCGGAATTCGCCGCCCCTAGTACTGCGTTCAACGGTGACGAGCGCTTCGTCCGTGAGCCAGCCCTCCGTGCGGAGTGTGAGCAGGATCTCGCGAAGATCGTCGTCGGAGACGGCGTACGGCGGGTCGAGGAACGCCAGGTCGTAGGGGTCGGCGGGGGCCTGCCCCTGGACGATCTGGGCCGCTTTGCCCGCCCGGACCTCGGCGCCGGGCAGGCCGAGCCCCCGCACGTTCTCCCTGATGGTGCGGACCGCCCGGGCGTCGGCCTCGACGAGGAGGGTGTGCGCGGCGCCGCGCGAGAGGGCCTCCAGGCCGACGGCGCCCGACCCCGCGTACAGGTCGAGCACGCGCGCGCCGTCGAGGGTGCCCTGGAACGCCTGCCAGGTGGAGAAGAGTCCCTCGCGCGCGCGGTCGGAGGTGGGGCGCGTGCCGTTTCCCGGGGGGACGGCGAGGCGGCGTCCGCCGGCCGTGCCGGCGATCACGCGGGTCATGTGAGTCCTTCGGTCCTTCGGGAGACGGGCCACGGCTCGGGGCGGGCCGCTGTCCTCACGATATGGCGTGCGCGGGCGTCCCTCCTTGTCAGCCCTTGTCCAGGTACTGCTCGCGCTCCTCGTCGAGCAGGGCGTCCAGGGCGACGCGGAGCTCGGGGAGGTGCTCCAGGTCGGGGTCGCGGGAGACGACGGCGGTGGCCTCCTCACGGGCCTCGGCGATGATCTCCTCGTCGTCGATGACGGCCAGCATGCGCAGGCTGGAGCGGACGCCGGACTGGGCCTGGCCGAGGACGTCGCCCTCACGGCGCTGTTCCAGGTCGATGCGGGAGAGCTCGAAGCCGTCCAGGGTGGCGGCGACGGCGCCGAGGCGGGCGCGGGCGGGGCTCGCCTCGGGCATGTCGGTGACCAGGAGGCAGAGGCCGGGGGCCGAGCCACGGCCGACGCGGCCGCGGAGCTGGTGCAGCTGGGAGACGCCGAAGCGGTCGGCGTCCATGATCACCATGGCCGTCGCGTTCGGGACGTTCACGCCGACCTCGATGACCGTCGTGGCGACCAGGACCTGGGTCTCGCCCGCGGCGAAGCGGCGCATCACCGCGTCCTTGTCATCGGGCTGCATGCGGCCGTGCAGGACCTCGACCTCGAGTCCCTGGAGGGGGCCGTGGGCGAGCTGCTCGGCGACCTCGAGGACGGCGAGCGGGGGGCGCTTCTCGGCTGTGGCCGCTTCCTCCGCCTTCTCCTCTGCGGACTTCTTCTTGCCCTTCTTGGGTGCCCCTTCGTCGTCTCCCTCGTCGATGGAGTCGCCGATGCGGGGGCAGACCACGTACGCCTGGTGGCCGTTCTCCACCTCCTCGCGGACGCGTTCCCACGCGCGGGCGAGGAAGTGGGGCTTGTCCTGGGCGGGGACCACATGGCTGGCGATCGGCGAGCGCCCGGCGGGGAGCTGGTCCAGGACCGATGTCTCCAGGTCGCCGAAGACCGTCATCGCGACCGTGCGCGGAATGGGGGTGGCCGTCATGACCAGGAGGTGCGGGGGCTGCTTGCCCTTGCCGCGCAGGGCGTCGCGCTGCTCGACGCCGAAGCGGTGCTGCTCGTCCACGACGACCAGGCCGAGGTCGTGGAACTGGACCTTGTCCTCGATCAGCGCGTGCGTGCCGATGACGATCCCGGCCTCGCCGGTGACCAGGTCCAGGAGGGCCTGGCGGCGGGCGGCGGCGCCCATGGAGCCGGTGAGCAGCGTGACCTTGGTGGCCTGCTCGGCGCCGCCCAGCATCCCGCCTTCCGCCAGCTCCCCCATCATCTCGGTGATCGAGCGGTGGTGCTGCTGGGCGAGGACTTCGGTGGGGGCGAGCATCGCGGCCTGGCCGCCCGCGTCCACGACGGCGAGCATCGCGCGCAGCGCCACCATCGTCTTGCCGGAGCCGACCTCGCCCTGGAGGAGGCGGTGCATGGGGTGTTCGGTCGCGAGGTCGTCGAAGATCTCCTTGGAGACCTTCTGCTGTCCTTCGGTGAGCGTGAAGGGCAACTTGGCGTCGAACGCGTCGAGGAGGCCGCCCTCCTTGGGCTCACGGGCCACGGCGGGCAGCTGCGCGTCGGCGAACCGGCGCCGGGCCAGGGCGACTTGGAGGACGAACGCCTCGTCCCACTTGAGGCGGTCGCGGGCGGCGGCGATGTCCGCCTTCGTGTGCGGCCGGTGGATCTTCACGAGGGCCTCGGGGAGCGGGATGAGGCCGCGGCCGTCCCGCAGGGCGGGGGGCAGCGGGTCGAGTGCCTCCTGGGCGCTGGGCAGGACCATGTCGAGCGACTTGGCGATCTTCCAGGACTCCAGCTTGGCGGTGGCCGGGTAGATCGGGATGAGGGCGCCCGCCCAGGAGTCGACCGCTTCGGCGGCGGATCTCTCGGACTGCTCCGCGTCGCCCTTCAGGAGCTCGTACGCCGGGTGGGCGAGCTGCATCTTGCGGTTGAAGACCGACGCCTTGCCCGCGAACATCGCGCGGGTGCCGGGCAGCAGGTCCTTGTGGGGCTTGTGGATGCCGCGGCCGAAGAAGACGAGCTGGAGCTGGCCGCTGCCGTCCGTGATCGTGACCTCGAGGCGCTGGCCCCGGCCGCCGTTGAACTTCAGGATGCGGGCACTTGCGACCTGGGCGACCACCGTCACGTGCTCGTCCAGAGGGAGCTCGGCGAGGCGGGTCAGCTCGCCCCGCTCCGCGTACCGCCGGGGGTAGTGGTGGAGGAGGTCGCCGACCGTGTGCAGGCCGAGGTGCTCGGCCATCACCTTCGCGGTGGCGGGGCCGACCACTTTCTTCAGGGGTTCTTGGAGCGCGGGCACGAGATCCATTGCACACCACGGCACTGACAATCCGCCCGTACGTCCCGGGAATCCGCCCGTCGGAGGGGAACGGCGGGGTCTGCGGGCGCGGATCCGCGCCGTGCCACGGCTACTCCACGCCGATCAGCTACTCCACACCGATCAGCATCGGCGCCGACTGGCTCCCCCGGTACACGACGGTGTCGACGGCCAGGTACGCCTCGCGCACGTGTTTCTCCAGCTCCTCGGCGACCTCGTCGGGCACGGTGTCGCCGAGGACCAGCGTCACCATCTCGCCGCCCGCGGCGAGCATCCGGTCGAGGACCGCTCGCGCCGTCGCGGCCACCTCGGCGTCGATCACCGCGACGTCGCCGTCGATCAGGCCGAGCACGTCACCGGCCTGGCAGATGCCCGCCATGGTCCACGACTGCCGCTCGGCGACGGCCAGTTCGGCGTACCGGGTCGCACCCGCGGCCGACGTCATGGCGACGACGTCCTCGTCGAAGCGCCGGTCCGGCTCGTGCACGGCGAGGGCAGCGATGCCCTGGACCGCGGACCGCGTGGGGATCAGGGCGACGCGCACGCCCTCGGCGCGGGCCTGCTCCGCCGCGGCCGCCGCGGTGTGGCGCAGCTCCGCGTCGTTGGGCAGCAGCACGACCTCGCGCGCGTAGGCCCGCCGGATCGCGTCGACGAGCTCGCCGCTCGCAGGCGGCTCACCGGTGCGCGTGGGCACGGTGGTGGCGCCCGCCTCCGCGTACAGCTCCGCGAGGCCCGCGCCGGGCACGACCGCCACGATGCCGCGCTGGGTGCGCTCCCGGGGCGCCCGGGGAAGCCGGCCGGAACCGGCGGCGTGCGCGTCTCCGGCGCCGAAGTGGGTGATGCGGATCCGGTACGGCCGGCCGGCCTCGACGCCCGCCTCCACGGCGGCGCCCGCGTCGTCCACATGGACGTGGACGTTCCACAGGCCGTCGCCGCCGACCACGACGAGGGAGTCACCGAGGGAGTCGAGCCGGGTGCGCAGCCGGGCCACGGAGTCGTCGGGCGCCTCCAGGAGGTAGATCACCTCGAAGGCGGGGCCGCCGTCCCCGGTCTCCGGGTCCTCGCAGCCGACGGCGCCGATCGTCTCCACGCGCATGTGGCCGCCCTCCGCGCTGTTCGAAGGCTTCGAGGGCGCGGTGCCACTCTGCACGGCACCACTCTGCACGGCACCACCCTGCGCAGCCCCGCTCTTCGCAGCCCCGCTCTTCGCAGCACTCTTCAGTGGCACGGCCTCCCCGGACAGCGCCTCCACCAGCGCCCCGAGAACCGCCACGAGGCCCCGCCCCCCGGCGTCCACCACACCCGCGCGCCCCAGGACCGCGAGCTGCCCCGGAGTGGCGTCCAGCGCCGTGCACGCGCCGTCGTACGCGGCCCGGGCCACCGCCGCGCAGCCACTGCCTCGGGCCCCGCGCGCGGAGGCCGCCGCCGCGCTCGCCACCGTCAGGACGGTGCCCTCCACGGGGTGCGCGACCGCCCGCCGCGCGGACCCTGCGGCCTGCTCCAGGGCGTGGGCGAGGGCCTGGCCGCCCGCGTGAGGTGCGTCACTCTCGGACGCGAGAACCTGGGCCATGCCGCGCAGCAGCTCGGAGAGGATCGTGCCGGAGTTGCCACGGGCCCCGATCAGAGCGCCGTGGGCCATGGCGCGCATGGCCTCGGCGAGGGACGGCAGGGCGGGCTCGTGCCCCGTGAAGGCCGCGTCGACCGCCTGGGCCGCCGACTCCACGGTCAGATAGAGGTTCGTCCCGGTGTCCCCGTCCGCGACCGGGTAGACGTTGATCGCGTCGATCTCCTCGCGGGCCCGGCCCAGGGCGTCCAGGGCGAGACGGCACCAGGTGCGCACCGCGACCGCGTCGAGGTCCTGCTGCACCTGCTCGCCTCCTTGGCGGACCGACCGGGGCACGGGGTCCGTGACATCGCGGAATCCCGGAATCCGGACGGGAGCCGGACTGGGACGCAGGGTAGACCCAGGCCGCACGGGGGCTCGGGGCAGGGCCGGGGCGAGCCATGGTAATTTCGTAAGGCCGAAGCAGCCGTTGTATGCTGCTCCGGTTGCCCGATACGCATCGGGCCATCCCTCCTGGCAACGCCACCCTGATCATTGCACTGATCCCGGCATGCCGGGTTTAACCGTAAGTGCATCTGAAGTCTTTGGAGTGACCCGTGGCTGCCAACTGCGACGTCTGCGGCAAGGGGCCGGGCTTCGGCAACAACATCTCGCACTCGCACCGCCGTACGCCCCGTCGCTGGAACCCGAACATCCAGCGCGTGCGTGCCGTGGTCGGCGGGACGCCGAAGCGCCTCAACGCCTGCACCTCGTGCATCAAGGCCGGCAAGGTCTCGCGCTGACGTAGCGCGGCCACCTAGCCGGTTGCCGAAAGGCCGGTCCCCCCTCGGGTGGGCCGGCTTTTTCGTGTACCCGCACAAAGGCCTCCACGCGCGCGTGGCCTGCCTGCCAGAATCGGCCGGATGCGCTTCGGCATACTCGGCTCCCTCGACGTCCGCTCCCCCGACGGCAGCCCGCTGGACCCCGGCGGCCCGCGCCCTCGCGCGCTCCTGACGCTGCTGCTCCTGGACGCCGGACGCACCGTCTCCGTGGAGCGCCTGACCGACGGCCTGTACGGCGACGAGCCGCCCGCCGGGGCCGCGAACGCCCTGCAGTCCCAGGTCTCCCGGCTGCGCAGGCGCCTGGGCCTGGACATCGAGGCTGCCCCCACCGGCTACCGGCTCGACGTCTCCCCCGAAGACGTCGATCTGCACCGCTTCGAGCGGCTCGCGCGCGAGGGGCACCGGGCCCTGGCCGCCGCGGACCACCCGCAGGCCGCCGCGCTCCTGCGGGAGGCGCTCGGCCTGTGGCGGGGCCCCGCGCTCGCCGAGCTGCCCGCCGCGCACACGCGCGTGCCGCGTCTCGAAGAGCTGCGGTTCGCCGCCGTCCAGGACCGCGTCGACGCGGATCTCGCGCTCGGCGGCGGCCCCGATCTCGTACCGGAGCTGCGGGAGCTGCTGTCCCGGCAGCCGCTGAGCGAGCGGCTGTACGGGCAGCTGATGCGGGCGCTGCACGCGGGCGGGCGGCCCGCGGAGGCGCTCACGGTGTACGAGGAGGCCCGGCGCACCCTCGCCGACCAGTTGGGCGCGGACCCCTCCGCGGAGCTGTCAGAGCTGCACCTGGAGCTCCTGCGGGGCAAGGAGCCCGCGCGGCGGCAGGGGGTGCCCACGCAGCTCACGCGGTTCGTCGGGCGCGCCGACGAGCTCGGCCGGATCGGGGAGCTGCTGTCCGGGGCGCGGCTCGTGACGCTCACGGGGCCCGGCGGCGCGGGCAAGACGCGGCTGGCGATCGAGGCGGTGCGCGACCGCGAGAGCGTCTGTTACGTGGAGCTCGCGCCGCTCGGCGACGGCAGCCAGGTGACGTACGCGATCCTCACCGCCCTCGGAGTGCGCGAGGGCTTCCAGGGGTCGGGCGCGGACACGACCGGGCGTCTTCTTGCCGCGCTCGAGGATCGTGAGCTTCTTCTTGTGCTCGACAACTGTGAGCACCTCGTGGAGGACGCGGCCCGCATCACGGGTCTCGTGCTCGGGGCCTGTCCGGGGGTGCGGGTCCTCGCCACCAGCAGGGAGGGGCTCGGGATCACCGGGGAGGTGCTGTGGCCGGTGCCGCCGCTGGCGCCGGGGCCCGCCGCACGGCTCTTCGAGGACCGGGCCGCGGCCGTCCGCCCTGGTGTGGCGGCGGATCCCGCGGTCGTACGGGAGATCTGCGCGGCTCTCGACGGGCTGCCCCTCGCCATCGAGCTGGCCGCCGCCCGGCTGCGCACCCTCACGGTCGAGGAGCTCGCCGCGCGCCTCGGCGACCGCTTCCGGCTGCTGTCGCGCGGCGACCGCACGAAGGCGCCCCGGCACCGCACGCTGCACGCGGTCGTGGAGTGGAGCTGGGAGCTTCTGGACGACGCGGAGCGGGAGTTGGCGCGGCGGCTCACGGTGTTCTCCGGAGGGGCGACGCCCGACGCCGTCGAGGCCGTCTGCGGGGTCGGGGACCCGGAGGACCTGCTCGCGTCCCTCACCGAGAAGTCCTTCGTCGAGGTGGCCGACGGGCGCTTCCGGATGCTGCAGACGATCCGCGCCTTCTGTGCCGGGCACCTCACCGAGGCCGACGAGACGGACCGCTTCCGGGATGCCCACGCCGCGTACTTCCTGGGCCTCGCCGAGCGCGCCGAGCCGTATCTGCGCGGCCACGATCAACTGCCGTGGCTGGCGCGCCTGTCGGCCGAGCACGGCAACTTCGACGCCGCCCTGCGCCACCTGGTCCGCGCGGATCCGCACCGGGGGCTGCGCCTGATGGCGGTGCTGACCTGGTTCTGGCGGCTGCGCGGCCTGCACGGGGAGCAGGTGCCGCTCGCCCGTGAACTCCTCGCCGCCGTGGGCTCCCAGCCGCCCGCGGGCCTGGCCGAGGAGTACCTCCTGTGCCTGATCAACACCGTCGCGGGCGACGGCGACGACCCGGGGGAACCGGAGCGCATCGCGCGCGGGCACGCCCTCATGCGGGTGCTGGAGCCGCCGTTGCGGCTGCCGTACCTGGTGGTGCTGTGGTCGCTCGCGGGCGGTCCGCAGCACGCCATGGAGGACCAGGTGCGGCGCCAGGTCGGCACGGACCCGTGGGGGCTCGCGCTGCTCGACCTCGGGCACGGGTTCCAGGAGTGGTTCGCGGGCCGTCCCGAGGCGGCCGAGGAGGTCTTCGCACGGGCCCTCGTGCGGTTTCGCGAGACCGGTGACCGCTGGGGCACGGCCAACTGCCTCGATCCGCTGGGCATGTTCGCGCACTGGCGGGGCGACCGCCGCACCGCGCTGCGGCGCCTGGACGAAGGGCTGGCCTGCGTACGGGAGTTGGCCGCCCCCGAAGAGACGTCCGACCTGCTCCACCAGCGCGCCACGGTCCTGCTGTACGAGGGCGGGACCGAGGAGGCCGAGGCCCACTTCACGCACGCGGCGGCCCTCGCGCGCACGGCGGGCGCCGCCGACAAGGTGGCGACGGCACTGCGCGGCCTCGGGGACGCCGCCCGCCTCTCCGGGGACACGGCACGCGCGCGTGGGCACTACGAGGCGGCCCTGGAGGCGTGCGCCGCCAACTGGTTCAGCGTCGGCGAGACCGTACGGATCTTCATCGGCCTGGGGCGCACCGCGCTCGCCGAGTCCCGCGCGGACGAGGCCGCCGACTGGTTCGAGCAGGCCCGCGTCCTCGCGCTGAGCCCGGAGCGGGGGCCCGCTTCAGGCTTCGGAGAGGCCGCCGTCGTCGCGGAGGCCCTCGCGGCCGTCGCCGCTTCGCCGGAGGACGCGGCCCGGCTCCTCGGCGCCGCCACCGGAGTGCGCGGCACCCTGATCGCGGGCGACCCCGATGTCGTGCCCGTCGAGGAGGCGGCCCGTGCGCGGGTGGCCCCGCAGGCGTACGAGAAAGCCTTCGAAGAGGGCCGGGAGCTGCGGGAACGCGCCCTGGAGTGAGGCCGGTAAGCGGCGGTCAGGAAACCGTCAGGGCCCGGTAAGCGCCCCCGCGCACGCTCTTCCCATGACGAACCCGACACCGCACACCGCCCGCCTCGCCCACCTCGACGTGCTGATCTCCGGCGCCAGCATCGCGGGCCCGGCCCTCGCCTTCTGGCTCACCCGCTACGGGGCCCGCGTCACCGTCGTGGAGAAGGCGCCCGTCCTGCGCGAGGGCGGCTTCGCCGTGGACTTCCGCGGCGAGGTCCACCGCACGGTCCTGCGGCGCATGGGCATCTGGGACGAAGTCCACCGCCGCCAGACCGACATGGGCCGCCAGACCGTCGTCGACGTCGACGACGAGGAGCGGGTGGATCTGCCCGCGTTCCTGATGAGCGGCGACGTGGAGATCTTCCGCGGCGACCTCTCCAAGATCCTCTACGAGCGGACGAAGGACCGTGCGGAGTACGTCTTCGGAGACTCCATCGCCTCGCTGACCGAGCACTCCGAAGGCATCGACGTCACCTTCGAGAACGGCGCGCCCCGCCGCTTCGACCTCGTCGTCGGCGCCGACGGTCTGCACTCCCACACCCGCCGCCTCGTCTTCGGGGACGAGTCCCGCTACCTGCGCCACCAGGGCTACTACGTGGCGGGCTTCCCCATGCCGAACCACCTCGGCCTGGACCGCACCGCCCGGATGTGCTGCGACCCCGGCCGCATGATGGGCCTCAGCAACTACGGCCGCGACCCGCACGCGGGCGTCAGCCTCGTCTTCAAGGCGGAGCACATCGACTACGACCGGCACGACATCGCGCAGCAGAAGCGGATCCTCGCCGAGCGGTTCGCCGATCTGCCCTGGAAGCACGCCCCCGCCGCCCTGGCGGCCCTCCAGGACGCCGAGGACCTCTACTTCGACGCGATCGCCCAGATCCACGTCGACCGGCTCTCACAGGGCCGTGTGGCGCTCCTCGGGGATGCCGGGTACGGCGCCACGATGGGCGGCATCGGCACCGGCACGGCGCTCGTCGCCGCGTACGTCCTGGCCGGGGAGCTGGCCGCCGCCCGGGGCGATCACCGGACCGGCTTCGCCGCGTACGAGGCGGAGATCGGCGCCTATGCGAAGGGCTGCCAGAAGATCTCCGGGAACGCGGGGCCGTTCCTCGCCCCGGCCACCGAACGGAAGATGCGCAGCCGCGACCGGATGTACCGGATGCTGAGCTCCCGCTTCCTCGCGGGCTTCTTCAAGCGGCTCACGGAGAAGGCGGCGAGCGACCTCGTCCTCAAGGACTACGCGGCGTACGGCGGTTACGCGGGCGACGCCCCGTCCCTGAACCGCCAGCCGTGATCCACCGGGCCGATCCCGCCGCCGAGTGCGAACCCGGAGGCGATGGCTCCGGTCACGTACTCCTTGGCCGAGGCGACGGCCGCCGGTACGGGCTGCCCCTGCGCCAGCCGCGAGGCGATCGCGCTGGCGAGGGTGCAGCCCGTGCCGTGCGTATGGCGGTTGTCGTGGCGCGGGGCACGGAACCAGTGCTCTTCGGAGCCGTCGGTCAGCAGGTCCGTGGCGTCGCCCTGGAGGTGGCCACCCTTGATGAGCGCCCAGGACGGCCCGTACGCGAGGAGGGCCGCGGCCGCGCGCCGCATGTCGTCCTCCGACTCGACCTGCACGCCGGTGAGTTGGGCGACCTCGTCCAGGTTCGGCGTCGCGACGGTGGCGGCCGGGAGCAGCTTGGTGCGGACGGCGTCGAGCGCGGAGGCGGCGAGCAGCGAGTCGCCGTGCTTGGAGACGCCGACGGGGTCGACGACGGCGGGGGCATCGGTGCCCGCGATCAACTCGGCGACGGTCTCGACCAGTTCGGGCGAGGCGAGCATGCCGGTCTTGACGGCCTGGACGCCGATGTCGTCGACGACGCTGCGGTACTGGGCCCGCACCGCCTCCACGGGGAGCTCCCAAACCCCCTGGACGCCCAGGGAGTTCTGCGCGGTGACGGCCGTGACGACGCTCATGCCGTGCGCGCCGAGGGCGAGCATGGTCTTCAGGTCGGCCTGGATGCCGGCGCCGCCTCCGGAGTCGGAGCCCGCAACCGTCAACACGCGCGCGGGGACGGTCATTCGGAGGCTCCGCTCTCCCCGTTGTCCCCGAAGTGGTCCCAGCCCTTGCTCGTCCAGGGCGCCCCGTCGACGGTCACCTGGGGCAGCGCCGAGGGGTTGAGGACCTCGCCGATGACCTTCCAGCGGGCGGGCAGCTTCACGTCGGACGGGAACGTCGCGACGATGGCGTGGTCCTCGCCGCCGTTGAGCACCCACTGCAGCGGGTCGACGCCGACGGCCTGCCCGATGTCGTTCATCTGCGAGGGCACGTCCACGTCCCCGGAGCGGATGTCGATGCGGACCTTGCTGGCCTCGGCGATGTGGCCGAGGTCGGCGATGAGCCCGTCGCTCACGTCCGTCATCGAGGTGGCGCCGAGCCCGGCGGCCGCGGGGCCCGCGTGGTACGGCGGCTCGGGCCTGCGATGGGCCTCCACGAAGGCGCGCGGCGAGCGGAACCCGCGGGAGAGCACCGCGTGCCCGGCCGCGGACCAGCCGAGCCAGCCGGTGACCGCGACGACGTCGCCGGGCTGCGCTCCCGCACGCGTGACGGGTTCGTGGTTGCGCAGGTCGCCGAGCGCGGTGATCGAGACGGTGATGGTGTCTCCGCGTACGACGTCGCCGCCGACCACGGCCGCGCCCGCCACCTGACACTCGTCCCGCAGGCCGTCCATGAGCTCCGTGGGCCAGCTGGCGGGGAGTTCGGCGGGGACGACCAGGCCGAGCAGGAGCGCGGTCGGCACGGCGCCCATGGCGGCGATGTCGGCGAGGTTCTGGGCGGCGGCCTTGCGGCCCACGTCGTAGGCGGTGGACCAGTCGCGGCGGAAGTGGCGCCCCTCCAGGAGGATGTCGGTGCTCGCCACGACCCGGCGGTCGGGGGCGGAGACGACCGCCGCGTCGTCGCCAGGCCCGAGTCGTACGGCCGGGGTGGAGGTCAGGCGCGAGGTGAGCTCTCTGATGAGCCCGAACTCCCCCAACTCGCCAACGGTGCCCTTCATGCGTGCGCTGCCCCTTCTGCCCCGGTCCGCTTGCGGTCGCGAGCCGTCACTGTCGTCGGTACGGTCGACGTGACCGTCAACTTCTGTTGTCCGTCCGCCGCGATGTGCGCGCCACAGCTCCCACAGGTCTCCCCGTGGCGAGCGACGACGCGGTACCGTGGCGTCCCTTCTTCCCACATGATCCTCGTGGCCGCCCTGGAGGTTCCGTGGTACAGGCGTACATCCTGATCCAGACCGAGGTCGGCAAGGCGTCGACCGTCGCCGAGCTGATCGGCAAGATCCCGGGAGTGATTCAGGCCGAGGACGTGACCGGTCCCTACGATGTCATCGTGCGCGCACAGGCCGACACGGTGGACGAGCTCGGCCGCATGGTGGTCGCCAAGGTCCAGCAAGTGGACGGCATCACCCGCACCCTGACCTGCCCCGTCGTGCACCTGTAGCCCCCGTCTACGCTTGGCCGGTGTTCTCTTCCCGCATCCGGCGCCGCTGCCTCACAGGAACGTCCGCTCTCGCCTTGTTGATCACGACAGCGGCCTGCTCCTCTACGGACGACGAGGCGTCAGTGACGGTTCCGTCGCCGGATGCGAAGGCCGCCGGACTCTGCCGGGACCTGCACGCACAACTCCCGAAGAAGCTCGACGGGCTTGAGCGCACCGACCCCGGCCCCACGTCGGACCTGACCGCCGGGTGGGGAGATCCGGCGATCATACTGCGCTGCGGTGTGGAGCGGCCCCCCGAGATGGTCGACCCCGACTACGCCGCGAACAACGGTGTACAGGTGAACGGCGTCGCCTGGCTCCTGGAGAAGCACGACGACGGTTCGTACACCTTCACCACCGGGGCGCGCCTGGCCTACGTCGAGGTGACGCTGCCCGAGAAGCGGACGGGGGACGGCCTCGGCCCGCTCACGGACTTCGCCGCCCCCATCAAGAAGACCATCCCCAAGGGGATCGCCTGAGCACGTCGTACGCGCGTCAGCGCAGCCCCGTCGAGCGGGTCAGGGCCGCCGTGAGGAGCCGGTCCACCAGCTCCGGGTAGCTGACGCCGCTCTTCTCCCACATCTGCGGGTACATGGAGATGGGCGTGAAGCCGGGCATCGTGTTGATCTCGTTGATCACGAACTGCCCTTCCTCGGTGAGGAAGAAGTCCGCGCGGACGAGCCCTTCGCAGGACGTGGCCTCGAAGGCGGCGACGGCCAGGCGCTGGACCTCCGCCGTCTCTTCAGGCGTCAGCGGGGCGGGCACGATACCGGGGGTCGAGTCGATGTACTTCGCCTCGAAGTCGTAGTACTCGTGGGCCTGCACGGGCGGGATCTCGGCGGGCACACTCGCGCGCGGGCCGTCCTCGAACTCCAGGACGCCGCACTCGATCTCGCGGCCGCGCAGCAGCGACTCGACGAGGATCTTGGGGTCGTGGCGCCGGGCCTCCTCGATGGCCTCGTCGAGACCTTCGAAGGAGTTGACCTTCGTGATGCCCATCGACGAGCCCCCGCGCGCGGGCTTGATGAACAACGGCCAGCCGTGCTCGCCGGCGAACTCCGCGATGCGCGCCCGCGCCCCGGACTCGTCCTGCTCCCACTCGCGCGGGCGGATCACCAGGTACGGGCCGACGGGCAGCCCGAAGGAGAGGAAGATCCGCTTCATGTACTCCTTGTCCTGGCCGACGGCCGAGGCGAGCACACCAGCGCCCACGTAGGGCACTCCGGAGAGTTCGAGCAGCCCCTGGAGGGTGCCGTCCTCTCCGTAGGGACCGTGCAGCATCGGGAAGACGACGTCGACCTCGCCGAGCGCCTTGGGCACGGAGCCGGGCTCGCTGTAGACGACCTCGCGGGAGCTGGGGTCCAGGGGCAGGACGACGCCGCCCTCCACGGAGTCGGCGAGCTGCTCGACGTCCGGCACCCGACGGTCGGTGATGGCCATCCGGTCGGGCTCGTCGGCGGTCAGGGCCCAGCGGCCGTCGCGGGTGATGCCGATGGGCAGCACGTCGTACTTGGTGCGGTCGATGGCGCGCAGCACGGCGCCCGCGGTGACGACGGAAATGCCGTGCTCCGAGCTGCGGCCGCCGAAGACGACGGCCACCCGCGGCTTGCGGAGCGGCTGCTCAGGGCTCGGCTCGGGGCTCTGGGGGAGGTTCTCGCTGCTCATATTGCGTTTGAGGGTACCCGCTGCCCAGAAAGTAGTCAGCGTCCCTCGGCCACCATCGAGAACCGGTCAGGCCCGCTCGGGCTTCGCGCTGCGGGACATCAGCTCCTTGAGCGCGACCATCGGCGGCGTCCCCTCGTGCACGATGCCGACGACGGTCTCCGTGATCGGCATGTCGACGTGGTGCCTGCGGGCCAGATCCAGCACGGACTCGCAGGACTTGACGCCCTCGGCGGTCTGCTTGGTGACCGCGATGGTCTCCTCCAGGGTCATGCCCTTGCCGAGGTTGGTGCCGAAGGTGTGGTTGCGCGACAGCGGCGAGGAGCAGGTGGCCACCAGGTCGCCGAGGCCCGCGAGGCCGGAGAAGGTCAGCGGGTCGGCGCCCATCGCGAGGCCGAGCCGGGTCGTCTCGGCGAGCCCGCGCGTGATGAGCGAGCCCTTGGTGTTGTCGCCGAGGCCCATGCCGTCGGCGATGCCCACGGCGAGGCCGATCACGTTCTTGACGGCGCCGCCGAGTTCACAGCCGATCACGTCGGTGTTGGTGTACGGGCGGAAGTACGGGGTGTGACAGGCCGCCTGGAGACGCTGCGCAACCGATTCGTCCCGGCAGGCGACCACGGCGGCGGCGGGCTGCCTGGCGGCGATCTCGCGGGCCAGGTTGGGGCCCGTGACGACGGCGACGCGGTCCCCCGGGACCTTCGTGACGTCCTCGACGACCTCGCTCATCCGCATCGCGGAGCCGAGTTCGACGCCCTTCATGAGGGAGACGAGAACGGTGTCGGGGGCGAGCAGCGGGGCCCACTTGGCGAGGTTGCCGCGCAGGGTCTGCGAGGGCACCGCGAGGACCGTGAAGTCGGCGCCGTCCGCGGCCTCGGCCGGGTCGGTGGTCGCCCGCAGGTTCTCGGGGAGTTCGACGCCGGGGAGGTAGTCGGGGTTGCTGCGCGTGGAGTTGACCGCTTCGGCGAGTTCGGCGCGACGGCCCCACAGGGTGACGTCGCAGCCCGCGTCGGCGAGCACCATGCCGAAGGCCGTACCCCACGAGCCCGTTCCGAAGACGGCGGCCTTCACGGGGCCAACCGGGTTCATGGAGTTCGTCACTTGCTGTCCTCCGCACCGTCGGTGCTGTCGGTGCTGTCGGTGCTGTCGGTGCTGTCGGTGCCGTTCGTGCTGTCGGCGCTGTTCTTGGCCTTGGCCCTGCGCCGCTGTTCGAGCCGCGCCTGGCGCGGGTCGAAGCGCGTCGCGGGCGCCTTCTCGCCGCGCAACTCCTCGAGGAGTTCGGTGATCGCGGCCATGATGGCCTCCGTCGCGTCCTTGAGGACCTCCGGAGTCATCTCCTTGTCGTAGAAGCGCTCCAGATCGACCGGCGGCCCGGCGAGCACCGTGTGCGTCTTGCGCGGGAAGAGGTCGGGCTTCTTCGCGTACGGCGGCAGCACCAGGTTGGCGCCCCACTGAGCGACGGGAATCACCGGGCACTTGGTCTGCAGGGCCACGCGCGCGACGCCCGTCTTGCCCGTCATGGGCCAGAGTTCGGGGTCGCGGGTGAGGGTGCCCTCGGGGTAGAAGGCGACGCACTCGCCGCGCTCCACGGCGTCGATCGCGGCGCGGAACGCGCTGAGGGCGTTGGTGGACTCGCGGTACACGGGGATCTGTCCGGTGCCGCGCATGACGGACCCGACGAAACCCTTCTTGAAAAGACCGTGCTTCGCGAGGAATCGCGGAACTCGCCCGGTGTTGTACTGGTAGTGCGCGTACGCGAACGGATCGAGATGCGAATTGTGGTTCACCGCGGTGATAAATCCGCCGTCGGCCGGAATGTGCTCCATTCCACGCCAGTCCCGCTTGATCAGAACCACCAGCGGCGGTTTAGCGATGACCGCCGCCAGGCGGTACCAGAAGCCGATTCTGCGGCGGGACACTCGGACACCTTCCTCCATGAGCCTGGTCGGCCGCACAAGTGTCGCCCCAGGCTGCCTGTCTGTCGAGAACACCGTACGCCCGCCCGTCTCCCACCACCGCCCCTGCATCGAGGCGCTGCGCGCCACCTCCCCGCCTGCCCGTCCTGAGGCACCTCACCACGGCAGACAACAATGAACCCCGAGCCAACGGACGGAGCGCACGTGCACTGGACCCTCGTGATACCGCTGAAACCCTTGGTCCTGGCCAAGAGCAGGCTCGGACCGAGCACGGGCGACAGCCTGCGCCCCGGCCTCGCCCTGGCGTTCGCGCAGGACACCGTGGCCGCGGCGGTGGCCAGCGCCGCGGTACGCGATGTGGCGGTCGTCACGGCGGACGCGCGCGCGGGACGGGAGTTGGCGGCCCTGGGCGCCCGCATCGTCCCCGACGAGCCCGCACAGGGCCTCAACGCCGCGCTCGCGCACGGGGTGGCCGCCGTGCGCGCCGAACGGCCGGACGCGGCCGTCGCGGCCCTGAACGCCGATCTGCCGGCGCTGCGTCCCCATGAATTGGCCCGGGTCCTGGATAGCGCGGCCCCATTCCCCCGGTCATTTCTGCCGGATGCCGCCGGAATCGGGACAACGCTGCTCGCCGCGGCCCCGCACACGGAATTGCGCCCCGCTTTCGGCACCGCCTCCCGCGCCCGCCACACGGCCTCCGGCGCCCGGGAACTCACCCTCGACGGCGTCGACTCCGTGCGCCAGGACGTGGACACCGGCGACGACCTGCGGGCCGCTCTCGCACTCGGCGTGGGCCCGCGCACCGCGACGGCGGCCGCCCAGCTCCTGATCGCGGACTGAGTACGCTTCCCCCATGCAGGCGACCGCGTACACATACGACCCCGAATCCCGCACCGGCAGCGTGCTGCTCGACGACGGCACCCCCGTGCCGTTCGGCGCACCGGCCTTCGACGCCGGCGGCCTGCGCTTGCTGCGGCCGGGGCAGCGGGTGCGCATCGAGGTCGAGGGTGCGGGCGAGGAGCGCCGCATCACACTGGTCACGCTGCAGACCTTCTGACGCACGCCGCAGGCGCTTTCACGAATACGGGCCCGAACGCGCCGCGGGCCGGGCTCCCCTGGGGGGAAGCCCGGCCCGGCGCGTGAGTAGCCCGGTGACCCTCAGCCCTTACTTCTTGCGGGCGGTGGCCTTCTTGGCGGTGGTCTTGCGCGCCGTGGACTTCTTCGCGGGCGCCTTCTTGGCGGTGGCCTTCTTCGCCGGCGCGGTCTTCTTGGCCGTGGCCTTCTTGGCGGTGGTGGCCTTCTTGGCCGTCGCCTTCTTGGCCGTGGTCTTCTTCGCCGCGGCCTTGGCGGTCTTCTTGGCGGTGGTCTTCTTCGCCGTCGCCTTCTTGGCCGTGGTCTTCTTCGCCGCAGTCTTCTTCGCGGTGGTCTTCTTCGCCGTGGCCTTCTTGGCGGTGGTCTTCTTGGCGGCCGCCTTCTTGACGGTCGAACGGGACGAAGTGCCACCCGAGAGGCTGCCCTTCGGCGCCTTCTTGACCGCGACGTCGTTCTTCGGGAGCTTCTTCGAGCCGCTCACCAGGTCCTTGAAGCCCTGGCCCGCGCGGAAGCGGGGCACCGAGGTCTTCTTGACCCGGACGCGCTCCCCGGTCTGCGGGTTGCGGGCGTAGCGGGCCGGACGGTCCACCTTCTCGAACGAGCCGAAGCCGGTGACCGAAACACGGTCCCCGCTGACAACGGCACGGACGATGGCGTCGAGTACCGCGTCGACGGCGTCGGCGGCCTGCTGACGGCCGCCAACCTTGTCGGCAATCGCTTCTACGAGCTGCGCCTTGTTCACGTCTTCCCCTTCGGAGACATTGCCTGGAGCGAATTGCTCAGGCTTTTTCGCACGTTAGGCAGATATATACCGCAAATCAAACACGAAACGGGCTAATCACCCTTGTGCCGCAACGAACTGGACCATCTCGGAGTTCCACGAAGGCATGTTGAGGCCCGCCGCTCAGGCGTCCTCGGGGAATCGGCCCTCGTCGAGGTCCGCCATCAATCGCTCCAGACGCCTTGCCGCATCGGCGAGATCGTGTTTGGCCGCGGCCGTAATGACCAGCAGCTTCCGGGTCAGCGCCATCCGTACGCCCTCCGGGACTTGCAGTGCGCGCACCCGTGAGTGCGCTTCCTTCAGTTGGTCCGCGACGAGCCCGTAGAGCTCGAGTTGGCTGTCACGTCCCATGCACCGATTGTGCCATCTGGGGCGAGTTGTCGCCTCCGCAGGGGGTAACTACCCACCTCTGGAGGCATCCTGAGACTCCCTGACAGGGCCAAGGGCAAGGGGCTTTCAAGCCTCTTCTGCCGCAAGAATCAAGGTAGTTGAGACCACCCGTTCAGGTCATCCCGGGGTGGCGCGAGGCACACATGGAAGTACCCCCAACCGGCCACGATTGGGGGTACTTCGAGGTGCTCGGGCTCGCCGTGGGGCGATTCAGACCTGCATTCAGACCTGCATTCAGACCTGCACGGTGCGGGGCTTGTAGGAGGGCCGCTCGGCCTCGTACGCGGCGATGTCGGCCTCGTTCTGCAGCGTGATGCTGATGTCGTCCAGGCCGTTGAGCAGCCGCCAGCGGGCGTTCTCGTCGAGCTCGAAGTCGGCGGTGACGCCCTCGGCGCGGACCTGGCGATCCTGCAGGTCAACGGTGATTTCGGCCTGCGGGTCGCGCTCGGTCAGCTCCCAGAGCGCGTCCACCACCTTCTGGTCGAGCACGACGGTGAGCAGGCCGTTCTTCAGCGAGTTGCCGCGGAAGATGTCGGCGAAGCGGGAGGAGATGACCGCCTTGAAGCCGTAGTTCTGCAGCGCCCAGACGGCGTGCTCGCGCGAGGAACCCGTACCGAAGTCGGGGCCGGCGACCAGAACCGTGGCGCCCTTGCGCTCGGGCCTGTTCAGGACGAAGTCGGCGTCCTTGCGCCATGCCTCGAAGAGGCCGTCCTCGAAGCCGTCCCGGGTGACCTTCTTCAGCCAGTGGGCGGGGATGATCTGGTCGGTGTCGACGTTGCTGCGGCGCAGCGGGACGGCCCGGCCGGTGTGCGTGGTGAATGCTTCCATGGTTGCTCAGACTCCGGCGGTCGCGGGGGCGTCGGACAGGTCGGCGGGCGAGGCCAGGTGGCCGGTGACCGCGGTGGCGGCGGCGACTTGCGGGGAGACCAGATGGGTCCGGCCGCCCTTGCCCTGCCTGCCCTCGAAGTTGCGGTTCGACGTGGACGCCGAGCGCTCCCCCGGGGCCAGTTGGTCGGGGTTCATGCCCAGGCACATCGAGCAGCCCGCGTGCCGCCATTCGGCGCCCGCCGCGGTGAACACCTTGTCCAGCCCCTCCTCGACCGCCTGCAGGGCCACCCGCACCGAGCCGGGCACGACCAGCATCCGTACGCCGTCGGCGACTTTGCGGCCCTCGACGATGGCGGCGGCCGAGCGCAGGTCCTCGATACGGCCGTTGGTGCACGAGCCTACGAAGACGGTGTCGACCTTGATGTCGCGCAGCGGCTGCCCGGCGGTCAACCCCATGTATTTCAGGGCGTTTTCGGCGGCGAGGCGCTCCGAAGCGTCTTCGTACGAAGCCGGGTCGGGGACCGAGGCCGAAAGCGGCGCACCCTGGCCAGGGTTGGTGCCCCAGGTGACGAACGGGGCCAGTTCGGCGGCGTCGATGTAGACCTCGGCGTCGAAGACCGCGTCCTCGTCCGTCCTCAGGGTCTTCCAGTACGCCACCGCGGCGTCCCAGTCGGCGCCCTGCGGGGCGTGCGCGCGGCCCTGGATGTAGTCGAAGGTGGTCTCGTCGGGGGCGATCATGCCCGCGCGCGCACCGGCCTCGATGGACATGTTGCAGATGGTCATGCGGGCCTCCATCGAGAGCTTCTCGATGGCCGGGCCGCGGTATTCCAGGATGTAGCCCTGGCCGCCGCCGGTGCCGATCTTCGCGATGATGGCGAGGATCAGGTCCTTGGCCGTGACGCCCTCGGGCAGTTCGCCGTCGACGGTGATGGCCATGGTCTTGGGGCGGGCCATCGGCAGCGTCTGCGTGGCGAGCACGTGCTCCACCTGCGAGGTGCCGATGCCGAACGCCAGGGCGCCGAAGGCACCGTGCGTCGAGGTGTGCGAGTCGCCGCAGACGACCGTGGTGCCGGGCTGGGTCAGGCCCAGCTGCGGTCCCACCACGTGGACGACGCCCTGCTCGACGTCGCCCAGGGAGTGCAGCCGGACGCCGAACTCGGCGCAGTTCTTGCGCAGCGTCTCCAACTGGGCCCGCGAGACCGGGTCCGCGATGGGCTTGTCGATGTCGAGGGTCGGGGTGTTGTGATCCTCGGTCGCGATGGTGAGGTCGAGCCGCCGCACCGGACGGCCACCCTTGCGAAGGCCGTCGAACGCCTGCGGGCTGGTCACCTCGTGCAGCAGGTGCAGATCGATGAAGAGGAGGTCGGGCTCGCCCTCGGCGCGCCGGACGACGTGGTCGTCCCAGACCTTCTCCGCGAGTGTCCTACCCATCGCTTTCCCTCCGACCGGCCTTGGTGAGCCGGCCCAACTAGAGAATCTGTCCGCCGCCGCCCGTACCCCTCGTACCGGACGTCGGCCACGAATCCGTTGGTCATCGGACCGCTCGTACAGAGTGGCGTGTTCCACGGAAATTTGAACTTGCGTTTCACAGAGTGAGACGCGAGTATCGACGCATGGACAACTCTAGCGGCGTCGGCGTTCTCGACAAGGCGGCTCTCGTCTTGAGCGCCCTGGAGTCCGGTCCGGCCACCCTCGCGGGACTGGTCGCGGCGACCGGACTGGCTCGACCCACGGCACACCGCCTTGCCGTGGCTCTGGAACACCACCGGATGGTGGCGCGCGACATGCAGGGCCGTTTCATTCTCGGCCCCCGGCTCGCGGAACTCGCGGCGGCGGCCGGTGAGGACCGTCTCCTCGCCACGGCGGGCCCGGTACTCACGCATCTGCGGGACGTCACGGGCGAGAGCGCGCAGCTCTACCGCCGCCAGGGCGACATGCGCATCTGCGTGGCCGCGGCGGAGCGCCTCTCGGGCCTCAGGGACACCGTCCCGGTCGGCTCGACGCTCACGATGAAGGCCGGCTCCTCCGCGCAGATCCTGATGGCCTGGGAGGAGCCCGAGCGCCTCCACCGCGGCCTGCAGGGCGCCCGGTTCACGGCGACGGCCCTGTCGGGCGTGCGGCGCCGCGGCTGGTCCCAGTCGATCGGCGAGCGCGAGCCGGGCGTGGCCTCCGTCTCCGCGCCCGTGCGGGGCCCCTCGAACCGCGTGGTGGCCGCCGTCTCGGTCTCCGGACCGATCGAGCGGCTGACCCGGCACCCGGGCCGCATGCACGCGCAGGCCGTCATCGACGCGGCCGGCCGCCTCTCCGAGGCGCTGCGCCGCACCAGCTGATCCCGGGATCAGCTCTCGCCGATACCGGCCGCACTCCGGTACCGGCTGAATCCGACACCGCCCGCAGGGGCCGCCTCAACGCCGCGGCGACCTCTGCGGGCGGACGCATGTCCGGGCTCAGGCCGCCCCGAGGCGCTCACGCGCCCGCTCGCCGCGCCGGCCCACGGGGACCACGCCCGCGGCCTTGCCCAGGCCGAACTCCGGCATGTTCACGTAGATCGACTCATGGGCCCCGGCGGGCACCACATAGGTCTCGTGCCAGAAGCCGACGTCCCCGTGCCCTTCCCGCATGCGGCGGTTGAAGGCGGCCCAGGCCGGGTGGTGCTCCTTGTCCGGCGCGGTGGCGTAGGCGAAGAGCTTCTCCTTCGACTCCCAGTACTGCACGGTGTAGAGCACCCGCGGGCCGCCCGACAGCAGGCGATAGCCGAGCAGGCCGCTCTCCGGATCCCGGGACAGCTCCTTGAGCATCCTCGGCATGGCCCGGGACACGGGCCACCAACTGCGCAGCGCACGGAACTTGTTGATCCGCATCCCGATGAGGAAGACGGTCACGTCACCTCGCGCATCGTCGGTCATGCGCCCGTCGATCGGCTTGTCGCTCATGGTGATTCCCCCTTCACACCCTTCTCCACAATCTTTGGATAGTTCCGCTATCCATGCTTGGATAGTGCCACTCTCCAAGGAAAGGCGCAAGAGGCATGAGACTGGCGGAGCTGAGTGAGCGCAGCGGGGTCTCCCCGGCCACGATCAAGTACTACTTGCGTGAGGGCCTGCTGCCCGCCGGGCGCCGGGTGAGCGCCACTCAGGCCGAGTACGACGAGACGCATCTGCAGCGGCTCCGCCTCGTACGGGCGCTGATCCAGGTGGGCCGGGTCCCGGTCGCCGCCGCCCGCGAGGTGCTCGCGGCCCTGGAGGACGAGTCCCTGGACCACAACTCCCGCCTGGGGACGGCCGTCTGGGCCCTGCCGCACGGCCCGGAGCCCGAGGACGGCGACCCGGCGGCGGAGGGGGCGCGGCGCACGGCCGACGCGCTCCTGGAGCACCTCGGCTGGCCCTACGTCGCGGAGTTGAGGGACGAGTCACCGGCGTACCGCATGCTGGTGACGGCGATCGCCACGATGGCGCGGCTCGGATATCCGTGCTCCGTCGACGACTTGGCGCCGTACGGCCGCGCGGCCCGCCAACTGGCGGTCACCGACCTGGACTTGATGGAGCGCTACGAGCCGGCCGAGCAGCTGGAGGCGGCGGTGGCACTGACCGTCCTGTACGAGCCGGTGCTGCTCGGACTGCGCCGCATCGCCCAGGCAGAGGAGTCCAACCGCCGCTTCGGGAGCGGGAACCCGCAGGCGTAGGGGCGTCGGGGCACAGGGGGAACAGGGGGCACCCGGACACGGGGCAACGGGAAAGGGGCCCTCCCTCACGGGAAGGCCCCTCACCTTTTTGTACCCCCGACCGGATTCGAACCGGCGCTACCGCCTTGAGAGGGCGGCGTGCTAGGCCGCTACACAACGGGGGCAAGATCTTGTGTTGTACGAGATCGGCTGGCCTACCAGGACTCGAACCTAAACTAACGGAACCAGAAACCGTCGTGCTGCCAATTACACCATAGGCCAATGAGGTCCAGGCCAGGCCCGGGACCTTCAGTACCCCCGACCGGATTCGAACCGGCGCTACCGCCTTGAGAGGGCGGCGTGCTAGGCCGCTACACAACGGGGGCCCTAGCGATCCTGCATCGAGGTCAGCGGGTGCGACCCGAAACTGTCCTCGCGGGAAGGATCTGTACCCCCGACCGGATTCGAACCGGCGCTACTGCCTTGAGAGGGCAGCGTGCTAGGCCGCTACACAACGGGGGCTTTGTGGATGTGATCCACGGTTGCAGATGAGCTCTGCGAGCTGGCCTACCAGGACTCGAACCTAGACTAACTGAACCAGAATCAGTCGTGCTGCCAATTACACCATAGGCCATCAAAGCGCAACCCCCGGTGGGGGTTTTGTTTGACTTGCGCTTCCCGGCCGGACCTTTCGGCCCTCTCGGGCGGCGCAGGAAGAACATTACCCGAAGGTGGACGGCGCTCCAAAACGGGTATCGGCCAGGAGCAGCGCGGGGAGATCGGCGAGGCTCGTGATCCGGTGCACCCCCGACGGGCCTTCCTGCGCCGAGCCGTTGCGGTCGAGCCAGATGCCGAGCAGCCCCGCGTCGCGGGCGCCCCGGGCGTCGATGTCGGGCTGGTCCCCCACGTACGCGACCTCTTCCGGCGGGAGCCCGACGGCCGCGCAGGCCGCGAGGAACGCCTCGGCGGCGGGCTTGGAGACGCCGAGCTCGGCGGCGCACAGGACGGCCTCGAAGCGGTCGCGCACGCCGAGGACGCGCAGCTTGCGGTCCTGGGCGACCAGGGCGGAGTTGGAGAGGACCGCGTGCCGGTAGCCCTCGGCGAGGGCGTCCAGGGCGGGGAGGGTGTCGGGGAAGAGGCTCCAGGCGGCCTCGTAGTGGACGAGGTAGCGGTCGAACCACGCGTCGGCCGCCGCGTCGTCCAGGACGGCGTCCAGGAAGTCGCGCACACGGTCGCGGCGCTGGTCCTGGAACTCCACCTCGCCGGCGCCGAAGCGGGCCCAGTGGCGCTCGGTGAGCTGCTTCCACACGGCGAGGGCGCGCTCGGCCGAGCCGTACCGCTCCAGGATTCCCTCGGCGGTGAGGTGCGCGTGCATGCCCGCGGTGTCGGCGCGCGCGTAGTCGAAGATCGTGTCATCGATGTCCCAGACCACCGCTTTGATCGCCATGCCTTCGAACGTACGCGAAGGGCCCGGGAGCCGTGGCGGCTTCCGGGCCCTTCGTCGTACGGGGGTCGTACGGGGGTGCTTACGCGGTGAGCTTGGCCAGGGCCGCGTCGATGCGGGTCAGGGTCTTGTCCTTGCCCAGGATCTCCAGGGACTCGAAGAGCGGCAGGCCGACCGTGCGGCCGGTGACGGCGACGCGGACCGGGGCCTGGGCCTTGCCGAGCTTGAGGCCGTGCTCCTCACCGGCGGCCAGGACGGCCTCCTTGAGGGACTCGGCGGAGGTCCAGTCGGCCGCCTCCAGCTTGGCGCGGGCCGTGCGCAGGAGGTCGCCTGCGCCCTCCTTCATGGCCTTCGTCCAGGACGCCTCGTCCTCCACCGGCTCCTTCAGGAACAGGAAGTCGACGTTGGCCGTGATCTCGGAGAGGACCTTCAGGCGGGACTGGGCGTGCGGGGCGACGGCCTGCCAGGCGGCCTCGTCGAAGTCCTCGGGGGCCCAGTTGGCGTGCGGGGCCTGCAGCCAGGGGGCGCACGCCTCGGCGAAGGTCTTCACGTCCAGCATGCGGATGTGGTCGGCGTTGATCGCCTCGGCCTTCTTGAGGTCGAAGCGGGCCGGGTTCGGGTTCACGTCCGCCACGTCGAAGGCGGCGACCATCTCGTCCATCGAGAAGAGGTCCTGGTCCGCCGAGAACGACCAGCCGAGGAGGGAGAGGTAGTTGAGCAGGCCCTCCGGGAGGAAGCCGCGCTCGCGGTAGAGGTTGAGCGACGACTGCGGGTCGCGCTTGCTCAGCTTCTTGTTGCCCTCGCCCATCACGTACGGGAGGTGGCCGAACTCGGGGATCGTCTTCGCGATGCCGAGCTCGATCAGCGCCTTGTAGAGGGCGATCTGGCGGGGCGTGGAGGAGAGCAGGTCCTCGCCGCGCAGGACGTGGGTGATCTCCATCAGGGCATCGTCGACCGGGTTGACGAGCGTGTAGAGCGGGGCGCCGTTCGCGCGGACGATGCCGTAGTCCGTGACGTTCTCCGCCTGGACCGTGATCTCGCCGCGGACCAGGTCGGTGAAGGTCGTGGCCTCGTCGGGCATCCGGAAGCGGACGATGTGGCTGCGGCCCTCGGCCTCGTACGCCTGCTTCTGCTCGTCCGTGAGGTCGCGGCACTGGCCGTCGTAGCCGGACGGCTTGCCGGCGGCGCGGGCGGCCTCGCGGCGGGCGTCCAGCTCCTCGGTGGTGCAGTAGCAGGGGTAGGCGTGGCCGGAGGCGAGGAGCTTCTCGGCGACGTCCTTGTAGATGTCCATGCGCTGCGACTGGCGGTACGGCGCGTGCGGGCCGCCGACCTCGGGGCCCTCGTCCCAGTCGAAGCCCAGCCAGCGCATCGAGTCGAGCAGCTGCTCGTACGACTCCTCCGAGTCGCGAGCCGCGTCGGTGTCCTCGATGCGGAAGACCAGGGTGCCCTCGTTGTGCCGGGCGTAGGCCCAGTTGAAGAGGGCGGTGCGGACCAGGCCCACGTGGGGGTTGCCGGTCGGCGAGGGACAGAAACGTACGCGTACGGGGGTCGCGTTAGCCACGCTTGATCACCTTGTTGGTGAGAGTGCCGATGCCTTCGATGGTGACGGCGACCTCGTCGCCGACGTTGAGGGGGCCGACCCCTGCCGGGGTGCCCGTGAGGATCACGTCGCCGGGGAGCAGCGTCATGGCCTCGGAGATGTTCACGATCAGGTCCGCGATGGAGTGGACCATCTCGCTGGTGCGGCCGAGCTGGCGCTGCTGGCCGTTGACCGTGCACTGGATGGTGAGGTCGCCGGCCCGGTCCAGGCTCAGCTCCGTCTCCACCCAGGGGCCGAGGGGGCAGGCCCCGTCGAAGCCCTTGGCGCGGGCCCACTGCTTCTCGCGGCGCTGGACGTCACGGGCGGTGACGTCGTTGGCGCAGGTGTAGCCGAAGATCACGTCCTGGACGCGGTCCTTGGGGACCTCGCGGCACATGCGGCCGATGACCACGGCCAGCTCGGCCTCGTGGTGCAGCTCCTCGGAGAACGAGGGGTAGGTGATCGCGTCGCCCGTGCCGACGAGGGACGTCGAGGGCTTGAAGAACGCGAAGGGGGCCTCGGGGGTCTCGTTGCCGAGCTCCGCCGCGTGCTCCGCGTAGTTGCGGCCGAAGGCCACGATCTTGTTCGGCAGCACCGGCGGCAGCAGGCGGACCTTGCTCAGCGGGACCTTGGTCCCAGAGAGCTCGAAGTCGGCGTACGGGATGCCCTTGATGATGTCGAGGACGAGCTCGCCCTCCTTGCCGGGGGCACTGTCGCCCTCGACCGCGCCGTAGCCGACGTTGCCGTCGATGGAGAACCTGGCGATGCGCACGGGAACCTGTGCCCCTTGTTGCGTTGGTTGGGATGTGACACCCCAGGCTAACGCGGAAAGGGCACCCGGCAGCCTCGGATTACCTGCTGGTGGGGTGCCCTGCGGCGGACCGGGTCAGGCCGCCTGCTGCTCCGGCACGTCCATCAGGATCGTGCGCTTCGGGTTGGCGGTGTTCGTCGGCAGCGTGAGGGTGTGCTCGGGCCGCTCCAGGGGCTGCTGCACCTCGTCGGCGCCGTCCAGGTGCGCCAGGGTGGTGCGGCGGGGGTTGGCTATGTTGCGGACCATCTTCATCTGCCGTTCAGACCTTGTCGGTTGGGGCGTCACCAGCGGGACGCAGGTTGTCGGATTCGCCATCCCTGTAAAGCGTCAGGCTAAACATCCAATTCCCTGCCAAAGTCGAGAAGAGGCCATGATCTTTGTGTGAGTTTGCTCACGAGGTAGTGGGCAAAACGGTCAATTCCGGCCCAGGAATGGCTTGTTGGAAACGGACATTGCGCCATTGAAGGCGTCATTCCGCTCCCGATCATGAAGACTGGGACACCCCCTCCCGGTAGCCACCTTGTTCACATACGTCCGCTTTCTCCTAGATCACTTTCTACGTCCCGTAACGCACCACTCACGCCCTGTCACGGAGGTCACGACCCGGCACACGGGCCTTGTTGGAGATCCGGCACTGTGCTGGAATTCCCGGGACCGCCGCGGGGATCGAACCGGCGCGCAGGGGCGCAACGCAGCGCCGAGTGGCGGCGGGAAGAAGGGGGAGCGCCGGTCACTCACGACCACCATGGGGCGCTTCGGTGCCCCACGACGCCGACACCGTCCCACCGTCTTACGGAGGGACGCCTGGTCCAGAGGTTGCGACGCTAGTGCAGGGACGTTTCAAGAGGGATGGCAGCGCTGCGGCGGAGCCGGAGCGTGGCGGCGGGACCGACCGCGGCTCCTCGGCCCAGCACGCCCAGAACCCGGGTCAGGCCCCCGGCGACTCCGGCCCGCAGGCCGTGCGTCAGCCGGCCGCAGGCGGCAGCCTGCCCGCGGCGCCGGCCAAGCCGAAGGGCCCGAGCGGCCCCGGCTCGCGAATAGCCCTGCGCAACTGGCGCATCTCCACCCGACTGGTGTCGCTCCTCGCGCTGCCCGTGGTCGCCGCGACCACCCTCGGCGGCCTGCGCATCAACAACTCCCTCGAAGACATCCAGCAGCTCGACAACATGAAGCTGCTGACCGAGATGACCAAGCAGGCGACCGAGCTGGCCGCGGCGCTCCAGGAGGAGCGCGACCAGTCCGCCGGTCCCCTCGCCCACGGCGCGACGGGCTCCGACTACAAGGTCAAGGGCACCCGCGAGAAGACCGACCGCGCGTACAACGCCTTCCTCCAGGGCACCCAGGACCTCGACGACTCGAGCGACGACGAGGGCCTGCTCGGCGTCCGGGCCAACACCGTCCAGATCACCGCCCAGCTGCGCCAGATCAAGGACATCCGCTCCAGCGCGTACGACGACAAGAATTCCTCCTCTCGGACGGTCGACGCCTACAGCCAGCTCATCCAGCAGCTCCTCGGCCTCTCCGAGGACATGGCGCAGGCGACCAGCAACCCGGACATGATCCGGCGCACCCGCGCCCTGGCCGCCTTCTCCTCGGCCAAGGAGTACGCGTCCATCCAGCGCGCCATCATCGCGGCCGCCCTGCCGGAGAACGACAAGAAGTTCGGCGAGCTCTCCGGGATCGACCGGCAGTACGGCTGGAACGCGAACACCAAGGAGCACACGGAGACCCAGACGTTCAGCAGCGTCTACTCCGGCAACGCCGCCGAGCTGACCAAGCCGCTCACCGGCACCAACTCGAACATCAAGTCGTCCGACCAGTACGCCAAGCGCGTCCTGGAGCAGAACGGCGGCCTCAAGCTGCAGAGCAAGCGGTCCTACATGGACTGGCTCGACGAGGACTCGACCAAGATCGAGGCCATGTCGAAGATCGAGCTCACGCTGCTCGACGAGATGGAGCAGAAGGCCCGCGAGCTGCGCAACGACGCCGAGCAGGACGCCATCATCAACGGTGCGCTGATCCTGCTGGTGCTCGGCGTCTCGCTCGTCGGTGCCTTCGTCGTGGCGCGGTCCATGATCCGCTCGCTGCGCCGCCTCCAGGACACCGCCACCAAGGTCGCCCAGGACCGCCTGCCCGAGCTGGTCAAGCAGCTCTCGGAGTCGGACCCGCAGGACGTGGACACCTCGGTGGAGTCCGTGGGTGTGCACTCGCGCGACGAGATCGGCCAGGTGGCCGCGGCCTTCGACGACGTGCACCGCGAGGCCGTCCGCCTCGCCGCCGAGCAGGCCCTCCTGCGAGGCAACGTCAACGCGATGTTCACCAACCTCTCGCGGCGTTCCCAGGGCCTCATCCAGCGCCAGCTCTCGCTCATCTCCGAGCTGGAGTCGCGCGAGGCCGACCCGGACCAGCTGTCCTCGCTCTTCAAGCTCGACCACCTCGCGACCCGCATGCGCCGTAACGGTGAGAACCTCCTCGTTCTCGCCGGTGAGGAGCCGGGGCGCCGGTGGACCCGGCCCGTGCCGCTCGTCGACGTGCTGCGTGCCGCCGCGTCCGAGGTGGAGCAGTACGAGCGCATCGAGCTCTCCGCCGTGCCCTCGACCGAGGTCGCGGGACGCGTCGTCAACGACCTCGTGCACCTGCTCGCCGAGCTGCTCGAGAACGCGACCTCCTTCTCGTCCCCGCAGACCAAGGTCAAGGTCACCGGTCACGCGCTGCCCGACGGCCGCGTGCTCATCGAGATCCACGACACCGGCATCGGCCTCTCCCCCGAGGACCTCGCCTCCATCAACGAGCGGCTCGCCTCGCCGCCCACCGTGGACGTCTCGGTCTCCCGGCGCATGGGTCTGTTCGTGGTCGGCCGCCTCTCGCAGCGCCACGGCATCCGCATCCAGCTGCGCCCCTCGGACTCCGGCGGCACGACCGCGCTGGTCATGCTCCCCGTCGACGTCGCCCAGGGCGGCAAGAAGGGTCCCGGCGCGCCCGGCCCGACCGGTGGTCCCGCCGCGGCTCAGGCCGCCGCGGGTGCCGCGGCGGCGCGGCGCGGTGTGAGCGGCGGCAGCGGTGCGCCCGGCCTCGGCGCGGGTCCCGGCCTCGGCGGTCCCGGTCTCACCGGTGGACCGGGTGGCCAGGGCGGTCCCGGCGGCGGCAACGCCGGGCGTCTCGGTGCCGGTTCGGCTCCGCGCGGCCAGGTCGCGGGTACGGGACCGCGGGCGGCGCTGCCCTCGCGGGAGACGGGCACGCCGCAGCGGTCCGGCTCCGTCGGTGGTCCGGGTGGTCCGGGTGGTGCCGGTGGTCCGGGTGGTCCGGGTGGTCCGGGTGGGCTGCAGCCCGCGGGTCCGACGGCGCCTCAGGGCGGCGGGGACCAGGGCAACCGCGGCGACCTGTTCCGGCCCGCCGGTGACCAGGGCGGCCGTCCCGGTACGCCGGGTCAGCAGCCGCAGCGGCCGCCGGTGCCCCAGCAGCGCACCAACGAGGCCGAAGGCCGCCAGGGCCAGCAGGGCCAGCGACGCCGTCCCCAGCTGCCGCCGCGCGGGGGTCCGCGTGCCGAGCTGCCCGGGGGCAACCCGCAGCCGCGCGTGCCGAGTTGGAGCGACGAGAACGCGCAGCCGCAGGTCTCGCACGAGCCGTTCGACGCCCCGCGCGGGCACGAGGAGCCGGAGTCGACCGGCCAGTTCGCGCGCCCCGCCGAGTCGTCGGGCACCGGCCAGTTCAACCTGCCGGAGTCCGGGGCTCCCGGTTCCCAGAGCTCCACGGGCCAGTTCCAGCAGCCCGACGCCTTCCAGCAGCCGGAGTCCACCGGGCAGTTCGCGCAGGCGGACTCCGGGTCCGGGGCCGGGTCCACGGGGCAGTTCCAGCGCCCCGAGACGACAGGGCAGTTCCAGCAGCCGGACGCCACCGGCCAGTTCGCCCGGCCCGGCGCCGACGACCGCCAGGGCCCCGGCTCCACCGCCGAGTTCGCGCGCCCCGACTTCGACGGGCCGCCGCCCGGTCAGCAGAGCCCGCAGGCGCCGCAGCCCCCGCAGGCCCAGAGCCCGCAGACCACCGGCCAGTTCGCGGTGCCCGGCGTGCCCCGGCCGCCCGCCCCCCGGCGCGGCCAGGACCAGGGCGTCCCGCAGCAGCCGCAGGGCCCCGCGCAGCAGCAGCCCCAGCAGCCCCAGCAGCCCGCCCAGCCGGAGCCGCTGCCGCCCGCCGCCGACCCCGGCGACGGCCGCACCCCGCTGTACGACACCCTGGAAACCAACTGGTTCCACACCCAGCAGGGCGCCCAGGACCCGCAGACCGGCGGCACCTCGTACCCCCAGAGCGGTGCTCAGGACCGCGGTGCCCAGGACCACGGCACCCAGGACCGCGGCCCGCAGCAGCGTGAGCCCGAGCCCACGCGCGGCGAGGCGCCCGCCCCCGAGCAGCCGCGCAGCCCGCTGCCGCCGCGCCGACCGCAGGCCGCGCAGCCGGGACAGCCCGCGCAGCCCTCGGAGCCGACGCCTCCGCAGCGCCCGGCCACCGCGCCCGGCGGCTCGCAGGGCGGCGGCGTGGGCAACGGTCCGGCGGCCGGCTGGCGCACCTCTCCCAATGACGAGCTCGGCCGCCAGGCCGAGCGGGTCCGCCAGCCCTCGGCGGGCGGGGTCACCACCTCCGGCCTGCCGCGTCGCGTCCCGCGCGCCAACCTCGTCGCGGGCACGGCTCAGCAGCAGCAGGACAGCACAGGTCCGCAGGTCTCGCGTGCGCCCGACGACGTGCGCGGCCGGCTGACGAATCTCCGTCGGGGCATCCAGCAGGGTCGCCAGGCCGGTTCCGGCCAGACCGGCAGTTTCCCTAGCCCCACTCACCAGCAGGAGCGTTAGTTGAGTCCGATGAGCCAGGCGGCACAGAATCTGAACTGGTTGATCACCAACTTCGTGGACAACACCCCCGGGGTGTCCCACACGGTCGTGGTCTCCGCGGACGGCCTGCTTCTCGCCATGTCCGAGGGCTTCCCGCGCGACCGCGCCGACCAACTGGCCGCCGTGGCCTCGGGGTTGACCTCCCTCACGGCCGGGGCCTCCCGGATCTTCGAGGGCGGCACGGTCACCCAGACCGTGGTGGAGATGGAGCGCGGCTTCCTCTTCATCATGTCGGTCTCGGACGGCTCGTCCCTGGCCGTGCTCGCCCACCCGGAGTGCGACATCGGCCTGGTCGGCTACGAGATGGCGCTCCTCGTCGACCGCGCGGGCGCCGTTCTCACCCCGGACCTGCGCGCCGAGCTCCAGGGCAGCCTGCTCCACTAGCCGTACCGGTCTCCCGGCCGACCCCACTCGGCCGCCCCTCGCCCGAACGTTCGACCAACCGTCCGGCCGCCATTCGTGCCCCCACCGGCTCTGTCAGACGGCACCGCAGCCCAACTGCTGTCCCGCCCGGAGGATCCATGACCCCGCCCACCGCCTCTCACGACCCGTACGGAGCTCCGCACGCCGCCCCGTACGGCATTGAGGGCGACCAGCCGCTGGTGCGTCCGTACGCCATGACCGGCGGCCGGACCCGGCCCCGCTACCAGCTCGCCATCGAGGCGCTGGTGAGCACGACGGCCGACCCGGCCCAGCTGATGGGGCTGCTCCCCGAACACCAGCGGATCTGCCACCTGTGCCGTGAGGTCAAGTCGGTGGCCGAGGTCTCGGCCCTGCTCTCGATGCCGCTCGGCGTCGCGCGCATCCTCGTGGCGGACCTGGCGGAGGCCGGGCTCGTCGCCATCCACCAGCCCGGCGGCGACGAGAACGCCGGTGGCCAGCCTGACGTGACACTGCTCGAGAGGGTGCTCAGTGGACTTCGCAAGCTCTAACACCGAAAGCCGGTCCACCACTTCGGCCAAGATCGTGGTGGCGGGCGGCTTCGGCGTGGGCAAGACCACGTTCGTCGGGGCGGTCTCTGAGATCAACCCGCTGCGCACCGAGGCCGTCATGACGTCCGCCTCCGCGGGCATCGACGACCTCACCCACACCGGAGACAAGACGACGACCACCGTCGCCATGGACTTCGGCCGCATCACCCTCGACCAGGACCTCATCCTCTACCTCTTCGGCACCCCCGGACAGGACCGGTTCTGGTTCATGTGGGACGACCTCGTCCGCGGCGCCATCGGCGCCGTCGTCCTCGTCGACACCCGCCGCCTCGCCGACTGCTTCCCCGCCGTCGACTACTTCGAGAACAGCGGCCTCCCCTTCGTCATCGCCCTCAACGGCTTCGACGGACACCAGCCCTACACCCCCGACGAGGTGCGCGAAGCGCTGCAGATCGGGCCGGGTACGCCGATCATCACCACCGACGCGCGACACCGTGCGGACGCAAAGAGTGGCTTGATCACGCTGGTCGAGCACGCGCTGATGGCCCGGCTCAAGTAGTCCCTCAAGTGGGCTGAGCCATACGGCAGTTGTCGTACATCGCACGGCGCGGTCTGTGTCCTTTGACACGGCCGTCCGCCGTGTTCATAACGTTTCGACAGAGAATTCCGGTGACGCAGACACGCGTCGCGTTCACCCGGTGTCGCTGTGTTCACATGAGCCTCGCCTTTTGGCGGGGCTCGCTCTTTATGACCGTTTTATCTGAGGCTTTCGCCACTCGGAAGATTTCCTTCCTACTGTTTGGAAGAGCCCGCCCTGACGTGCTGGAATGCGCTGAACTGCCCAGTAGCACGGGCCTTGGAGACGACAGCGGTGCCGACGTGGGCGCCGCCGCCGAGAGGTTGTTGGTCGAGTGAGGCGAAGCAAGACGAGCCCCGCACCGCAGCAGACGCGGGACACGCGGGGCAACTTCACCCCGCCGTCGCGCACAGCGGCATCGCCCGCGGCGGGCGCCCCCGGCGCAGCGGGCGGCGAGGCCCCGGCCGACCCCGGCGGCAGGTTCTCGCCGCGCAACTGGCGGGTGCCCACCCGTCTGAACGCGATCCTCCTCATACCCGTGCTCGTCGGCCTCGTCATGGGCGGCTTCCAGGTCAAGGCGGCCATCGACACCTGGAACCAGGCCCGCGACGCCGAGAGCACCGCCCGTCTGGTCCGGGCCGCCCTGACCTACAGCAACCGCCTCATCGAAGAGCGCGACATCTCCGCCGCCCCCCTCCTGAAGGGCAAGCGGAACGACCCCGCCGTCGTCAAGGCCCGCAAGGCCACCGACGCCGCCGCCGCCGAGTTCAAGGCCGCGACCACGGACATGCCGGACAAGGAGGGCCTCAACCGGCGCCTCGACGGCTTCCACAAGGTCGAGCCGAAGCTGACCGCGCTGCGCCAGGCCGCGTACACCTCCAAGCTCCCCGGCGTGCAGACCGAAGAGGGCTACGTCGCCATCCAGCACCCGCTGATGGAGTTCGCCAACGAACTGGGCCTCGGCACCGGCAACATCACCAGCTACGGCCGCACCGTCTACGCGATCTCGCTGTCCAAGGGCGCGCTCTCCCTGGAGCGCTCCATCGGCACGCACCTGCTGACCGAGCCCGGTCCCGGCACCGCCGCCTTCACCAAGCAGCGCACCTCTTTCGCCTCGTACGCCTACCTCGAGAACATCGCCATCGAGGAGTACACCGGTGGTGGCACCGCCGAGGACGTCGCCAAGCTCGACGAGGCCAGGGAGAAGCTGAAGGCCGACGGCGAGGCGCAGGCCAAGAAGGCCGCGGCCGCCGCGAAGGCCAAGGGCAAGAAGTTCACGCCGCCGCCGGCGCCCGAGAAGATGGTCGCGGGCATCGCGGGGATGCCGTCCACCCAGCCGAGCGCCCGTCTCGCCCTGGCCGGCCAGGGCATCACGGCCGACAGCTGGTGGGCCTCCACCACCGCGCGCTTCGACGCCTACCGCACCATCGAGTCGGACCTCGCCGACAAGGCCGTGAACGAGGCCTCGGACATCGCCGACAACGCCAAGCAGGACGCGTACCTCAACGGGGCCGTCGTCGTGGTCGCGCTGCTCGCCGCCTTCGTCCTGGCCGGGCTCATGGCCCGCCAGATGTCCCGCTCCATGCGCCAGCTGCGCACCGCCGCCTTCGGCATCGCCGAGCAGCGCCTGCCGATGCTGGTCGACCAGCTCTCGCGCACCGACCCGGGCCGCGTGGACACCCGTGTCCAGCCCATCCCGATCACCTCCACCGACGAGATCGGCGAGGTCGCCCGCGCCTTCGACCAGGTGCACCGCGAGGCCGTCCGGCTCGCCGCCGAGCAGGCCCTGCTGCGGGGCAACATCAACGCGATCTTCACCAACCTGTCGCGCCGCAACCAGTCCCTGATCGAGGGCCAGCTGACCCTCATCACCGACCTGGAGAACAACGAGGCCGACCCGGACCAGCTGGAGTCCCTCTTCAAGCTGGACCACCTGGCGACCCGCATGCGCCGCAACGGCGAGAACCTCCTGGTCCTCTCCGGCGAGGAGCCCGGCCGCCGCTGGGACCAGCCGGTGCCGCTGGTCGACGTCCTGCGCGCCGCCTCCTCCGAGGTGGAGCAGTACGAGCGCATCGAGCTCTCCGGCGTCCCGGAGGCCGAGATCCACGGCCTGGCCGTGACCGACCTCGTGCACCTGCTCGCCGAGCTCCTGGAGAACGCCACCACGTTCTCCTCTCCGCAGACCAAGGTCCGCGTCACCGCGACCCGCCTGCCCGACGGCCGCGTGATGGTCGAGATCCACGACAAGGGCATCGGCCTCACCGCCGAGGACTTCGCGGACATCAACCACAAGCTGGCCAACCCGCCGACCGTGGACGCCGCGATCTCGCAGCGCATGGGCCTGTTCGTGGTCGGCCGCCTGGCGGACCGGCACGGCATCCGCGTCCAGCTGCGCCCCTCCGGCGAGCAGGCGGGCACCACTTCCCTCGTCATGCTCCCGGACGGGATCACGCACGGCGGTGGCGGTGAACACCAGGCGCACGACCCGGAGTTCACGGTCTCCTCGATCATCCCGGAGCAGCAGCCCGAGCAGCCCGCCTTCGAGCACGCCCCGCTGCGCACCGCCGCGGAGCTCGGCTTCGACGACAGCCGCTACCACGGCGACCACCCCGAGGCGACGCCCGAACTCGACCCGGTGGGCCGGTCGTTGATGCGCGAGGAGCGGCGTGCCGCCCTGGAGGCGCAGGCCCAGGCCCAGCCGAACGGCGGTCACCGTCCGCTCTTCCGCGACGAGGTCGAGCCGCAGCAGCAGCCGCACGAGACCCCGCAGGACACGTATGAGCACGTCCGGCAGGACGTGTACGAGCAGCCCCAGCAGCATCAGCAGGGCGCGTACGACCAACAGCAGGGCGCGTACGACCAGTTCACTCCGGCGCACGACGGCTACCAGGACGGCGCATATGCGGAGCCGGGCTACCAGGACGACTGGCCGCTCCAGAACGGGTATGCGCAGGACACGGATGCGTATCAGAGCGAGTACGCTCCGGAACCGGAATCTGCTCCGGCCGCTCCCCAGGGAGATGCCGAGCGCGTAGGCTTCGACCGTCCCGGCCCGACGCCGTCGGTCGTCCACGAGATGACGGACGCGGGGCTCCCCCGACGCGGCTCCACGGCGCCGGGCGGCACCGCGCCGTCGGACGGCGACGCGGCGTCGAACGGGAACGCGGCGTCGAACGGAACCGGCAGCGCCCCCGCCGCCGCGCCCCACGACAACGCCGAAGGCGACAGCTGGCGTTCGTCCAACGACGATCGCTGGCAGCGCGCCGAACAGCTCCGTGCGCCGAGGGCGGGCGGGGTCACCTCGTCCGGCCTGCCGCGCCGGGTGCCCAAGGCCAATCTGGTCGAGGGCACCGCGGAGCAGACCCCGCAGGGCGGCCCCCAGGTCTCCCGCGACCCCGAGGACGTGCGGGGCAGGCTGAGCAACCTGCGCCGCGGCGTCCAGCGGGGCCGCAGCGCAGGTAGTGACACGAACGGCCAGGGCCTCGGCCCTGACAGCACCTACAACCAGGAGCGTTAGTGTGAGCCCGATGAGCCAGGCGGCGCAGAACCTGAACTGGTTGATCACCAACTTCGTGGACAACACCCCCGGGGTGTCCCACACGGTGGTGGTCTCCGCCGACGGACTCCTTCTGGCGATGTCCGAAGGTTTTCCCCGCGACCGTGCCGACCAGCTCGCGGCCGTCGCATCGGGTCTGACGTCCCTCACCGCCGGGGCCTCCCGGATCTTCGAGGGCGGCTCCGTCACCCAGACCGTTGTGGAGATGGAGCGAGGATTTCTCTTCATCATGTCCATCTCGGACGGGTCCTCGCTTGCCGTCCTCGCCCACCCGGATGCGGACATCGGTCTCATTGGGTACGAGATGGCACTTCTTGTCGACCGCGCGGGCACGGTTCTCACCCCGGACCTGCGTGCCGAGCTTCAGGGGAGCCTTCTCAACTAGCAGACAGACGGTGCGTTTTCGCGTCCCGTGGCCGTAAAGTTTCGGGACGCGGCTCCACAGTGATGGTGCCCGGCACATTCGGAGGAGGAGCACGTGACAGGTGCCGCTACACCCCCAGAGGGTTCGTCGTCGGCCAACTGGTCCGCAGGTCGTGGCCAGGGCCAGGGCGGTCCCCAGGACGGGCAGCCGAACCGGTACAACTTCCCCTCCGCGCCCAGCCACCGACGCCAGCCGTACCCCCCGCAGCAGCAGCCGCCGCAGCACCATCAGCAGCAGCGGCCCCACCAGCAGCCGCAGGGACCCGGCCCGTCACCGTACGAGCAGCCGCACGCGCCCCGCATCCAGCCCGTGCAGCCCCAGCGACGCGCCCCCGAACCGGCGCCCGCGGGAGCCGCGAACAACCCCCTGGTGCGCCCGTACGCCATGACGGGCGGCCGCACCAGGCCCCGCTACCAGCTCGCCATCGAGGCGCTGGTGCACACCACCGCACAACCGCACCAGTTGCAGGGCCAGTTGCCCGAGCATCAGCGGATCTGCAACCTGTGCCGGGAGATCAAGTCGGTGGCCGAGATCTCGGCCCTGCTCTCGATCCCCCTCGGCGTCGCCCGGATCCTTGTCGCCGACTTGGCGGAGGCCGGACTTGTCGCCATCCATCAGCCGGGCGGAGACGAGTCCGCCGGCGGCCAGCCAGACGTGACACTGCTCGAAAGGGTGCTCAGTGGACTTCGCAAGCTCTAGCGGCGGAGCAACAGCCCGCTCCACGACCTCGGCCAAGATCGTGGTGGCGGGCGGCTTCGGCGTGGGCAAGACCACGTTCGTCGGGGCGGTCTCTGAGATCAACCCGCTGCGCACCGAGGCCGTCATGACGTCCGCCTCCGCGGGCATCGACGACCTCACCCACACCGGAGACAAGACGACGACCACCGTCGCCATGGACTTCGGCCGCATCACCCTCGACCAGGACCTCATCCTCTACCTCTTCGGCACCCCCGGACAGGACCGGTTCTGGTTCATGTGGGACGACCTCGTCCGCGGCGCCATCGGCGCCGTCGTCCTCGTCGACACCCGCCGCCTCGCCGACTGCTTCCCCGCCGTCGACTACTTCGAGAACAGCGGCCTCCCCTTCGTCATCGCCCTCAACGGCTTCGACGGACACCAGCCCTACACCCCCGACGAGGTGCGCGAGGCCCTGCAGATCGGGCCGGACACCCCGATCATCACCACCGACGCCCGCCACCGCGCGGACGCGAAGAGCGCGCTGATCACCCTGGTCGAGCACGCGCTGATGGCCCGCCTCCGGTAGGCCACCCGCCCTGCGCGAAAGGGCCCCGCACCGTGACGGTGCGGGGCCCTTCTGCGTTGCGTGCGCGGCGGGGGTCAGCCCTGCCAGCTGTGCGGGGCGCGGAAGCCCGGCGTGCGCTCGAGACGGCGCCAGCCGGCCTTGTCACGGCCGCGGTGGGCCGGGGCGGTCTGCGGCTGCGCCGCGGCGCGGGCGAGCAGGATCGCGGTGATGGCCGCGACCTCTTCAGGTTCGGCGTGACCCTTCTCGACGCGAATGTCGGGGGTGGACATATGCAGTGTTCTCCTTGTGGGTTACTGCAGGCAGGAAGTCTGGGTGCAGGGTTACTGCGGGGGGTTGCCGTGCTTGCGGGACGGCAGGTCCGCGTGCTTGTTGCGGAGCATGTCGAGGGACTTGATCAGCACCTCGCGGGTCTCCGCCGGGTCGATGACGTCATCCACCAGGCCGCGCTCGGCGGCGTAGTACGGATGCATCAGCTCGGCCTTGTACTCCTTGACCATGCGCGCACGCATCGCCTCCGGGTCCTCCGCGGAGGCGATCTGCCGCCGGAAGATCACGTTCGCGGCGCCCTCGGCGCCCATCACCGCGATCTCGTTCGTCGGCCAGGCATAGGTCAGGTCCGCCCCGATGGACTGGCTGTCCATCACGATGTACGCACCTCCGTACGCCTTGCGCAGGATCAGGGAGATCCGCGGCACGGTGGCGTTGCAGTACGCGTACAGCAGCTTGGCGCCGTGCCTGATGATTCCACCGTGCTCCTGGTCGACGCCGGGCAGGAAGCCGGGGACGTCCAGCAGGGTGACGATGGGGATGTTGAAGGCGTCGCACATCTGCACGAAGCGAGCGGCCTTCTCGGACGCCTCGATGTCCAGCACACCGGCCAGGGACTGGGGCTGGTTGGCGATGATGCCGACGACCTTGCCGTCCAGGCGGGCCAGGGCGCAGATGATGTTGCGCGCCCAGCGCTCGTGGACCTCCAGGTAGTCGCCGTCGTCGACGAGCTCCTCGATGACCTTGGCCATGTCGTACGGCCGGTTGCCGTCCGCCGGGACCAGGTCGAGCAGGACGTCGCCGCGCCGCTCCACGGGGTCCTCGGACTCCACGGCCGGGGGGTTCTCGCGGTTGTTCGACGGGAGCATCGTGAGGAGGTAGCGGACCTCCGCGAGGCAGGTCTCCTCGTCGTCGTACGCGAAGTGGGCGACGCCCGAGGTCTCGGCGTGCACGTCGGCGCCGCCGAGGCCGTTCTGGGAGATCTCCTCGCCGGTCACCGCGCGGACCACGTCCGGGCCGGTGATGAACATCTGCGAGGTGTCGCGGACCATGAACACGAAGTCGGTCAGGGCGGGGCTGTAGGCCGCGCCGCCCGCGCACGGGCCGAGCATCACGCTGATCTGCGGGATGACGCCGGACGCCTTCGTGTTGCGCTGGAAGATGCCGCCGTAGCCCGCGAGCGCGCTGACGCCCTCCTGGATGCGGGCGCCCGCGCCGTCGTTGAGCGAGACCAGCGGGGCACCGGCCGCGATGGCCATGTCCATGATCTTGTGGATCTTCGTGGCGTGCGCCTCGCCGAGGGCACCGCCGAAGATCCGGAAGTCGTGCGCGTAGACGAAGACCGTGCGGCCCTCGACCGTTCCCCAGCCGGTGATGACACCGTCGGTGTACGGCTTCTTCGCCTCCAGGCCGAAGCCGGTGGCGCGGTGCCTGCGCAACTGCTCGACCTCGTTGAACGACCCCTCGTCGAGGAGCAGCTCGATCCGCTCGCGAGCCGTCAGCTTGCCCTTGGCGTGCTGGGCCTCGGTGGCCTTGTCGCTCGGTCCGCGCAGCGCCTGCGCACGGATCTCGTGCAGCTCGGCGGTGCGCCCGCGGGCGTCGGTGGGCTCGCCCCCGGAGGAAGCTGCGTCGTCCAAAACGGTCATGTAGCGACCTTACGAAGCGGACCCAGGGAAACGGACCGTCGACTCCGTACAGTTCCCGGCCCGTTTTCCTGGTAGCCCCAAACAGAAGGCCCCGCGGAAGCAGCGGAAGTGGCAGCTCAGGCCCCCATGGGGCTGTAGGGGTTCAACAAAGCCCGCCCGTGAGACCCAGCTCACATCGGCCCCCGGGGCGTGCCGCCCACCGGGTGACCTGCGGTCGAGCTTACGCCCGCGACCCACACCCCGACCTGCCGGGCACGGCCGGTTGAACGACACTCGAACATGACCATGAGCGATCATCGCGCCACTCTCCGATCAAGGTTGAATGTTGAACTGGATCGCGCTACAGTCGTCGTTGTTGAAAGTTAAACCTTTCCGTAGCTCTCACCCCCGAGGGCTCGTCCCCAAGGAGCACGTCATGGGCATCTTCGGCCGCAAGAACGACAGCGCCGCGACCCCGGCCACCACCCCCGCCACCGCTTCCGCCCCGGCCTCGGTGAGCCCCGAACTCGCCGCCCTGACCGGTGAGTACACCCTCGACCCGGCCCACACCACGATCGGCTTCGTCGCCCGCCACGCGATGGTCACCAACGTCAAGGGCTCGTTCCAGGACTTCTCCGGCACGCTGCACCTGGACGGCGCCGACCCTGCCGCCTCGACGGCCTCCATCGACGTCAGGATGGACAGCATCGACACCGGCAACGCGGACCGCGACGGCCACCTGAAGAGCGCGGACTTCTTCAAGACCGAGGAGTTCCCGGAGATGACGTTCCGCTCCACCAAGGCCGAGGCCCTGGGCGGCGACGACTACGCGATCACCGGCGACCTGACGATCCTCGGCACCACCAAGCCGCTCACGATCACCCTGGAGTTCAACGGCGCCGCCAAGGACCCCTTCGGCAACGAGCGCGTCGGCTTCGAGGGCAAGGCCGAGATCCTGCGCTCCGCGTGGGGCCTGACCTGGAACGCCGCGCTCGAGACGGGCGGCGTGCTGGTCTCCGACAAGATCAAGCTGAACTTCGACATCTCGGCGATCAAGAACGCCGCGTGAGCGTGCGCGGCTCTAGCCCGTGTCGCCGGCCCGCCGCACCAGTCGGCTGAGCACCTCCGTGAGCCCCTCACGGAGGTGCTCGTCGTTCGCCTGGAGCCGGACGCAGGCGTCCGCCACGATGTCGGCGCCCGTGTAGCCGAGCACCGTCCGCAGCGTGGCCTCCGCTCCCCCGCCACGCCCCGGCGCCGCGGCGTTCACCCAGGCCGTGGGCTTGTCACAGATCTCCGTACCGCCGACGGTCCAGTCCAGCAGGTTCTTGAACGAGCCGGGCAGGGTGCCCGCGTACTCCGGAGTGCAGATCAGCAGGGCGTCCGCGGCGGCGATGGCGGCACGCAACTCGGCGACGGGAGCCGGGAGTCGGCCCGTGCCCTCCGGGTCGTCGTCATCGGGGTTGAAGTGCGGGAGCCCGCCCAGTCCCGCGTACCGCACCGTGCGCACGCCCTCGGGTGCGGCCTCCTGCGCGGCGCGCAGCACGGCCTCGTTGGAGGAACCGGAGCGGAGGCTCCCGGACAGCAGCAGAACCACGGAGGGTGAGGCCATCCCCCGAACTTACCGCCTGGCCTTGTTGTGGGCGGAGTCGTGGGCGGCGCTGCGTCCGGCGCCGTGAGCAGCGTTGTGGGCGGCCAGCGCGTGGAAGGACCGCTTCGGCTCCCAGTGGTACGGCGACTTGGGGTCGCCCCAGTCCCGTCGCACCATCTTGACCAGGCCGTACCCGGCGGTGTCCAGGTCGTGCACCGGGTCGTCGGCGAGGTGCGGCATGTCCGGCGCCATGAACTCGTACGGCGAGGCGCCGAAGAGCCCCTCCGACTCGAAGACCTTCATCATGTGCGCGATGTGCTCGGCCTGTTCGCGCTCGTCGCGGACGACGCCCGGCTTGAGCCGCGGCACCTCCGACTCCAGGTCGACGGCGTCCCAGCCGTCCCCGCCCCGCTCGGCCGCCCCCCGGTAGGTGCAGCAGCCGAACTCCAGGATCATGATCGGCTTGCGCCAACGCCGGTGCGGGGCCAGGTCCTTGGTGTGCCCGGCCTGGTCACGGTGGTACGTGTAGTAGTCGAGCCCGACGATGTCGAAGAGGCTCCAGTCGACCGACGCCCACTCCATCTCGGAGGCGCCGTAGGTGATCCGCCCGTGGAAGTGGCGCCGTGCGACGGCGACGGCCTTGCGGACGAAGGCGTTGAGGCGGCGCAGGATCACCTCGAAGTCGTAATCCCCCTTGGTGAGGTACGCGATCCGGTCCATGAACGTCCTGCCCGGCACGATCCCGGGCGTGAACAGGATGTACTCGCAGCCGATGACGAGGATCGTCTCGGGCTCGTGCGCGGACCCGTTCCCCTTGGGCCGCGCGGCCCGCGAAGTCCCAGAAGTCCGCAGGCACTCGGCCTCGCGGGCGGTGCGGGCCAGGTGGTCGAGGATCTCGCGCTGGGGCCGGTCGAAGAGGCGCGGCTGCACCCAGACGTGCAGCCCGCGCTCCAGGGCGACCCGCGCGGTCTCGGTGAGACGCTCGATGCGGCTGCCCGAGATCACGACGGAGTTGCAGTGCAACTGCCGGTCGATGGCGCGCAGTTCGTCGTGGAGGTACCGGTCGCTCCACACCTCGCGGGTGAGGGCGCCGTCACCGAAGTCGGTACCGGTGTCGTACATGACGGCCCGGTGGGTGAGGCCGCGGCGACGCTCGCGTACGGGGGCGGCCGTGGCAGGCGTCGCGGACGACGCGGACGACGCGGACATCGCGGACGACGCGGGTGACGCGGGTGACGCGGCGATCAGGGAGCCCGCCGACGCGAGGGCGCCCAGGGCTGCGGCGCGCTTGAGGAAGTCGGCCCGGTTCATGCCGGGGTGGTGTGCGGTGGGTGCCATGGGCCCAGACTGGCCCGCGGAGACGGGGAGTTCGTCCGCCCAAAGTCCACGGCGGGGAGACTTAAGTCGGCCTTCGGACGCGACAGGGACGGCCACCCGGATACCGTGCGGCGGTGAAGGAGTTCATACAGCAACTGCCCACCCTGCTCGGCGTGATCATCGGTGCTCTCGGTTCCTATGTGGCGATCATGCGGGGCGAGCGGGTCCGCTTCCGGCGCGAGCAGGCCGTGCGCTGGGAGGAGCGGCGGCTCTCGACGTACGCGGAGTACGCGCGGTCGGTGAAGAAGACGGTCACGCTGACCTACCGCATAGCCGCCCACCACGGCAACGACCCGCACCCCCACCCCCTCTCCCCCACCGAGGCCGAACCCCTGCTCGCCGAGGCCAACGACGCCCGCGACCCGGCCGGGGAGGCCCTCCTGATGCTGGGCTCCAAGGACGTGGTGGACAAGGCCCGGGTGTGGGTGGTCGTGGTCATCGAGATGGAACTCTTCGTACGCGAGGGCAGGTTGGCGCCCGAGGAGTGGCAGGCTCTGCTGGAGCGCCAACGGGTCGCGCGCGAGGGCTTCTACGCGGCGACCCGCACGGACCTGGCGCTGCCGCCCGGGCATTCGGGGCGGTGGCAGGCGACGTGGCCGAGGGCGGACGCGGCCGACTGAGCGGGGGCGTGCCCCACGGCCCAAACCTCATACCCAGTGGCCCAGGGACCACGGACCCCGGACCAGTGACCCCGGACCAGTGACCCCGGACCCCGGGCCCCGGACCATCTGGATATAACCAGGCTGCCACCCGGGTGCCAGAATCCTCCCCATGCCCTTCGCCCACGCCGCCGACGGCACCGCACTCCATTACGACGTCCACGGCGAGCGCGGCGGCCCCCCGTTGCTGCTGCTCAGCGGCCAGTCGAACAGCCACCGCTGGTGGGACGCGGTGCGCGACGGCTTCGACGCCGAGTTCACCACCGTGGCGCTGGACCACCGGGGCACGGGTGAGAGCGGCCGCCCCGACACCGACACGTACAGCACGCCCGGCTTCGCCCGCGACGTCGTCGCCGTCCTCGACCACGCGGGGATCGAACGGGCCCACGTGTACGGGACGTCCATGGGCGGCCGGATCGCGCAGTGGCTGGCCGCCGACTTCCCCGAGCGCGTCGACCGGCTCGTCCTCGGCTGTACGTCGCCGGGGGCGCCGCACGGGGTGGAGCGGGGGCCCGAGGTGCGGGCGGCGCTGGCGCAGCCGGACGCGGCGGCGGCGCGGCGGGCGCTGGCCGAGCTGATGTACACGCCGGAGTGGATCGCGGCGCGGCTCGCGGCGGACCCGGGACATGCGTTCCACACGCTCGGCGACCCGACCATGCCCGCGTACGCGCGGCGGCGGCATCTGCGGGCGAGCGCGCGCCATGACGCGTGGGAGGCGCTGCCCCGGATCGCGGCGCCGACGCTGGTCGTGCACGGCACGGAGGATCTCTTCAACCCGACGGCCAATGCGCCGTTGCTCGTCGAGCGCATTCCGGATGCCAGGCTGCGGCTGATTCCGGGGGCGCGGCACGCGTATTTCGAGGAGTTCGAGGGGGTGGCGACGCCGCTGGTGATCGACTTCCTGCGGAGCAAGGGGGAAGAGGAGGAGGAAGAGGAGGAAGAGGAGGAAGAGGGAGAAGAGTGAGGGAGGCTGGGGGCGGTGGCGCCGCCGAGGGTGGCCGTGCCGACGAAGACCATGTCCGCGGCGGCGGCGAGCACGTCGACAGGGGCCCCGACCATGGGGACCCCGACTATGGCGACAGGGACCCCGACCATGGGGACCCCGGCTATGTCGACAGGGACCCCGACCATGGGGACCCCGGCTGCGGGGACCACATCGACCTGGGGCGCGGCACCTTCCACGGGCCCGTCACCGGGAAGGTCGAGCACCACGAGCACGCACACTACGGGCCCGCCCCCGACGCCACCTCGGCGCTGCCCGCGCCGCCCGCCGCCTTCACCGGGCGGGACGGCGACGCCGAGGGGCTGCTGAGCGCGCTCGGCCCCGAGCCCGCCGTGCTGATCTCCGCCGTCGCCGGACTCGGCGGTGTCGGCAAGACGGCGCTCGCGCTGCATGTGGCGCATGAGGCGAGGGGGCGGGGCTGGTTTCCCGGGGGCACTCTCTTCCTGGACCTGCGGGGGTACGACGAGGCTCCGGTGCGCGCGGAGCAGGCCGTGCTCTCGCTGCTGCGGGCGCTGGGGGTGCGGGACCGGGACCTGCCGCCCACGGCCACGGAGCAGTTCGGCCTCTACCGCTCCGAACTCGGGCGCAGGGAACCCCTGTTGATCGTCCTCGACAATGTGTCGGGGCCCGAGCAGGTCGCCCCGCTCCTCCCCGGCGGCGGGGGCCACCGCGTGCTCGTCACCTCGCGGGACAGCCTGGACTCGTTGCCGGTACGGCAGTTCGACCTGGACGCGCTGGAGCCGGGGGCCGCCGTGGAGTTGGTCGACCGGACGCTGCGGCTCGGGGATCCGGGGGACGGGCGGGTCGCCGAAGCCCCGGAAGAGGCATATCGACTTGTCGAGTTGTGCGGGTGCCTGCCGCTCGGACTGAAGATCGCCGCCGCGCAGTTGCGGAAGGCGCGGCGCCGTCCGCTGCGGATGCTGGTCGCCGAACTGAGCGCGGCACGGGACCGGTTGGGCGCGCTGCGGGCGCGCGGGGTGGACCAGTACGGGCGGGAGCTGGCGCTCCGGCCGGTGTTCGACGTGACGTACGGCCGCCTGGGCGAGGAGCAGGCGGCGCTCTTCCGGAAGCTCTCCGTCGTCCCGGGCGCGGACTTCGGGCTGTGGGCGGCGCAGTGTCTGGTGGGCGCGGAGCGCGCGGCGCTGCCGCTGCTCGACGACCTGGTCGCCGCCTCGCTGCTGACGGCGTCGGCGGACGGTGAGCGGTGGCGGGTGCACGATCTCGTACGGGAGTACGCCGGGGTGGTGGTCCTGGAGAGCGAACCGCCCCTCCAGCGTGAGGCGCGGACCACCCGCTACGAACTGCTGCTCCACATGGTGCGCCACGTGCACGCGGCGGAAGGGCACCTGCAACGAGGGGGCACGGACGAGCCGTTCACGGATCAGCGCCAGGCCCTCGCCTGGCTCGACGCCGAGCGGCAAGGGCTGGTGCGGTTCGCCCTCTCGGCGGGGTCCGTCGAGGACGACGCGCACCGCATGGCCTCCGTGGCCATCGCCAACGGCCTCAGCTTCTATCTGGGTTTCCGCGGGTACTTCGAGGACTCCATGGCTGTGGCCCGTGCGGCGCAGTCCCGCGCGGCCCACCTCGGGGAACCGGTCTTCGAAGCCACCGCGTGGGACGACCTCGGCCGCGCCGCCTGCAGCCTGCGCCAACTCGAAGTGGCCCTGGACGCCTTCGCCAAGGCCGCGGACCTCCGCCGCCAGTCGGAGCTCAGGAACCTGGAGGCCAGATCCCTGGTCAGTCTCGCTCTCGTCCAGCTGGGCCTGGGTCACCTGGAGGAGGCCGGCGCCACCATCAAGCGCGCCGGTGAGCTGACCACGGACCGCGCGGACGGTCTCAGGAGCTGGGCCGACGCCGCGACGTGGACCCAGCTCGGTACGAGCATGCTGCACATCGGCCAGTACGCCCGCGCCTGCGAGGCCCTCGAAACCGCGCGGGACATCTTCGGCGAGCTCGGCGCCCGGCTCCAGCAGGCCGCCACCTGGACCAGCATCGGCATCTGCAAGCACCGGGCGCAGCTGTACGAGGAGGCCCTGGCGGCGCTGGGCCGGGGCGAGGAGCTGAGCCGCGCGCTGGACGACTGGCACGAGGTGGGCCGGGCCCGCCAGGCCCGCGCCCTGGTCCACCAGGACCTCGACCGGGCCGACGAGGCCCGCGCCGCCTTCCTCGCCGCCGCCGACGCGTACGAACGCGCGGGCGCTCAGGACAAGGCCGACGAGGTCCGCCGCCTCACGCGGTAGACGAGTCCCGCCGCCTCACGGAGAAGGCGGGGCCCGCCGCCTCACGGAGTGACGGGCTCACCGCCGGGCGCGCGACGAGCGAGGGCTAGAAGCCCCCACCCCCGAAGTCCCCTCCGCCACCGAAGTCCCCTCCGCCTCCGAAGTCCCCGCCCCCGCCGAAGTCGCCCGGATCGAAGTCCGCCCCCGACACGTCTCCGCCCTCATAGCCGGACCCCGCGCCGAAGTCCCCGTACCCGGAGCCGTAGTCCGCCGCGTACGCCGGGCTCGACATCATGCCGCCGAGCATCGTGCCGATCAGGAGGCCCGGCAGGATGCCACCGCCGAAGTAGCCGCCCGCCCACGGGCCGTAGGCCGGGCCCGCCTCGTAGTAGGGGCGGCGTTCGCCGGTGTCCGTCTCGACCGTGCGGACCATCGGGTCCTGGCCGTCGGCGAGGCGCGTCGCGTCCGCCTGGCAGACCGGGACCTCGCGCTCCGCGCCGCCGGCCGGGGCCCACACGGCGTCCTTGACCGACGGGCCGTGGCGCGGGTCGAAGAAGCAGGGGGCGCGCCGCTCCGGCAGCGGGCGGCCCTCGCGGCGCGCGGCGAGGAGCGCAAGCGAGAAACGGCCGTCCTCCAGGGCCTGCGTCACGCCGCGCACGTCCTCGGGCCGCTGCGCCGCCGCCATGTACGACTTCGCCTTCTCGTACGCGTCCAGGCCGCGCTCGTAGTCCGCCCGCATCGCGTCGTCCGCGCCCGCCTCGGCGGGGTGGAAGTCGAGGCGGTCCAGCTCCTCGCCGAACGCGGTGATGTCCTCGTCGACCACGACCCGCAGCTTGTCGAGGGCGGCGCGCTGCTCCTCCTCGCGGCGGCGCCGGTTGCGGCGCGTGATCGCGTAGACGCCCGCGCCGCCCGCCACGACGACCGCGCCGACGCCGACCAGGGCGCCCACCGGGACGCCGCCGCCGTCGCCCTTGCCGGAGCCGCCCCACGAGGACGGCGCCGAACCGCGCGCCTGGGGCAGCGCCTGGCCGACGAAGCGGTTGAGCTGGGTGTCGGCGGCCTCGCCCTGCACGGAGGTGACGAGGTTGCGGACCGCGTTGTGGCTGAGCACCTGGCGGTCGGCGCCCGCGTCGAAGGCGGAGCCGAGGCGGACCGCGTAGACGCCGGTGATCCCGGTCTCGGTGCGGAGGTTCTGCAGCAGTGCCTTACGCGGGAAGCCCTCGGGCAGCACGGCCACCATGATCGGCTTGTCCGCGTTCTTGATCTTGTTCGCGAGGGCCTGCTGCTGGCCGGTGGAGAGCTGGTCACGGGCGGCCGGGTCGACGTACACGGGGCTCTTCTTCAGGGCGTCCGCGACCGGCGTGACAGCCGATTCCTGGGCGGCCGCCACCTGCGGTTCGGCGCCCTCGGCCGCCAGTGCCCCGGGCGCCGTGGTGAAGACGGCGCCCAGGACGAGGATCAGTCCGGACAGTCCACGGAGAGCGTTACGGGCACTACATACCGTTTTGACGGGCATCATGCTTCGACAGTAGCCCCCACGCGGGACGAATGACCGGGCCGGGCACCCCCGTCCGCCACCCTCCGGGGTACCGGGTACCCGTGGCCACGGGCCGCCGCGGTCCCCGGCGGCCGCCACCCCGCCCCGGCTACTCCGGCGGCTCGACCCCGGCCCGCAGCAGTCCGTAGGTGTAGGCGTCCTCCAGGGCCTGCCAGGACGCCGAGATCACGTTCTCCGCGACGCCGACCGTGGACCACTCTCCCTCGCCGTCGCTGGTCGCGACCAGGACGCGGGTCGTGGAGTTCGTGCCGTGCGTGCCCTCCAGGATGCGGACCTTGTAGTCGACGAGCTCCAGCTTCGCCAGCTGCGGGTAGATCCGCTCCAGGCCCACGCGCAGTGCCCGGTCGAGGGCGTTGACCGGTCCGTTGCCCTCGGCGGTGGCGACGATGCGCTCGCCCTTCGCCCACAGCTTCACCGTCGCCTCGTTGGCGTGCGTGCCGTCGGGGCGGTCCTCGACGATGGCCCGCCAGGACTCCGTACGGAAGTAGCTGCGCTCCCGGCCCTCCGCCTCGGCGCGCAGGAGCAGCTCGAAGGAGGCGTCCGCCGCCTCGTACGTGTAGCCCTTGAGCTCGCGCTCCTTGACCCGCTCGACGACCCGGCCGATCAGCTCGCGGTCGCCGCGCAGATCGACGCCGAGCTCCTTGCCCTTGAGCTCGATGGAGGCGCGCCCGGCCATGTCGGAGACGAGCATCCGGATGCGGTTGCCCACCAGGTCCGGGTCGATGTGCTGGTAAAGGTCCGGGTCGACCTTGATCGCGGAGGCGTGCAGGCCCGCCTTGTGCGCGAAGGCCGAGACGCCCACGTACGGCTGGTGGGTGGAGGGCGTGAGGTTCACGACCTCGGCGATCGCGTGCGAGATCCGGGTCATGTCGCGCAGCGCGCCCTCGGGCAGGACCCGCTTGCCGTACTTGAGCTCGAGGGCGGCGACCACCGGGAAGAGGTTGGCGTTGCCCACGCGCTCGCCGTAGCCGTTGGCCGTGCACTGGACGTGGGTCGCGCCCGCGTCCACGGCGGCCAGCGTGTTGGCGACCGCGCAGCCCGTGTCGTCCTGGGCGTGGATGCCGAGGCGGGCTCCGGTGTCGTCGAGGACGGTGTGCACGATCGCCTGGACCTGGGCGGGCAGCATGCCGCCGTTGGTGTCGCAGAGGATCACGACGTCGGCGCCGGCCTCGGCGGCGGCCCGGACCACGGACTTGGCGTACTCGGGGTTGGCGCGGTAGCCGTCGAAGAAATGCTCGCAGTCGACGAAGACACGGCGGCCCTGGGAGACGAGGTGGGCGACGGTGTCGCGGACCATCTCCACGTTCTCGTCGAGCGTGGTGCGCAGGGCCAGCTCGACGTGCCGGTCATGGGACTTGGCAACCAGCGTGATCACCGGCGCACCGGAGTCGAGCAGGGCGTTGACCTGCGGGTCGTCCGCCGCCCTGCCCCCGGCCCTGCGGGTGGCGCCGAACGCCACCAGCTGCGCGTTCCGGAAGGTGATCTCCTTCTGGGCGCGGGCGAAGAACTCGGTGTCGCGGGGGTTGGCGCCCGGCCAGCCGCCCTCGATGAACCCCACTCCGAAATCGTCCAGGTGCCGGGCGATGGTCAGCTTGTCCGCGACGCTGAGGTTGATCCCCTCGCGCTGCGCACCGTCGCGCAGCGTCGTGTCGAAGACGTGGAACGAGTCGTCAACTGCGCGGCCTTCGCGCGACGTATCGTCTGGTGCGCTGGTTTCCGTCATCTGTTCTGGCTCCTGTTACTGGATCTCGGTCTACCGGAATGACCGGCTCCACCGTCCCCCTATGATCCCGTGCGCTCCGCCCCCGGCTGCGGGTGGGCCAGGAAACAGAAAAACCCCTCGCGGGTGCGAGAGGTCTGCGCGCGGGTCGAGGACGACGGTGTCCGCCCGTACTTGGTGGTACGAGGCGGTCACTGCGGACCGGCGCGCCTGCTGCCAATAATCATGGCGAACGAGAGCACGGGGGCAGCCTGCCACAGCCGTGGGCGGCCGTGCGGGGGCGTCTCACGATGCGGGCCCGGGTGCGGACGGCAGCCGGGGGCCGGACGGCCGCCCGGTCTCGCGGGGCGGGCGGCCGCGTCCGTGAGCGTGCTCACCTCTCTTCAGCGGAGCCTGGTGACGAATCCCGTCAGGGGAGCCTGGCGACGAATCTCTTCAGCCGAGCCTGGTGACGAACACGTCCCCTCTCCCGTTCGTGTCCGACGGCACCCGGTCGTCGTCCCAGGAGCCGTAGGCCGTGGTGCGGGCGCGGGCGTCGAAGACCCGCTCGCGTATGTCTCCCCGGTCGCTCGACAGGAGCGTGCTCGCGCCCGTGCGCCGGTCGCGCTCGAAGAGGCCCTCCTCGGTCCCGTACAGGTAGCGGCGCCCGCCGTCCGTGAACGCGATGCCGCTCGTGTCCGTGGCCGGGTCGTCGGCCGCTTCGATCAACTCGCGCTCCCCGGTGCGCAGGTCCTGCAGATATCCCCCGCCGTGGAGCGCGCCCGGAACCATCCGGTCCGAGGACGAATCGAAGAGGACGTACGACCCGTCCGGGCTGATCCCGCCTAGCGAGGCGCGGTTCGGATCGCTGCTGCTGCCGTCGTACGTCGTGTCGACGCGCACCGCCTGCCCGCTCGCGCGCCGCCACGCGTAGACGAACGTCTCGGGCGGGCCCGACACCTTGGGCACGGTCGTCCGGTACGCCACCGCGTTCCCCGACGCGTCGATCCGCGGCTCGTACGCCTCCCTGTCCCCCGGGGCCGGGGGTGCGCTGATCCGCTCGGTGCTGCCCGCCCGGACATCGCGCAGATACACCCGGACGTTGCCGTGCAGCCCGGCCGGGAACCACGGGGTGTCCCCGCCGACGAAGGCCACCCTGCGCCCGTCCGCACTGATCGCCGGGTCCCGCGAGACAACCCCGAACCCTTGGTCGAGGCCGACGTTCACCTTCGTGGTGTGCCCGGTGCGCAGGTCGCGCACATACACGTCGGACTGGCGGCCCGAGGGTCTGCCGGGCACCCGGTACGTCCACTCCGAAGTGAAGGCGACGGAGCGGCCGTCGGCACTGAGGGAGGGCTGAAGGGCATCCGCTTCGGCCGGGGCGCCCGCGTCGCGCGCGTCGACCCGGACGATCGCGCCCGTCTTCAGGTTCTTGACGAAGACGTCCGACCGGCCGTTCGTGTCCCCCGGCACGAGGTTGCTCGCCGTGGACTGGAACGCGACCACGTGCCCGTCGGCACTCATGGACGGCGCGGTCGAGTCGCCGTTCGCCTGCGCTCCGTCGGCGGCGACGCTGACGCGTTGGGTGGCTGCTGGTGCGGAAGCCGGTCCAACGGGGGCCGCCGACGCGGACGTTGGGACGGCCACCGTGACCGCTGCCACGGCGGCCAGGACGGGGACAACGGTGGAGGCGGTGGAGGCGATGGAGGTGGCGAAGGCAGTGAGGGCGGTGAAGGCGGCGCGCAACGCCGCGGTCGCCCGCCTCACCACAGGTGCCTGACGAACCCGCCTCACCGCAGGTGCCTGACGAAGACGTCGGGCGCGCCGTTCGTGTCGTCCGCCACCAGGTCGGCGGAGAGCGAGTCGAACGCGACCGCACTGCCGTCCGTGTTCACGGAGGGGTTGTCCGCCGAGTACTCGCTCGCTCCTCCGTCCGTCGCCACGTTCACCAACTCCGTTGTCCCCGTGGTCAGATCCAGCAGATGGATGCTGTGCGCGGCATCGGGCTTCTTCAGGCTCCCCTGGACGTACGCGACGAAGTTCCCGTCGCCGCTGAGCGCGGCCTCGCCTGTGTAGACGTTCTTGCCCGCCCCCTTCACGAGCCGGGTGCGGTGCGCGTCGAGGTCGCGGACGAAGACGTTGGCGCTCTTGTTGGTGTCGCCGTGCGCGAGGTTCGAGGCGTACGAAGTGAAGGCGACCTTGCGGCCGTCGGCGCTGAGGACGGGGCCGGTGGACTCTCGGTCGGCCTCGCCTCCGCCGGGGGCGACGGTGGCCTTCTCCAGCGTGCCGGTCTCCATGTCGCGGACGTAGATGTCGCTGGAGTTGGCCGGGCCGCCGGGGTGCGGCACCCCGTACTGGTAGGCGATGTAGCGCCCGTCGGCGCTGATCGAGGGGCGGCCCGCCGCGCGGGAGCCGTCAGGGGCGACGTCGCTGACCGGCTCGATGGAGGCGTCGTACACCTTGATGCGGTAGACGCGTGACTGCTCGACGTGGTCCGGCGTCGAGGGCAGTGTGCCGACGAAGGTGAGCCACTGGCAGTCCTGGCTGATCCGGGGATCGCTGACGTGCTCGAACTCGACGCCCTTGTAGCCGAAGGTCTCCCTGCCGATCTTCCCCACGGTGTGGTTGCGGAGATAGACCGCGGTCCGGCCGTCCGTCGGCGAGTTGGACGTCAGGTCGGTCGCCTCGGACACGAACGCGGTGAAGCGGCCGCAGGAGGACGCCTCCCGCGACGGCCCGTTCCCCGGCTTGCCGTCGCGGGACGTCCGGCTGGCGATGGCGGAGCCGAGCATGGCGTCGGAGACGCCGTTGGTGTCGTCGGCGGCGGCCGGCGCGTTGGTCGTGTAGGCGACACCACCGGCATAGCCGTCGGTGATCTCGGCCCTGAACGACGCCCCCTCGAACTGCGTTCCCCCACGGCCGACGCTGACTCTCTCCGTGTACGGCAGGGCGGGATCGTCGGCGACCTGCACCGGGACGGCGACGGCCGCCGTCGGGAGGGCCGCTGCGCCGAGCACGCCGACGACGGCGGCAATGACGAGGCGGTGGGTAACGGGCATGGATTCCCCCTGAGTTGGTTCTTGGCCGGACCGCCGCACTGCAGGCGTCGGCGGCGATCGCTTCGCCGGGCCAGGCTGGACTGAATTGGATTGGATGGGATCGGGCCGAGTCGACTCGAGTCGGGTCGGGTCAGCGCGCGTGCCAGAGGAAGACGTCCTCGACCCCGTTCGTATCGCCCGGGACCACGTCCGTGTCCGCCGACGAGAAGACGACGCTGCGCCCCTTGGCGCCGACGGCACCCGCGGTGGCCGAGCCATGGCCGACGACGGTGTCCCGCCCCGAGTGCACGTTCGTCAGGCGGAGTATGGACTCGGCGTCGGAGAGCAGGAGTTGGTGTCCGTCCGGGCTGAGGGCGGCGGCCCGGCGGCCCGGGAAGCGGTGGGTCTTTCCGGTGCGCAGGTCACGGATGTAGGCGCCGTCCGCCGAGTTCATCGCCACCGTCCGGCCGTCGGCGCTGAGCTGGGTGAGGGTGGAGGGCATGCCGTCGTCGACCCGGGTGAGCGCGCCCGAGGTGCGGTCGCGGACCCAGACCTGGTCGGCGCCCTCGTCCACATAGGCGACCCTGCTGCCGTCGGCGCTGATCGACGGGTCGGTCATGTCGCGAGAGGAGTCGGGCGGGCCGTCGCTCACGACCTCGCGGGTGTCCGTGACTCTGTCGTACACCTCGACGCGGGTCGGATTCTCGGGGTGGCGCGGTGTCAGCTGGTACGCGATGTAGCGGCCGTCGGCGCTGATCGACGGCGCGTACGACCCTTCCTTGAAGCCCTTGCCGTCGACCTGCTTCCTCTCCCCGGTGGTCAGGTCGGTGAGGAAGACGTTGATGATGTACGGCCCCCAGGCCGTGTGTGCGGCATAGCGGCCGTCGGCGCTGAGGACCGGTGCGCTCATGCTCTCTCTTATCCGGGTGACCTGGCCGGTCCTCAGGTCCCGTACATAGCCGTGGGCGCGCGGACGTTGGCCACCGTCCGGCGTGAGGTTCGTCGCCTCGCTGGCGAAGCCGATGTGGTCGCCGTCAGGGCTGAGCGTCGCGGCGCCCGACCGGCCGTCGGCCTGCGCGCCGTCGGCGGCCATGCTCACGCGCTCGACTCTCGGCACCGACTGTGCCGGCGGCGCGGACTGTACCGGCGGCGCGGCGCGAGCCGTGCCGGGCAGCAGCGCAACGGCGCCAAGTGCCGCAAGAGTCAGGGCAGTTGAGCGTGCGGAAGCGGTCAATGACATGGTTCCCCCCGAACCTGTCGCGCCTCGGTCGTCGCCGAGGGCACCACCGCGATTCAAGCGCACCGCTCACCCCCGCCACAATGCGAACGTTTACGTACAACCCGAACGAGTGGTCGACGGTCCGCGAGGCAACGAATCGGGCTGCTCATGGCCTGTATTCATCGTCCGGCCGCGTCAGCGATCCCGCGCAGCAGCCATGCGACGGCTCGCCGCAGCGGCGATCGGCCGCCGTGATCCGCCGCGGTCCGCCGCGTCGGCCGGGCGTCAGTCCGTCAGTCCCTCGTCGAGGAATTCCGTCACATGAGCCAGGATCTGATCGCGATCGGTGCCACGCACGCCGATCGCCACATGAATCGAGAATCCGTCGAGCAGCGCCCGCAGCCGGGTGGCGAACCGATCGGGGTCGACCGCCCGGAATTCTCCGCGCGAGATGCCCTCGGCGAGCAGCGCCACCAGATCGCGGTGCCAGGCGCCCTCGATCGCGGCCTGCCGCTCGCGGCCGTCGTCGTCGGCGTTGAGCGAGCGGTTCCACACCTCGAGCCAGAGCGTCCAGTGCGGATCGCGGTGGCCGTCCGGGACATAGAGGTCGACGTAGGCGTCGAGCCGTGCGCGAGCGGGTTCCTGCCGGGCGAGCAGCCGCCCCCGCTCGGCGCCGAGCCTGCCCTCGCTCCATTCGAGCGTGCGCAGCAGCAGCTCGTCCTTCGTGCGGAAGTAATAGAGGAGATGTCCGCTGCTCATGCCGACCTCGCGGCCGAGCGCGGCCATGGTCAGCTTCTCCAGGCCACGCTCGGCGATCATCGTCATGGCGGCGGCGAGCACGTCCTCGCGCGGCGGCGCGTTCTTCCTGCGCGCAGGGCCCGCTTCGGCCACGTCCGTGCTCCCGGTCTAGATCTTCGGCTGCTGCTGGGTGATGCAGTGGATGCCGCCACCCCCGGCAAAGATCGTACGGGCGTCGACGAGCGTCACGGTCCGGTCCGGGAAGAGCCGGCCGAAGATGCCCGCGGCGACCTCGTCGTGCGGGTCGTCGAAGGAGCAGAGGACCACGCCGCCGTTGCAGAGGTAGTGGTTGATGTAGGAGTAGTCGACCCACTCCCCGTCCTCGGTGAGCACGGTCGGCGCGGGTACTTCGACGACTTCGAGAGCCCGGCCGCGCGCGTCCGTCGCCGCCCCGAGGACACCCGCGACCTCCTTGCTGACCTCGTAGTCGGGGTGGGCCGGGTCCTGCTGGGTGTGGACGAGGACGACACCGGGGGCGGCGAAGGAGGCGACGATGTCGACGTGGCCCCGGGTGCCGTAGAGCCCGTAGTCACCGGTCAGTCCGCGCGGCAGCCAGATGGCCTTGCTGGTGCCGAGGCGGGCGTGGATCTCCGCCTCGACCTCGGCGCGGGTCCAGTCGGGGTTGCGCTCCGGGCCGAGCTGGACGGTGTCGGTGAGCAGCACGGTCCCCTCGCCGTCGACGTGGACGGCACCGCCCTCGTTGACGAGGGACGAGGAGTGGACCGGCACTCCGGCGATGTCCGCGACATGACGGGCGATCTTGGAGTCGTGCTCCCAGCGGGCCCAGTCCTGCGCGCCCCATCCGTTGAACGTCCAGTCGACGGCGGCGAGTTGGCTTCCGTCGCTGACGAAGGTGGGACCGATGTCCCGCATCCACGCGTCGTCGAGGTCACGCTCGACGAGTTCGACGCCGGGGCCGACGAGGGCGCGGGCCGACTCGGCCTGGCCGGGGCCGGTGACCATCACGACGGGCTCGAAGGCACGGACGGCGCGGGCGACAGCGGCCCATGCCTCGCGGGCCTCGGCGAGCTCCGCGGGATTGCTGAAGGTGGGGTTGGGGCTCGGCCACGCCATCCAGGTGCGCTCGTGCGGGGCCCATTCGGGGGGCATGCGGAAGGTCATGAGTGCGGTTCCTTGGGGAAGGAGGGGCGGTCAGAGGAAGTAGAGGCGGTTGAGGGAGACCGAGTCGGCGGGTTCGGAGCGGACCGGGTCGCCGTCGAGGGTGACCAGGCCGGTGCGCTGGTCCACGTCGACCGCGCCGGTACGGGAGTTGAGGCGCAGGTCGGCGGGGCCGATCCCCCGTGTGCCCCGGACGGCGACGCGGCGGCGGCGCGTGGGCATCAGGTCTCCCCCCTGCTCGGCGGCCGCGCCCGCGACGAAAGCCACCGAGATGTCCGCGGCGGTTGCTCCGTACGCCCCGAACTGGGGCCCCAGGACGAGGGGTTCACAGGTGTCGGTCGCCGCATTCGGGTCGCCCGTGACGCCGTAGGCGGGGAAGCCGGACTTGAGGACGAGCTGCGGTTTGGCGCCGAAGAACTGCGGCTTCCAGAGCACGATGTCGGCGAGCTTGCCCACCTCGATGGAGCCGACCTCGTGCGCAAGCCCGTGGGCGAGGGCGGGGTTGATGGTCAGCTTGGCGATGTAGCGCAGCACCCGCGCGTTGTCGTCACCCTCGCCGTCACCCGCCATCGGACCGAGCTCGGCCTTCATCTTCCCGGCCATCGCGAAGGTCCGGCGCACGGTCTCCCCGGCCCGCCCCATGCCCTGCGCATCCGACGAGGTGATCCCGATCGCGCCCAGGTCATGGAGGACGTCCTCGGCGCCCATCGTCCCGGCCCGGATCCGGTCCCGCGCCATCGCCGCGTCACCGGGCAGATCCGTCTTCAGGTCGTGGACGGAGACGATCATCCCGTAGTGCTCGGCGACCGCGTCACGCCCGAACGGCAGCGTCGGATTGGTGGAGGAACCGATCACGTTCGGCACGCCCGCCATCTTCAGGACGTTCGGCACATGACCGCCGCCGCACCCCTCGATGTGGAAGGCATGGATGGTCCGCCCCTCCAACACCTTCAAGGTGTCCTCGACGGACAGGCACTCGTTCAACCCGTCGCTGTGCAGGGCGACTTGGACGTCATGCTCCTCGGCGACCCGCAGCGCCGTGTCCAGGGCGCGGGTGTGCGCACCCATGTCCTCGTGCACCTTGAAGCCACAGGCGCCGCCCTCGGCCAGGGCCTCCACGAGCGGGGCGCCGTCGGAGGAGGAACCCCGGCCGAGGAAGCCGATGTTGACCGGCCAGGCGTCGAAGGCGCTGAACGCGTGCCGCAGCGCCCAGGGCGAGTTGACCCCGACACCCCAGACGGGCCCGAATTCCTGCCCGATGATCGTCGTGACGCCCGAGGCGAGGGACGCCTCCATGATGCGCGGCGACAACAGGTGCACATGGGTGTCGACGGCGCCGGCCGTCGCGATGAGCCCCTCACCCGACACGATCGAGGTGCCGGTACCGACGACGACGTCCACGTCGTCGAGGGTGTCGGGGTTCCCGGCCCGCCCGATGGCGTGGATCCGGCCCTCCCGAATGCCGATGGAGACCTTGCGGATGCCCTGCGCGGCGTCGATGACGACGACGTTGCTGATGACGACGTCGCAGGTCTCGCGGACGGCGGCGGCCTTGAGGTGCAGCCCGTCACGCGCCGTCTTGCCGAACCCGGCGAGGAACTCGTCCCCGTACGCCTGGGAGTCGGACTCGACGCGGACGGTGAGTCCCGAGTCGCCGAGCCGGACCCGGTCTCCCGCGCGCGGGCCATGGGTGGCTGCGTACTCGTAGGGGTTCATCGCTTGTCCTCCGCTCCCAGAGGTCCGTCCACTCCGAGGTATCCACAGGCGGCGGCCCTGCGCAGGGCCTCTTCCTTCGCGCCGGGCGCATCGAGCGCGCCGTCCACCAGACCCGCGAAGCCGACCGCGACCCGCGCGCCCCCGATCGGCAGCAGCCCCACATCGACGCTCTCGCCGGGCCCGAACCGCACGGAGGAGCCCGCGGGCACGGCGAGCCGCATCCCGTAGGCGGCCGCACGGTCGAAGGAGAGCCGGGGGTTGGCCTCGAAGAAGTGGAAGTGGGAGGTCACGGAGACGGGGACGGAGGCGGTGTTGCGCACGGTCAGCCGCACGCGGGGCGCGGGCTCCTCCTGACCGGGCCCGGGAAGCAGCGCACCCGGAGCGTCCTCGCCGAGCCCCTGCCCGATCGGGTCGGAGACCACCGCGAGCCGGGACCCGTCGTCGAAGACGGCCTCCACATGGACCTCGGTGACCACGTCGGCGACGCCGGGGAGTACGTCGTCCGGGCCGAGGGCCGCGCGGGCGCGGTCGATCGCCTCGGCGAGCCGGAGCCCGTCACGGGCGGCCTCGCACACCGTGTCCGCGATCAGCGCCGTCGCCTCCGGGACATTGAGCCTGAGGCCCCGCGCCTTGCGGGCCCGGGCCAGCTCGGCGGCCCCGAACAGCAGCAGCCGGTCGCGTTCCGTGGGGGTCAGCCGCACGCCACCGCACCTCCCTCATTGCCGGTTCCACATTTGAGTATCACTCTAACGGGGAGATTCACATGACGGAAACATTGACGCGCGAGCTTGAGCTACGCCACATTGAGCGTCACTCAAAAGAGCGGGAACCATCGAGCGTCAGGGGCACCCTCATGCCGATAGAACAGCGCGGCGTCGACACCATTCCGGACGAGGAGCGCACCAGCCGCCCCCGTGACCTGGTGTCGATCCTGCTCGGCTCGAACCTCTGCCTCGGGGTGATCGTCTTCGGCTGGCTGCCGGTGTCGTTCGGCCTCGACTGGTGGGCCTCGGTGAGCGCGATCGTCGCGGGCACGGCGCTCGGCACGGCCCTCACGGCTCCGCTCGCCCTGGTCTCCCTGCGCACGGGGACGAACCTGTCCACCTCGTCCGGCGCCCAATTCGGCGTCCGGGGGCGCCTGGTGGGCTCCGTCGTGGGCCTGCTGCTCTCGCTCGGCTACACGGCGCTGACCGTCTGGATCGGCGGCGACGTCATGGTGGGCACCCTGCACCGCCTGCTCGGCCTGCCGACCGGTTCGCTCTCGTACGCCCTCGTCTACGCGCTGCTCGCGGCGGCCACCGTCACGGGCGCGGTCTACGGCTACCGCGTGCTGCTCCGGCTCTCCCGCGTCCTCGCCGTCGGCATGACGGTGCTGCTGGCCCTCGGACTCGCCGCGTACGCACCGGACTTCACGACGTCGGCGCTGCCCGGCGCGGGCGGCTACGCCCTCGGCTCGTTCTGGCCGACCTGGCTGCTCGCCCTGGTCGCGGCGGGGCTCTCGGGTCCGATCGCCTTCATCACCCTGCTCGGCGACTACACCCGCTACATCTCCCCGGCCCGGCACAGCTCCCGCGCGGTGCTCAGCGCGGCCTGGCTCGGGCTGATCGCGGGGCTCCTGGTCCCGCAGCTCTTCGGCACGTTCACGGCGTACGCCGCGCGGGCGGCCCTCGGCTACGCGGACCCACTCGTCTCCGCCGCCCCCGCCTGGTACCTGCTCCCGCTCCTCCTCGCCGCCTCGGCGGGCTCGGTCGGCAACGCGGGTCTGATGCTCTACTCGATGGGACTCGACCTCGACGCGATCCTGCCGCGCGCGTCCCGGGCACGGGCCACGTACACCGTCGCCGTCGTCGCCACGGCGTGCGTCTTCGCCGGCCACTACGCCTGGGACGCCCAGGACGCGATGACCTCCTTCGTGCTGCTGCTCACCGCGATCGGCACGCCGTGGGCGGTGATCACACTCATCGGGTTCGTGCGCTGCCGGGGCCGCTATGACGAGGAGGCGCTCCAGGTGTTCAACCGACGTGCCCGGGGCGGGAGTTACTGGTTCCGGGGCGGGTGGAACATATCGGCCACCGCGGCCTGGGCGCTGGGCGCGCTCGTCGGCGTGCTGTCCGTGTCCCTGCCCTCGTACGAGGGGCCACTGCTGGCCATGACCGGCGGGGTGGACTGCAGCTTCCTGCTGTCGGGAGCGGTGGGCGGCGCGGCGTACTGGCTGCTGCCGCACCCCGCGCACGAAGAAGCGCCGGGCGAGCTGGAGGGGGAAGTCCAGCTCGCCCGGCGCCACATATCGAGCTGAGGCTCAGCTCAGCGGGCTGATGCTCAGCCCAGCGGGTGCATCCAGCCGTGCTTGTCCTCGGAGATGCCGCGCTGGACGTTCAGGAGCGCGTCGCGCAGCTTCATCGTGACCTCGCCGGGGCCGCCGTCGCCCTGGGTCCACTCGCCGCCGTTGGACTTGACCGTGCCGACCGGCGTGATGACCGCGGCGGTGCCGCAGGCGAAGACCTCGGTGAGCGTGCCGTTCTCGGTGTCGCGGCGCCACTGCTCGGTGGAGATGCGGCCCTCCTCGGACTCGTAGCCGAGGTCACGGGCGACGCTCAGGAGGGAGTCGCGGGTGACGCCCGCGAGGAGGGAGCCGGTGAGCTCGGGCGTGATGATCTTGTTCCCGTACACGAAGTACAGGTTCATGCCGCCCATTTCCTCGACCCACTTGTGCTCCAGGGCGTCCAGCCAGACCACCTGGTCGCAGCCCTTCGCGGCCGCCTCGGCCTGGGCGACGAGCGAGGCCGCGTAGTTGCCGCCGGTCTTGGCGAAGCCCATGCCGCCGGGGACCGCCCGGACGTAGTCCTCGGAGAGCCAGACGGAGACGGGCTTCACGCCACCGGGGAAGTAGGCGCCGGCGGGCGAGGCGATGACGATGAAGAGGTATTCGTTGGCGGGCTTCACACCGAGACCGACCTCGGTCGCGATCATGAACGGCCGCAGGTAGAGCGACTCCTCGCCGCCGTGCGCCGGCACCCACGCCTTGTCCTGCTGGACCAGCGCGTCGCACGCCTCGATGAACGTCTCGACGGGCAGCTCCGGCATGGCGAGGCGGCGGGCCGAGGACTGGAAGCGCTTGGCGTTGGCGTCCGGGCGGAAGGTGGCGACGGAGCCGTCGGGCTGGCGGTACGCCTTCAGGCCCTCGAAGATCTCCTGCGCGTAGTGCAGGGTCGCGTTCGCCGGGTCGATGGTGAGCGGGCCGTACGGCACGAGCTGGGCGTCGTGCCAGCCGCGGCCCTCGGTCCACTTGATGGTGACCATGTGGTCGGTGAAGTGGCGCCCGAATCCCGGGTTCGCCAGCATCGCCTCGCGCTCCGCGTCGGACAGCGGAGTCGAGGAGGGCTTGAGCTCGATCGTGGGCGTCGTGGTCATGAGTGCGTGTCCTTCACCGTTGTGTGTGGCGGACCGCGCTCACGCCTCCAGTAGGACGTCCGAGCTTCCCCGCATGTCGCGGCCCCACGTTCGATTATCGCTCGCGGAGGGCCGAGGTAGGAAACGGCGTACTGCGGCCCTGGTGACGATGGTGGCACCCGAGGGCCGCACAGGAGAAGCCGCCGGGTGTTGATGCGACCCGGCGGCTTCAGTGAACAGGTGTCGTCAGCCGACGGGCTCAGCCCGCCACGCGTACCGCGAGGGCGTCGCCGATCTCGGTGGTGGTGCGCACCGAGTCGCCGCGTTCGCCCAGGTCGGCGGAGACGGCGTCCTCGACGCGGACGGCCTCCGCCTCGAAGCCGAGGTGGCGCAGCAGCAGCGCGACGGACAGGATGGTGGCCGTCGGGTCGGCCTTGCCCTGCCCGGCGATGTCCGGGGCCGAGCCGTGCACGGGCTCGAACATCGAGGGGAACTCACGGCTCGGGTTGATGTTGCCGGAGGCGGCGACGCCGATGCCGCCGGAGACGGCCGCGGCGAGGTCGGTGATGATGTCGCCGAAGAGGTTGTCGGTGACGATCACGTCGAAGCGGGCCGGGTCGGTGACGAGGTAGATCGTCGCGGCGTCGACGTGGATGTACTCGGTGGTGACCTCGGGGAACTCCTTGGCCACCGTGTTGAAGATGTTGGTCCAGAGGTGACCGGCGTACGCGAGGACGTTGTTCTTGTGGACCAGCGTCAGCTTCTTGCGCGGGCGGGCCTGGGCGCGGGCGAAGGCGTCACGGACCACGCGCTCCACGCCGAAGGCCGTGTTCACCGAGACCTCGGTGGCGACCTCGTGCGGGGTGCCGGTGCGGATCGAGCCGCCGTTGCCGGTGTAGGGGCCCTCGGTGCCCTCGCGGACCACGACGAAGTCGATCTCCGGCTGCCCGGCGAGCGGGGTGGAGACGCCGGGGAGCAGCTTCGAGGGCCGCAGGTTGACGTGGTGGTCGAAGAGGAAGCGGAGCTTCAGCAGGAAGCCGCGCTCCAGGACGCCGGAGGGGACCGACGGGTCGCCGATGGCGCCGAGGAGGATCGCGTCGTGCTGCTTGAGGGCCGCGACGTCGGCGTCGGTGAGGGTCTCACCGGTGGCGTGGTAGCGCTTGGCGCCGAAGTCGAACTCCTTGGTCTCCAGCTTCACTTCCTGGGGAAGGACGGCATTGAGGACCTTGAGTCCCTGGGCCACGACCTCCTGGCCGATGCCGTCACCGGGAATCACTGCGAGATTGATGCTGCGAGACATGACGGAAGCGTACGCCCCGTCCCATGGGATGACACTCGCCGTCCATCATGCGGACAATCGATCATCGAGCCGGACCCCTGCCGAGCCCATGCCGGGTCCATGTCGGGATCACGCCGGGCCCATGTCGGGATCACTCCGGGTCCATATCGGATCCCGACAGGATCCCCGGTTTCCTTCTGGACAGATTTTGTTCATCCCAGTGTCTGGCCGGAGTTGAAAGTTACTGGGAAGTTTTCCGGTCATGGACACCCCTGACGTCGGCATACCCGAGCAGCTCGCGCGCCGCATGAGCATGCCGGAGCAGCACGAATACCTCCGCAATAAGTTCTCCCGCCGCAAGGTCCTGGCCAGTTCGGTCGCCACCGCGGGGGCCGTGGGCGGCGCCGGTCTCCTCGCGGGGAGCTCCGGTTCGGCGTACGGCGGGGGCTCCTCGCCGGCCGCGCCGCTCGCGTCGCCGCCCGCGCCGGTCAAGGTCGACGGCTCGCTGGTGGCGCCGTTCGGCCGCCATCTCGCCTTCGGCGCCGACCCGAAGACGCAGATGCGGATCTCCTGGCAGGTGCCCTTCGCGGTCAAGAAGCCTTACGTGCGCGTGGGGTTGAAGCCCTGGGAGCTGAGCCGGAAGATCGAGGCCGAGGTGCGCGCCCTGCACACCCCGTCCCTGTCCAAGAAGCTCCCCGAGGTCGAGCAGCTCTATCTGCACGTCGCGCTCGACAACTTGAAGCCGGACACGACGTACTACTACGGCGTCGGCCACGACGGCTTCGACCCGGCCTCGCCGGAGCGGATGAGCACCGTCGGCACATTCCGCACGGCGCCCGCCAAGCCGGAGAAGTTCGTCTTCACGGCCTTCGGCGACCAGGGTGTCAGCTATCACGCGCTCGCCAACGACCAGGTGATCCTGGGCCAGAACCCCTCCTTCCACCTGCACGCCGGGGACATCTGCTACGCGGACTCCAGCGGCCACGGCAAGGAGTCGGACACGTATGACGCGCGGGTGTGGGACCAGTTCCTGGCGCAGACCGAGAGCGTGGCCAAGTCCGTTCCGTGGATGGTGACGACGGGCAACCACGACATGGAGGCGTGGTACTCGCCCAACGGCTACGGCGGCCAGTCGGCCCGCTGGTCGCTGCCCGAGAACGGCTTCGACCCGAAGAACGCACCGGGCGTCTACTCGTTCACCTACGGCAATGTGGGCGTGGTCGCGCTCGACGCGAACGACGTCTCGTACGAGATCCCCGCCAACAAGGGCTACACGGACGGGAAGCAGACGGCCTGGCTCGACAAGCGGCTCGGGGAGCTGCGCGCCGCCGAGGGCATCGACTTCGTCGTGGTCTTCTTCCACCACTGCATGTACTCGACGTCCACGCACGCCTCCGACGGCGGGGTGCGCGACGCCTGGCTGGACCTGTTCACCAAGCACCAGGTGGACCTGGTGATCAATGGCCACAACCACGTGTACGAGCGGACGGACGCGATCAAGGGCGGTGAGGTCGGCAAGCCCGTGCCGGTCGGCGCGTCGACCGATCCGACGCGCGACGGCATCGTGTACGTCACCGCGGGCGGCGCGGGCAAGGACCTGTACGGCTTCGGACTCGGGGTCAAGGACAGCTACGAGGGGAACGTGAACGACCGGGACTCGATCCTCACGTTCCACTGGACGAAGTCACGGCTTCCCGACCCGGACACGGTGGAGTGGTCGCGGGTGCGGTACACCGGCTTCTCGTTCCTCGCGGTCGAGGTCACGACGGGGTCGCGCCCGAAGCTGTCGGTCTCCGCGCTCTCCGAGAGCGGACAGCGCATCGACCACTTCGAGGTCGTACGAGGGAAGGGCAAGCGGGCTCAGTGACCCGTCTCGCCGCCGTTGTCCCTGCGGTCCAGGGCGCGCTGGAGGGCGGCGGCGGCGTTCTTGCGGTCGACGTCGTTCGTACGGGAGGTGTGGCGGACGCGGCGGGGGGTCACGGTCATCTCGGCCATGGGAAATCGACTCCTTCAGAAAGCACACCGGGAGTGCGGAGGGACTACGAGACGCCGGAAGGGGCGGAAGAGGGAGCCGCAGGGTTCGCCTGCTCGGGGCTCCGGCTCACTGCCGCCATTCGCTTGATCAAGCGAGACGTTCGGCTTCTACAAAGCTAAGGGAGGACGGAGCGTCTGTCTCCACAATTACTCGGACTTCCTACTATCTGAGACGGGCACGGCACCTGAACGGCGGTTTCACGCCGGAACGGCCGGTTGAACGCGGGGCCGGACGGTTGAACGGGGATCAGCTCCGCCCGTGAACGGGGGTCGGTTCCGCCCGTGAACGGGAGGTCAGCTCCGCCCGCCGCGAGGAGTCGCCCTGAGCTCGCGGATCAGGGCCCGCACCGCGCCCGTGGCGGCGAGCTCCGGCGTGGTGACGTAGCCGACCTCGCGGGTCGGGCGCTCCGCGCCGAGGTCGGTGATCTCGACCGCGGGCGGGGCGCCGGTCAGGGAGAGGGCGGGCATGATCGCCATGCCGAGGCCGCTGCTCACCATCGAGAGCACCGCGCCGTCGTCCTCGGTCTCCACGGTGGCCCGGGGGATCCAGTCCTGTCCGGCCCACCAGTCCCTGGTGTACGAGGTGCAGTTCTCCGTCCAGTCCACGAGGGGCAGCGAGCGCGGGTCGGCGTGCCCGGCGGGGTGCACCAGGGAGTACGGCTCCTCCAGGAGCACCGTGCCGATGAGTCCGGGCGGCACCGGCGACGTCGTCCCGATCGTGGCGATCCCCACATCGGCCCGGCCCGCCGCGACCTCGCCCGCGGTGCCCGCGCCGACCTCGCGCACGATGCGCACCTCCGGTTCGATGCCGGGGTGGCGGGCGGTGAGGCGCTCCAGGACGGGCGGCAGCAGGTGCAGGGCCGCACTGCGGAAGGCGGCGATGCGCAGCGGGCCCGCGACGGTGCCGGTCGCGGCGGAGCGGGCGTCGACGGCGAGCGCGGCCAGGAGCCGGAGCACCCGGCGGGCGTGCGCCACGGCGGTCTCGCCCGCCGCGGTCGGGCTCGCGCCCTTGCGGCCCCGCTCGAAGAGCACGGCGCCGACCTTGCGCTCGGTGCCCCGGACGGAGTGCGAGACGGCGGACTGGGTGAGGCCGAGGGCCTGGGCGGCCGCGGAGAAGCCGCGCTCGCGTTCGACGGCCACGAGGATCCGCAGCTCGTGCGGGGCAAGATCGGCGCCGCCTGCACGACCACCCACGCCCCCACCCACGGCGCCACCACTCCCCACAGCCCTGCCCTCCCTGCCCGCCCCGCCTGCGCTCCCTGTCCCCGTCGCTCCCACCGCTCCCCCTGCCCCCATCGACTCCCCCACCTGCACCTATGAGCCCTCTTCATACATCGGGCCGTTCCATGAGCCCAACCCGGTGCCCGCGCCCCGCATTCCTCCGTACGGTCGCCGCCATGAACGACATCGCGCGCACCGTGCACCAGATCGCCCGCCCCCACGGCTTCCCCTCCCCCGGCGACTTCGCCGTCGTCGAGTCCCGCGTCCCCTCGCCCGCGCCCGGCACCGCCGTCGTGGAGAACCTCTACTGGTCCGTGGACCCGTACCACCGCGAGATGATGGACGGCGACTTCGCGCTGAATGAGCCCCTGGAGGGGCGGACCATCGGGCGGGTCCTCGCCTCCCGGACGCCCCGACTCGCCGAGGGCGCCCTCGTGTTCCACCGGCACGGCTGGCGCACCCACTCCGTCGTGCGCCCCGAGGAGGCGAGGGAGCTGCCGGACCTCCCGGGCGTGCCGCTCTCGGCGCACCTCGGCATCCTCGGCGGCACCGGGCTCACCGCCTACGTCGGGCTCACCCGCATCGCCCGGCTCCAGGAGGGCGAGGACCTGTTCGTGTCGGCCGCCGCGGGCGGGGTGGGCACGGCCACCGGGCGGCTCGCCCGGGTGCTCGGCGCGGGGCGCCTCGTGGGCAGCGCGGGCACGGCGGCGAAGGCCGCGTACCTCACGGAACACGTGGGCTACGACACGGTCTTCAACTACCGCGACGCCCCGGTCGCCGAGCAGCTCGCGAAGGCGGCGCCGGACGGCATCGACGTGTTCGTGGACAATGTCGGCGGCGACCACCTGGGCGCGGCGATCGGCGCGCTGCGCGAGTTCGGCCGGGTCGTGCGGATCGGCACCATCGGCCAGTACAACACGCCGGACGCGCCGCCCGTCCTGTTCAACCACGCCGACGTCGTGGAGAAGAGCCTGCGCATCGAGGGCTTCCTCGTCCGCAACTACCGTGATCTGCAGGAGGAGTTGTACGAGTTCGTGGTGCCGCACCTGCAGAGCGGGCGGATCGGGCTCGACGAGACCGTGGTGGACGGGTTCGGCGGGATCGTCGAGGCGTTCCTCGGCATGCTGCGCGGGGAGAACCAGGGGAAGATCATCGTCCGCGCGGCCGGCGCCCCGGACGCGGGAGCCACCGTCTAGAGAACGTCCCCGTCCCGCCAGTCGAAGAGCAACTCGTGGGCCGCGTCGAGGCGTTCACCCCGGTCCCGTACGAACGTCGTGCTCTCCTCCTCCGGCAGGCGCACGACGCCGTCCGGGCCGAGCGCGCCGATCCGGCCCGGCCACACCTGCCAGCCGCGGGACCGGTACAGGGCCGCGCCCTCGTCCGACGCGGAGAGCGCGCCGAGCTCGTACGCGCCGTCGAGCACCCGCTCCAGCTCCGCCATCAGCCGGCCGCCGAGCCCCTTGCGCCGCAGGTCGGCGCGGACGGCGACCGCCTCCACGTACCCGGTGCGCAGCGCGCGGCCGCGGTGCAGGACGCGGCGCTGGATCACCGAGCCGTGGGCGACGAGTTCGCCGCCCTGCTCGATCAGGGCGTGCATCCCGCCGAGGCAGTGCTCGAAGTCCTCGTCGGCGAAGTCGCCGTCGAACGCCTCGTCCAGCAGGGCGCGGACGGCGCCCAGTTCGGTCCGCCCGAGGTCGGCGGTGTGCGCGGCGCGAAGGATGGTCACGGCGCCACGGTACCCATCCCCGCGTCCACGGCGCTCCCCGATTTTCGAGCGGCGCTCTCCGATTTCCGCGCGGTGCTCCCCGATTTCCGCGCAGCGCTCCCCCTCCCTCGGCACGCCCCTCCCCGGCCGAGCCCTCAACCGTCCAGTACGGACAGTTGAACCCCCGCCCGCTGGGCACACTCCCAGACATGCCATCAACCGAACAGCACACTCCAGAATCCGGACAGCGGCCCTGGACGCCCATCCACGGCCACCCCTACCGCGGCGTTCCGTACCGCCCGGCCCGCATGCCCGAGGCCGAATCCCTCGCGCGCGCGGCCGAGTTGAGGGAGCGGATGGAGCAGCGCCGCACGGTGCGGCAGTTCTCCGGCGACCCCGTGCCCGCGCAGGTCGTCCGCGACGCGATCGCGTGCGCGGCCACCGCACCGTCCGGCGCACACCAGCAGCCGTGGACCTTCGTCCTGGTCCAGGACCCGGAGATACGCCGCCGCATCCGCGAGGCCGCCGAGCACGAGGAGCAGATCTCCTACGACGGGCGGCTCGGCGAGGAGTGGCTCGCCGCCCTCCGCCCCCTCGGCACGGACGAGGTGAAGCCGCACCTCACGGACGCGCCCGCCCTGATCGTCGTGTTCCAGCAGCGCTACTGGCTGGGCGAGGACGGCACCAAGCACAAGCACTACTACGTGGACGAGTCGGTCGGCATCGCCGTCGGCATGCTCCTGTCCGCCCTGCACCTCTCGGGCCTGGCCGCCCTGATCCACACGCCGAGCCCGATGCGGTTCCTCTCCGAGGTGCTCGGCCGCCCCGAGAACGAGAAGGCGTTCGCGGTGATCCCCGTCGGCTACCCCGCCCCGGACTGCCAAGTCCCCGACCTCGTACGGAAGTCCCTGGACCAGGTCTTGGTGGAGGTCTGACACCCTGCTGAGTGCCTAACCCCTAAAAACTCATTGACTGGTTAGCCCGACGCGTGCTCTACTCACCCCATCGCAACCACTGAAGAAACTTTGAGGGGTTAGGAATATGAGCGCGCGTCAGGTTCACCACCGCACCGCCACCGTCCGCGGCCACGAGGTCTTCTACCGCGAGGCCGGCCCCGCCGACGCCCCGGTCCTGCTGCTCCTGCACGGCTTCCCGACCAGCTCGCACATGTTCCGGGACCTCCTCCCGAAGCTCGCCCACCCCCTCCGCGTCATCGCCCCCGACCACATCGGCTTCGGCCGCTCCGCGACGCCCTCCGCCGCCGCGTTCCGCTACACCTTCGCCGAACTCGCCGAGATGACCGCCGAGTTCACCGAGGCGCTCGGCCTCGACCGGTTCGCGCTCTACGTCCAGGACTACGGCGCCCCGATCGGGCTGCGCCTCGCGCTCGCCCACCCGGAGCGGGTCACGGCGATCGTCACGCAGAACGGCAACGCGTACGAGGAGGGGCTCGGCGCCGAAGCCTGGGCGCCGGTGCTCGCGTACATCGAGGAGCCGAACGAGAAGACGGCCGCGCCCGTACGGGAGATCCGGTCCCTCGAAGGCATCAAGTGGCAGTACGAGACGGGGGTCCCGGAGCGGGACCGGAGCCTGCTCAGCCCCGACGCCTGGCACCACGACGCGGCCCTGATGGCGCGCGCGGGCCAGGACGAGATCCAGCTCTCCCTCATCGGCGACTACGGCAGCAACATCGCGCTCTACCCGGACTTCCAGGCGTACTTCCGGGCGAGCCAGGTGCCGGTGCTCGCCGTGTGGGGCGCGGGTGACCAGGTGTTCGTGCCGGAGGGCGCGCTCGCGTTCCGGCGCGATCTGCCGGACGCGGAGGTGCATCTGCTGCCGACGGGCCACTTCGCCCTGGAGACGCACGCGCCGCAGATCGCCGCGCTGATCGACGACTTCCTCGCCCGGCGCGTGGCGTGACACGCGAGCCGAACAGAAACCGCCCCCGTCCTCGGTTGGGGGACCAAGGACGGGGGCGGGGTTCAGCGGTGACCGGCGCCGGCGCGGTCAGCCGATGCGCCTGGGCGCTCAGCCCATGTGCGGGTACGGGTAGTCGGTCGGCGGGACCAGCGTCTCCTTGATGGCGCGGGTCAGCGTCCAGCGCTGCAGGTTCTGCGGGGCGCCCGCCTTGTCGTTGGTGCCGGAGGCGCGGCCGCCGCCGAAGGGCTGCTGGCCGACGACGGCGCCCGTCGACTTGTCGTTGATGTAGAAGTTGCCCGCCGCGTAGCGGAGCTTCTCCATCGTGTACGCGGCCGCGGCGCGGTCGTTCGCGATGACCGAGCCCGTGAGCGCGTAGTCGGACACCGACTCCATCTGGGTCAGCATCTCCTCGTACGCGTCGTCCTCGTAGACGTGGACGGCGAGGAACGGGCCGAAGTACTCGGTCGTGAAGACCTCGTTGGCCGGGTCCGAGCACTCGACGACGGTCGGGCGCACGAAGTAGCCGACCGAGTCGTCGTAGGTGCCGCCCGCGACGATCGTGCAGGAGTCGTCCGCCTGCGCGCGGTCGATCGCGGCCTTGTTCTTGGCGAAGGAGCGCTCGTCGATGACGGCGCCGATGAAGTTGGAGAGGTCGGTGACGTCGCCCATCTTGATGCCGTCGACCTCGGCCGCGAACTCCTCCTTGAAGCCGGAGTTCCAGAGGGAGGCCGGGATGTAGGCGCGGGAGGTCGCCGAGCACTTCTGGCCCTGGTACTCGAAGGCACCGCGGGTCAGGGCCGTCTTCAGGATCGCGCGGTCGGCGCTCGGGTGCGCGACCACGAAGTCCTTGCCGCCGGTCTCGCCGACCAGTCGCGGGTACGTGCGGTACTTCGCGATGTTCTCGCCGACCGTCTTCCACAGGTGCTGGAAGGTCTTGGTCGAGCCGGTGAAGTGGATGCCCGCCAGGTCGCGGTGGTTCAGGGCGATCTCGGAGACCGCGAGGCCGTCGCCGGTCACGAGGTTGATGACGCCCTTGGGCAGGCCCGCCTCCTCCAGGAGCTGCATGAGCAGCACGGCGGCGTGGGTCTGCGTCGGGGACGGCTTCCACACCACGACGTTGCCCATGAGGGCGGGGGCGGTGGGCAGGTTGCCGGAGATCGCCGTGAAGTTGAAGGGCGTGATCGCGTAGACGAAGCCCTCCAGCGGGCGGTGGTCCAGGCGGTTCCAGACACCCGTGGAGTTGGCCGGGGGCTGCTCGGCGAGCAGGTCGCGGGCGTACGCCACGTTGAAGCGCCAGAAGTCGACGAGCTCACAGGGGGTGTCGATCTCGGCCTGCTGCGCGGTCTTCGACTGGCCCAGCATCGTGGAGGCCGCGAGGGTCTCGCGCCACGTGGTGGAGAGCAGCTCGGCCGCGCGCAGGATGATCGCGGCGCGGTCGTCGAAGGACATGGCGCGCCAGGCCGGGGCGGCGGCCAGGGCGGCGTCCACCGCGTCCTGGGCGTCCTGGGTGGTGGCGTTGCGGCCGGTGCCGATGACCGCCTTGTGGTTGTGCGGCTGGACGACCTGGAAGGGCTCCCCGCCGCCGAGCCGCTTCACGCCGCCGATCGTCATCGGCAGCTCGATCGGGTTGTCGGCCAGCTCCTTGAGCTTGGCCTCCAGGCGGGCGCGCTCGGGCGAACCGGGGGCGTAGCCGTGCACCGGCTCGTTGATCGGCTTCGGAACCTGGGTCACAGCGTCCATGAGGTCCGTAACTCCTTCTGATCTGGAGGGGCAACAGGGTCGAAAAAGGGGGGCCGCTCAGCCCTTGGTGAGGATGGAGCGGGCGAAGAAGCGGAGGTTGGCGGGCTTCTCCGCCAGACGGCGCATGAAGTATCCGTACCAGTCCGTGCCGTACGCCGTGTAGACGCGCATGCGATGTCCCTCGGCGGCGAGCCGAAGTTGTTCGTCCGTACGGATGCCGTACAGCATCTGGAACTCGTACTCGTCCAGTTTGCGCCCGGCGCGGCGGGCCAGCTCCTGGCCGATGGCGATCAGGCGGGGGTCGTGGGACCCGATCATCGGGTACCCCTCGCCCTCCATCAAGATGCGCAGGATGCGGACGTACGCCTTGTCGATCTCGGTCTTGTCCTGGTACGCGACGGAGGCGGGCTCCTTGTAGGCGCCCTTCACAATGCGGACGCGGGAGCCGTTCGCGGCGAGGCGGCGGGCGTCCTCCTCGGTGCGGAACAGGTACGCCTGGATGACGCAGCCGGTCTGCGGGAAGTCCTTCCGCAGCTCCTCGTGGATGGCGAACATCGAGTCGAGGGTGGTGTGGTCCTCGGCGTCCAGGGTGACGGTGGTGCCGATGGCGGCGGCGGCCTCGACGACCGGCCGGACATTGGCGAGCGCCAGCTCGTGGCCTCCGTCCAGCGCTTGCCCGAACATCGACAGCTTCACCGACATCTCGGCCTTCTCACCGAGGCCGAGGTCCTTCAGGTGCGCGATCAGGTCCAGATAGGCGTCGCGGGCGGCGGTGGCCTGCTCCGGGGTGGTGATGTCCTCGCCCACCACGTCGAGGGTGACCTCGAGGCCCTGGTCGGCGGCGTCCAGGACGATCTGGACGACCTGCTCGACGCTCTCACCCGCGATGAACCGGTCGACCACCTGCTTGGTGCCGGGGGCCGCCGAGACGAAACGGCGCATCTTGTCGCTGCGCGACGCGGCAAGGATCACGGGACCCAGCACGGGGCACCTCCACGGGGAGTATGGACAGGGGGAGAACCACCGTGAAATTTAGGGATCACCCACGATCGTGGGCCATCGACAGCTGTCACGCATCCGTGCCCTGGATCTCAGACACATGTCTGAAGACACGGAGGAACTAGTCCAGAATGGACGCTGTGAAGGGCGATTACCAGGAACTGGTGGATGAGATCTCGGCGCTCCTCGGCGCCCCGGCGACCCTGGAGAACCGGGACTTCGAACTGATCGCCTTCGGCGCCCAGGACAGCGACGCGGGCGACGGCTCCGACTTCGACGCGACGGCGCTCGACCCGGTCAGGACCCGCTCGATCCTCACGCGCCGCTCCACGGCGGAGGTCCGCGCCTGGTTCGAGAGCTTCGGCATCGCGCGCGCCAGGGGCCCGGTGCGCATCCCGCCCACCCCGGAGGCGGGCGTCTACCGCGGCCGGATCTGCCTCCCGGTGAACCACCGCGGCTTCGCGCTCGGCTACGTCTGGCTCCTGGACGGTGAACCGGGGCCCACGGACGAGCAGTTGAACGCCGCGATGGAGGTGGCCGCCCGCATCGGCGCGCTGCTCGCCGACGAGGCGCAGGCGGGCGCCGATCTGACCCGCGAGTTCCGGGCGGCCCTGACGGCGGAGCGCGGCTGGCAGCGGGACATGGCGGTGGCCGAGCTGCGCACCGCGCTCGGCCCGCGCGCCGACGGCCTGCACGCCGTGGTGTGCGTCGCCCCGTGGCCCTCGGCGGACCCGGAGGAGGCGCCTTCGGTGCGCAATGTGCCGGGCGCCGCGGCCCTGTGCACGGTGCCGTGGGGGACGACCGGGCAGTGCCTCGGCGCCCTGGTGCGGCTGCGCTCGGCGGACTCCCTGGCGCCCGCGCTGTCGGCGGGGGCACGGCTGCTCGACGCGGCGGCGGGCGGGGCGGCGGGCGGGGCGGCGGGCGGGGCGCGCACGGCAGGCGGCTCCGGTGCGTCCACAGGCTCCGCCGCGGCCGGCGGTTCCGGTACGCCGGGTGGGCCCGGCGGCGCGCTCGCGGCGGGCGTCGCGGCGGCGCGGGCCGGGCTCGACGAGATCGGGGCGGCGTGGGGCGAGGCGACGGCGGCGGCGCGCGCGGCGCTCGCGGAGCCACGGCTGCGGCCGGTCGCGCAGTGGGCGGACATCGGCCCGTACCGCCTGCTGACGGCGCTGCCCGCCGAGGCCGCGCACGACCCGGTGGCCCAGCTGCTCCTCTCCCCCGGCGGCCGTGAACTCGCCCGCACCGCCGAGGTGTTCCTCGACTGCGCGGGCCAGGCGGGGCGCACGGCGGCCGAGTTGGGCATCCACCGCCAGACCCTCTACTACCGCCTCTCGCGCGTGGAGCAGCTCACGGGCCTGGACCTGGACGAGGGCGAGGACCGGCTGCTCCTCCACATGGTGTTGAAGGCGTCACGGCTGTAGACCGTCGCCGGGCCCCGACTACCGCTCAGAGCTTGTCGATCGCGGTCAGATCGATGTCGATCGGGAACGGCGCGGGCAGTTCCAGGCGGTCGTGGTAGATACCGGTGGGCACATAGCTGCTGGTCACTTCGTCCAGCTCGTAGACGTACACGACGGGACGGCGACCGGTGCCCTTCTCGACCCGCCAGAAGTGCGGGATCCCGGCCTCGGCGTAGAGCTGCGGCTTGCGCTTGCGGTCCCGCTCGTCGGACTCGGGTGAGACCACCTCGACCACGAGGACGGCGTCCGCCGCCGTATAGCCCGTCTCATCGGCCTCCTCGGTCACCGCCTCGGCACGGACCAGCATGAGGTCGGGCTCGGGGCGGTTGCGGGGGCCGAGGACGACGGTCATCTCGCGCCGTACCCGCACCTCGTCCGGGAGCTGCGTCCGCAGGCCCATCTCCAGCAAGAACATCGCCAACGTGTGGAAACTCTTCTGCGGACTCACGAAGACGAGGCTCCCGTCGATCAGCTCGGTGTGCGGCGGGAGCTCCGGGATGCGGTCCAGGTCGTCCGCGGTGAACCCGCCCGCGGGCGGGTAGGCCCAGCCAGGCAGTGATTCGGCAGTCATGGTTCCTCCCATGGACGGCAGTCTGTCCGCGGTTCCAATCTAACGGGCAGGGACGCCGTCCGGTTCACTCTTACGAGGCGGACTCCCCCGACCGAGCCCGCTCCATCACCCGCCGCAGCCCCTCCGTGAGCTGCTCGGCATCCGTGGCCGACGCCTCGTCGAAGAGCCACTGCACCATCAGGCCGTTGAGCAGCGTCGTGTAGAGGCGCCCCTCGCTCTCGACCATGTCCTCCGGGAGGGCGTCCTCGTCGATGCCCGTGAACATCGCGGTGAGCCCGCGCCGCCCCTCCACCTGAGCCTTGGCCAGCAAGTCCCGGATGCCCGCGAGCCGTTCGCCCTGCGTGATGACCTCCAGCGACATCATCCAGATCGCCCGGGACTCCGGCATCGTGCGGATGATGTTCGCCCAGCCGTCCCGGAACCGCTCCAGACCCCCCTCGGCGATGGTGCCGCTGTCCGCCGCCGCCTCGAACGCCGTCCCCATGGGCTCGATCAGGGCGACGTACGCCTCCGCGAGCAGCGCGTCCTTCGACCCGTAGTGATAGCCGATCGAGGCCAGGTTGGTCCCCGACTCCTTCACGATGTCGCGCGCGGTCGTACGCGCGAACCCCTTCTCCAGCAGGCAGCGCTTGGCGCCTTCGAGCAGATCCTCACGGTGTCCCATGCGGGCAGCCTACCCCTGATCCATACAGCCGTCCTATACGCGCGTACTAGACAAGTGTTTAAGACGCTCGTATGGTTCCAGGCATGACGAACTCGCCGCGCGCCACGCGCAAGGAGTGGACCGCTCTCGCCGTCCTGATGCTCCCGCTGCTCCTGGTCTCCATGGACGTCTCGGTGCTCTACTTCGCGATCCCCGCGATCAACGCCGATCTGGAGCCGAGCGGCACCCAACAGCTGTGGATCTTCGACATCTACGCCTTCGTGCTCGCCGGACTGCTGATCACGATGGGCTCGCTCGGCGACCGCATCGGCCGCCGCAAGCTGCTCCTGTTCGGCGCCACGGCCTTCGGCGCCGCCTCGCTCACGGCGGCGTACGCGAACAGCGCGGAGACCCTCATCGCCGCCCGCGCGGTCCTCGGCATCGGCGGTGCGACCCTGATGCCGTCCACGATGGGCCTGATCCGGAACATGTTCGTGGACGCCGGGCAGCGCGCGAAGGCCATCGGCATCTGGCAGACGGTCATGGTCGCGGGCGTCGCACTCGGCTCGGTGCTGAGCGGCGTCCTCGTCGAGCACTTCTGGTGGGGCTCGGTCTTCCTGGTCAACCTGCCCGCGATGGTGCTGCTCCTGGTCCTCGCGCCGCTCCTGATCCCCGAGTTCAAGGACCCGGAGCCGGGCCGCTTCGACCTGCTGAGCGTGCCGCTGTCGATGGCCGCGGTGCTGCCCGTCGTCTACGGCCTCAAGGAGATCGCCGCCGAGGGCTTCGAGGTCGCGTACGGGGTGTCCCTCGCCGTCGGACTCGTCTTCGCCGTCCTGTTCGTCCGGCGCCAGCGCACCGCAGCGTCCCCGATGATCTCCCCCGCCCTGTTCCGCGGCGGCCGCGGCTTCGGCCCCGCCGTCTCCCTCAACCTCATCTCCGCGCTGGGGATGATGGGTTCGGCCTACTTCACCACGCAGTACCTGCAGTCGGTGCTCGGCAAGAGCGCGATGGAGGCCGCGCTGTGGGCGCTGCTCCCCTCGGTCCTCATCGGCTTCGCGGCGCCGGTCGCCACCACCCTGGTGCAGCGCGGCATGAACCGCGCCCATGTCGTCGCCCTCGGCTTCGTGACCTCGGCGTGCGGCTACGGACTGCTCACCCTGGCCGGTTCGGACTCGATGTGGACCGTGCTCGCCGGCGCGGGCGTCCTCGCCTGCGGCGCCGTCGTCATCGGCTCACAGCTCACGGACCTGGCGCTCGGCGCCGCCCCCGCGGAGAAGGCGGGCACCGCGTCCTCGCTCCTGGAGACCGGGCAGGAGTTCGGCGGCGCGCTTGGCATGGCGCTGCTCGGCTCCATCGGCAACGCGGTGTACCGGAGCGAGATCCCGTCGTCCGCGCCCGCCGAGGCCCAGGAAACGCTGGGCGGAGCGGTGGCGGTGGCCCAGCACCTGCCGGGCGACGCGCGGGACGCGCTCCTCGGGGCGGCGCGGGAGGCGTTCACCGACGGGATGCAGGTCGCCGCGCTGGCCGGGGCGGTTCTCTTGGTGGCCGCGGCGGGCCTGGCGGCCGTGAGCCTGCGCAAGGTCAGGGTGCCCGAAAAGGCGGGCGCCGGGGCCGAGTCGGAGCGGGAGGCGGCGCTGGTCTGAGCGGAAAGCCGAACGCCGGACGGGCTGGAGAATTCCAGCCCGTCCGGCGTTCGAGGACGAACTCGGCGAAGCCGGTGACAACCGGCAACTACGTGCTGGGGCGCCCTAGTCCACGAGGTTGACCGAGCGGACGGACGCCGCGCCGACCTCCGCCGCGAGGTCCCCGAGGACCGCAGTCGGCACTGTGTCGTCGACCGTCAGGACCGCCAGGGCCTCGCCGCCCTGGTCCGCGCGGGAGACCTGCATGCCCGCGATGTTGATGCCGGCCTCCCCGACGATCCGGCCGACCGTGCCGACGACGCCGGGACGGTCCTGGTAGCGCAGCACCACCATGTGGTCGGCGAGCGCCAGGTCCACGTCGTAGCCGCCGACGGCGACGATCTTCTGGTGGTTCTTGGGACCGGCGAGCGTGCCGGAGACCGAGACCTCCTCGCCGCCGGTGAGCGTGCCGCGCACCGTGACCACGTTGCGGTGGTCCGGGGACTCGCTCGACGTGGTCAGGCGGACCTCGACGCCGCGCTCCTGCGCGAACAGCGGCGCGTTCACGTACGACACCGTCTCGTCGACGACGTCCTCGAACACGCCCTTCAGCGCGGAGAGTTCGAGCACCTTCACGTCGTGCTGCGTGATCTCGCCGCACACCTCGACGTCCAGGCGGACCGCGACCTCGCCGGCCAGCGCGGTGAAGATGCGGCCGAGCTTCTCGGCGAGCGGCAGACCCGGGCGCACGTCCTCGGCGATGACGCCGCCCTGGACGTTCACCGCGTCCGGGACGAGCTCACCGGCGAGCGCGAGCCGCACCGACCTGGCGACCGCGATGCCCGCCTTCTCCTGCGCCTCGTCCGTGGACGCGCCCAGGTGCGGGGTGCAGACGACCTGGTCGAGCTCGAAGAGCGGGGAGTCCGTGCAGGGCTCCTTCGCGTACACGTCCAGGCCCGCGCCCGCGACGCGGCCCTCCTTGAGCGCCGAGTACAGCGCCGTCTCGTCGACGATGCCGCCGCGCGCGGCGTTCACCACGCGCACGGAGGGCTTCACCTTGTGCAGCGCCTCGTCGCCGATGAGACCGAGGGTCTCGGGCGTCTTCGGAAGGTGGACCGTGATGAAGTCCGAGACCTCGAGCAGCTCGTCGAGGGAGAGGACCTTCACGCCCATCTGCGCGGCGCGCGCGGGCTGTACGTAGGGGTCGTACGCGACGACCTTCATGCCGAAGGCGGACATGCGCTGCGCGACGAGCGCGCCGATGCGGCCGAGGCCGACGACGCCGAGCGTCTTCTCGGCCAGCTCGACGCCGGTGTACTTGGAGCGCTTCCACTCGCCGTTCTTCAGGGCGGTGTTGGCCTGCGGGATGTTGCGGGCAGTGGCCAGGATGAGGCCGCAGGCGAGCTCGGCGGCGGTGACGATGTTCGACGTCGGTGCGTTCACCACCATCACGCCGGCCTTGGTGGCGGCGGAGACGTCGACGTTGTCGAGGCCCACGCCCGCGCGGGCGACGACCTTCAGCTTCTTGGCGGCGGCGATGGCCTCGGCGTCGACCTTGGTCGCGGAGCGCACCAGGATGGCGTCCACGTCGGCGATGGCGGGCAGCAGCTCGGCCCGGTCCGCGCCGTTGCACTGGCGGATCTCGAAGTCCGGTCCCAGGGCGTCGACGGTGGCGGGCGACAGCTCTTCAGCGATGAGTACGACCGGTTTGCCGGTGGCAGAAGTGCTCACGTGAGTCCTCACAGATCCATTGCGGGCGACCGTCCCGTGGCCGCTGGCGGTGGAGGGTGCTTGCCGCGTGGAAGACGCACGACGCTGTGGGCCTGACGCGTTGTTGATGGCAGAAGTGTAGTGGCGCGCGACAGGGCGTCTTACGCCTCCCTGTCAGGATCACCCTTCCGTGGCTGGACGCCGCGGACAAGGGCGGTGGCAGATAGCTGCACAGAGCCGAAGGGGCCGGGGCGCATGCCCCGGCCCCGTGGCCCGACCCGACTACTTGTCGTCGTCGTTGACCCAGCTCATGAGCTTGCGCAGCTCCTTGCCCGTGGTCTCCAGGAGGTGGTTCTCGTCCTGGGTCTTGTACTCGTTGTACTTCTTCAGACCACCGTGGTACTCGTCCATCCACTGCTTGGCGAACGTACCGTCCTGGATCTCGGCGAGGACCTTCTTCATCTCCGCCTTGGTCGCGTCCGTGATGATCCGCGGACCGGTCACGTAGTCGCCCCACTCAGCGGTCTCCGACACCGACCAGCGCATCTTCTCCAGACCGCCCTCGTACATGAGGTCCACGATCAGCTTCAGCTCGTGCAGGCACTCGAAGTAGGCGATCTCCGGCTGGTAGCCCGCCTCGACCAGCGTCTCGAAGCCCGCCTTCACCAGCGCCGCGGTACCACCACAGAGCACGGCCTGCTCACCGAACAGGTCGGTCTCGGTCTCCTCGGTGAACGTCGTCTTGATGACGCCCGCCCGTGTGCCGCCGATGCCCTTCGCGTACGACAGCGCCAGCGCGAAGCCGTTGCCGGTCGCGTCCTGCTCGACCGCCGCGATACACGGAACACCACGGCCCTCCTCGTACTGGCGGCGCACCAGGTGACCCGGACCCTTCGGGGCGACCATGCACACGTCGACACCCTCGGGCGCCTTGATGAACCCGAAACGGACGTTCAGGCCGTGCCCGAAGAACAGCGCGTCGCCGTCCTTGAGGTTGTCCTTGATGGACTCCTCGTAGACCTGCGCCTGGATCGGGTCCGGCACCAGGATCATGATGACGTCGGCCTCGGCCGCCGCCTCCGCGGGCGTGACCACACGCAGGCCCTGCTCCTCGGCCTTCGCCTTGGACTTGGAGCCCTCGTGCAGACCGACGCGCACGTCGACGCCCGAGTCACGCAGCGAGAGGGCGTGAGCGTGGCCCTGGCTGCCGTAACCGATGACCGCGACCTTGCGGCCCTGGATGATGGACAGGTCGGCGTCGTCGTCGTAGAACAGCTCGGCCACTGGGAGTCTCCTATGTGTGCGGGTGTTGCGCCCCACCGTACGGCGGGCTGGGATAAGGAAGTTGTCGGATCTCGCGATACGAGAGGTCGCGCGAGGTCCTGGGGGCTCGGGTCGCGGGCGCTCAGGCCGTGCGGTCGAGCGCCCGCAGGCTGCGGTCCGTGATGGAGCGGGAACCGCGCCCGATGGCGATGGTGCCGGACTGGACCAGCTCCTTGATGCCGAAGGGCTCCAGCATCTTGAGCATGGCCTCCAGCTTGTCGCTGGAGCCGGTGGCCTCGATGGTGATGGCCTCCGGGGAGACGTCCACGGTCTTGGCGCGGAACAGCTGGACGATCTCGACGATCTGCGAGCGCGTCTCGTTGTCGGCGCGGACCTTCGCCAGGACGAGCTCACGGGCCACGGCGGAACCGGGCTCCAGCTCGACGATCTTCAGGACGTTGACGAGCTTGTTGAGCTGCTTGGTGACCTGCTCCAGCGGGAGCCCCTCGACGTTCACCACGATGGTGATGCGGGAGATGTCGGGGTGCTCGGTGACGCCGACGGCGAGCGAGTCGATGTTGAAGCCGCGGCGGGAGAACAGGGCGGCGATCCGGGCCAGGATGCCGGGTGTGTTCTCGACCAGGACGGAGAGCGTGTGCTTGGTCATCTTCGTACTCCTCTTTCGCTCTCGGCCTCAGTCGTCGCTGTCGCCGAAGTCGGGGCGGACCCCGCGGGCGGCCATGACCTCGTCGTTCGAGGTGCCCGCCGCGACCATGGGCCAGACCTGGGCGTCCTCGTGGACGATGAAGTCGACCACGACGGGCCGGTCGTTGATCGAGTTGGCCTCTTCGATGACCTTGTCCAGGTCCTCGGGCCGCTCACAGCGCAGGGCGACACAGCCCATGGCCTCCGACAGCTTCACGAAGTCGGGGACGCGGGTGCCGGCGCTGGGCTGCTTGCCCGCGGCGGAGCCGCTATCGGACACAGTCGCCTCCGGGCCGCTGTGCAGCACGGTGTTGGAGTAGCGCTGGTTGTAGAAGAGCGTCTGCCACTGGCGGACCATGCCCAGGGCGCCGTTGTTGATGATGGCGACCTTGATCGGGATGTTGTTCAGGGCGCAGGTGACCAGCTCCTGGTTGGTCATCTGGAAGCAGCCGTCGCCGTCGATCGCCCAGACCGTGCGGTCGGGCTGTCCGGCCTTCGCGCCCATCGCGGCCGGGACCGCGTAGCCCATCGTCCCGGCGCCGCCGGAGTTGAGCCAGGTCGCGGGCTGCTCGTAGTTGATGAAGTGGGCGGCCCACATCTGGTGCTGGCCGACGCCCGCCGCGAAGATCGTGTCCTCGGGGGCGAGTTGACCAACGCGCTCAATGACCTGCTGCGGGGACAAGGAGCCGTCATTGGGCTGGTCGTAGCCCAGCGGGTAGGTGTCGCGCCAGCGGTTGAGGTCCTTCCACCAGGCGCTGTAGTCGCCCGCGTGGCCCTCGGTGTGCTCGGCCTGGACGGCCTGGACCAGGTCGGCGATGACCTCGCGGGCGTCGCCGACGATCGGCACGTCGGCCGCGCGGTTCTTGCCGATCTCGGCCGGGTCGATGTCCGCGTGGACGATCTTGGCGTACGGGGCGAAGCTGTCCAGCTTGCCGGTGACGCGGTCGTCGAAGCGGGCGCCGAGGGCGACGATCAGGTCGGCCTTCTGCAGCGCGGTGACGGCGGTGACCGCACCGTGCATGCCCGGCATCCCCACGTGCAGCGGGTGGCTGTCGGGGAAGGCGCCGAGCGCCATCAGCGTGGTGGTGACCGGCGCTCCGGTGAGCTCGGCCAGGACCTTCAGCTCGGCCGTGGCGTGCGCCTTCAGGACGCCGCCGCCGACGTACAGGACGGGCCGCTTGGCGGCCGTGATCAGCTTCGCGGCCTCGCGGATCTGCTTGGCGTGCGGCTTGGTCACCGGGCGGTAGCCGGGCAGGTCCTGGGTGGGCGGCCAGGAGAAGGTGGTCTGCGCCTGCAGGGCGTCCTTGGCGATGTCGACCAGGACCGGGCCGGGGCGGCCGGTGGAGGCGATGTGGAACGCCTCCGCGATCGTCCGCGGGATGTCCTCGGCCTTGGTCACCAGGAAGTTGTGCTTCGTGATCGGCATCGTGATGCCGACGATGTCCGCTTCCTGGAACGCGTCGGTGCCGATCGCCTTGGAGGCGACCTGGCCGGTGATCGCGACCATCGGCACGGAGTCCATGTGGGCGTCCGCGATCGGCGTGACCAGGTTCGTGGCACCCGGGCCGCTGGTCGCCATGCACACCCCGACCTTTCCGGTCGCCTGGGCATAACCGGTCGCGGCGTGCCCCGCGCCCTGTTCGTGGCGGACCAGAACGTGCCGGACCCGAGTGGAATCCATCATCGGGTCGTACGCCGGAAGAATCGCGCCGCCGGGAATGCCGAATACCGTGTCGGCCCCGACCTCTTCGAGAGAACGAATGAGGGACTTCGCGCCCGTGACGTGCTCGACGGGAACGGACTGCTGTCCTGAGGATCGGGGCCGCGGCTGCGGATGGTGGGCCCCGGTGGCCTGCTCGGTCATCGGCATTCTCTTCTCGAAGCTGAGGGTTTTTTCGGGGTGTTATGCGGGATTATGGCGGGCGCCTGTGCAACAAAAAACCCCTCGTGCCGGGAGGCAAGCGAGGGGAGCGCGTCGGGGGTGGTCAGTGGGTGTTTCCGGTGTTCAACCGGTCGATTCCCAACTTCAGCCGACGCGCTTTCCAAGTACGAGAATTCGGGTGCGCATGGCACTGACCCTCCCCCCGGCACGCAGTACGTGTCAAGTAGGTGGGACAGGGGTCTCATTATGTGAGCGGGGAAAGGCCGTACGTCCCGAACCTCCGCCCCCCACGTACGAGGCCGGAGGTCCCCCCGCGAAGACGGGCTCCACCGGTCCGTGCGGTACCGGGTACTGCCCGACCGTCAGGGCGCGGCGCAGCCGGTACTCGTCGAGCGGACCGGAGAAGGCCATGCCCTGGCCGTCGGTGCAGCCCATGGCGCGCAGCGCGATGACCTGTTCCGGCAGGTCCACGCCGTCCGCCACCGAGCGCAGGCCGAGGTCGGTCGCGATCCGAAGGAGGCCCGAGGTGATCTTGTGCAGGCGCGCGGACTCCACGACGCCCTCGATCAGGCTGCGGTCCAGCTTCAGCACGTCCACGGGCAGCCGCCGCAGGGCGGTGATCGCCGCGTAGCCGCTGCCGAAGCCGTCGAGAGCGATGCGGACGCCGAGCCGGCGCAGGGCCGTGAGGCGGCGCTCCAGCTCGTCGAGCGGGACCCGGGGGTCGCTGTCGGCGAGCTCGATGACGAGGGCGCCCGAGGGCAGCCCGTGCCGGGTCAGGAGCGCCTCGATGGAGCCGAGGGGCAGCGAGCGGTCGAGGAGGCGGCGGGCGCTGATGCGGACGGCGACCGGCACCACGTGCCCGGTGTGGGCGCGCGCGGCCGCCTGCTCGACGGCCTCCTCCAGGATCCAGCGGCCCAGCTCGGCGGTGCGGGCGCTGTCCGGGCCCGCGTCACGGCCGTCGCCCGCGTCGGACACGCGCAGGAACTCGGCGGGCGTGAACAGGATGCCCTGGGCCGAGCGCCAGCGGGCCTGGGCGGCGACGGAGGTGATGTCGCCGGTGTCGAGCGAGACCACGGGCTGGTGCAGCAGCGCGAACTCGCCGTCGTGCAGCGCCGAGCGCAGCCGGGTGGCGAGCTCCGCCTTGCGGACGACGTCGGCCTGCATCTGGGGGGCGTAGAGCTCCACCCGCCCCTTGCCCGCGGCCTTCGCGCGGTACATCGCGAGGTCCGCGTTGCGCAGCAACTCCCCCGCGCCGATGCCCTGTTCGGCGAAGGCGACACCGATGGACGCCGCCACGCGGACGTCGTTGCCGTCGATGGCGTAGGGCTGGGACAGGGTGATTCTCAGCCGGTCGGCGAGTTCATAGATGTGCCGTTCTCTCGCGGCCTGGTCCCTCGTCCCGTCGCCGACGATGAGTGCCGCGAACTCATCGCCGCCGAGCCGGGATGCGGTATCGCCCGCACGCACCGCCTCCTGAAGTCTGCGCGCCGCCTGGATGAGCAGTTCGTCGCCCGCCTGGTGGCCGATGGTGTCGTTGACGGCCTTGAAGCCGTCCAGGTCGATGAAGAGCACGGCCGTGCCCCGGTCGGTGGTGCGGCGGCCGGTCAGGGCCTGGCCGACGCGGCGCGTGAACAGGGCGCGGTTGGGCAGGTCGGTGAGCGGGTCGTGCTCCGCGTTGTGCTGCAACTGGGCCTGCAGGCGCACTCGTTCGGTGACGTCGCGGCTGTTGAAGATGAGGCCGCCCTGGTGGCGGTTGACCGTGGACTCGACGTTGAGCCAGTCGCCGTCGCCGGACTTGAAGCGGCACTCGATGCGGGTGGTGGGCTCCTCCACGGGGCTCGCGGCGAGGAATCTGCGGACCTCGTGGACGACCCGGCCGAGGTCCTCCGGGTGCATCAGCGAGGCCAGTTCGGAGCCGACGAGTTCCTCGGCCTCGCGGCCGTAGACCCCGGCGGCGGCCGGGCTGACGTAGCGCAGGATGCCGTTCGGCGCGGCGATCATGATGACGTCGCTCGATCCCTGCACCAGGGAGCGGAAGTGGTTCTCCTTCTGCGCCAGTTCCTGGGTGAGCGTGATGTTGTCGAGCAGCATGATGCCCTGGCGCACGACGAGCGCGAGGACCACCGTGCCAGCCGTGAAGAGCACGACCTGGTCGACGCTGCGGCCGCTGAGGACGTTGTAGAGAATCCCCAACGTGCAGACGGCGGCGGCCAGATAGGGCGTGAGGGCGGCGAGGGACCCGGCGATGGGGCGCGTGGTCGCGTAGCGTTCACGGCCCTCGCCGCGGGCGCCGGCCGCCTTCTCGTCCGGCACGCTCACGAAGCTCTCGCCCTCGCGCACATGCCCCCAGGGAGCGGCCCAGGGCGCGTACGCCAGGAGCAGCGAACCGGCGAACCAGCCCGCGTCCAGGAGCTGGCCCGAGCGGTAACTGGCGTGCAGCAGCGGCGAGGTGAACAGGGCGTCGCACATCACGGTCAGCGCGAGGGCGCCGATCGCGGTGTTCACCGCCGTGCGGTTGGCGGAGGACCGTCTGAAGTGCAGCGCCAGGACCATGCTGACCAGCGCGATGTCCAGGAGCGGATACGCGAGGGAGAGCGCGGCGTGCGCGACGCTGGGGCCCTCGAACTGCGCGGTGTGCGCGAGCGCGAGGCTCCAGGAGAGGGTGAGCAGCGAGCCGCCGATCAGCCACGCGTCCAGGGCGAGGCAGACCCAACCCGCCCTGGTCACGGGCCGCTTGGCGAGCACGAGAAGGCCGATGATCGCGGGCGGCGCGAAGCACAGGAAGAACAGGTCGGCGAGGCCGGGGCTGGGTACGGGGCGGCGCAGCACCACCTCGTACCACCCCCACACCCCGTTGCCGCAGGCCGCCATCGCGGAGGAGAGCGCGAAGAGCAGCCATGCGGGTCGAAAACGGCTGCGGCGGGTGCGGGAGTAGCGATAGCAGGAGACGGCGGCGGTGGCGGCGGCGACGCTCAGGCCGAAGTCGCCCATGATCAGGGCGACTCGGCCGGATCCCCAGCCGAGCGCGGAGCCCGTGGCGTACCCGCCGCAGATCAGCAGGAGCACGAACTGCGAGACCAGCCCCGAGCCGGAGCGCGGGGGACGGCGGGTCAGCGGGGTCCTGGGCGGCAGGGGCGCGTGCACGCCGCCGCCGTCGAGGGCGACGGTCCCCGGGGACACGGAGGCGGGCCGGGCACTCACGTGGCCGCCCTGGTCCGCGCCGCGCCGCGGTCCGCCGGGCCGGTCTGACCCGGCCGGGCAGCACGCCGGTGGGCCGCTCGCTTGCGGCCGCTGTGCCGCGCCCGGTCCCGCGCCGAGAGCCGCTGTGTCTTCGGCGTACTCGGCGCATTCGGCCGTCGGCCACTGGATCGGTAACCGCCGCTCGTCCGGCAGCCCGCCGGGGCCCGCGACAGTAGCCTGCGGCGGTCCCGCCGCGTCGGATGGTTCGCCCATAGGCCGTGCATCGCCCGTCGCCCCCCTCGCAGTCTGAATTCACATCCCCGGCGCCGAACGGTGCACGGCGCAGCCCCTGTCGGGACGATACACCAGTCTCGTCACTCAGGGACATAGTTCCTCTACGCTCCGTGACTGCCAGCGGTGATGCGCACACGGGGCGCACGCGTGCGAGTGCGGAGCGTGCATGAACTGCCTTGGGAGCGGCGGCTATTCGGTTGTCAGTACGACGCCCACGAGCGGCTCCCCGGCGGCGTAGCGGGTGAGTTGGGCGGCGAGCATGCGCTTGGCGCGTGGCCAGAAAGCAGTGGTCGGTCCGCCCACGTGCGGGCTGATGAGTACCCCTGGAGCGTGCCACAGGGGGTGCTCCTGGGGCAGGGGTTCGGGATCGGTGACGTCGAGGGCCGCGGAGAGGCGTCCCGTGTCCAGTTCGGCGAGGAGCGCCTTGGTGTCGACGACGGGACCGCGGGCGACGTTGACGAGCAGGGCGCCGGTTTTCATCCGGGCCAGGAAGTCGGCGTTCACCAGGCCGCGGGTCGCTTCGGTGAGCGGCGTCGTGAGGATGACGACGTCGGCTTCGGGCAGCAGCGCGGGGAGTTCGGCCAGGGGGTGCACGGGCCCGCGCTCCGTGGCACGGCCGGAGCGCGCGACGCGCGCCACCCGCGCGCACTCGAACGGGATGAGCCGGTCCTCGATCGCACTGCCGATCGCCCCGTACCCCACGATCAGCACCGAGCTGTCGGCGAGCGCCTTGCGGAACCCGCCCCGCCACTCCCCGTTGCGCTGCCCCTCCACGAAGTCGGGGATCCCGCGCAGCGAGGCGAGGATCAGGGTGAGGGCGAGCTCGGCGGTGCTGGCGTCGTGGACACCGCGGGCGTTGCACAGCTGCACGCCCGGGACGAGCGACGGGATGCCCGGCGTCATGTGGTCGATGCCCGCGGAGAGCGTCTGCACGACCCGCAGGGACGTCATCGCGGCCAGGGGCGGTACGACGACCTTGGTGGGCTTGAGGTACGGGACGACGTAGAAGGCGCAGTCGGCGGGGTCCGCCGGGTAGTCGGGACCACCGTTCCAGTACCGGTAGTTGAAGCCCGCGGCGGCCGCGTCCGGGAGGCCCTCGATCTCGTCTTCCTCGAACGGAATCCATACGTCAGTGGTCATGACCTGGAGGCTAATCGGCACAGGGCGCGCGTGGCCTTCTCAGGGGCAGAGGTTAGTTTGGGTGACTCCGCGGCGAGAGTGGGAGGGCACGGCAGGTGGAGCGCAGGACGATCGGCGCGGGCGCGCTTCAGGTGGGCGCGGTCGGGCTCGGCTGCATGCCGATGAGCTGGGCGTACACCGGCTCGCAGCAGCGCGGCGACGCCTCGCTGCGGACGCTGCACGCGGCGCTCGACGCCTCGGACCGGGCCCCGGCCCTGCTCGACACGGCGGACATGTACGGGCCGTTCACCAATGAGCTGCTCGTGGGGCGGGTGGTGAAGGAGCGCCGTTCCGAGGCGTTCGTGTCGACCAAATGCGGCCTCCTTGTGGGCGAGCAGCACATCGTCGCCAACGGCCGTCCCGGCTATGTGAAGCGGGCCTGCGACGCCTCGCTGCGCCGGCTGCAGACCGACACCATCGACCTCTACCAGCTGCACCGGGCCGACCCCGAGGTGCCGGTGGAGGAGACCTGGGGCGCGATGGCGGAGCTGGTCGCGGCGGGGAAGGTGCGGGCGCTCGGCCTGTGCGCGGTGGGGGCGCGGGCGGCCCGGCGGCCGGGGACGGGGAGCGGCGGCCGCGGCCTGCACGACGCGACGATCCGGCAGCTGGAGCGGGTCCAACAGGTCTTTCCCGTCAGCGCGGTGGAGGCCGAGCTGTCCGTGTGGTCGCCGGAGGCGCTGGACGCGCTGCTGCCGTGGTGTGCGGCGCGGGGTGTGGGCTTCCTCGCGGCGATGCCGCTGGGCAACGGCTTCCTCACCGGCACGCTGACGCCCGGCGAGGGCTTCGAGCCCGACGACGTGCGGGCGCGCCACCCTCGCTTCACGGCCGAGATGATGGCGGCGAACCAGCCCCTGGTGGTGGGGCTGCGGCGGGTGGCCGAGCGGCACGGGGCCACTCCCGCGCAGATCGCTCTCGCGTGGGTACTGGCGCAAGGGCGTCAGGTGGTGCCCATTCCGGGTGCCAAGCGGGAGCGGTGGGCCGTGGAGAACGCGGGGGCGGCCGAAGTGGCGCTCTCCGAGGGGGACTTGGCGGAGCTGGCGGGGCTGCCCGGGGCGCTGGGGTCATGGGACTGACCCGTACGCGCGCGCCGGGAACGAGAGCGGGAACGGGAACCTTCCGGGCCGGTCCCGGTGTATGAACAGGTGAGCGCCGCGCGCAGCGCCCGGTGCCCTGCCCAGCGAAGGGAACCTGATCGTGTCGCGTTCTCAACTGTCCGCCGCGACCGCCGTGTTGGCCGCCGCCACCCTGCTGCTCACGGCGGGCTGCTCGTCCGGCGACGGGGACGGCGACAGCCCGCGCAAGGGCACCGCGTCCGGGCCCTCCGCCTCGCGCACGCCGTCGGGGAAGCCCAGCGGGAAGGCGCCCGCCGAGAAGGGCTCCGTCGAGGTCACCAAGACACTCGCCAAGGGGCTGAAGTCGCCGTGGGGGCTCGCGCCGCTGCCCGGGGGTGACCTGCTGGTGTCGTCGCGGGACGAGGGCACGATCACCCGGATCGACGGGGAGAGCGGCGCGACGTCCCAGGTGGGTTCCGTGCCCGGGGTGGCGCCGGGTGGCGAAGGGGGCCTCCTCGGGATCGCACTGTCCCCCTCGTACGCCTCCGACCACATGGTGTACGCCTACTTCACCACCGAGTCGGACAACCGCATCGCCCGCATGATCTATGACGAGAAGAAGCCCGCGGGGCAGCAGCTCGGTGCGCCGGACACCGTCTTCAAGGGCATCCCCAAGGGCATGATCCACAACGGCGGCCGGATCGCGTTCGGGCCCGACAAGATGCTGTACGCGGGGGCCGGGGAGACCGGCGACCGGGGCCTCGCCCAGGACAAGAAGTCGCTCGGCGGCAAGATCCTGCGGCTCACCCCGGACGGCGAGCCCGCCCCCGGCAACCCCTTCGGCGACGACTCCCCCGTCTACTCCTACGGGCACCGCAACGTTCAGGGGCTCGCCTGGGACGAGCAGAAGCGGCTGTGGGCCTCGGAGTTCGGGCAGGACACCTGGGACGAGCTCAACCAGATCAAGGCGGGCGACAACTACGGCTGGCCCGAGGTCGAGGGCAAGGGTGAGGGCGACGGCGGAGAGGGGGCCGAGGGGTTCCACGCGCCGGTCGCGCAGTGGAAGACGTCGGACGCGTCGCCGAGCGGGGTCGCCTACGCCGAGGGGTCCGTGTGGATGGCGGGGCTGCGGGGCGAGCGGCTCTGGCGGATCCCCGTGCGGGGGGTCGAGCCGGGCAAGGCCGAGCCGCAGGACTTCCTGAAGGGGAAGTACGGGCGGCTGCGGACCGTGGTCGCGGCGGGCGGGGACAAGCTGTGGCTGGTGACGAGCGAGACGGACTCCCGGGGCACGCCCGAGAAGGGCGATGACCGGGTCCTGGAGCTGAAGGTGAAGTGAGGGGCCGTCCTCAGGTCACGCCCCTGGACGCCTCGTCCTCAATCGGCGGACGGGCTGGAGGGTTCCTCTCCCTTCGCCGGCGGCCTGACTATGACCTTGCCCGAGGACAGGTCGATCGGGCCCCGGCCCGGGTCGTTGTCGCCCGGGTCCTCGCGGGTCAGCTCCAGGCGGTTCTGCTCGTCCTCGGTGTGCTTGCGGCCGGGTGCGAAGAGCTCCTCGAACGCGTTGAACACGGCGCCTCCTCGGGCCGAGTGGGTCTCTCCAGCGTAAGTGAGACCGGACAAAGGCCCGAGGGGAGGGCGAAGTGGTCAGCGAAGCTGCAGGTCAGGACGGGTTCGGGGAGGGGGAGGGCGAAGGGAACAGATGGAGGCGGTGGGCCAGGGCCGCTGCCTCGCCGCGGCCCGTGACGCCGAGCTTGGCGAGGATGTTCGACACGTGCACGCTCGCCGTCTTCGGGGAGATGAAGAGCTCCTCGGCTATCTGGCGGTTGCTGCGGCCCGCCGCGACCAGGCGCAGCACGTCCCGCTCACGGCTGGTCAGGCCGAGGGCCTCGGCCGGGTCGGCGGGCTGTGCCGGGGGCTCGGCGGCGCGGGTCAGGCTGAGCCGGGCGCGCTGGGCGAGCGCGGTGACGGACTCGGTGAGGGGGCGGGCGGCCAGCTCCTCGGCGACCGCCCCGGCCAGCCGGAGCAGCTCGGTGGCCCGGTCGCGGTCGTCGGCGGAGGGCGAGCCGGGGGCGGCGAGCAGGGCGTGGGCCTGGCGGTAGCGCACCTGGGCCAGGTCGTAGGGGCGCTCCAGGGTCTCGAACGCGGTGACCACGTCGGCCCAGAGCTCCGGTTCGTCGAGCCCGTCCGCGCGCAGCAGCTCGGCGCGGACCCACTCGGCGTACGCGATCCAGAGCGGGTTCGGCGTGGTCAGGGACTTGGCGGCCGTGCGGATGCGCGCGACGGCGGCGGCGCGGCCCTCCTCGGCGGCGGGCAGCCCGCGCGCGTCGGCCTCGGTCGTCGCCGCGGTGAGCAGCAGCGGCCAGGCGTAGCGCTGCTGGGTCGCGGGGAGGTCGCCGGTCAGGGTCTCCTCGAGGAGGGTGCGGGCCTCCAGGGGGCGGCCCCGGCCCGCGGCGATGCCCAGGGCGATCGTGGCCAGGGGCAGGTAGTACTGCGGCATGGGGTCGTGGATGCCGTACTGGGCGCGGGCGGCGGCCAGTTGGGCCTCCGCCTCGTCCGTGTCGCCGCGGCCGAGCGCGACGCGGGCGAGCTTCACGGCGGCCGAGCCCCGCGGCTTGGCGCTGAGCGCCGTGCGGCGCACGGTGTTCGCCGCCTCGACGGTCTCGGTCCAGCGGCCGAGGGAGAACAGCGACTCCGCCTTGTTGGCCAGGACCCAGCCCGAGGTGTCCAGGAGGCCGTGCTCCCGGCAGCGCTTCAGGCCCTCGTCGCACGCCCGCACCGACTCCGCGTGGCGGCCCGCGCTCTCCAGGGCGGACGGGAGATTGACGTGGATGTGGCTGACCTGTGCGCCCAGGCCGAGTTCGAGGGAGCGCTCGCGCGCGCCGTACAGCTCGGCGATGCCCTCGTCGACGGAGCCCGCGTCGACGAGGAGGCCGCCGAGGGTGATGCGGGCGTTCTGTTCCACGTTCTCCGCCTTGACCATGCGGGCGTAGTCGACGGCCCGCTCGGCGGCGGCGAGGGCCTCGGGGCCGGGGTTGTGCAGCATGCCCCAGGAGGCGACGTGGGTGAGGACGTCGGCGTGCACCTCGGACGGGGGCAGGCCGCGCACCAGCTCCTGGGCGGTGGCGGTCTCCTCCCAGCCGTCGCCCCGGGCCAGCGCGGAGACGAGGCGGGCGCGCTGGATCCAGAACCAGGCGGCGCGCAGGGGGTCGCGGCCGTCCTCCAGGAACCGCAGGGCCCGCTTGGTGATCTTCAGTGAGCGGTTCTTCTGCCCGCTGTGCCGCCCGGCGACCGCGGCCTCGGCCATCAGGTCCAGGTATTCGAGGGGCGTGGCGGGGTCGCAGCCGCAGGAGGGGTACGCCTCGGCGTAGTCGACGGGGCGCAGCGCGGCGCGGATCTCCTCGGGGGCGTCGTCCCACAGCTCCATCGCCCGCTCCAGGAGCCGCAGTTGCTCCGCGTACGCATGGCGGCGGCGGGCCTCGACGGAGGCGCCGAGCACTGCGGGCAGGGCCTTGGCCGCGTCGTGCGCGTGGTACCAGTACGTGGCCAGGCGGGCGGCGCGCTGGTCGGCGGCGACCAGGGACGGGTCGGCCTCCAGGACGCCGGCGAAGCGGCGGTTGATGCGGGAGCGCTCGCCGGGCAGCAGGTCGTCGCTGACGGCCTCGCGCACCAGGGAGTGGCGGAAGCGGTAGCCGTCGCCGTCCTCCGACGCGAGCAGGATGTTGGCGCCGACGGCGGCCCGCAGCGCCTCGATGAGGTCGTCCTCCGAGAGCCCCGCGACGGCGGCGAGCAGCGCGTGCTCCACGGTCGAGCCGCCCTCGGCGACGATCCGCGCGACCCGCTGGGTGTCCTCGGGCAGCGCCTCGACGCGGACCAGGAGGAGGTCGCGCAGCGAGTCGGTGAGCGAGGCGCAGTTGCCCTCGCAGCCCGTGGCGACGGCGAGCTCCTCGACGAAGAAGGCGTTGCCGTCCGAGCGGTGGAAGACGTCGTCCACCAGCTTGGGGGCGGGCTCCGCGTCGAGGATCCCGGCCATCTGGCGGGCCACCTCGTCGCGGGTGAAGCGGGCGAGCTCGATGCGGCGGACGGTGCGCAGCCGGTCCAGCTCGGCGAGCAGGGGGCGCAGCGGGTGGCGGCGGTGGACGTCGTCGGCGCGGTAGGTGGCGAGCAGGACGAGGCGGCCGCCGCGCAGGGTGCGGAAGAGGTAGGCGAGCAGGTGGCGCGTGGAGGTGTCGGCCCAGTGCAGGTCCTCCAGGACGACGACGAGGGTGCGGTCGGTGGCGAGGCGCTCCAGGAGGCGGGCGGTGAGCTCGAAGAGACGGGCCGTGGCGTCCTCGCCGCCGCGGCCCGCCTGCACGTGCGGGGCGTCGCCGAGCTCGGGCAGGAGCCGGGCCAGCTCGTCCTCCTGGCCCTCGGCGGCCGCGGCGAGCTCGTCCGGGAGGCGGCGGTGCAGGGCGCGCAGGGCGGTGACGAAGGGGGCGAAGGGCAGCCCGTCGGCGCCCAGCTCGACGCAGCCGCCGACGGCGACGACGGCACCGCGCGCGCGGGCGGCGGCGGTGAACTCCTCGACGAGGCGGGTCTTTCCGACCCCGGCCTCGCCGCCGAGCAGCAGCGCCTGGGGTTCACCCGGGGCCGCGGGGGAACCCTCGGCGCGGGCGAACGCATCGTTCAGTACGCCCAGTTCGTCGGCTCGGCCGACGAACACCGGGCTGACGGACCTGGTCTCCACACCCGGGAGCATCGCACAGGCCGCTGACATCGCGGTACGGCCCGTCCCAGAAGACGAGACCGGGACGGCGGTGGGCCGTCCCGGTCTCGGTGCTGGTGACGCTGGTGACACCGGTGTCGCTCGGGTCAAGGGGCTGTCCGGCGTCCCCGTCTCCATCAGGCGGCCCGTGTGAACCGGGCCCGGCGGAGCAGTGGTGTGCTCACCCGCCCCTCCGCCTCGTGGCGGGCCGAGCGGCGGGCGGCCCTGCGCCCGGCGCGGGCCTCGCGGACCAGCCGCTGGTGGTCGGCCTTGAGGGCCTGCTCGGCGGTGCGCAGCTGGTGCAGTTCGTACTCGAACATCTTGTTCCCCTTGGGTCTGTTGCGGCTTCGCGGTTTCCCGCTTTCGCGGTTTCCCGCTTTCGCGGTTCCGTTCTCCGCGATGCCTCAACTTTCGCGTCCCAGGGGGGTGCGCCACATCGGGCGAGTGCCTCATGTTGCGGGGGTGGGGTGCCTTAGATCCGCCGTACGAAGGCGGGCCCCGCCTCAGGGGGTCCTAGGGACCCCCTTAGCCGGTCGACTCAGCTGGTCGACGGGAGCCCGAGCAGCAGGTCCGTGTACTTGGCGATGGCGAGCAGCAGCCCGAGCACGCCCAGGGCCACGCCCGCCCAGGCAACGGACTTGATCCAGGGGGCCTGCGGGCGGCCGGGGGCGCCGAAGGCGGGCCGGGCCAGGACGACGACGCCGACGACGAGGGCGGCGAGCGCGAAGGCCCCGGCGTACAGGGCGGTGGCGTGCCAGGCGTCGCCGTACAGCGCCTCCACCTGCTTGCCGACGCTGGCGGACTGGGCGGTCTTCAGCTGGCCCATCAGGTTCTCGCGCGCGGAGGCGACGGTGCCGATCCAGCCTCCGGAGAGGCCGATGACGCCGAGCGCGGCGGCGACGACGGCCGCGGCGCCCTGGCCGACGCCGGGCGTCTTGGCGGGAGGCTCGGAGGCGACGAGCTCGTCCTCGGCGTCGCCCTCGTTCTCTTCCCGGTCGGCCGCGGTGCCGGCGGCGTCGCCCTCGGACACCTCGACCGCGGCGTCCGCAGGCTCGGCCGCCGCGTCCTCGGCCGCCGCGTCCTCGGCCGCCGCATCCTTGGCCTCGGCCTCCGTGGCCTCGGCGTCCTTGGCGGTCTTGGCGGTCTTGGCGGCCTCGTCAACTGTCTTGGTTCCCATGCTCCGCACCGTACGGACGGAGTCTGAGAAGTCCCTTACCGTTTCTGAGAGTTCCCTTAACGGGACTCCTTCAGCGCCTTCCACTCCGGCGCGAGGACCGACCAGACCTCCATGTCGTGGCGGATCCCCTGCCACGGGAAGCTCTCGCGCAGGACGCCGTCCTTGGTCATGCCGAGGTTCTTGGCGACGCGGATGCTGGGCGTGTTGCGGGAGGAGACGAGCCACTCCACGCGGTGCATCCCGCGCTCGTGCACGGCCCAGTCGATGACGGCGCGCGACGCCCGCTGGGCCAGTCCGCGCCCGGCCGCCGAGGGCTCCAGCCAGATGCCGACCTCGCAGGTCTCGTTCGGCACGTCGAAGATCCGGAAGAGCACGCCGCCGACGAGCGCGCCGTCCTGCCAGATGCCGCACAGGCGCCCGGTGTCGGCGGCCTGCTTGTCGGCGTAGGTCTGGAGGATCCTGCGCGCCGACTCCAGGTCCTCGGCGAGCACGGTCAGCGGGACCCAGGCGCCCGCGTACTCCCGCGAGCGGTCGCACAGGGCGAGGAGGTCCGCCGCCTGCCAGGGCTCGAAGGGCCGCAGCTCCGCGCCGTCACCGAGAGATATCGCGAACATGCTCCAAGTCCTCCACGCGGTCGATTCCGTCGATCGTCTGCGCAGGGATCTTCGCATGGGCCTGGTGGGCCCGGTGGGCCTGGCGGCATTCCGGCGGCTCGATGCTCAGCCGCGGCAGCCAGCGGTCCAGACGGCGGGGCAGCCACCAGTTGGCGCCGCCGAGGAGGTGCATGAGGGCGGGGACGAGCAGGGTACGGAGCACGAAGGCGTCGAGGGCGACCGCCGCCGCGAGGCCGATGCCGAACATCGCGATCACGCGGTCGCCGCTGAGCACGAAGGCCAGGAAGACCGAAATCATGATCACGGCCGCGGAGTTGATCACTCGGCTGGTCTCGGCGAGGCCGACCCGGACGGCGACGCGGTTGTCGCCGGTCTCCAGCCACTCCTCGTACATCCTGCTGACCAGGAACACCTGGTAGTCCATGGAGAGCCCGAAGAGGACCGAGACCATGATCACGGGCAGGAAGGGTTCGATGGGGCCCGCCCTGCCGAGGCCGAGCAGCTCGCTCCCCCAGCCCCACTGGAAGACGGCGACGACGATCCCGAAGGCGGCGGCGACCGCGGCCACGTTCATCGCGGCGGCCTTGAGCGGTATGCCGATGGAGCGGAAGGCCAGCAGGAGCAGCAGGCAGCCGAGGCCGATGACGACGCCCACGAACAGCGGCAGCTTGCCGACGATGATCTCCGCGAAGTCGTCGTAACTGGCGGTCACGCCGCCGACGTGCAGGTCGAGCGAGGTGCCGGACTCGGCGCGCGGCAGCACGTCGTCGCGCAGGTGGTCGACGAGCTCGCTGGTCTGCTGGGACTGCGGGGCGGAGGTGGGGACGACGGTGAGGAAGGCGGCGTCGCCGTCGGCGTCGTAGGTGACCGGGCTGACGGAGGCGATGCCCTCGGTCTGCCTCAGGGTCTGGCCGAGGGTGTCGAGGGCGAGCCGGTCGGACGGATCGTGCACCTCGGTGACGAGGGTGAGCGGTCCGTTCACGCCCGGCCCGAAGCCGTCGGCGAGCAGGTCGTACGCCTGCCGCGTGGTCGTCGGCTTCGGGTTGTTGCCCTGGTCGGAGGTGCCGAGGTGGAGCGAGAGCGTGGGCAGCGCGAGCAGGGCCATCACGACGACGGCGACGGCGCCGAGCAGCTTGGGGTGGCGCTCCACGAAGGCGGACCAGCGGGCGGCGAGGCCGGTGGGGAGCTCCGGCTGCGGCCCCTGTTCGGCGAGGCGGCGCCGCTCCCTGCGGCTGAGGGCGCGCGGCCCGATGTACGCGAGCAGGGCGGGCAGCAGCGTCACGGAGGCGGCGACGGTGAGCACGACGGTCAGGGAGGCGGCGATCGCGACGCCGTTGAGGAAGCTGAGGCGCAGGATCAGCATGCCGAGGAGGGCGATGCAGACGGTGGCGCCCGCGAAGACGACGGCCCGCCCGGTGGTGGCCACGGCCCGCTCGGCGGCTTCGGCCACCGGGAGCCCGCGTTTGAGGCCCTTTCTGTGCCGGGTCACGATGAACAGCGCGTAGTCGATGCCGACGCCGAGCCCGATGAGGGTGCCGAGCATCGGTGCGAAGTCCGCGACGGTCATGACGTGCCCGAGCAGCACGATCCCCGCGTACGCCGTGCCGACCGACACCAGCGCGGTGGCGATGGGCAGAGCCGAGGCGGCGAGCGAGCCGAAGGCGAGGAAGAGGACGACGGCGGCGACGGCCACACCGACGATCTCGGCGGTCTGGGCGTGCTTGGACTCGGTGAGCCCGACGGCGCTGCCGCCCGCCTGCACGTCCAGGCCGTTGCCGGCGGCCTCCTTCGCGAGGTCGACGACGGCCTGCGCGTCGGCCTTGTCGATGTCGGTGGCCTGCTCGTGGAAGGTGACCGCGGCGTAGGCGGTGCGCCCGTCCTGGCTGATCTGTCCGGCACCCTCGTCCCCGTAGGGGCTGGTCACGGAGGCCACGGCGGGCAGGTCCGCGATCTTGTCGAGGGTGCGGGTCATGGTCTGCTCGACGTCGGCGGCGCGCACGGTGCCGCGGTCGGTGTGCCAGACGATGCTGCCGCTGTCGCCGCCGAGGCCGTCGAAGCCCTCGTTCAGGAGCTGTGCGGCGCGGCCCGACTCGGTGCCGGGGACCTCGTAGTCGTTCGAGTACGCGGCCCCGGCGAGCGAGGCGCCGGTGGCGGCGGTGCCCAGGGCGAGGAGCCAGAGGAGGACGACTACGAGGCGGTGCCTGACGCACCACCGTGCGAGTGCGGCCACGATCTGCTCCCGGGTGGTTCATGGAGATGGTGGATCTTTATCGGGAACAGCCGAGAACGAACCGAACGACCCGCAAAGACACTTGAGGACACTTGGGCGATGCGCAGACACTCTTGCACCCGCTAGAGATCCTTTGTCCCTTTCGTGGGCTTACTCACAAGTACGTGCGGGGACTCACATGTCTGTGGGTGCGAGCCCCCGCCCGCGCATGCCTTTGGCCTTGCGATGACGGGCCTTTCGGCCTCAGCCGGAGACGCTCGCGCGCCCGTTCTCGATGTGTCCCATCAGGCGCCGCCGGAAGCCGGGGTCGCCGTGCGCGGTGACCTCGACGTCGTACCAGCCGTGCTCGGCGGCGGTCGGCCAGGCCAGGGTGCGGCTGCTGCCGGCCCGGACCCGCACGACGCGCGTCCGCGCCCTTATGTCCCCTTCATCCATATATCCAAGGGGCTTGACGGTGAAGACGAGCTCCTTGCCGCCCCGGTTGGCCACTGTGACGTGGATCTCGCGGCGGCTGATCGCCGACGTCACCTCGGCGGCGGTCCGCCGCGAGCCCGCGAACTCGCGCCGGAAGCCGTTCGGCCCGGTGACCGTGAAGGCGTACGTGTCCCCCGGCACCGGCACGGCCCAGGCGCCCTTGCGGGCGACGTCCTGGTGCTGCGGGCGGGCGAACTCACCCGCGTACGGGAAGAGCGCGAAGTGCGCGCTGGAGCGGCCGCCGTTGCGCAGCCGCACCACGAGCCCGCCGTCGGCGCCCGCCCGCACATCGGCGTCCGGCTGATAGGGCAGCGGGCGGGCGGGGCGGGTGCCCGGCTCCTGCCGCGGCATGGACTGCTGCGCGGGCGGCTGCGGGGCCCAGCGGCCGCTGAACTCCGGGATGGCGCCGGGCTGTTCGACGGCGGGCTGTCTGCGGGCCCGGCCGAAGTCGAAGGCGCCGGTGAGGTCGCCGGTGACCGTGCGCCGCCAGGCGCTGATGTTGGGCTCCTTCACCCCCGTCCACTTCTCCAGGAAGCGCACCACGGAGGTGTGGTCGAAGACCTCCGAGCAGACGTAGCCGCCCACGCTCCAGGGGGAGACGACGAGCATCGGCACGCGCGCGCCGAGCCCGGTGGGCAGCCCCTCCCAGCGCTCCTCCTGGTCCGCGGCGGAGTCGGTGCCCGGCACCGGCGGCGGCACGTGGTCGAAGAAGCCGTCGTTCTCGTCGTAGTTGATGAGGACGACGGTGCGGCGCCAGACCTCGGGGTGCGAGGCGAGGGCGTCGAGGACCTTGTAGACGATGGTCGCGCTGTGGATGGGCGAGGAGACGCTGGGGTGCTCGGAGTCCTGCGCGGACGGCACCAGATAGCTGACCTTCGCGAGCCTGCCCGCGGCGACGTCCTTGCCGAACTCCTCGGCGAGCTTCCCGGTAGGCACGCGCCGCAGCCCGCGCTCGAAGAGCGACCGCTCCCCCTTGCCCAGGGTCGCGACTCCCTTGTCCAGGGCGGCGAGCAGCGTGGTCCGCTCGGCCTCGTCCTTGGCGTCGCGCACCTTGGCGTAGAACGCCTCCATGTACGTGAGGTCGCCGAGCCCGGCGGCCGCGAGCACCTTCTTCGCGAGAGCCTTGAAGGTGGTGAAGAACTCGATCTGGTTGTCGGTGAAGTTCTCCCACTCCGTGTACGTCTGCCAGCTCACGCCCGCCTTCTCCAGGCGCTCCGCGTACGTGCCCCAGCCGTAGCCGGGGTGCTTGCCCTCGTCGTACGCGTCGTTGCCGACGGCCCGCTTGCCGTTCGCCTCGTAGCCGGTCCTGCCGCTCCACAGGTGGTTGCGGTTGGGGCTGGTGGAGGAGTGGATGGAGGAGTGGTAGGCGTCGCAGACCGTGAAGGTGTCGGCGAGTTCGTAGTGCAGCGGGATGTCCTCGCGCGTGTAGTACGCCATGGTGGCGGCGGTCTTGGCGGTGATCCAGCCGTCCATCCAGCCGTCGTGCCACGCCTTGGCGCCGCCGCTCCAGGAGTGGTCGAGGGCGCCGACGTACTGGAGGTCCTTCTTCTGCGCCTCGGCGGCCGCGCGCACCGGGAAGGGCAGGATGGTGCGGAGCACACCCGGCTGCTCGAACACGGTCCTGCCACCGGGGAGTTGGATCGCGGCCCGGTCGCCGAAGCCGCGGACGCCGCGCAGGGTGCCGAAGTAGTGGTCGAAGGAGCGGTTCTCCTGCATCAGGATCACCACGTGCTCGACCGAGCCGAGGCCGCCCTTCGGGGGTTCCTGTGCGAGGGCCTGCTGCAGCGAGGGCGGCAGGAAGGACCCGACGGCGGCGGCGCCGAGCGCACCGCCGCCGATGGCCATGAGCCGCCTGCGCGACAGCTCGGGGGCTGCCCGCCCGGGTTCGGCTCCACGCTGCTCTGCGGTCACGTCCCGACCTCCCAGTCGTGTTCGTCGTGTTCGTCGCACTCAAAGGTTCGTTGCTGATCCATTGAGGTACGGCCGGGACGCTATTCACTTCATGTGGCGAGGGGAAGACCCCGGGACGGCCTGAAAGTGAATTGGCGTCAGGCGTGAGGCTTTGAGGCGGCACGTGGACGGAGGGAGTCCGTCGACCCGCCCGTCCGCCGCGCGGCAAGGGCGGCAAGGGCGGCAAGGGCGGCAAGGCGACTCCGGGCCCGACGGTCACGGTGACCAAGTCGGCGGCGGCGGAGGGCGGTTCAGAGCCTGACCCGGCGGACGTCGGGGGCGGACCACGGCTGCGGATCAGCACCGACGCCACCACGGACAGCGACGGCCGCAGCCACATCGGCGCTGCCGCACTCGGCTCCCCGGCCCTCAAGAACCCGACCCTCAAGAAGTGGCCCCGGGCACGCGAAGGGGCGCCGCACCCACCGGTGCGGCGCCCCGACTCCCGTACGGGAAAAGGCTGTCAGCCCTCGCTCACGCCCAGCTGCTCCAGGATGAGCTCCTTGACGCGGGCCGCGTCGGCCTGGCCGCGGGTCGCCTTCATGACGGCACCCACCAGCGCACCCGCCGCAGCGACCTTGCCGCCGCGGATCTTGTCGGCGATCGCTGCGTTGCCCGCGATGGCCTCCTCGACGGCCTTCGTCAGCGCGCCGTCGTCCGAGACGACCTTCAGGCCGCGCTTGTCGACGACCTCGTCCGGCGTACCCTCGCCCTTCAGGACGCCGTCGATGACCTGGCGGGCCAGCTTGTCGTTCAGATCGCCGGCGGCGACGAGCTCGGAGACGCGGGCCACGTGCTCGGGCGTGATGGGCAGGGCGCCCAGCTCGACGCCCTGCTCGTTGGCGCTGCGGGCCAGCTCGCCCATCCACCACTTGCGGGCCGAGGCCGAGTCCGCGCCGGCGTTGATCGTGGCGACGATCGGGCCGATGGCGCCGGCGTTGCGGATCGACTGCATGTCGTGGGCGGTGATGCCCCACTCCTCGATCAGCCGGTTGCGCTGGGCGAGGGGCTGCTCGGGGAGCGCGGCGCGCAGCGCCTCGACCCACTCGCGGGACGGGGCGACGGGCACCAGGTCGGGCTCCGGGAAGTACCGGTAGTCCTCGGCGTTGTCCTTGATGCGGCCCGACGTCGTGGAGCCGTCCTCCTCGTGGAAGTGACGGGTCTCCTGGACGATCGTGCCGCCGGAGGACAGCACCGCCGCGTGCCGCTGGATCTCGAAGCGGGCCGCGCGCTCCACGGAGCGAAGGGAGTTGACGTTCTTCGTCTCGGAGCGCGTGCCGAACTTCTCCGTCCCGTTGGGACGCAGCGAGAGGTTCACGTCGCAGCGCATCTGGCCCTTGTCCATGCGGGCCTCGGAGACGTCGAGCGCCTTGATGACCTCGCGCAGCTCGGCGACGTACGCCTTGGCGACCTCGGGGGCCCGCTCGCCCGCGCCCTCGATCGGCTTGGTGACGATCTCGATGAGGGGGATGCCCGCGCGGTTGTAGTCGAGCAGGGAGTGCGAGGCGCCGTGGATGCGGCCGGTGGCACCGCCCACGTGCGTGGACTTGCCGGTGTCCTCCTCCATGTGGGCGCGCTCGATCTCCACGCGGAAGATCTCGCCGTCCTCCAGCTGCACGTCGAGGTAGCCGTTGTAGGCGATCGGCTCGTCGTACTGGGAGGTCTGGAAGTTCTTCGGCATGTCCGGATAGAAGTAGTTCTTCCGGGCGAAGCGGCACCACTCGGCGATCTCGCAGTTGAGAGCGAGGCCGATCTTGATGGCGGACTCGACGCCGATCTCGTTGACGACCGGCAGCGCGCCGGGCAGGCCGAGACAGGTCGGGCACGTCTGGCTGTTGGCGTCCTGCTTCAGCTCGGTCGAGCAGCCGCAGAACATCTTCGTCTTGGTGCCGAGCTCGACATGGACCTCCAGGCCCATGACGGGGTCGTACGACGCCAACGCGTCCTCGTACGACAGAAGTTCGGTGGTCACGATGGAAACTTTCCCTCTCAGCCCAGCAGGACGTCGTCGTCGCCGAGGCGCTTGAGCTCGCGCACCAGGAGCGCGACGCCGGTGACGATGGCGGCGGCGGACACGGCGGCGTCGATCAGGCGCAGCGTGTCGCCCTCGAAGCGGGCCTTCTTGGCCTGCTTGACCACGCTGATCGCACCGAACGCGGTGGTCCCGATCGACAGATACGTACCGGTCTTGGACTTCTTGAAGCCCTTGGCCTTGCTCACAGCACTACTCACAGCGACGGAGCCTCCTCAAGCAGCGGGTGGCCCCACTTTTCCACGAAGGCGGCCTCGACGGCAGCGCCCACCTTGTACAGGCGGTCGTCCTTCATGGCGGGGGCGATGATCTGGAGCCCGACGGGCAGGCCGTCCTCCGGCGCGAGGCCGCAGGGCAGCGACATGGCGGCGTTGCCCGCCAGGTTGGTCGGGATCGTGCACAGGTCCGCGAGGTACATCGCCATCGGGTCGTCGGCGCGCTCGCCGATCGGGAAGGCGGTGGTCGGCGTGGTCGGCGACACGATGACGTCGACCTGCTCGAAGGCCGACTCGAACTCGCGGGTGATGAGCGTGCGGACCTTCTGGGCGCTGCCGTAGTACGCGTCGTAGTAGCCGGAGCTCAGGGCGTACGTACCGAGGATCACGCGGCGCTTCACCTCGTCGCCGAAGCCCGCCTCGCGGGTCAGCGCGGTGACGTCCTCGGCCGACTTGGTGCCGTCGTCACCGACGCGCAGGCCGTAGCGCATGGCGTCGAAGCGCGCGAGGTTGGACGAGCACTCGGACGGGGCGATCAGGTAGTACGCGGACAGCCCCAGGTCGAACGAGGGGCAGTCCAGCTCGACGACGGTCGCGCCGAGGGACTTGAGCAGCTCCACGGACTCGTTGAAGCGCTGGACGACGCCGGCCTGGTAGCCCTCGCCCGCGAACTGCTTGACGACGCCGACCCGCATGCCTTCGACGCTGCCGTTGCGCGCGGCCTCGACGACCGCGGGGACCGGGGCGTCGATGGAGGTCGAGTCCAGCGGGTCGTGCCCGGCGATGGCCTCGTGGAGGAGCGCCGCGTCCAGGACCGTACGGGCGCAGGGGCCGCCCTGGTCCAGGGACGAGGAGAACGCCACCATGCCGTAGCGGGAGACACCGCCGTACGTCGGCTTGACGCCCACGGTGCCGGTGACGGCGGCGGGCTGGCGGATGGAGCCGCCGGTGTCGGTGCCCATGGCGAGCGGCGCCTCGTACGCGGCGAGGGCAGCGCTGGAGCCGCCGCCGGAACCGCCCGGGATACGGGTGAGGTCCCACGGGTTACCAGTGGGGCCGTACGCGCTGTTCTCGGTGCTCGACCCCATGGCGAACTCGTCCATGTTGGTCTTGCCGAGGATGACGACGTCGGCGGCCTTCAGGTTCTTCGTGACCGTCGCGTCGTACGGCGGGATCCACCCCTCGAGGATCTTCGAGCCGACCGTGGTCGGGATCCCCTCCGTGGTGAAGATGTCCTTCAGCGCGATCGGCACACCGGCGAGCGGCCCGAGCTTCTCGCCCCTGGCCCGCTTCTCGTCCACGGCGCGGGCCTGCGCGAGGGCGCCCTCACGGTCGACGTGCAGGAAGGCGTGCACCTTCTCGTCGACGGCCTCGATGCGGGCCAGGTGCGCCTCGGTGACCTCGACGGCGGTGAGGCTGCCGTCGGCGATCTTCGCGGCGATCTCGGCGGCGGTGAGCTTGATGATGTTGACGTTGCTGTTGTCCGTCATGGTTCTTAGTCCTCCCCCAGGATCTGCGGCACCTTGAAACGCTGCTGCTCCTGGGCCGGGGCGCCGGAGAGCGCCTGCTCGGGGGTGAGCGACGGACGGACCTCGTCCGCGCGCATGACGTTCGTCAGCGGCAGCGGGTGAGAGGTCGGCGGTACGTCTTGGTCGGCGACCTCAGAGACGCGGGCGACCGCGCCGATGATGTCGTCCAGCTGTCCGGCGAAGTGGTCGAGCTCTTCGGCCTTCAGCTCCAGACGTGCTAGGCGGGCGAGGTGGGCGACCTCCTCGCGCGTGATGCCAGGCATGCAGCGATCCTCTGGGGTGAGTGTGTGGGTTGTGCCCCCAATCCTATGGGGCGCGAGCGCTTGCCCGTGCAGCGGTTTCTCCCCGCCGCTCCGCGGCGGCTGCTGCCCCGCTCCGCGGGGCCTCCCCCGGCGCTCCGCGCCGCGTTCCCTCGCCGCTCCGCGGCAGCCTCTTCGCCGCTCCGCGGCGGGTCTCCCACGCGCCCACCCGTGCGCTGCGACGCGCGACGCAGGTCGCCTCGCCCCCTCGCACAGACCGGCGGCCGCAGGCCAGGGCGCCTACAACGTGGCCCTACTTGGAGGACCGCTCCCCCTCCGCGGCCTGAGCGGCGGGCCGCTGCCAGCCCCGCGACCCCCGCGCCCGCAGCCACGCCGTCGTCTCCTCCTCCGGCATCGCCGCCGCGACCAGCCACCCCTGCACCGCGTCGCACCCGAGGTCCCGCAGCCGCTCCCACGTCTCGTCGTCCTCGACGCCCTCCGCGACGACGAGCAGGCCCAGCGAGTGCGCCAGGTCGACGGTGCAGCGCACGATCTCGGCGTCCTCCGTGTCCACGGCGAGGCGGGCCACGAACGACCGGTCGATCTTCAGCTCGCTCACCGGGAGCCGCCGCAGGTGGACCAGGGACGAGTAGCCCGTGCCGAAGTCGTCGAGCGACATCTTCACCCCGTGCCCGGTCAGCCCGGCGAGCGTGTCCGCCGCCCGCTGCGGGTCCTCCAGGAGCACGTGTTCCGTTATCTCCAGCTGGAGCGCCCCCGCGGGGACCCCGTGCCGGGCGAGACGGGCCGCCACCGCTCCGGCGAAGCCGGGGGTGTGGACGTCACGCGGCGAGACGTTCACCGCGACCGGCACCTTCAGGCCCTGCGCCTGCCAGCGCGCGACCTGCGCGAGCGCCGTCTCCAGCACGTACTCCGTCAGATGGGGCATCAGCCCGGACGACTCCGCGATCGCGATGAACTCGTCCGGCGGGACCTTTCCCCGCTCGGGGTGCACCCAGCGCACGAGCGCCTCCAGGCCCGCGACCTGCCCGTCGAAGCGCACCTTCGGCTGGTAGTGGAGCTCCACCTCGCCCGCGTCGAGAGCCCGGCGCAGGTCCCCCAACAGGCCGAGGCGGTCAGGGGTGTTGGAGTCCCGCTTCGACTCGTACACCTCCACTCCGGTGCGGTCGCGCTTCGCCTGGTACATCGCGACGTCCGCGCGCCGCAGCAGTCCCTCCGCGTCCAGCGCGTGGTCCGGGAAGACGGCGAGCCCGGCGCTCGCCTCCAGGACCAGCGTCAGTCCGTCCAGGTCGAGCGGGGAGCCGAGCGCCGCGACCAGGGAGCGGGCCACGCGGGACGCCGACGTCGTGGAGTCGGCCACCGGGAGCAGCACCGCGAACTCGTCGCCGCCGAGGCGGGCCGCCTCCGCGCCGCGCGGCAGGGCGAGCCGCAGCCGGTCGGCGATCTGCAGCAGGAGCCGGTCGCCGGCGAGATGGCCGAGGGTGTCGTTGACCGAGCGGAAGCGGTCCATGTCGATGAGCATCAGCGCGCACCGCGCCCCGATGCGCTCGGCGTCGTCGATCGCCGTCCAGGTGCGCTCCAGGAGCCACTGCCGGTTGGGCAGGCCCGTCAGCGGGTCGCGCAGCTGCTCCTCCGCGCGGGCGCGGGCGATCCACAGCGTGGAGTCGAGCGCGACCAGCGGGATCGCGAAGAGGGGCAGGAGGATCGGAAGTGCGGTCGCCACCACGCAGATCAGCGGGGCGATGCCCAGCAGGGCCACGCCGACCAGGCCCTGCCGCACGAGGGCGGTGCGGGTGACGGTCGGCAGTGCCCCGGAGCGCGGCGCGTGCACGTACCACAGCAGGACGCGGGTGACGCCGAGGTACGTGGCGGCGACGAGCGCCACCTCGGGGGCGGTGTACAGGTCCCAGCTCTCGGGCAGCCAGGGCGACTCGGCCGAGGGCGCGGTGCCGAACGCGGCCATCGCGAGGGCGGCGGCGCCGATGCCGAGGAGGTCGACGGCGCCGTGCAGCAGTCCCTGCCGCCAGCGGTTGCGCCGGGCGACGCTGACCAGCACGACGACGGTGAGGCTGACCATGCCCGCGGGCACCCAGCCGTACAGCAGGAGCACCGCGACGGTGAGGGCGCCGCCCGAGCCCGTACCGCCCCACCAGCGGTCGCGGCCGAGGGCGACGAGGTGGGCGACGATGAGTCCGGTGAGGACGGCGAACGACCAGCCGACGGTGCCGGACGGGAACAGCGCGTGGTGGTCGGTGAAGGCGCGGAAGAAGCCGGTGCCGAGCACGACCGCGGCGGCGGCCACGACGGCGACGGGCAGCAGCGGCCAGGGCTCGTGGCTCTCCTGGCCGCCGTGCGGCGGATGCGGCCCGCGGCGGTCCAGGACGCGCCACAGCGGCCGACGCGCTTCGGACGTCCGGGACTCGGCGGAGACGGAGGGCTGCGTCGCGACCGTACGGGAGTCGGCCGTACGGGAGTCGGTGGTGCGGGAGTCGGTGACGCGAGGGTCGGTGGCGCGGGCGTCGGTGGCGCGGGAGTCTCTCGCCCGCTGCTCCGTCTCGGGCCCTGTGCCCTCCTGCACTTCGGTGCTCAGCACCGGGCCGATGGGCGTTCCCCCGGCCGTGGTCCGCCGGTCCGCGGCGCGCGCCCCGACGGGGCTCCGCTCCGGCTCGCGCAGCTCAACTTCCTTGCCCTGTACGCCAGATGCGCGTGCCGCCTCGGATGTCCCCGAAGTGCCGCGGTCGCGGCGGCTGAACCAGGCGCCCGGCCCGGCCTTGAGGCGGGCTCGCAGCCGTGAGTCCGGGGCGACGCTCTCGGTCGGTTCCATTCCCGTCCCTCTCACAGCCGGCGGTGCCCACGCCACGCGGACCCAGTCCCAAGTCAGCCGCGTCTGAAAACCTTTCCCCAAGCTCTCGATGAGCAGGAGATACCCCATCCGCACCGGGGCACGGCAGGCGCACACCTCAACAGTAGGCCGCAGAAGGCTTCCACGGGCAGCGGTCGACAACGGTTGCCCGAATGCGACCCGGCCACCCGTATGCATCTGGTATGCGCTGAACGGGTGGCCTTCAACCGCTACTCCTCGGTCGGAAGCGCGACTTCCTTCGCGGCGTCCGGTCCCTGTTCCAGGAGGACCGCGAAGCCGTCCTCGTCCAGAACGGGGACCTTCACCTGCATCGCTTTGTCGTACTTCGAGCCGGGATTGTCGCCCACGACGACGAACGACGTCTTCTTGGAGACCGAACCGGTCACCTTCGCCCCACGGGACTGCAGGGCCTCCTTGGCTCCGTCCCTGGTGTGGTTCGCGAGCGTTCCGGTCACGACCACCGTGAGTCCTTCGAGGGGGCGGGGGCCCTCGTCGTCGCCGGTGGACTCCTCCTCCATGCGGACTCCGGCGGCCTTCCACTTGCGGAGGATCTCGCGGTGCCAGTCCTCCTCGAACCACTGCTTCAGGGAGGCCGCGATGGTGGGTCCGACGCCCTCGACGGCCGCCAGCTCCTCCTCGGTGGCCTGCTCGATGCGGTCGATGGAGCGGAACTCGCGGGCGAGGGCCACCGCGGCGACCGGTCCCACGTGGCGGATGGACAGGCCCGTGATGATGCGCGCGAGGGGGCGTTCCTTCGCGGCCTGAATGTTGTCCAGCATCGCCAGGGTGTTCTTCTTCGCCTCGCCCTTCTGGTTGGCGAAGAACGTGACGACCTTCTCCTCGCCGGTCTTCGGGTCGCGCTTGGGCAGGCCGGAGTCCTGGTCCAGGACGTACGACTTGATGGGGAGCAGCTCGTCGACCTTGAGGTCGAAGATGTCGCCCTCATCCAGGATCGGCGGGGTCGAGGGCTCCAGGGGGTTGGTGAGGGCGGCGGCCGCGACGTAGCCGAAGTTCTCGATGTCCAGGCACTTGCGGCCGGCCAGGTAGAAGAGGCGCTCGCGCAACTGGGCCGGGCACGACTGGCCGTTCGGACAGCGGAGGTCGATGTCGCCCTCCTTCATGGGGCGCAGCGCCGTCCCGCACTCGGGGCACTCGGAGGGCATCTCGAACTCGCGCTCGCTGCCGTCCCGCAGGTCCACGACGGGGCCGAGGATCTCCGGGATGACGTCGCCCGCCTTGCGCAGCACGACCGTGTCGCCGATGAAGACGCCCTTGGCCTTCACCACGTCCTGGTTGTGCAGGGTGGCGAACTCGACCTCGGAGCCCGCGACGGTGACGGGCTCGACGACCGCGTACGGCGTGACGCGGCCGGTGCGGCCGACGCCGACTCTGATGTCGACGAGCTTGGTGTTGACCTCCTCCGGCGCGTACTTCCAGGCGATGGCCCAGCGCGGGGCGCGGGAGGTGGAGCCGAGGCGGCCCTGGAGCGGGATCTCGTCGAGCTTGACGACGACGCCGTCGATCTCGTGCTCCACGGAGTGGCGGTGCTCGCCGAAGTGGGCGATGAACTCCCGTACGCCGTCGAGGTCTTGGACGACCTTGTTGTGCTGGGCGGTGGGCAGGCCCCATTCGTGGAGGAGCTGGTAGGCATGCGAGAGGCAGTCGATGTCGAAGCCCTCACGGGCGCCGATGCCATGCACGACCATGTGCAGGGGGCGGGTCGCGGTGACGCGCGGGTCCTTCTGGCGCAGTGAACCGGCCGCCGCATTGCGCGGGTTGGCGAAGGGCTTGTCGCCCGCTTCGACCAGGCGGGCGTTGAGCTCCTCGAACTTCTCCATGGGGAAGAAGACTTCGCCGCGGATCTCGACGAGGGCGGGGATGCGCTCGCCCTTGAGGCGCTCGGGGATGTCGGCGATCGTACGGACGTTGGGAGTGATGTCCTCGCCGGTGCGGCCGTCGCCGCGGGTGGCGGCGCGGGTGAGCCTGCCGTCCTCGTACGTCAGGTTCACCGCGAGGCCGTCGACCTTCAGCTCGCACAGGAAGTGGAAGTCGGTCGTGCCGACCTCCTTGGCGACGCGGTCGGCCCAGGCGCCGAGCTCCTCGTCGTCGAAGGCGTTGTCGAGGGAGAGCATGCGCTCGCGGTGCTCCACGGACGCGAAGTCCGTCTCGTAGGCGCCGGCGACCTTCTGGGTCGGGGAGTCCGGGGTGCGCAGCTCGGGGTACTGCTCCTCCAGGGCCTCCAGGGAGCGCAGGAGCTTGTCGAACTCGGCGTCGCTGACGACCGGTTGGTCCTTCACGTAGTACCGGAAGCGGTGCTCCTCGATCTGTTCGGCCAGCTGGGCGTGCTTGTCCCGTGCCTCGGCGGGCACTGTGCCTTGCTGTTCGACAGCCACCGTCTCGTCCTCCCGTTACCTTCAGACCCGGTTACTCAGGGTTGTCCGCGAGTGATCTCGCCGCCCGGGCGCAGTGGGCGAGCGCCTGTCGTGCGTACGCGGGCGAAGCGCCCGCGAGTCCGCACGACGGAGTGACCGTGACCGACTCCGCGAGAGAACCCGGATTCAGCCCCAGCCTGCGCCACAGCGACCTGACACCCATGACGCTACCGGCAGGGTCTGACAATGGGCCGTCCACGCCGGGCACGACACCGGCGAACAGCTGTGTACCGCCCTCGACGGCCTCCCCGATCACCTCGTCGTCACGCTCGGTGAGCAGCGCGAAGTCGAACGAGACGGCGTCGGCACCCGCCCTGCGCAGCAGCGCGAACGGCACGTCGGGGGCGCAGGAGTGGACGACGGTCCGGCCCCCGTGAGCGCTGTGGACGGCGAGCACGTCGCGCAGGGTGCTCTCGACGAGCTGGCGGTCCACGGCGCGGTGGGTGCGGTACTCGCTGGCCGTCTTGATCTGCCCGCGCAGCACCGCGATGAGCGAGGGCTCGTCGAGCTGGAGCACCACGTCGGCACCGGGGACGCGGCGGCGCACGTCCGCGAGGTGGGCGCGCAGGCCCTCGGCGAGGGAGCCCGCGAGGTCCCGGCAGGCGCCAGGGTCGCTGAGCGCGGCCTCGCCGTTGCGCAGTTCCAGGGCGGCGGCGAGGGTCCACGGCCCGACGGCCTGGACCTTGAGCGGCCCCTCGTACCCCTGCGTGAACTCCTCGAGGGCGTCGAGGTCTTCGCCGAGCCAGGAGCGGGCGCGCCGGGTGTCGCGCCCGGGGTGGTCGCCGATGCGCCAGCCGCTGGGCTCCACGCGCGCGTACAGGTCGACGAGGAGCCCGGCGGTCCGGCCGATCATGTCGGCGCCGGGCCCGCGCGCGGGGAGCTCGGCGAGGTACGGGATGCCCTGCTCGGCGCTCTCGAAGGTGCCGGTGACGGTCTTCGCGGCCTCGCGCGCGTCACCGCCGGGCATGGACCCGACGCCGGTGGCCGCTCCCCACACGCGCTCGCTCATCGGCCGGGCCGCACCGTCAGGTCGTTGACCTCCGCGTCGCGCGGCAGGTCGAGGGCCATCACGATGGTCGTGGCCACGGACTCGGGGTCGATCCAGCGCGAGGCGTCGTACTCCTTGCCCTCCTGCTGGTGGATCTTCTGCTGCATGGGGCTGGCGGTGCGGCCGGGGTAGACGGAGGTGACCCGGACGCCGTTGCCGTGCTCCTCGTGGCGCAGGGAGTCGGCGAGGGCCTTCAGTCCGTGCTTGGAGGCGGCGTACGCGGACCACTCGGCGTTCGCGGTCAGGCCCGCGCCCGAGTTCACGAAGATCACGTGGCCCTGGGCGACGCGGAGTTGGGGCAGGAAGTGGCGGGTCAGCTCGGCGGGCGCGATCAGGTTCACGTTGAGCTGGTGGCGCCAGGTCTTCGGGGTGAGCTCGCCGACCGGGCCGAGGTCGGCGACACCCGCGATGTGCAGCAGGGAGTCCACGCGGTCCGGCAGCGTCTGGTGCCCGAAGGCCCAGGAGATCTTGTCCGGGTCGTCCAGGTCGCCGACGAGGGTGCGCGCACCGGGGAACTCGGCGGCGAGGTCCTTGGCGCGCGCCGCGTCGCGGGCGTGCAGGACGAGGTCGTCGCCGCGGGCGTGCAGGCGGCGGGCGACGGCGGCGCCGATGCCGGAGCCCGCGCCGGTGATCACATGTGTAGCCATGGGCCCATCGTCGCATTCCGGCCGCGCGGGGCCGGAACGCGCCCAGGGGCCGAGACGCTCAGACCTGTCCGCGCGACTCTTCCAGGTACGCCAGCGCCCCCACCGGCTCCTCGGCGAAGAAGACCAGGTCGGTGAGGGGCACCGGCAGGAAGCCCTCGTCCTCCATGCGGCGGAACTGCTCCTTCAACCCGTCGTAGAAGCCCGCCGAGTTGAGCAGCACGACCGGCTTGGTGTGCTTGCCGTGCTTCTTCAGCTCCAGGATCTCGGTGGCCTCGTCGAGCGTGCCCGTGCCGCCCACCATGATCACGACGGCGTCGGCCTTGTCCAGGAGAAGCGCCTTCCGCTCGGCGAGGTCGCGCGCGATCACCATCTCGTCCGGCGCGGTCACGGCTCGGGCCTTGGCGGCGAGGAAGTCCACGGAGACCCCGACGAGCCGGCCGCCCGCCTCCTGCACGCCGTCCGCCACGACCTTCATCAGGCCGCTCTCCGAGCCGCCCCACACCAGCGTGTGCCCGCCCTTGCCGAGCAGCTCGGCGAACTCGTGGGCGGGGCGGGTGTAGCGGTCGTCGAGGTCGGCGGCGGAGAGGAAGACGCAGATGTTCATGCGCCCACGGTACGACGCACCTCCGACACCCGGGGCTCGGGCAGCAGGGACTCCGTCCGGCCGTCCTTCGGGGCGTGGGTGATCCGGATCTTCGACTGGCCGTGCGGCTTGTCCTCCCAGTCGGCCATGAAGCGGGCCGACAGGCCGTACTGCGCGGCGAGTTCGACGAGGGTCTGTGTGCGGTAGTAGAAGTCCTCGCGCAGGACCTGGTGCTCCTTGCCCTCGGTCCGGTCGAAGGTGAAGTCGAAGTGGCCGCCGGGCGCGAGGACGCGGCCGACGTGGGCGAAGCACTCCTCGATGACGTGCAGCGGCGAGTGCGAGAAGACGCTGTGCGCGTGCACGACGTCGAAGTGGGCGTCGGGCAGGAAGTCGAAGGTGAGGTTGTCGACGAGGGTGAGGTACGGGGTCTTGGCGCGCAGGCCCTGGCTCACCAGGGTGCGCTGGGCCGCGAGGAGGATGTCCGGGGAGATGTCGATGCCGTGGTAGTGCCCGGCTTCGAGGTGGTCGATGAAGAGGCGGCCCGCGCGGAGGTTGCCGCAGCCGATCTCCAGGAGGCGGTGCTCGGGGCGCAGGCCGTGCTCCACCAGGTAGTCGAACTGCATCTTGCCGATCCACGTCCACCGGTCGACCGAGGGGCCGCCGCCGACGGCCGCCTCGGCGCTGCGGGCGGCGTCGGAGGCCATCACCGCCCGGTAGTACGCGACGTGGTCGCGGTGCTTGACCCGGAGCACGGCGTCGCGCAGGGCGCGGCGCAGATGGGCCGGAAGGCGGCCGGGGTGCCGCAGGGCGTAACGGGCCTTGTGGACCAGGGACTTGCGGTTCCGCTTCAGGTCGTCGGCAGCCACACGCGCCTCCATGACGGTGAGTGATGAGTCATTGCGGAGCGTGATTGTGTCATGGCGCAGGGTGGGAACAAGCCGCCTGTGGACAACGCTGCACCCAGTAACCGAAGAGAGGCAGAACTGATGAGCCAGGGACACCGGATCACCGTCGAGCAGGGCACCGACCGTGTACGCGTGGTCCATGACGGGCAGGTCGTGGCGGAGAGCGAACGCCCGCTCCTGCTGCGCGAGACGGGCTGCCCGGTGCGCTACTACCTCCCTCCGGAGGATGTGCGCACCGATCTGCTGACACCGTCGGAAACCACCACGTACTGCCCGTTCAAGGGAACGGCCTCCTACTGGTCGCTGCCGGGTGCACAGGACCTGGTGTGGGCCTATCCCGACCCGAAGCCCGACGTGGCCGGGATCAAGGACCACCTCTGCTTCTACGAAGTGGAGGTCACCGAAGGGACCGGAGGGGACGTCAGCGCACAGCCGTGAACGTCCTGCGGTAGGCCGCGGGCGAGGTGCCGAGCACGGAACGCATGTGCTGGCGCAGCGAGTTGGCCGTCCCGAAGCCCGCCCGGTGCGCGACGAGGTCGATGGACAGGTCGCTCGACTCCAGGAGCTGCCGGGCCAGTTCGAGGCGCTGTGCGGTGAGCCAGCGCCCCGGAGTGGTCCCGGCCTCGTCGCGGAAGCGGCGCGTGAAGGTCCGCAGGCTCATGCGCGCGTGGGCGGCCATCTCGCCGAGCGAGAGCGGCTCCTGGAGCCGTTCGAGCGCCCACGCGCGGGTGGCGGCCGTCGTCGCCATCGTCGGCTCCGGGACGGGCCGTTCGATGTACTGGGCCTGTCCGCCGTCGCGCCACGGCGGCACGACGCACACGCGCGCGACGCTGTTGGCGACCGCGCTGCCGTGGTCCCGGCGCACCAGGTGCAGGCACAGGTCCACACCCGCCGCGACGCCAGCCGCCGTCAGCACGTCCCCGTCGTCCACGAAGAGCACGTCCTCGTCGACCCTGACCCGGGGGAACGTGCGCTGGAAATGCCGGGCGACCTGCCAGTGCGTCGTCGCGGGCCGCCCGTCGAGGAGCCCGGCGGCGGCGAGCACGTACGAGGCGCTGCAGATCGACACCATGCGCGTACCGGGCCTGATCCGGGCGAGGGCGGCGGCGAGCGGCGGCGGCAGGACGCCCTCGTCGGTGCCGCCGCAGAGGTGGTGGGTGGGCGGGATGACGACGGTGTCGGCGTCCGCGAGCACTTCGGGGCCGTGCTCCACGGCCACCGAGAACCCCGCCTCCGTGGAGACGGGGCGCCCGTCGACCGTGCAGACCACGACGTCGTACAGGGCCCGCCCCGACGCGTCCTGCGCGCTGCCGAGGACCCGGGAGGGGATGCCCAGTTCGAAGGGGTACACGCCGTCGAGCGCGAGGACGGCGACGCGGTGGACACTCCTGACTGCCATGGCCAGATCCTGTCACATCATGGCCATTCTGCCAGCACCATGATCGACCACAGGGCCGCAGGCTGAGGCCATGACGACGAACACGAACACCCCGAACAGCACGGACAGCACGCACACGAACCAGAAGATGCGCGCCGTCGCCGCGCCCTCCTGGGGCGCCCCCGACGTCCTGACCCCCGTCGAGGTCGACCGCCCCGAGCCCGGCCTGACCGAGATCCTGGTGCGCGTCCACGCGGCCGGGGTCAACCCCGTCGACTGGAAGATCCGCGCCCACGGCACGATCGTCCCCTGGGAGCCGGAGACCCCGATCCTCGGTTACGACGTGTCGGGCACCGTCGAGGCCGTCGGCCCCGGCGTGACCCTCTTCGAGCCGGGCGACGAGGTGTTCGGGATGCCGCGCTTCCCCGAGCAGGCGAGCGCGTACGCCGAGTACGTGACGGCGCCCGCCCGCCGCTTCGTCCGCAAGCCCGCCGCCCTCGGCCACAAAGAAGCGGCTGCGCTCCCCCTGGCCGCCCTCACCGCCTGGCAGTCCCTGATCGACACCGCGCAACTGCGCCCCGGACAGCGGGTGTTGATCCACGCGGCGGCCGGCGGCGTGGGCCACCTCGCGGTGCAGATCGCCAAGGCCCATGGCGCGTACGTCATCGGCACCGCGCGCGCGGACAAGCACGCCTTCCTGAAGGGCCTCGGCGCGGACGAGCTGATCGACTACACGACGACGGACTTCGCCACCGCCGTACGGGACGTCGACGTCGTCCTGGACGGCATCGGCGGCGACTACGGAGACCGCTCGCTGCCCCTCGTGCGCCCCGGCGGCCACCTGGTGACGCTGCCGTCGCCGGACGACCTGCCGTCCGCGCGGGCGGCCGCGGAGCGGGGCGTGCACATCGGCTGGACGGTCGTGGAGCCGGACAACGCGGGCCTGCTCGCCGTCGCCCGCCTCGTCGAGGAGGGAAGGCTCCGGGCCGAGATCGACACGGTGCTGCCCCTGGAGGAGGCCGCGAAGGCCCACGCGCGCGGGGAGGAGGGCCGCACCCGGGGCAAGATCGTGCTCCGGGTGGGCTGATCCGGCACCGGGCCTACGCGGCCGCGGTCGCCCGCTCCGTCGTCGCGATCGTGGCCGAGCCGACGACGCGCGTCCCGTCGTACAGGACGATCGCCTGGCCCGGCGCCACGCCCCGTACGGGCTCGGCGAAGGAGACCTTCAGCTCCGAGCCGTCGACGAGCTCCGCCGTCACCTCCGTCTCGCCGCCGTGGGCGCGCAGCTGGGCGGTGTACGTGCCGGGCCCGGCCGGGGCGACGCCGCACCAGCGGGGCTTGACGGCGGTGAGCGCGGTGACGTCCAGGTCGGCGGCGGAGCCGACCGTCACCGTGTTGTTCACCGGCGAGATGTCCAGGACGTAGCGCGGCTTGCCGTCCGGGGCGGGGGTGCCGATCCTGAGCCCCTTGCGCTGGCCGATCGTGAAGCCGTACGCCCCCTCGTGCGTGCCCAGCTTGTTGCCGTCGGCGTCGACGATGTCGCCCTCCGCCTTGCCGAGCCGGTCGGCGAGGAACCCCTGGGTGTCGCCGTCCGCGATGAAGCAGATGTCGTGCGAGTCCGGCTTCTTGGCGACGGCGAGGCCGCGGCGCTCGGCCTCCGCTCGGATCTCGTCCTTCGTGGTGACCGTGTCCCCGAGGGGGAAGAGCGCGTGGGCGAGCTGGCGGTCGTCCAGGACCCCGAGGACGTAGCTCTGGTCCTTGGCCATGTCCGAGGCGCGGTGCAGCTCGCGGGTGCCGTCCTCGTTCACGATCACCTGGGCGTAGTGGCCGGTGGCGACCGCGTCGAAGCCGAGCGCGAGGGCCTTGTCGAGCAGCGCCGCGAACTTGATCTTCTCGTTGCAGCGCAGACAGGGGTTGGGGGTGCGCCCGGCCTCGTACTCCGCGATGAAGTCCTCGACGACGTCCTCGCGGAACCGCTCGGCGAGGTCCCACACGTAGAACGGGATCCCGATGACGTCCGCGGCGCGGCGGGCGTCGCGGGAGTCCTCGATGGTGCAACAGCCGCGGGCGCCCGTGCGGAACGACTGCGGGTTGGCCGAGAGCGCGAGGTGCACTCCGGTCACGTCGTGCCCGGCTTCGGCCGCGCGGGCGGCGGCGACGGCGGAATCCACGCCTCCGGACATGGCGGCGAGTACGCGGAGGGGGCGGGAGCGCTGCGGGATCTCAGTCATAGCCCTTACAGGGTACGGGCCCACGGGAACCGGAAGCCCGTGAGTATGCGTTCACGATCACATGGGGGAAGACACCGGCGGAAAGCCGCCCGAGCGCTCCGAGCGGAGACTGAACCGCCGCACCCTCCTGATCGGCGGGGCGGCCGCCGCGGCGGGCACCGCCGTGCTCGCCCGCGACGAGCTCGGACGCCTGTGGTGGCGCCTTCCCGGAGTCGTCAAGCGCCGCAAGGAGGGCGAGGTCGACGCGAAGGGCGCGCAGTGGGTCGCCGCGTCCGAGTACAACTGGCGCCGTGCGGACCGCCCCGACGACTACCGCATAGACCGCGTCGTCATCCACGTCGTCCAGGGCAGCTACGACACGGCCCTGCGCGTCTTCAAGGACCCGTCCCACGGCGCGGCCGCCCACTACGTGGTGCGCAAGGACGGCCACGTCGCCCAGATGATCCGCGAGCTCGACGTGGCGTTCCACGCGGGCAACAAGGACATGAACGAGCGGAGCATCGGCATCGAGCACGAGGGCTTCGTCGACAAGAAGTCCTCGTTCACACCGCGGATGTACGCGGCGTCGGCCCGCCTCACCGCCGGGATCTGCAAGCGGTACGGGATACCGGTGGACCGCGAGCACATCATCGGGCACGTGGAGGTGCAGGGCACGGACCACACGGACCCGGGGCCGAACTGGGACTGGAAGCTCTACATGCGCGAGGTGCGGGCGGCCCGCGAACGCCTGGACCAGACGCGGCCGAAGCGCGAGAAGAGCTAGCTCAGGCCCGCCGCCCGCGCCCGCTCGACCGCGGGGCCGATCGCCTCAGCCACCGCCTCGACGTCCGCCTCGGTCGACGTATGGCCGAGGGAGAAGCGGAGCGTGCCGCGGGCCAGGTCCGGGTCCGTGCCCGTGGCGAGCAGGACGTGGCTGGGCTGGGCGACGCCCGCGGTGCACGCGGAGCCGGTGGAGCACTCGATGCCCTGGGCGTCCAGGAGGAGCAGCAGGGAGTCGCCCTCGCAGCCGGGGAACGTGAAGTGGGCGTTGGCCGGGAGGCGGCCCTCCGGGGACGGGTCGCCGCCGAGGATCGCGTCCGGGACCGCCGCCTGCACGGACTTCACCAGGTCGTCGCGGAGCGCGCCGATCTCGCGGGCGAACCGGGCGCGCTGTGCGGCGGCGTGCTGCCCCGCCACGGCGAAGGCCGCGACGGCGGGCACGTCGAGGGTCCCGGAGCGGACGTGGCGCTCCTGGCCGCCGCCGTGCAGCACCGGCACGGGGCTGTACTCGCGCCCGAGCAGCAGCGCCCCGATGCCGTACGGGCCGCCGATCTTGTGTCCGGAGACGGTCATCGCGGCGAGCCCGGAGGCACCGAAGTCGACGGGCACCTGGCCGAACGCCTGCACCGCGTCGGCGTGCAGCGGGATGCCGAACTCCCGCGCCACGGCGGCGAGTTCCTGGACCGGCTGGAGCGTGCCGATCTCGTTGTTGGCCCACATGACGGTGGCCAGGGCGACGTCGTCGGGGTTCCGCTCGACGGCCGCGCGCAGGGCGTCGGGGTGGACGCGGCCGTGCGCGTCGACGGGGAGGTACTCGACGGTGGCGCCCTCGTGCTCGCCGAGCCAGTCCACGGCGTCGAGGACCGCGTGGTGCTCGACGGGGCTGGCGAGGACGCGGACACGGGCGGGGTCGGCGGCGCGCCGGGACCAGAACAGGCCCTTCACGGCGAGGTTGTCGGACTCGGTGCCGCCCGAGGTGAACACGGTCTCGCTGGGGCGGGCGCCGAGCGAGGCGGCGAGCGCCTCGCGGGCCTCCTCGACGGTGCGCCGGGCCCGGCGCCCGGCCGCGTGCAGCGAGGAGGCGTTTCCGGTGACGGCGAGCTGGGCGGTCATCGCCTCGATCGCCTCCGGCAGCATCGGAGTGGTCGCGGCGTGGTCGAGATAGGCCATGGTGCCCCCGATTCTACGAGGCACCGGGCGCGGCCCGCCCCGGCCGTCGCCCACCTCCCCGAACGTCTCAGCCCGCGAGACTCCAAGAGGCCGTGCCGTCAACGGAGATGAGCGTGGCGAGCACGACGAGGTCGGCCACACCGAGGCCGAGGCCGAGCAGCGCGCGGCCGCGGCGGGCGGTGCCGCGCCACAGGGCGAGGCTCGCGAGCACGATGGCGACGGGGCCGAGGAAGAGGTTCAGGACGAGGAGGCCGAGCAGCCCGAGGACGAACGAGGCGACGGCCATGCCGTCGGCGTCGCGCCGCACGGCGGCAGGGGCAGAGGTGGCAGTGGCGGTGCGGGTGGTGAGTTCCATGGTGTGACTCCTGGCAGGTGAGTCGGGATGCGGGTCGGCGGGTCAGCGGTGCCGCGCCCGGCGCTCGCGGATCGCGAACACCAGCAGCCAGAGGCCGATGACGGCGGCGGCGACGAAGGTGACGGGCAGCGGGGCGTGGGCCACGGAGCCGAGCGCGACGCCGAGCAGCAGGAGGGCCGCGACGAGGAACAGCATGTGAATGCCTCTCAAAGGGAGGGCGGCAGGATAGGTGAACAGTTGTGGTTACAACTGTGGTTACAACTGTTCACTGACTGGAGAGTCTACTCCCCTCCCGGCTTCCAAAAGTCGGAGAACAGTTGTTAACTGCATGGCATGAGTCACACCCTCGGCAGCCGGCAGGCCCAGAAGCAGAAGACCCGCCAGGCCCTCCTCGACGCCGCGCTCGCGCTCCTCGAGGAGCAGAGCCTCAGCAGCCTGGGTCTGCGCGAGGTCACCCGTGCCGTGGGCGTGGCCCCCACCGCCTTCTACCGCCACTTCCGGGACACCGCCGACCTCGGCGTGGCCCTGGTCGAGGAGGCGCTCGACAGCCTGCACACCACGCTCGGCGCGCTGCTGGCGGCGACCGGCGACGGCGAGGAACGGATCGCGGCGACCGTCGAGCTGATCGCCGCGTACGTCCGCAGCCACCCCGCCCACGTCCGCTTCATCGCCCGCGAGCGGCACGGCGGCGTCAAGGCGGTGCGGGACGCCATCGGCGCCCAACTCGACCTGTTCGCACGGGAGGTGGCCGGCCAGTTCGCGGGCGAGCCGGAGGGCGAGGGCTGGGACGCGGACGATCTGCTGATGCTCGCCCGGATGTACGTCGACCACATGGTGATGACCGCGTCGGCGTTCCTGGACGCCGACGGCGACACCGAGGCGGCGGCGCGGACGGCCGCGACGGCCCGCAAGCAGCTGCTCCTGGTGAGCCTCGGCCGCTACCACTGGCTGGACAAGTAAGGGTCAACTAGGCTCACTGTCCATGACAGTTGCCCACGACGCCTGGACCCTCGACCGCACCTTCGACAGCTCGTCCGGCACCGTCCGCTGGGCGGCGCTCGGACCGCAGGACGCCCCGCCCGTCGTCCTGCTGCACGGCACGCCCTTCTCCTCGTACGTCTGGCGGGACATCGCCCGCGCGCTCGCGCCCGGACACCGCGTGTACGTCTGGGACATGCCCGGCTACGGAACCTCCGAGATGGGGGCCGGGCAGGACGTGTCGCTGGCCGCGCAGGCGCGGGTGTTCGCGGAGCTGCTCGCGCACTGGGGCCTCGACGGGAAGAGCGAGGGCGAGGGTGACGGCGCCGCGGGGGACCGACCGGCCGTCGTCGCCCATGACTTCGGGGGCTGTGTGGCGCTGCGCGCACACCTCCTGCACGGCGCCCGCTACGCCCGCCTCGCCCTCGTCGACCCGGTGGCGCTCGCCCCCTGGGGCTCCCCCACCTACCGCCTCCTCGGCGCGCACGCGGACGTCTTCGCGCAGCTGCCGTCCGAGCTGCACCGCGCCCTCGTCCGCGAGTACGTGAGCTCGGCGAGCCACCCCGGCCTGCACCCCACGACCCTGGACCGGCTCGTGGACCCCTGGTGCACGGAGGCGGGACGGCCCGCCTTCTACCGCCAGATCGAGCAGAACGACCAGCGGTACACGGACGAAGTCCAGGGCCGTTACGGCGAGTTGGCGGCACTTCCCGTACTCATCTGCTGGGGCACGGACGACACCTGGATCCCGGTGGCGAAGGGCCATGAGCTGGCGAAGCTGATCCCCGGCGCCGAGCTGCGGCTGATCGAGGGCGCCGGACACCTCGTACAGGAGGACGCGCCCGCGTCGCTCACGGCCGCGCTGGCCCGCTTCCTTCAACCGCCCTTCCTTCAGGCGCCGCCGGCTCAGGCGGGTACAGCGCGCTGATCGCGGCGGCGTCGCGGGCGAGGAGGGCGCGGGCCTCCGGGGGGTCGAGGACTTCGACCGTGTCGACGAAGGCGAGCAGCGAGCGGGCCTCGCGGAGGTCGCCGTAGCCGAGCCGGACGGCAACCCACTCCCCCTCCTCCCCGGCGCTTTCGGGGGGCTCCGTGAGGGCGCCGCCGCAGAGCCGCAGGAACATGTCGAGCCGCTCCCTGCGCACGCGTGCCGTCACCGCGACGAGGCCCGGTCGCTCCTCGACCTGGCGCCGCAACACCTCCCAGGCGTCGGCGAGTTCGACGCCGGGCCGCCGCTGGACCGGCTCGTCCAGGAGGGCCGCCGAGCGCACCCGGTCGGCGCGGAAGAGCCGTGGTTCGCCCTCGCGGTCGGCGACCAGGTACCAGACGCCGGCCTTGGAGACGAGGCCGTACGGGTCGACGGTGTACGTCTTCGACTCGGCGGCGCCGCTGTGCCGGTAGCGGAGCCGGAGGCGGCGGTCCGCGAAGACGGCGTCCTGCAGGACGTCGAGGTCGACGGCGGCGGCCGGGACGCCGCGCGTCCAGCGCGAGGAGTCGACGAGGATCCGACGGCTCGTCAACTCGGCGGCGGGCCGGTGGGGTTCGGGCAGCGCGGCCATGACCTTGCGGAGCGCGGAGCCGAGCGCGACGTCCAGGCCGAGCGCGGCGTGCGCGCCCTGGGAGCCCAGGATGAACAGGGCCCGCGACTCGTCGGCGGTCAGCCCCGTGACGTCCGTGCGGTACCCCGGGAGCAGCGCGATCCCGCCGTGCCGCCCGCGCTCGGCGTAGACGGGCACGCCGGAGGCCGAGAGGGCCTCGATGTCCCGGTAGATGGTGCGCACGGAGACCTCGAGCCGGTCGGCCAGCTCGTGGGCCGGGACCTGCCCGCGGGTCTGGAGGAGCAGGAGGATGGAGAGGAGGCGGTCGGACTTCACGGGGCCAGGTTCTCGCAGTTCGGGGAGACTTCCGGGGAAATGCTGACGGTACCTGTCACGTTATAGGGGGAGCCTGTTTCCCGTACGCGGCCGCGGCGGTCGCGGCAGCCGCAGCAGTCGCACGGAGCCCAACTCGTGTGCTCACGAAGACTTTTGGAGACAGAGATGACCTCGACGAACCAGCCCCTGCCCGACCCCCGCCCGCTCTTCGCCCGCGCCAGCGAGCAGGTCCTGGAACTGGTGGGGTCGATCAAGCCCGAGCAGCTGTCCGACCCCACACCCTGTACGGAGTTCGACGTGCGCGCCCTTGCCGGCCACCTGGTGGGCGGGCTGCGGCGGATCAGGGTGGTGGGCGAGGGCGGGGACGGACTCGCCGTGGACGTGGACGTCAAGGGGCTCGCGGACGGCGAGTGGGGCGCCGCGTATGAGGAGGGGCGCCGACTTGCGATCGCCGCGTGGACGGACGACGCCCGCCTCGACGCGTCGGTCACGGTGCCCTGGGGCGAGGTACCGGGCCGGGCGGCGCTGTCCGGCTACGTGATGGAGTCGGCGACGCACACGTGGGACCTGGCGGTCGCGCTCGGGCGTTCCACGGGCGAGCTGGACCAGGAGGTCGCCCGATTCGCGCTGGGGGTCGCGCGCCAGGTGCTGCCCGCCGACCGGCGGGGTGAGGGAGTGCCTTTCGCCGACGTGCAGCCTGCGCCTGAAGGGGCGGACGTGTACGGGGAGTTGGCGGCTTGGATGGGGCGCGAGCCGTTCCCCGAAGGGAGCCGAGCCGCTGGCCCGTCCAGTGAACTACGTGACTGAATAGGGTCGTTGTGGCCGGACGGCGACTCTGTGATGATCCTGTAAATCGGCAAGGCGTCAATTGCTCATGCGTGTTCACGGGAGAGGGGATTCACGATGCCACGTCGCTCCATCGGCCGCCGGGCTGCCGGACGGCCACCGTTGCACTGAGCCTTGGGGCAGCAGCGTTCACCGCCGCCCCCGCTGACGCTGCGCCATCGGTCAGTGCTGGCGAGCCAAGCTCAGCTGCCCGCTGGAAGGAGGTTGGCCTTTACGACAACGAGACGCAGTGCGAAAGGGGCGGAGCGTACTACTTGCGCAGCGGATACTCCGCATACAAATGCCTGAACGCCTTTGCCCCTCCAATGGAAGGCTATTGGCACCTATACGTCCGATAACTGACAGGTTCCAGATCCGCTGTTTGCTACTCGAGGGCGCCAGCGTGTGTATTTTCCGAGCTCACCAGACAGGCGTATGACCAAGCTGCTGCCGTGAGCCCGGATACTCCGTGACGCACTGCAGTTCCTCCACAACCATTCGAAAGGGCAAGCTTTGAAACTGCGCTCGATACAGACTGCCGTCGGAGTGCTGGCACTGGCCGCCACCACCTTTGTCGGCAGCGCCACCTCCGCTTCGGCCGGCCCTGGGGACCCGGGCGACGGCTGGGACCATACCTGGGAGGCATACGGGGCGAAGCTCTACGTCAAGGAGAACGGCGACGTCATCTCGGTGTGCGACGCCGCCAGGAACGGAAAGCCAGCCTGGGCCAGCCTCGGCGATTACTCAATGACCGTCACCAATGGCTACGGCAGCTGCAAGACACACCGAGCTTCCGAAGGAGGCGTCTACAACCTCCCGGAGTCGGCAAACATCACCGTATGGTTCGGCGAGAACCGCACCACACGGTATGAGACCGTATCGTTCTTCAACGACCACTGACCCTTCGGTCGGGCCTGCGCCGTTTACGAAGCCATACCCCAGCAACGCAGCCGGATCCACCCATCAGCAAGGGACCTCACCCAAGCTGCTCAGTGCAGCCGCACCCGCGCCAACTGCCGCGACTGCGCCACCAGCCGGTCCTCGCTGTCCCAGACCTCCGCGTCCTCCTCCAGGAAGCCCCCCGCAAGGTTGCGGGTCGTGATGGAGACGCGGAGGGGGCCCGGGGCGGGGCGGTGGCGGATGTGCGTGGTGAGTTCGACCGTGGGGACCCAGCCCTTCAGGCCCAGTTCGAAAGCCGTGGGAGGCAGGGCGTCCACCACCAGGAGGAGCGACAAGGGGTCCGCGTCGCGGCCGTCCGCCAGGGAGAACCACGCCCGCATCTCGCCCTTGCCCGAGGGCGCACCGAGGGCCCAGCCGAGCGTGGACGGGTCCAGCTTCAGCGCCAGGCGCTCCGTGATCGCCGAACTCCCGGGCACGGGCGGGGCGTTGTCGGGGGCGTCCTGCGGGCCGAAGCACTGCTCAAGGGGCGGGATCGCGGGCGGCTCGGCCGAGGTGCGGACGTCGTCGGGGAGGGTGTCCAGGTCGCCGTAGGACGCCAGGACGCGGATGCGCTCCACCTCCCGGCCCTCCTCGTCGTACTGGAACAGCGACGCCTGGCCGGTGGAGAGCGTGCGGCCGCCGCGGACCACATCGGTGCGGATGACCGCCGGGCCCGGCTGCGACGCCGTCAGGTAGTGCGCCGAGATCGTGAAGGGGTCGGCGTGCGGCAGCGCGTCGGCCAGGGCGCGGCCGATGAGGGCGAGGAGGTAGCCGCCGTTGACGGCGTTGATGATCGTCCAGCCCGTGGAGAGCTCCGCGTCGTAGACACTCGGCTCGCGGAGCGTGACCCGGGTGTCCCGGTCGAACTCGCTGTCGCCGATCGTCGCTGCTGCTTCTGCCTTCATGCAGGCAAGGTACAACAGGAAACTACTGAGCGGTAGCTTTTCTCGATCCGAAGCGACCCGAAGCGATCCGAAGCGACCCGAAGCGACCCGAAGCGACCCGAAGCAGCTCCCGCTCACCCGGCCTCTTCCGGCTCCACCGCCGCCGACCTGCGGTTCCACGCCCGTGGCGCCCGCCAGTGGTACTTCATCGCGAGCAGTCGCAGGACGAACGCCGTCACGATCGCCAGACCGCTCGTGAACGCCGTCAGGGCCTCGTAACGGATGCAGAGCGCCACCATCGTGGCGCCGACGATCGCGGGCACCGCGTACAGGTCGCGGTCCCAGCGCACCAGCGACGGCACCTCGTTGGCGATGATGTCGCGCAGCACGCCGCCGCCCACCGCCGTCGCGAGGCCCAGCGCCACCGACGACGTGAGGCCGAGCCCGTAGTCGTACGCCTTCGTGGTCCCCGTGACGCAGAACAGGCCGAGGCCCGCCGCGTCGAACACATTCACCGCGAGCTGGGTGCGCTCTACCTCGGGGTGGAGGAAGAAGACCAGCAGCGCCGCGAAGAGCGGGGTGATGAAGTAGCCGAGATCGGTGAAGGCCGCCGGGGGCACCGCGCCGATGACCAGGTCACGGAAGAGCCCGCCGCCGAGCGCGGTGACCTCGGCGAGGACCGCGATGCCGAACACGTCGAAGTTCTTGCGCACGGCGAGCAGGGCGCCGGAGATCGCGAAGACGAAGATCCCGACGATGTCCAGGGCGTGCTGGACGGAGGGGGTGAAGAGGTCTTGGAGCACGCGCCATTCTTACCTGCGGCCGGGCATGGCCCCGGTATGTGCCGCTGTCAGCCGGATACGGTGAGCGGGAGAGGGCTGGGGGCGCTCTCCCGCTCGGAAGGTCCGGATGTGAGCCCCTCTGGGGCCTACTTCTCGGCTTCCTCACCCTTGGAGACCTCGGGGATGTTCGATGTCTCCAAAGTCGCGTCCGTGTCACCCGCAGGCTCGGTCGGAGTGGCTGGTTCAGCGAGACCACCGTTCCCGGCGTCTGCGCCAGCGACCGTCACCACGTCGATCGCCTCTCTCGCGGCCGAGATCAGCTCCGTGTCCTCCGGCGCCTGATCCTCGAAATTCTCCGGGTGGTGGCAGGCCACCTGCTGCCCCGGCCTGAGCGCGACGAGCGGGGGCTCCTTCGTCGTGCAGATCTGCGTCGCCTTCCAGCACCGGGTGTGGAAGCGGCAGCCCGAGGGCGGCGCGATCGGCGAGGGGACGTCGCCCTTGAGGAGGATCCGCTCGCTCTTGGCTCCACGCCGCTTGGGGTCCGGCACAGGAACGGCGGAGAGAAGCGCCTTGGTGTACGGATGCATCGGGTTGGCATAGAGATCCTTGCGATCCGCCAACTCCACGATCTTGCCTAGGTACATCACGGCGATGCGGTCTGATACATGCCGAATCACCGACAGGTCGTGCGCGATGATCACATACGTGAGGCCAAGCTCGTCCTGAAGGTCGTCGAGGAGGTTGACCACCTGCGCCTGGATGGACACGTCCAGGGCGGAGACCGGCTCATCTGCCACGACCAGCTTGGGGCGGAGCATCAACGCCCGGGCGATGCCGATGCGTTGGCGCTGGCCACCGGAGAACTCGTGCGGATAGCGGTTGTAGTGCTCGGGGCTGAGCCCCACGCGCTCGAGCATTTCCTGCACGGTCTTCTTCACCCCGCCCTCGGGCTTCACGCCCTGGAGCTTGAAGGGGGTGCCGACGATCGTGCCGATGGTATGCCGCGGGTTCAACGACGAGTACGGATCCTGGAAGATCATCTGCACGTCACGGCGCAGCGGGCGCATCCCACCGGCGCCCAGGTGCGTGATGTCCGTGCCCTCGAACTCGACTCGCCCGCCCGTCGGTTCGAGCAGCCGGGTGATAAGCCGGCCCATGGTCGACTTGCCACAGCCCGACTCCCCCACGACACCAAGCGTCTCACCGGGCCGCACATCGAAGCTCAGCCCGTCGACCGCCTGCACTGCGGCCACCTGGCGCTGGAGCAGCCCCTTCTTGATGGGGAAATGCTTCACCAGGCCGTCGACCTTGAGCAGCGGCTCGGGGGAGCCCTTCGACTGCGCCGGGATCGTCATCTCCTGGCCTTTCGCTTCGTCTTTCACAGCTTCGGCGCAATCTCTTCGGTCCAGATCCGCGTGCGGTCCTCCTGCGCCATGTGGCAAGCGGAGAAGTGCCCCGGTGCCACCTCGCGCAGCTCGGGACGCTCGCGACGGGTGATCTGCTCCTTGGGCACGTCCGCGTAAGGACAGCGCGGGTTGAAGGCACAGCCGCTCGGCAAGTTGATCAAGCTGGGCGGGGAGCCCTTGACCGGAATGAGGCGGTCGGTCTCCTCACGGTCGATACGCGGCATCGACCCCAGCAAGCCCCAGGTGTAAGGGTGTTGGGGCTCATAGAAGACCTTCTCGGCAGTACCGCGCTCCACACAGCGGCCGCCGTACATGACGAGGAGCTCGTCCGCCATCTCGGCGACCACACCCAGGTCGTGCGTGATCATGATGACTGCGGAGCCGAACTCCTTCTGCAGATCCCGGATGAGGTCGAGGATCTGTGCCTGGACTGTCACGTCCAAAGCGGTCGTCGGCTCGTCCGCGATGAGCAGCTCAGGGTTGTTCACCAGCGCCATCGCGATCATCGCGCGCTGCCGCATACCGCCGGAGAACTCGTGCGGGAAGCTGTCGACCCGCTTGTCCGGTTGAGGAATCCCCACTCGGTCGAGCATCTCGATGGCTCGCTTGCGCGCGGTCTTCTTGTCGACGTTGTTGTGGACCCGGTACGCCTCGGTGATCTGCCTGCCGATGGAGTAGTACGGGTGGAGCGCGGAGAGAGGATCCTGGAAGATCATCGCCATGTCCCGGCCGCGCAGCTTGCGCACCTCGTCGGGGTCGGCGCTCAGCAACTCCGTGCCATCGAGCCAGATCTCGCCGGAGATCTGCGCCTTGCGGACGCCACGCTGACCGGCCGTGTGCAGACCGAGAATGCCGAGCGAGGTCACAGACTTGCCGGAACCCGATTCACCGACAATGCCGAGTGTTCGGCCCTTCTCCAGCTGGAAGCTGAGACCGTCGACGGACTTGACCAGGCCGTCGTCAGTCGGGAAGTGCACTTTGAGGTCGCGCACTTCGAGGAACGCGGTCGGAATAGGCGTGGCGGCTACGGGTTCACTCACCGCGGCACCGCTCTTGTGCAGTTCGGTCATCCCAGCCTCACTCGCGGGTCGATGACGGCGTACAGAATGTCCACGATGAGGTTCGCGATGGCGATGGCGAGCGCCGCGAACAGCGTGACGCCGAGGATCACCGGGAGGTCCTTCCGGTCGATGGCCCGGACCGCTTCGAGGCCGAGGCCGGGAAGGTTGAAGGTGGACTCGGTGAGCACGGCGCCGCCCATGAGGACGCCGAGGTCGAGGCCGAAGACGGTGAGGATCGGTGTCATCGCGGAACGCAGGGCGTGCCGCCGGATCACAACGGACTCCCCCAGGCCCTTGGCCCGTGCGGTTCGGATGTAGTCCTCACCCATGACTTCGAGCATGGTGGCTCTGGTGAGCCGGGCGTACATCGCAGCGTTGAGGAAGGCGAGCACGATCCACGGCAGGATCATCGTCTCCAGCCAGACACCGGCCGGATCGTCGGTGCTGAGGCTGTCCGCGATGTTCACCCAGCCGAGGTTGTGCACGAAGATGCCCATCGCGACCATGCCGGTGAAGAAGACCGGCATCGAGACTCCGGCCAGCGCGGTGGTCATGGCGGCCCGGTCCCAGATGGTTCCCCGGCGGAGTGCGGAAACCACACCGGTGGCGACACCGGCGGCCAGCCAGAGCACACACGCGCCCGCGGCGAGCACAGCGGTCACGGGAAGAGCGCTCTTGAGCGTGGCCCAGACCGGCTCTTCGGTGGTGAAGGAGTAGCCGAAACAGGGCGCCGGGCAATGGGTCACGTCATCACCGTTGGCGAAGTCGCGCCCCATCGGAATGCCCTTGACGAAGTCCCAGAACTGAACGAGCAGCGGATCGTCAAGGCCCAACTTGGTCCGGATACCTTCGATCTGCTCAGCTCCGGTCGCCTTGCCGGCGAAGAGGACGGCAATGTCCTGCCCCGCCCACTTGGGCAGCATGAAGAAGACGGTGAAGGTCGCGAGCAGTACGACCAGCACCATGATGATGACGGCGATCAGGCGCCGGATGAGATAAGCAAGCACTGTGCGCGGCCCGGCGGTGGCGAGGCCCCCTCGTGAGGGGCCCCGCCACCGCCCGGGGCCATCACCTGCCCTTCGGACTGGCGGGATTCGGCGGCGGCGTTACGGGCAACTACGGGTACGTCGGTGGCGGTTACTTCTTCTCGTCGACACCGAGCGAGACGTAGTCGTAGCGGCCGTTGTAGGCGTCGGACATGTAGGCGTTGGTCAGCCGCGAGCCACGCCAGGTGATGTTCTTCTCGTAGAGGAAGGGCATCCAGTCGGCGTTGTCGAGGATCCTCTTGTCGAGCTCCTTGTAGATCTCGCCAGCCTTGGCCGAGTCGGTCGCCGCGATCGCCTTGTCGAAAAGCGCGTCGATCTTCTTGTCCTTGAGCTGCGCCTCGTTGTAGTTGCCGGTCTCCAGCAGGAAGCGGCTGTCGAACAGCGGCTGGGCGTAACCCTGGCCGGACGGGAAGTCCGGGCCCCAGCCACTCATCTGCATGCTGTAGCCGTTCTTCTTGACGACCGCCGGCGAACCGGTGATGGAGGCGGTGTTGTCACCGGTGAGGTTGGAGACCTGGACCTTGATGCCGATCTTCCCCAGCTGCGCCTGCAGCGCCTCGGCGGCGTCCACCTCGCCGGGGTTGTCGCTGCGGGCCGTGAGCTTGGCGCTGAAGCCGCTCGGCTTGTTGCACTGCTTCAGCTCGTCCTTGGCCTTGGCGATGTCCGGCTTGCCCTTGCGCTTGAGGACGCCGTACGGGTCGTAGTCGCTGTTGCCCGGGATCGACTTCGGGAACGTGCTGTTGGCGATGTCACCGGCCGCGACCTTGCCGCCACGCGTCCGCTGCAGCTCGGCGAAGTCCGTGCCGTAGAAGACGGCCTTGCGGCAGTGCACGTTGTTGAACGGCTCTGCCGTGTGGATCAGAGCGACGTAGCGCACGAAGGACGTGTGCATGTTGTCGACGTTCGCCTTGTGGTCCGTGATGGCGGAGACCCGGCCAGACTGCGTCATGCCCGTGCCGTTGAGGTCGACGTCGAAGTCGCCGTCGATCAGCCTCTTGTCGTTCTCCTCCTTGTTGCTCGAGAACGTCACGTCGATCTTGTCGGGCAGGGCAGGGCGCAGCGGGTCCGAGGACTTCTTCCACTTGGTGTTGCGCACCAGAACGATCTTCTTGCCCGCCCGGTTCGTCTCGAACTTGTACGGGCCCGAGGAGAACGGCCGTTGCGTGTACTTGGACTTGGTGTCCTCCGAAGCCTTCACCGGCGAGCCGGACGGCATGGCGAGGAACTGCTCGAAGTCACCATTGGGCTTGGGAAGTTTGAAGATGATGGTCTGGTCGTCCGGCGTCTCGATCGCCTTCAGACCCGCCTTGTCCTCGTACGGGCCCTTGTACTCATTCTTGGGGTCGAGCGCCTTCGTCAGGTACTGCGGGCCACCGGTGATGACCTTCTTGGCCCAGATGCGCTCGATGCCGTACTTGATGTCCTTCGAGGTCAGCTTGGAGCCGTCCTCCCACGTCAGGCCGTCACGCAGCTTGTACGTATAGGTCTTGCCGCCGTCCGAGATCTTCGCGTTGGAGGTGGCCAGGTCCGGCACCAGCTTGGTGCTCGCCTTGCCCGGCTTGGTGTCGTACGTCACCAGCTGCCGGGTGTAGAAGCGCATGAAGTCCCAGGACATGCCGTAGTAGGCACGCTGGGGGTCAGCCGAGTCGAGGTACTGCTTGGCGACCATCTTCAGCGTCCCCCCCTTCTTCTGGGACGCGTTGGCGACCTTGTTCAGCGCCGCGTTGTACCCGGCACCGCCCTTGCTGTCGTCGCTGTCGCTGCCGCCGCACGCCGTGGTGGTCACCAGCGCCGCGACGACGAGGGCCGCACCAGCGGTGAGCCGTCGCTTCGAGGGAACTGTGGGCATTTTCTCGCAACCTCCGAGATTCGCGGTCCCTGGCTGAGCTGCCGGAGAGCCATACGTGGAGCCACCTGACATGCGGCAGGGGCAAGTCAGTTGGGAATTGCTAGCGGGTTCCCTTGGGATCGAGCGCGTCGCGCAGCCCGTCCCCGAAGAGATTGAAGGCGAGGACCGTGATGAAGATCGTCGCGCCAGGGAAGACCATGAACATCGGATCGTGCTCGTACGTCTGGAGCGCGTCACGCAGCATGCCACCCCAGGAAGCCGTCGGCGGCTTCACACCGGCGCCGAGAAAGCTGAGGGCCGCTTCGGTGAGGATATTGGTCGGGATCATCAACGTCGCGTAGACGGTGATCGGGGCGACCAGGTTGGGCAGCAGCTCACGGAAGAGGATGTGGCGCCGTCCACCGCCGAGGCTGCGAGCAGCCTCCACGTATTCGCGCTCACGGAGCGAAAGCGTCTGTCCTCTGACGATCCGCCCGACGTAGGGCCAGCCGAAGAAGCCGATGACCATGACGAGGATGGCGACGCGCACGCTGGTGCCGGTGAGGCCGAGGAGGTCGTCCGGGAGGACGGAGACCAGGGAGATGATGAAGAGCAGCTGCGGGAACGAGAGCAGCACATCCATGATGCGGCTGATCGTCGCGTCGACCCAGCCGCCGAAGTAGCCAGCGATGACGCCGAAGAACGTACCCAGAGCCACCGCAACCAGGGCCGCCAGGAAGGCCACCAGAAGCGAGATGCGGGCGCCATAGACGATCCGGCTGAAGATGTCACGCCCCTTGTTGGGTTCGACCCCGAAGAGGAAGTCGCTGCTGACACCCCCCAGCGCTCCCTTGGGAAGGTTGGTGATCTCTTCCAGCTGGTCCTGGTGGAAGTCGTTGGGCGGATGCCCCAGAAGGCTCACTATCAGTGGAGCGAAGACGGCGACGAGGATCAGGAAGACCACCGTGATGCCGCCGGCCAGAGCGACCTTGTCCCGCTTCAGGCGGCTCCAGGCGATCTGCTTGAGGGACCGGCCCTCGACCTTCTTCACCCCTGCATCAACTGCGGGGGCGACGTCCTGGGTCGGATCCGCGTCCGCAGGTGTGTCATGCAATGGTGCCGTCATCGTGGCAGGGACCCCTCTCAACCGGTGGTGACCGGCCCGCACTTGCCGCTGTAGCGACGTGATCAGTCCGTCGTACATAGGGGCGAAGGCCCCTGGAGCGGGAGTCTTCATCGGGGCCGTGAGCGTGTGCCAGACCCCACCGGGAAAGGATGCGCAACCGTGATGCGGTCAGGGGGGTTCCGTTATCCGGACAGCCGTGAACGGGGGGCGGACGCGGGACAGTTGGGGTCACTATGGGCGCAACGTGCCACCAAGGGACATTGAGCCCAGGGAGAGAATGCCGCACACCGCCGCCGACCCCTCCTGCTACGACACCGTTCGAGGTAACAGGCTCAACCAGCCAGCAAGTACCAGGCGTTGAGATGCCTCCACCTCGAAGGGCAACAAGCAGACAGCCCGACCAGGGTGTGACGCACGCCACATCAGCATCTTGACATGTCCAGTTCGCCTCGAATTCACCTCTCAAGCCAGGACGCAAAGCAGACATCTGACACCCATCACTGCCGCTATTTCATGCGTGAGAAAGTAAATCTGAGGACAATCTGAGGTTCCTTATGGCGGAAATCACTGAACCGCTTGCCGAGGTCACACCGAGTGGGTAATTTTTCTGCCGCCAGCACGGAATGACCGTGCTGCGAGACCAGAAAACGGGGCAGAAAGTGACTGACTCCAGAAAGCGTTTCGTGTCGACGGCTGTCGCAGCTACGGCACTGCTCGCCGGTGGCCTTGCGGCAATCCCCGGAACCGCGTCTGCTAGCTCCACCGGATCTCAGGCATGCGAGCCGGACATCTCCTACCGCGTGACGAAGTTCGGCGGTCCCACATACGGCTCCCTGGGCTCTGTGGTCGGGAAGAGGAACAGCTCCTCCAGCAAAGCCACGCTCAAGTGGTCGATCAAGACCACCAAGAGCCGGTCCTCGAAGTGGCTGTTCGGAGGTGGCGGCAGCATCAACTGGGGAATAGTAAAGATCGAGGGCAAGACCAGCTACGACGTCACCAAGAAGGTGTCCAGCGGAAACACCGTCACCAATACCATGAAGGTCGGCGCGCACAAGCGGGGGTTCATGCAGCCGATGGTGATGTATCGCAAGTTCAACATTTCCAAGATGCGCCAAAACGGAAATTGCACTTGGGTTGAACTCAAGGAATGGAATATGAAGGCGATCGTAGCGGACCTCGTCTTCGCCGAGTGCCAGACCAAGCACCGGTCGTGCAAGCCGAAGCCGTAACGCCGGCGCGAGGTCGCGGCATGCTCATCTATGTCACTCACCCTCGCGTTAACGGATAAGGATGGATACGGGGGAAGCAGGATGTGGGGTGTCGATCCCCCTCACGGATGCGTGAGGGGGATCGACGGCATGTTCGCCGGGCGGGCTGTTTGAGAGGGCGGCTCAGTCATGTACTCGCAAGGTCAGTCTGGAAACCTGCCTCCCCGGGGCAGGACAGAGGTACCGTTCTGACGTCGACGCAGAACGGAATTCCGCATGTCGCACCCCCCTGAAGAACACGTCGGGGCCCGTATCGCTCGGATCCGTAAGCAACGCGGTCTGCTGCAGCAGTGCCTCGCGATGCGCGCGAACATCTCCAAGTCCCTGTTGTCCAAGGTGGAGTGCGGCCAACGACCCGCTTCACCGTCCCTCATCGCTACGTGTGCGCGTGCACTCGGCGTCTCACCGTCGGAGCTCCTCGGGCAGCCATACACGGATGAGTTGCGCCGAGACCGGATAGACGCGTTGATCCAGCCGATCCGAGAAGGCATGGAGAACTGGGACGTGCCCCTGGACTGGGAGACACCTCCCCGTCCTGTCTCTCTCATCCGAGCCGACGTGAATCGGGCATTGGAGCAGCGGCGTCAAGCTGAATACACCAAGGTGGTCCGGGACTTGCCTGCACTCATTGATGAGTGTGTGCATGCCGTACACACCAACTCAGGCGAGGGGCAGCGGGAGGCATACGAGGCACTGGGGGGGACCTTCCGATGCGTATTTACTGTCTCATGGAAGTTCGGCTTCCTCGATCTAGCAACCGTTGCGTTGGACTGTCTTGCTTGGACAGCTCCGCGCGCCGACGAACCGGGGTTGGAAGCCATGTATGGGTTCCTGCGGGCCCAGACCACCTTGGCCTCCGGCCGATACGACGTTGGAATGCGGGTGGTGGACCGGGCTTTGCGGGATCTGGAGGGACAGGTCGCGCGCCGCCCAGCAGGTATTGAAGCCATGCCGGGCATGTTGCATTTGAGGGCTGCCGTCATCGCAGGCAGGACGAAAGACCGTAACCAGGCCGACGCCCGGCTCGCCGAAGCACGCCACCTTGCAGAGCAGACAGGTGAGTTGCCGGACTACGGCGTCACCTGGGGTCCCGCTAATGTGGGTGTCCACTCGGTAGCGATCGCCGCCGAGATGGAAGAGTTCGGCCAGGCCATCGAACTCGCCGAGAGTGTACGGATTCCGCGCGGCTGGACCCGTTCCCGCGCAGGACACCACTGGATGGACCTTGCCAAGGCGCATGCCTGGGAGGGAAACCCAGCGGAAGCGTTGGATGCTCTGCAGAAGGCTCGGCGCATCGCACCGCAACAGACTCGGTATCACCCGACGACGCGGGAGACGGTCTTTGCCCTCAAGCGCCGGGAGCGCACAAGGAGTGGCTCGCTTTCCCAGTACGCGGAGTGGATCGGCCTGTAGTACCTGTCACAGGGACGAGTTGCACTGTTCAGTGCAACTCGCGGTAGACGACCGTCGGCACGCTTGCGAGGTCAGAAGGACCCCCGCGACCACTGGTGACGGCCCGGGGGCATGGGCAACGCTAAGCAAGGAGCGTCGACATGCCGCGCTGTATCGCCCGCCCCCTTGAAGCTCTGTTGCGGTTACTGATCCCATCCCGAGGGCGGCACAGGGCTGGCCCTGATCGCCGTACCGACACTGCGACAGCTGCTCCGTGCGTGCCCGTGCCCCACTCGATCGCTTCTCAACTGCCCTCTGCGCGACGAGAAACCAGCTTCCTTCTGCGCCCATACATCCTCACCAAGGCCGAGCATGCCGAACGCCGAGGGCGGGTGTTGCAGCGTCGGCGTCGCCGAACGCTCT
>NZ_JBNJLS010000019.1:0-187612 GCF_050510915.1 Streptomyces odontotermitis | reverse complement strand
CCCGCACGATCGGCGTCGCCTCGAAGCGTGTTCCCGCCGCCGCGATGTCGTACGAGCCCGCCACCGACTCCAGCGCGTACTCGAAGCGCTCAGGAGTGTCCGTGTGGAGGGTGAGCAGTGGCTGGCCCTCCGCGACGGAGTCGCCCGGCTTCGCGTGCAGTTCCACGCCTGCCGCCGCCTGCACCGGGTCCTCCTTGCGGGCCCGGCCCGCGCCCAGGCGCCAGGCCGCGACGCCGATGTCGTACGCGTCGAGGCGGGTCAGGACGCCCGAGGACGGGGCCGTCACCACGTGCCGCTCCCTCGCCGTCGGCAGCTCCGCGTCCGGGTCGCCGCCCTGTGCCGCGATCATGCGACGCCACACGTCCATCGCTGAGCCGTCGGCCAACGCCTTCGCCGGGTCGGTGTCGGGCAGACCCGCCGCGGTCAGCATTTCCCTCGCGAGGGCCAGGGTGAGTTCCACGACGTCCGCGGGGCCGCCGCCCGCCAGGACCTCGACCGATTCACGGACCTCAAGGGCGTTGCCTGCCGTCAGGCCCAGCGGGGTCGACATGTCCGTCAGCAGGGCCACCGTGCGCACCCCGCTGTCCGTGCCCAACTCGACCATCGTGGAGGCCAGTTCGCGGGCGTCCTCGATGTTCTTCATGAAGGCGCCGGAGCCCACCTTCACGTCCAGGACCAGGGAGTCCGTGCCTTCCGCGATCTTCTTCGACATGATCGAGGAGGCGATGAGGGGGATCGCCTCGACCGTGCCCGTCACATCGCGGAGCGCGTAGAGCTTCTTGTCCGCGGGGGCCAGGCCGTCGCCCGCCGCGCAGATCACGGCGCCCGTGCCGTTCAGGACGTCCAGCATTTCCTCGTTCGAGAGGAGCGCCTTCCAGCCCGGGATCGACTCCAGCTTGTCCAGGGTGCCGCCCGTGTGGCCGAGGCCGCGGCCCGAGAGCTGGGGGACGGCGGCGCCGCACGCCGCCACCAGGGGGGCCAGGGGGAGGGTGATCTTGTCGCCCACCCCGCCCGTGGAGTGCTTGTCCGCCGTGGGGCGGGAGAGGGAGGAGGAGAAGTCCATGCGGTCGCCGGACGCGATCATCGCCGCCGTCCAGCGGGCGATCTCGGGGCGGGTCATGCCGTTCAGGAGGATGGCCATGGCCAGGGACGACATCTGTTCGTCGGCGACCTCGCCGCGCGTGTACGCGTCGATGACCCAGTCGATCTGGGCGTCGCTGAGCACGCCCTTGTCCCGCTTCGTGCGGATGACGGAAATGACGTCCATGGCAGTTCCCTTCCTTGCACCTGAACCGGCACAGCACGCCTGAACCGGCACCGCGACTCTACGCGCATAGAGCGCTGAAATGGAGACGGCCCCCGCCCGTTGGTGAGCAACAGGCAGGGGCCGTACGTCAGTTGAGGTTCTCCGGGCCGAACGCGTCCGGGAGGAGGTCGGAGAGAGGGCGGATCCCCGAGCCCGTCTCCAGGAGCAGCTCGGCGCCCCCGAACTCGTACAGGAGCTGGCGGCAGCGGCCGCACGGCATGAGCAGTTCGCCCTTGCCGTCCACGCACGTGAAGTGCGTGAGGCGGCCGCCGCCGGTCAGCTGGAGCTGGGAGACCAGGCCGCACTCGGCGCACAGGCCGAGGCCGTACGAGGCGTTCTCCACATTGCAGCCGGTGACGGTCCTGCCGTCGTCGGCCCGTGCCGCGGCGCCGACCGGGAAGCCCGAATACGGGGCGTACGCGCGGGACATGGCATCCCGCGCGGCCTCCCGCAGGGCGCTCCAGTCGAACCGTTCGGAGTCGGAGTCGGTGTCCGCGGCGGCTGGCGTCACTTTCCTTGGCCCTTTCGGTACGGCATTCCGTCCGCCTTCGGCATCCGCAGGCGCTGTGCTGAGAGGGACAGGACCAGGAGCGTCACGACGTACGGGGTCGCGGTGACGACCTGGTTGGGCACCTCGTCCGTCAAGGCGTACCACGCGAACATCAGCACCGACACCGCCGCCGTGATGACGGCGGGGACGTAGCGCTTGCGCCAGACCAGGTAGGCCGCGCCGATCAGGATCAGGATCGCGAGGAGGAGCAGCAGCGCGTGGACGTTGTCGCCGCCGCCGCGCAGCCGCAGGCTGTCGGTGTAGCCGAACAGGCCCGCGCCGAGGGCGAGTCCGCCCGGCATCCAGTTGCCGAAGATCATCGCGGCGAGGCCGATGTAGCCGCGGCCGCCCGTCTGGCCCTCCAGGTAGATGTTGGAGGCCACGAGCGACAGGAACGCGCCGCCGAGGCCCGCGAGGCCGCCGGAGATGACGACCGCCAGGTACTTGTACTTGTAGACGTTCACGCCGAGGGACTCGGCCGCCACCGGGTTCTCGCCGCAGGAGCGCAGGCGGAGACCGAAGGAGCTGCGCCACAGCACCCACCAGGTCAGCGGGATCATCGCGACGGCGATCACGGTGAGCGGCGACAGGTCGGTGACCAGGCCGCCGACCAGGCCCGCCACGTCCGAGACCAGGAACCAGCCCTTGTGGTTGAGGTCCGCGAGCCAGTCCGAGAGGCCGGGCACCGAGAACTTGCCGAGCGAGTCGACGGGCGGGGACTGCTTGGACGTGCCGCCCTCCTTGCCCTCGAAGGCGAAGGTGGAGAGGTAGCGGGTCGCGCCCAGGGCGAGGATGTTGATGGCCACACCGGAGACGATGTGGTTCACGTTGAAGGTGACCGTGACGATCGCGTGCAGCAGTCCGCCGATCGCGCCGCCGAGGACACCGAAGAGGATGCCGACCCACGGGCCCCACTGGTAGCCCGCCCAGGCGCCGAACCAGGTGCCGAGGATGAGCATGCCCTCGAGGCCGATGTTGACGACGCCCGCGCGCTCGGCCCACAGGCCGCCGAGGCCCGCGAGGCCGATCGGCACGGCCAGGCGCAGGGCCGTGGACATCTGGCCGGTGGAGGTGATGCCGTCCGCGCCGGTGATGAGGCGCACGACGGAGGTCAGGACCAGGACGCCCGCAATGATCAGAAGGACGACCGGCAGCGAGAGGCGGCGGCCGCGCTTGCCCGAAGCGGGCTGCTGGGACGGGGACTTGGCGACGGTTGCCGTACTCATCGGGCAGCCACCTCCTTCACGGAGTCGTTGTTGTTGCCGTTGCCGTTGCCGTCGGTGCCCGTGGCGCGCGCGGCGGCGGCCAGTTCCTCACCGACGCGCTGCTGCTGGCGCTTGAGGCCCCAGCGGCGCACCGCCTCGTAGGAGACGACGACCGCGATCACGATGAGGCCCTGCATGATCACCGCGATCTCCTTGTCGTACGCGACGGGCTCCGCGTAGTCGAGGGCCGGGGACGCCTTGTCGAGGAAGGCCCACAGGAGCGAGGCGAAGGCGATGCCGACCGGGTTGTTGCGGCCGAGCAGGGCGATGCCGATGGCGGTGAAGCCGAGGCCCGCGGGGAAGGTCTGGCTGTAGGTGTGGGCGTCGCCGAGGAGGATCGGCAGGCCCGAGAGGCCGGCGATCGCGCCGGAGAGCACGATCGCGGTGAGCACCATGCGCTTGGCGTTCACGCCGCTGGCGGCGGCCGCCGACTCGGAGGCGCCGGTGGCGCGCAGGTCGAAGCCGAAGCGGGTGCGGTTGAGGACCAGCCAGTAGACGATGCCCGCGAGGACGGCGATGACCACGAAGCCGTAGATCTCGCCGGCGGCGCCCATGTCGATGCCGGGGAACCAGCCGGACTTGTGCATGACGCCGGTCGTCATGTTGTTCTCGACCGGGACGCCGAAGTTGTCGGCGAGCGTGAGGTAGCCGATGACGCTGGTCGCGATCGAGTTCAGCATGATCGAGGAGACGACCTCGCTGACTCCGCGCGTGGTCTTCAGGATGCCCGCGATGCCCGCCCAGAAGGCGCCCGTCAGCATCGCGACCAGGATGAGCAGCGGGATCTGGAGGAAGGACGGCAGCGCCACGTGCGCGCCGACCACCGCGGTGACCAGGGCGGCGAGGCGATACTGGCCGTCCACACCGATGTTGAAGAGGTTCATGCGGAAGCCGATGGCCACCGCGAGCGCCGCCAGGTAGTACATCCCGGCCTGGTTGATCGTCAGGACCTGGATGTCGGAGTAGGCGACCTGCTTGAACATCAGCTGGTACGGCTCGATCGGGTTCTTGCCCGACGCGAGCAGCACGACCGAGGTGAGCACCACGGCCACGACGAGGGCGATGACCGGTCCGGCCACCGCGAGGAGCACCCGCTCCTTGTCGAACTTCTTCATCGGGCCTCGTCCTCCGGGGCGTCGGCGTCCGCGGCCTCGGGGGCGTGGTCCCCGGGGGCTTCGGCGGCCTCTTCTTCTACGTGTTCCAGGTGGCCCGACGCCGCGCCCGTCATCGCCGAGCCCAGCTCCTCCGGCGTGATGGTGGCCGGGTCGGCGTCCGCGACCAACTGGCCGCGGTAGATGACCCGCAGGGTGTCGGAGAGGCCGATCAGCTCGTCCAGGTCCGCGGAGATGAGGAGGACGGCGAGGCCCTCGCGGCGGGCCTCGCGGATCTGGTCCCAGATCTGGGCCTGCGCGCCGACGTCCACGCCGCGCGTGGGGTGGGCGGCGATCAAAAAGCGCGGCCGGTGGCTCATCTCGCGGCCGACGATCAGCTTCTGCTGGTTGCCGCCGGAGAGGGAGGCCGCCGTCACGTCGATGCCGGGCGTACGGACGTCGTACTCCTCGACGATGCGCCGGGTGTCGGCCTGGGCGCCCTTGGGGTCCAGCCAGAAGCCCTTCGCGTTGGGCTTCTCGGTGACGTGGCCGAGGATGCGGTTCTCCCAGAGGGGGGACTCCAGGAGCAGGCCGTGGCGGTGGCGGTCCTCGGGGATGTAGCCGACGCCTTGTTCGCGGCGCTTGCGGGTGGCCCAGGCGGTGATGTCCTCGCCCGCGAGGTGGATCTCGCCGGAGTCGGCGCCCTTGAGGCCGATGAGTGCGTCGATCAGCTCGGTCTGGCCGTTGCCCTCGACGCCCGCGAGGCCGAGGACCTCGCCCTCGTGGATGGTGAAGCTGATGTCGTCCAGGAGCGGACGGCCGCCCTCCGCGAGGAGCCTGAGGCCGCGGACCTCGATCATCGGCCGCTCGGTGACCGTCGACTCGGCGGTCTCCGGGGTCGGCAGCTCGCTGCCCACCATCAGCTCGGCGAGCTGGCGCGGCGTCGTCTCGGACGGGATCGCCGTGCCGACCGTCGTGCCCCGCCGGATGACCGTGATGTCGTCGGCGACCGAGAGCACCTCGCCCAGCTTGTGCGAGATGAAGATGACGGAGAGGCCCTCCGCCTTGAGCTCGCGGAGGTTGTCGAAGAGCGCGTCGACCTCCTGCGGCACCAGGACGGCGGTGGGCTCGTCCAGGATCAGCGTGGTGGCGCCGCGGTAGAGGACCTTGAGGATCTCCACGCGCTGGCGGTCGGCGACGCCGAGGTCCTCCACGTACGCGTCGGGGCGCACCCCGAGCCCGTACCGCTCGGATATCTCGGCGATCTTCTTGCGGGCCCCGGCGCCGATGCCGTGCAGCTTCTCGCTGCCGAGGGTGATGTTCTCCAGGACCGTCAGCTGGTCGGCCAGCATGAAGTGCTGGTGCACCATGCCGATGCCGCGCGCGATGGCGTCGGCGGGGCTGGCGAAGCTCACCTGCTGTCCGTCGACGGCGATGGTGCCCTCGTCCGGCTTCTGCATGCCGTAGAGGATCTTCATCAGGGTCGACTTGCCGGCCCCGTTCTCGCCGACGAGGGCGTGCACGGTGCCCTTGCGGACCGTCAGGTGGATGTCGTGGTTGGCCACGACGCCCGGGAAGCGCTTGGTGATGCCGCTGAGCTCAACGGCGGTGGCCCGGACGGTGGTCTTGCCCGTGTCTGGGCTGGTGGACGCGTCGATGGCGCACTCTCCTCGGGAATCCTTAAGGAAAGGGGCCACCACCTGATCGCTGAGCGCGCAGTGCTGCCCCTAGCTGGGAGCCTCAACCGCCGCGCGCCGCACGGCTGTTGAGGGGGTCGGCGCGCGGAGCGGGGTGCGGCGGACCGGTCGTCCCCGCGAGGACGACGATCCTGCCCACACCCCGCTCCACAGCCGTGGTGGGCCTGTCCGGCGGATCTTGCCGCGGTCGCGGGGTCCGGCACGTACATCTGCGGCGTTGTCGTCGGTTGCCAACGCTCCGCGTTGTCGCCCTCCTCCGCCTTGCAGCTGCACGCACCAGACCCCGCTCACCAGCGACACCAGGCGCAGCTTGGAACACTGCGGCCTGATCCGCCGGACAGGCCCACGCCGCCATTACAGCGTGGTCTTGACCTTGATCTTGCCGCTCTTGATGCCGTCCTCGGCCTTCTTGAGGGCCGCCTGCAGGTCGGTCATCTTCTTGAACTCGGGGTTCGAGTCCGCGAGTCCGACGCCGCCGGAGGCAAGGTCCGCGCGGACCACACCGCCCTTGGCGCTCCCATCCTGGACCTGCTTGGCCAGGTTGTACACCGCCCCCTCGACGTCCTTCGTGGCCGAGGTCAGGATGTACTTCTTGTACGCCGCGAGGGGCTTCTGCAGGTACTGGTCGGAGTCGACACCGATCGCCCAGACCTTCTTCGCGGCGGCGGCCTCGATGACTCCCTGACCCGACAGGCCCGCGGCGTGGTACACCACGTCGGCGTTGTCGTCGTCGATCTGGCCGCTCGCGGCCTCCTTGCCCTTGTCGGGGCTGGAGAAGCCGCCGTCCTCGGCCTTCTCGGTGATCATCTTGCGCTTGACCTTGATCGACTTGTCCACGGAGGCGACGCCCTGGACGTAGCCCGCCTCGAACTTGCGGATCAGGTTGTTGTTGACGCCGCCGACGAAGCCGACGGTCTTGGTCTTGGTGGCCTTGGCGGCGACGACGCCCGCGAGGTAGGAGGACTGCTCCTCGTTGAAGACCAGGTCCGAGACGTTCTTCTCCTGGATCGTGGCGTCGTCGACGATGCCGAAGGAGGTCTTCGGGAACTGCTTGGCGACCTCCTTGACCGCGGGGGCATAGGCGTAGCCGATGCCGATCACGGGGTTGTAGCCCTTCTTGGCGAGCTGAGTGAGGCGCTGCACCTTGTCGGCGTCGGACTCACCGTCGGTGGGCTCGACGGCGTCCTTGCCGATCTTGAGGTCCTTGGCGGCCTTGTCCATGCCGCGCGTGGCGGCGTCGTTGAAGGACTGGTCGCCCTTGCCACCGACGTCGTACGCGATGGCGATGCCCTTGCCCTTGCCGCCGTCGGAGGAACCGGCGGCGTCGCTCGACGTGCCGCCACAGGCAGAGACAGAAACAGCGAGGGCAGCGGTCGCACAGCCCGCGACTGCTATTCGAGACACCCGGCGCATAGAGACGAACTCCTTTTGTACACATGCACAAAGCACGTACGAGCGCCTCACCCGGCGCTGATTTCGCCGCAGCGTAACGCGCGTAGACCAACCAGAAGAACCCTTCTGTCCGGTCCGTTATCGAGCTGTGGCCGCAACATTGCTCGCACGTGTACGAAGGGTGGGCGCCCCCCCGAGGCCGGGGAGCGCCCACATTTCCTACAAAGCCGCCGCCGGGTGACCGCGGGGCGGCCGCCGGGCGGCTACGGCACGGTCTTGACCGTGACCTTGCCGCTGACGATGTCCTTCTTGGCCTTCTCGACGGCGGCCACGGTGTCCTTCATGGCCTGGTACTTGGGGTTGGTGTCGGCGAAGCCGACGCGGCCCGACTTCAGGTCGTAGCGCTGCTCGCCCGCCATCGGCTTGCCCTCGACGACCGACTTCGTGAGGTCGTAGACGGCGCCGCCGACGTCCTTCAGGGCGGAACCGAGGATGTAGTCCTTGTACTTGGCTAGGGGCTTCTGCTTGTACTGGTCGGAGTCGACGCCGATCGCCCACACCTTCTTGGAGCCGGCCTCCTGGATCACGCCCTGCCCGGAGAGGCCCGCCGCGTGGTAGATGACGTCCGCCCCGTCCTCGATCTGGCCGCTCGCGGCGCTCTCGCCCTTGTCCGGGCTGCTGAATCCGCCGTCTTCGGCCTTTTCCGTCAAATACCGCTTCTCGATTTTGATCTTCGGGTCGACGGAGTGCACGCCCTGCACGAATCCGGCCTCGAATTTGTGAATCAGGTTGTTGTCGACACCGCCGATGAATCCGACATGCTTCACCTTCGTGACTTTCGCCGCGGCGACGCCCGCCAGATAGGAACTCTGTTCCTCGTGGAAGACCAGGTCGGCGACGTTGTCCGCCTTCACCGAGGCGTCGTCGACGATCCCGAACGTCGTCTTCGGGAACTTCTTCGCGGCGGCCTGCACGGCGGGTGCGTAGATGTAGCCGATGCCGATGACCGGGTTGTAGCCCTTGGCGGCCAGCTGCTCCAGGCGCTGCACCTTGTCGGCGGCGGACTCGCCGTCGGACGGCTCCATGTCCCGGCCGCCGATCTTGAAGTCCTTGCGGGCCTTGGCGAATCCGGCGTACGCGGCGTCGTTGAAGGACTGGTCGCCCTTGCCGCCGATGTCGTACGCGAGGCCGATGCCCTTGCCCTTGTAGTTCTTGGAGACGCCCGAGCCGGACTTGCCGCCCTCGTCGTCACCGGCGGACTCGGAGCTGGTCTTGCCGCACGCGGAGGCCGCGAGGGCGAGAGCCGCCACCGCCACGGCCACTTGGGAAAGTCTCGATACACGACGCACAGGACGCACCCCTTACGTTCCCCAACGCACCGTTGACGGCGCTGATTTGGGGCGAACCGTAACGCGCGTAGAAAGGCAGCGGAACGGGGTTTCGCACGGCTGTTATCGATTCGTGGCGGGGGCATCTGCGCCGGGGCACCATGGGCCCCGGCGCACACGGCCGTCGGACCGGCCGTCGGACCGGCCGTCGGACCGGCTGTCAGACCGGCTGTCAGACCACCCGGGTGTCCAGCAGGGCGGCCGCCGTGAACAGCTCCACGCCGACCGTGATCGCCGACTCGTCGGCGTCGAAGTCCCCCTGGTGGAGGTCGCGGACGGTGCGCTCGCCGGGCGTGCGCACACCGAGCCGGGCCATCGCGCCGGGCACCCGCTCCAGGTACCAGGAGAAGTCCTCACCACCGAGGCTCTGCTCGGTGTCCTCGATGGACTGCACACCCCGCCGCGCGGTCATGGCACCCCGCAACAGGTCGGTGATCTCCGGGTCGTTGACGACCGGAGGCACACCCCGGATGTAGTTGATCACCGGCTTGGCGCGGTACAGGTCCGCGATCTCCTGGATCGCACCGTGCACCAGGTCGGGCGCCTGCCGCCAGGTCTCCAGGTCCAGGCAGCGCACCGTGCCGGACAGCTCGGCGTGCTGCGGGATGACGTTGCAGGCGTGCCCGGCCTCCAGCCGCCCCCAGGTCACGGCGAGCCCCGACCGCGCGTCGACGCGCCGCGCGACCAGCGGCGGCACCTCGGTGACCACCTTCGCCGCGGCGGTCACCAGGTCCGTGGTGAGGTGCGGCCGCGCGGTGTGCCCGCCCGCCCCGTCGAGCGAGACCTCGAGGCGGTCGCAGGCCGAGGTGATGGGCCCGTGCCGCAGCCCGATGCGCCCGGCGTCCACGCGCGGATCGCAGTGCACCCCGATGATCCGCCCCACCCCGTCGAGCACCCCCGACTCGATGGCGTCCGGGGCGCCGCCCGGCAGCACCTCCTCGGCGGGCTGGAAGATCAGCCGTACCGGATACGGGAGTTCACCGCGCTGTGCCAGCTCGGCGAGGACGAGCCCGGCGCCCAGGACGACGGTGGTGTGCACGTCGTGCCCGCAGGCGTGGGCGCGGTGCGGCACCGTCGACCGGTAGTCGACGTCCTTCGTGTCGGGGATGGGCAGCGCGTCGATGTCGGCCCGCAGCGCGAGCAACGGCCGCGTGCCGTCCCAGCCATCCGTTCCGATATCGCAGATGAGCCCGGTCCCGATGGCGAGAATCCTCGGCTCGAGCCCCGCCTCCTCCAACCGCGCCTTGAGGGCGGCGGTCGTACGGAACTCCTGGTTGCCGAGCTCGGGGTGCATGTGCAAGTCGCGTCGGAAGGCGACGAGTTCGGCGCGCAGCGCCTCGGGCAGCGCGCCGGGCAGCAGGGCCGCCGGAGCGGCCTCACCCCCTGCCGGGGCGTCGGCTCCTGCTCCGCCCTCTGCTTCGGCTCCTGCTTCGGACTCGCGGGACATCACTTGGTTCACCCTCTGAAGGGTAGGGCGGCCAAGGGGCCAACTGGCCCACGATCAACAAAAGTTCAGCCCGATAGGGGAAGAAAAAGTGGCCGTGGTGCGCATGGCGTGTCGTAGGGGTGGGTAAACTCACGGCCTTTTCCGACAGATGGCGGCAAGGTCGCTTGACAAGTCATCGGCCCGGCGCCGGGAGCTCACCGCGAGGTCCTGGAACCGGGCGAGGGCGGGGATGTCCCAGGCCCGGGTCATCTCGGCGGCCACGAAGTGCAGGTTCTCGGCGGGGACACCGAGCATCTGGGTGAAGTAGGCGCGCAGATACGGGGTTTGGAAGTCGCACCCCTCGCGCGGGGTGCCGGGCCCGTAGGCGCCTCCACGGGCCATGAGGAGGACGAAACGGGTGTCGCACAGCACGCTCGCACCTTGCGCCACATCACCGTACGCACCGGGGAAGCTGACGCGGTCGATCCATGCCTTCAGGGCGGCGGACACGGTGAAGTTGTACATCGGGACCCCCAGGAGCACGGTGTCCGCCGCCCGCAGCTGCTCGACGAGCGGCAGGGTCAGCGCCCACTCCCGCTCCTCCGCCGCGTCCTCGGCGACCGCGGCGACCTTGTCGAGCGCCACGCCCCCGAGCCGCTCCACGCGCTGCCCCAGGGAGGCGTACGCGCCGGAGATCAGCGGGACGGGGTCGGCGGACAGGTCGCGGTAGAGGTACCGGTGCTCGGGCTCGGGCTCGGGCTCGGGGTGGAGGGTGCGCCAGGCGGCCACGAAGCGCTCGGTGAGCTGGCGGGTGACGGAGTCGGCGGCGGGGCTGGAACTGGAGTCGAGGTGCAGCAGCGTGGTCATCGGTCTCTTCTCTCCCTGGTCACATCAGCCGGGTCACTTCGGCGTGATCGCGTACGTCATGGTGGTGACGAGGGGCGCTGCGGAAAGGTGACCAATGGAGTCCATGAACGTGGAGGACCGGCTCGCCGAGCGGTTCGAGGAGCACCGGGGGCACCTGCGGGCGGTGGCGTACCGGATGCTGGGTTCGCTGGCGGAGGCGGACGACGCGGTGCAGGAGGCGTGGCTGCGGCTGGCCCGGACGGCGGGCGACGCCGAGGGGTCTGCGGACGCCCCGATCGAGAACCTGGGCGGCTGGCTGCGCACGGTCGTCTCCCGCATCTGCCTGGACGTGCTGCGCTCACCGCGCTCGCAGCGCGTGGACCTGGTGGGGCAGCAGGTGCCGGACGAGGCGATGACGCCAGGGACAGGGGGGACCCCCGGGACCCCCGGGACCCCCGAGGAGGAGGCGCTGACGGCCGACTCCGTGGGCCGCGCGCTGCTCGTGGTCCTGGACACCTTGACTCCCCCCGAGCGGGTGGCGTTCGTCCTGCACGACCTGTTCGCGGTCCCGTTCGCGGAGATCGCACCGATCGTGGACCGCTCCCCCGTCACGACGAAGAAGCTCGCGAGCCGGGCGCGGGGAAGGGTGCAGGGCACTCCGGCGCTCCCGCCGGCCGACCTGGAGGCACACCGCGAGGTGGTCGAGGCGTTCCTGGCGGCGGCGCGCGGCGGCGACCTGACCGCGCTCCTCACTGCCCTGGCCCCCGATGTCGTACGGAGGGCCGACCCTGCGACGTTGCCGACGGGTGTGGCGCCGGAGGTACGGGGCGCGCACGAGGTGGCCCGCGAGACGGTGCTGCTGCGCCGCAACGCCCAGTTCGCGGCGGCGGCCCTGGTCGACGGCCGCCCCGGCATCGTCGTGGCCCCGTACGGGCGGCTGCTGATCGCGCTGCGGGTGAGGGTGGCGGAGGGGCGGGTGGCGGAGTACGAGGTGATCGCGGATCAAGTGCGCCTCGCCGAGCTGGACTTGGCGCTCTTGGACCAGGTGGTCCCGGCGGCCTAGGGCACACCTCCTACGCCCCCTGGTCCTGCGGATGGATCCACACCCACCGGCCCCCGGCCTAGCGTCAGGGCCATGCGAATCGGACTCCTCGGAACAGGCAACGTCGCCCGCGCGCTGGCAACCGCGTGGGCGGCCAGGGGACATGACGTACTGCTGGGCTCGCGCACCCCGCAGGACCGGTCGGACCTCGCGCTCCCCGTGGCGGGCGTGCGGGAGGCGGCGGAGCACGCGGAGGTACTGGTGAACGCGACGCCGGGCGGCGACTCGGTGGCGCTGCTCCAGGGCATCGGGGCGAAGGTCCTGGACGGACGGATCCTCCTCGACGTGGGCGTCGGCCTCACGCCCGAACTGGGCCTGACGCACCTGGAGGAGTCACTGGGAGAGGAGATCCAGCGCACGTTCCCCGACGTGGCGGTCGTCAAGGCACTCTGCACGATGGATTCCACGGTCATGACGGCGCCGGACTCCCTGACGGGCCCCAGCACGGTGTTCCTCTCGGGCGAGGACGAGCCCGCCAAGCGCGTGGTGTCCCACCTCCTGACCGACCTGGGCTGGTCCCCCGATTCCCAACTCGACCTGGGCGGCATCGCGACGGCCCGCGGCCAGGAGCACTTCGCGCTGCTGTTCATGGGGGTGGCGGGGGGTCTGGGGACGTATGGGTTCAACATTCGGGTGGTGCCGCCGCGTGCGGGGGCGGCGGCCTGACAGGAGGCACGCCGGATCCGTCAGCCCCGTCCAGGTCCTCCGCCTCGACGGAGTCAAGATCCTCGTGGAGTACGGGCAGACGGGCGCCCCGGCTCTCCGCGACGCGCAGCGCGTCGGTCAGTGACTCGACCAAGCGTGCGGCGAGAAACCGGAGTTCGCCGAATGAGGTCTTCGGATCGCCGAGTATGTCGGTCGCGTGGCCGAGCAGATCCGCTCCCATGCCGAGCTGGATGGCCTCGACGTTGTCCGCGACGCGGGAGAGGTAGCCCCTTCCATCACCCGCCAGGAAACAGGGTTTGCCGTCCGGGCTCACCCACGGAAGGAGCCGGACGGCATCCGAGCGGTTCGTCATGCGGTGCTGCATGTCGACCTGCTTTCTCAGGTTGGCCACGCCCCCGGACCGATCGCACGGTCGCAGGGGGCTGGTTGGTCATGCGATGACTGACCGTAGGGCCCCTGAGAAGGGAGTAGGGGCACAGTTTGTGCCCCTACACTCACGCCGCCAATACGCCGATCTTGACGGCCAGTTGACTTGCTCGACGCCGCTGTGACGGACTCTTCGAATCCGCCTCCTCCAACACGATGCGGCGGGCGTAGCCGTTGTAACGAATGGTCTCCGGTGCCGCTTCGTACGCCTTGTCGAGCGTCGCGAGTGCCGCCTCCGGCTGGCCGTCGAGCTGGTAGCCGCGTGCTTCCTCGATGCGGTGACGGGCACGCCGGGGACGAGAGGGAATGGTCGCCGTGTCCGCCGCTGCCGCTTGCCGGACGCTCTCTGCACCCGCGTGCAGCTCGACCGCGATGGTGACCGCGTGCGCGCCCATCACGGCACGGGAGAAGGACGTCACTGGGTGGTAGTAGTCGGCCGGCAGCCGCTTGGCCAGGGCCCGTGCCGTGTCCCAGTACCGCCAGGCCGTTCCGGTGTCGCCGCGTCGCGCGGCGGTGTATCCGGCTTCGAATTGCAACGCCCCGGAGATGGCGAGCACATCGTTGCCCGCGTCGGGCAGGAGCGGTTCCAGATAGCGGATGGTCTCCAGATTCACCGCATCCGCAGCGTCGAAGTGCGCGTGTCCGCTGTCGCGATGCGCTTGCGTGGCCAGCCAGGCGGAGACACCGATGGTGTGCGGGTCCTCCGACTCCTGGGCGGCGACCATGCCGCGCTCCACGACCCGCCACAACAGCGACGCGTCCGGCTGGTAAGCAATGAAGAACTGGCTCAGGCTGTACGCCTCCGCCAAGAGCCCTTGGGCTGCGCGGCGTTCACATGCCGTGTCGGCCTGAAGCACGGCGAGCTGCGCGTCCCGGATGAGGTCCGGCAGGAGCGCCCCGATGACATCCCGGTGGTTCGGCGCGGAATGCCGGGCGCTCCATGCCCGGACCAGCCGTTCCCTCAGGTGCGCGGGGGACGGTGCCTCTCGACGCGTGGTCAACGGAAACTCGTTGATGGCATTCCGTACGTGTGGCAGGCGCGCGTGTCCAGGGCCCGCAAACAGGTGGATGGCCCTTGACTGATCGCCGGTGAGCTCTGAGAGATCTCTGGCTCGGAGAGCCTCCGCGATACGCAGCACCATGGGGAGCTTGGGCATCTGAAGGCGCCCGCCCTCAACTTGCTTGACCCAGCTCGGTGACTTCCCCAAGAGCCCGGCCAGCACCCCACGGCTCATGCCGCGACGGGTTCGCAGAATCTGCATGCGCTGGCCGAAGGCAATCGGCTCTGCGAACGGGTCCGGGGAAGCATCTGAAGACACGGCCTTGCCCCTCTCTGCACAGCTCGTCCCTGTCAGAGTACGGGGGCGGGGCCGGGCTTGTTGATCCCTTACGGAACTCCCTGCCATGCCCTTCGAGGCCCATGGCGACAGGAGTTGGGCCAGGCCGATGGAGCCCGCCCCGACCCGGACATGGTGGCGGGGGTGGCGGGTGGGCCAGGACGGCGCGAGGGACGAGAGGGGCGGCACGACTCGGCTCGGTCAGCCCGGTCTCCGGGCCACCTCTAGCCGCGACGCACCCCCGGCGGAGGGGGATGGCGGGTGGGCCAAGACGGTGCGGGGGGGGGGCGAGAGGGGCAGCACGAGTCGCGCCAGTTCGGCGGCCACTCGTCGGTTGGCGCCGCGCACCGGGTGGAGGGGGTGGTGGGTGGGCCGGGGCCGGACCGGGGCGGCGACGGGCAGTACGACGGCTTGGGTCACCACGGGTCACGGCCGGCTCTGTCGTGTGTCGCGTGCGTGGGAGCTGGGTGCCTGCGCGTCGGGTAACGGGTACGTGCGACCCGGGTGCGTGCGCGTCGGGTACGTGCGACCAGGGTGCGTGCGCGTCGGGTATCGGGTACGTGCGACCCGGGTGCGTGCGCGTCGGGTACGTGCGACCCGGGTGCGTGCGCGTCGGGTACGTGCGACCCGGGTGCGTGGGTGTCGGGTGCGTGCCCGTCACGTGGTGCGGCTGAGCCCCCTACGTTCCCGTTGGGTTCATGCGTGCCCGGCCGGTGCGTGGGCCTCGTGCGTGTCACCATGGCCCGCATGTGCCCAGTCGGTCCCGCCGGCCCCGCCGGCCCCGTCCCCCTCCGCCTCGAAGGCGACGCCCTCACCCTCCGCGAGTGGACCGAAGCCGACCTCCCCGCCATGGTCGAGCTCTTCGACGAGGAGGAGGTCGCCCATCGCACCCCGCTCGCCTCGCCCTTCGACCTGGAGGCCGCGCGGGCGTACCTGGAGATGATCCGGCGGACTCGGGCCACGGGTGAGCGGCTGCATCTTGCCGTTGCGGTCGACGGAGACGGAGGTAAGAGGGGAGGTGGAAGTGGAAGTGGGAGTGGGAGTGGACACGCAGACGTGCCCGTCGGTGAAGTGCTGCTCAATCTCCAGCGGGGCACCATGGGGTACGCCATCGGAGCCGCCCACCGCGGGCAGGGGCTGGCCCGCCGTGCCGTGGACCTGCTCACCGCGTACGCCCACGACACTCTCGGCCTCGCCCGCGTCGTCCTGCAGATCGAGCCCGGCAACGCGGGCAGCATCGCCGTCGCCCGGGCCACCGGTTACCGGCTCAGCAACACCGACGAGCCGGAGTGGGTGGAGGGGAAGGCCGGGCGGACGTACCAGCTCATCAGCTGGGAGCACCTCAGGCCGTAGCCGGACGGCGGCCGAGAGAGCCACGCCCCCTCAAGCCGTAGCCGTAGCCGCCACCGAAGCCAGCCTCTGCACATCCCGCGCCGTCCCCGTCACCCCCGACAGGAACCCCTGCGCCCGCGGCGACGCCGTCTCCGTGAGCCAGGACGGGTCGATGTCCATGACCGCCACCTTGACCTCCGTGCCCGCGAGGGCAAGTGGCAGTGTGTGGACGACCGTTGAGGGGAAGCTCAGAATGACCCGTCCGATCGGGCCCCGGCGTGCGATCAGCTCCAACGGCAGGTCGGGGCGGACCACTTGGAGGCCCGTCTCGACCGCGAGGCGGTGGAGTTTCTCCGCGCTCTCGCGGCGGTGCGCGAAGTAGCGCGTCGCCCCGTGCGCCACCGCCAGGCCGCGCACCGCATCGACATAGCGGTCGGGGTCCACGACTCCCGTTTCCACCAGGGACGTGCCGACCAGGTCCGCGCCCCGCGAGACGCGCGGCGGGCCGAAGCGGGCCCGCGTCCAGGCGAAGTCGTTCGCCGTCACCGTCACCCCGTCCGGCGCCGATTCGATCGGCATGGACGAGAAGACCTCCACCGTACGGCGGGGGCTCGGGGTCAGGCGGCGGCGGGCCGCCCCCGAGACCGGGGCGAAGACCAGGTCGCGGGGGCCGGGGCGGCCGCCCCGGCGGTGCCAGCGCACCAGGCGTTCGCCGCGCGCCAGTTGGGAGACGAACTCCATCGTGGCCGTGCCGTCGTCGACCACGACGAGGGAGCGCGCCCGCGTGATCGTCAGGAGCAGCTGTACGTAGCGGGAGAAGGGGTCGCCGATCACGACCCGGTCCGCGCGGCGCAGCGCTCCCGCGAGGCCGCCGACCGTGTGGAAGGGGGCCGTGGGGCCGCCGCGCGCCTCCTCCCAGCGGACCTGTACGCCCTCGTCGCGGGCCAGCTGTGCCATGCGGCGCAACTGGCCCCGCGTCATCGGGTCGTTGGGAGACAGGACCACGACGGTGAGCTCCCCGGCCGAACCGGTCGCACCACCGGTTGCGGAACCCGTCGCGCCCGCCGCATGTGCCCACTCCATGACATTGAGGAGCTGAACAGGGCTCTCCACGAACGCGAGCGTGGTGAGCGGACTGGCCGGGTCGGCCGAACCGGCGTGAGAACTCATCGTCGTATGTCCCGTATCCGTCAGGGGTCCCGCGGGCTTCAGACGGCGACCGGCTCGCGCTCCGCCGCCTCGGACTCGGCGACGACGCCCGCGACGCGGCGCAGCTTCTTCATCGGGCCGAGCTCCGACTCGTAGACCTTCTTGACGCCGTCACCGAGGGACGCCTCGATGGTGCGGATGTCGCGGACGAGGCGGGTCAGGCCCTGCGGCTCGACCGAGGCGGCCTGGTCCGAGCCCCACATGGCGCGGTCGAGGGTGATGTGGCGCTCGACGAAGGTGGCGCCGAGGGCGACGGCCGCGAGGGTCGTCTGGAGGCCCGTCTCGTGGCCGGAGTAGCCGATCGGGACGTTCGGGTACTCGGCCTGGAGGGTGTTGATGACGCGGAGGTTCAGCTCCTCGGCCTTCGCCGGGTACGTCGACGTGGCGTGGCAGAGCAGGATGTTGTCCGAGCCGAGGACCTCGACCGCGTGGCGGATCTGCTTCGGGGTCGACATGCCCGTGGAGAGGATGATCGTGCGGCCCGTCGCGCGCAGGGCGCGGAGCAGCTCGTCGTCCGTGAGGGAAGCCGACGCCACCTTGTGCGCGGGGACGTCGAACTTCTCCAGGAAGGCGACGGCCTCGGTGTCCCACGGGGACGCGAACCAGTCGATGCCGCGCTTGGCGCAGTGGTCCGAGATCGCCCGGTACTCGGACTCGCCGAACTCCACGCGGTGGCGGTAGTCGATGTACGTCATGCGGCCCCAGGGGGTGTCCCGCTCGATGTCCCACTGGTCGCGCGGGGTGCAGATCTCCGGGGTGCGCTTCTGGAACTTCACGGCGTCGCAGCCGGCGTCAGCGGCCACGTCGATCAGCGCGAGGGCGTTCTCCAGGTCACCGTTGTGGTTGATGCCGATCTCGCCGGTCACGTAGACGGGCTGACCGGGACCGGCGGTGCGCGAACCGAAGCTGCGGAGGCGGGAGTTGAGGGAGGCGGCCGCGGAGGTGGCGGGGGTGGCAGACATGAGGATTGCGTTCCTTACTTGTTGAGGGAGTCGAGAGAAGGGCCGAGGATCCAGCTGGCGATCTCTCGGATCGCGCCGTCGCCGCCGGGAACGGTGGTGACCGCACGTGCGGCGCCGCGTACGACGTCGTGGGCGCTCGCGACCGCCACGGGCCAGCCGACGAGGCCGAAGCACGGGAGGTCATTGACGTCGTTTCCGACGTAGAGCACGCGCTCGGGAGCGATGCCCTGCTCCTCGCACCACTGCTTGAGTGCGAGGTCCTTGCGGTCGATGCCGTGCAGGACCGGGATCTTGAGTTTCCGGGCCCGGGCGGCGACGACCGGGTTCTGTTCCGTGGACAGGATCAGCATCGCGAGGCCGCTCCTGCGGAGGGCCGCGATGCCGAGTCCGTCTCCCCTGTGCACGGAGACGAACTCCCGTCCGTCGGAGTCGATCAGCACCCTGTCGTCGGTCTGGGTGCCGTCGAAGTCGAGGACGACCGCGTCGATGTCGTCGGCGGTCGGGAGCGAACCGGGCTGGTCCGCGTCGAAGAGGGGCGCGAGCGCACGGGCGCGCGCCAGGTCGTGCGGGTCGTCGATCTCCAGGACCCGCGCGGGGTCGGTGCGCACGAGCTCCGTACGCCCGAAGAAGCGGTGCTTGTGGTCGCGGAACCCGGCCGACGTCATCGCGTACACGGCGCCGGTCTCCAGGAGGTCCTGGGGGCGGTCCTGGCGGCGCGGCCGGAAGGACTTGTCGTGGTTGACGCCGTAACCGCCGTCCGTGGCCGTGGTGTTGGCGACCTTCACCGATCCGTTCCCGCCCACCTCGTCCGTGCGCTGCGCGCCGAGGACCGCGGGCTCGTCGTCGGCGTCGCGCCACACGAAGCCGTGGAAGGGCGCCACGGTCAGGGCGGTGTCGGCGCCGCCGCGCACCACCGCGTCGACCACGGCGTCGACGTCCTCGCGGACGATGAAGGGGCTGGTGCACTGGACGAGGAGGACCACGTCGACGGGCTCGCCGTGCAGCGCCTCGTGGGCGTCCATGGCGTGCAGCACGGCCGCCTCACTGGTCGCCGTGTCCCCGGCGATCGCCGCGGGCCGCAGCACCACTTCGGCACCCGCCGAGCGCGCGGCCTCGGCGATCACGTGGTCGTCGGTGGAGACGACGACGTCGGTGACGAGCCGGGCGGCCCGCGCCTCCCGGACGGCGCGCGCCACCAGTGGGACGCCGCCGACCGGGGCGAGGTTCTTGGCGGGCACGCCCTTGGAGCCACCGCGCGCGGGGATCACGGCGAGGACCCGGCGGGTCGGCGTGCTCGCTGGGGCAGGGCGGTCGGGGTGGGACATGGGGGCGGCTCCTTGGCGGGGGAGGTGGGGGTGGGGGTTCGGCACGTTCGGCGCGGCCGCGGCTCGCTCGTCCGGCGTCGGCCCGGTCACAGCTCGCCCATCCGGCGGATGACGGGCGCCACGCGCTGCACTCCGTGGCGGTAGGCGCCGCGGGCCGCGCTGCGCACGGCCTGGCGCACCGGGCCCGGCTCGCGGTCGGCGGCGGGTGCTCCGGGGAGCGGGGCGCCGTCGGGGCCGAGGTGGTGGCGGGCGAGGATCCGGGGCAGGTAGCCGGAGGCGGTGACGGGGCTGTAGTACGGGGTGAGCTGCGGGAGTCGAGGAGTGGCGAGCAGCTCTTCGACGCGCGAGCGGGCCGCGTCGAAGGCCGTCGCGTACGTCCCGTCCGCGGCGACTCCCTGGCGCGCCGTCCACTCCGGGTCGGCCTCGGGCCGGTGCCCGGCGTCCAGCTGGTCGAAGGAGGCCAGGCAGCCGGAGCCGATGAAGTGGTGGTTGCCGAGCGCCTCGCGCACCCCGAGGTCGGTGAGGACCGCGGTGGGGATGCGCCGGTGCAGGGCTTCGAGCGCGGCGGTGGAGCTGATGGTGACCAGCAGGTCGGTGTGGTCCAGGACGTCGCCCATGTGCCCGTACACGAGACGGAAGTTGGGCGGCGCGTCCTCGGCCTTGACGAGCTTCTGGTACGGGAGTTCTTCGATGTGCGTGGTGTGCTCGCCGGGCTTGCTGCGCAGCTTGAGCAGCACCTCGCGCTCGGGGCGCTGCCGCGCGTGCCGGACGAGGCGGCGCAGCAGGTAGGTGCGGTCGGCCTTGTTCTCCGGTACGGAGGGCTGGGCCGCGAAGACCACCGTGTAGGGGTCCTTGGCCTCGTAGGGCGCGCCGCCGAGGAAGGGCAGCGCGCACTCGGTGACGCTGGAGGCGTCGGCGCCCACTCCCTCGTAGACGGCGCGGAAACGCTCCGCGTCCTGGCGGGAGTTGGCGAGGACGACGTCCGCGCCGTGCCGCAGGAGCAGCCCGTCGGCGAGCTTCTCGTAGACGACGCCGACGTAGCCGGTGACGACGACGGGGCGCCGGGCGCGCCCCTGCCAGGCGTGGGCGAGACCGTGCAGGACCGCCTGAACGGCACCGCCGACGAGGGCGAGCACGACGATGTCGTACGAGGTCCCGTCCTCGCCGTCGCGCCCCATCTCCTGCAGGAACTCCACCGCGGTGACTTCGCGGAGGGAATCGGCGCGCACGCCGACTTCCTGGAGCTGCCGGGGGGTGGGGGTGGCCCGGCCACGGAGCAGATATCCGTCGAGTCTGGCACCCTGGATGAGGCGGTTCGCGGTGAGTGCGCCCCATTTCCACCGGGTGTCGGAATCGGCGAGCACGGCGATGCGTGTCTGCTGCTGATCCCTGGTGGTCTCGTTGTCGCTTACTGGCACAGCCAAGACGCTAGGAAGGCCCGTCGATTCGCGGCCCAACTCAGGTGCAACAAACGGTTAACAGAGAGCCGACGAATGGCGAATCGGCACGTCGGAATCGTCTCTCACAAGCCGGTTAACCATCCCGCCATGCGTCGTTCACCTGACATCCCACCAAGGGTCAAGACGAATGCCGGGCCGACACCTAACGTCACCCACGTGGTTAAGCTCTCCGTCATCGTGCCGTTTTTCAACGTGCAGCAATACGCGCCCGACACCTTGAAGAGTCTGCGTGCCAACGCACGGGACGACTTCGAATTCATTCTCGTGGACGACTGTTCCAAGGATGAGACGCCGGACATCCTGGAACGCGCCGCGCGGGAACTGCCGGACGCGGGCTGCCAGGTCAGACTCATCCGTCATGAGCAGAACGGCGGCCTGGCGACCGCCCGCAACACGGGCCTGGACGCCGCGCGCGGGGAGTACCTCACCTTCCTGGACGGCGACGACTGGCTCGCTCCCGGCTATTACGGTCAACTCCTCGACCGGATCGAGCGGTTGGACGTCGACTTCGTCCGCACCGACCACGTCCAGTGCACCGCGCGGGCCCGCTCGGTGCACCGCGTCCCCTACGGCCGCCGCGACGAGGCCCTGAATCCGCGCGACGCCATACTGCCCGCCGACCGCTCGACCTCCGTCGACTACGCGTACGCCTGGGCGGGCATCTACCACCGGCGGCTCGCGGACGCGGGCCTGCTGCACTTCACGGACGGGCTGCGCACGGCGGAGGACCGGCCGTGGATCTGGCGGCTGCACAGAGAAGCGGAATCGTTCGCGGTTTCGGGCCTGTTGGGCGTGTTCTACCGGCGTGGCGTCGCGTCCTCTCTCACCCAGATCGGCGACGTGCGGCAGCTCGATTTCATTCGCGCATTTGATCAAGTCGTACGGGAAACGGCACAGGACCGGGACGCGGCGAGCCTGCTGCCGAAGGCCGTGCGGACGTATTGCGCCATCATTTCCCACCACTTGGGATCCATCGAAAGGTTCGAACCGGCTGTGGCCCGCAAATTGAAGTCGATGAGCGCCGCCGCCCTGAAGCGGATGCCGCAGGGCGTGCTCGACGAGGCACTCGACTCCATGGACGTCCAGCGCGCCACCCGGCTGCGCAGGCTGCGGCGGCGTCCGGTCGCGGCGGAGGTCGCCGCGTGACCACGTCCTGGCTCACCAGCCCGCAGCGCACCACCCGTATCCACGTCGCCTCCACCCTCTACGGAGTGGCGACGCTGGCCGCCGCCATCGACGCGGACCGCTTCACCCCGGTGGACCGCAGCATCCTCCTCGTCTCCAACAACGCGGCCACTCCGGAGACGACGGCGGGCCCCGACACGGCCCCCGGCTTCGAGCGGCTGCGCTCCCGCTTCGACGAGGTGCTGTCCTGGAACGAGGCCATCTCGCCCTTCCACCCCGGTGGTTGGTCGCCGCGCGGCGACGACGTCCCCCTGTGGGAGCGGTATCTGCGGCTCACCTGGGGGCTCGGCGACGACCGCGTGGAGCTGGCGCTCGAATCGATCCAGGTCGACCCGGCCCTGGCGATCGCACGGATCTTCACGGGCGCGCCCGTCGACGTCTACGCCGACGGCCTGATGAGCTACGGCCCCACCCGCAACAAGATCGACCCGCTGGTCGGCACGCGCGTGCGCCGGCTGCTCCACCTCGACCTGGTGCCGGACCTGAAGCCGCTGCTCCTCACCGAGTTCGGCGTCGAGCCGGAGCTGGTGCCGACGGACGTGTTCCTCAAGGTGCTCGGCCAACTCGGCGAGTCCGAGGGCGAGTTGCCCGAAGGGCTGCCCGGCCCCGGGACCGAGCCCGCCCTGGTCCTCGGCCAGTACCTCTCCGCGCTCTCCATCCTCACCCCCGAGGAAGAGGAGGAGCTGCACCTGACCATGGTGCGCGGCGCCCATGAACGCGGTCACTCCCACGTGGTGTTCAAGCCGCACCCCACCGCCCCTGCCGCCTGGAACCGCACCCTGGAGAAGGAGGCGGAGCGGATCGGCGTGCACCTGACGGTGCTCGACTCGCCGGTCCTCGCGGAGGTCCTCTACCAGCGGATGCGGCCCGCGCTCGTCGTCGGCTGCTTCTCCACGGCGCTGCTCACCGCGTCCGCGTTCTACGGCCTGCCGGTGGCGCGCACGGGCACCGAGCTGCTCCTGGAGCGCCTGGCGCCGTACCAGAACAGCAACCGCGTACCGGTCACGATCGTCGACGCGCTGCTGCCCGACCTGGATCCGGCGAAGCAGCAACAGCCGCTCTCCGTGACGGAGTTGAAGGGGCTGCTCGGCGCCGTGGGCTTCGCGATGCAGCCGCAGATCTACCCGGGCCTGCGCACCGCCACCGAGGACTACCTCTCCCGGCACCTCACCGACCGCACCTGGCGGTACTTCAAGCGCCGCCGCCTCACCGCCCTCGCGCTGCCCGGCGCGCTGCCCTCGCAGCTGTCGTTCATCCCGCGCAACGCGACGGTGCGCAAGGTCGCGCGCCGCGCCCGCTCGGTGAAGCGCTCCTTCAAGCGGACCGCACTCGGATGACCGCGACGGGCACGACCGTTCCCGCGCCCGCCCCGGAGGCGGTGGCCGCACCGGTCCGCGCGAAGGCCGCACCCCGCCTGCGCGCCCTGGACGGCCTGCGCCTCATCGCCGCCCTGATGGTCGCCGCGTACCACTACGGCGGCCGGGACGGCGAGATCGCCAAGGCGTGGGGCAGCTCACCCAGCCACCAATTCCCGTCCCTGCACGGCTGGTTCGCCTACGGCTGCCTCGGTGTGCAGATCTTCTTCGTCATCAGCGGCTTCGTGATCTGCATGAGCGGCTGGGGGCGGCCGCTGCGCTCCTTCTTCGCCTCGCGCGTCTCGCGCCTGTATCCCGCGTACTGGGCGGCGATCGCCCTGGTGACGCTGGTCTTCGCGCTCCCGGCGGTGGCGTTCAAGGCGGTCTCACCGAGCGACACCCTGCTGAACCTGACCATGCTCCAGCAGCCGCTGGGCGCGCACCGGGTCCTCGGGGTCTGCTGGACGCTCTGGGCGGAGCTGCGCTTCTACGCGCTGTTCGCGGTGTGCGTGGTCCTTCCGGGGGCGACGCGCGCCCGGGTCGTGCTGTTCTGCGCGGGCTGGACCCTCGCGGCGGCGATCGCGGAGGCGGCGAACGAACCGCTCCTTGACCTGGTCCTGATGCCCGAGTACGCGCCGTTCTTCATCGGCGGCGTCGGCATCTACCTGCTGCACCGCAACCGCGGGGACGCCACGGCCTGGGGCATCGTCGGCGTGAGCTGGCTGATCGGCCAGCACTACGCGGTGGACCGGCTCTGGCACCCGGCGAGCACGCCCGCGTTCTCGTACCGCTCGGCCTTCGTCATCATCGCGATCGTCACGGCGGGCTTCGCGGCGGTGCTCCTGATCGCGCTCGGCTTCCTCGCCCGCGCCAACTGGGGCTGGCTGACGGTGGCGGGCGCCCTCACGTACCCCTTCTACCTGGTGCACGAGCACCTGGGCTGGGTGGCGGTGGGCTTCCTGCACCAGCGCCTGGGGCTGCCCTCGTACGCGACGCTCGGGCTCACGGTGGCGGCGATGCTGTTCCTGGCGTGGCTCCTGAACCGGTACGTGGAGGCGTGGGCGACGCCGCGCATACGGCGGGTGCTGAGCGCTCCTCGATGAGGGCGCGACCGGACCTCAGTAGCCGCCGGGCTCTCCGGCCCCGGGCTCCCCGGTGAGGTCCGCCACCAGCTCGTCGATGACCTCGCTCATCACGCCCTGAGCCTCGCCGATCGCGTCGGCGAGCTCCTGGACCAGGCGCTCCAGCGTCTCGTCCACGCTCTCCGTGCCCGCTGCGTCCCCGGCTTCGGCTTCGCTCATGCGCCCACCTTACGGTCCGGTCCCCCGGGCCGGACGAGCGTCGCCCCGATCCCCTCGACGACCGCCGCGAGGCCCTGCCCGAAGCCCGCGTCGTAGTCCCGGAACATCTCGTATCCCGCGGCCGCGGCGAGCGGGAACTCCGCGAGCCGCTCGGCCCGCGCGTCCAGGTCGTACCCCTCCTCGCCCTTGGCCGGGTCGGGGCCCATGGCCTGCTCCTCGATGACGTACCCGATGGTGTAGCTGTACGCGGTCTGCCAGGCGCGGGCGGCGTCGGCGGGCGTGAACCCGGCACCCGTGAGCCGCCGCAGGTTCGCCTCCATCGGCGCCACGTACGACAGGTCCGTGAAGTGCGTGCCGCTGTAGACCTTGGCGCCGTCGCGGTAGCGCAGCAGCTGGGCGCGGAGCCCGCGCATCGCGGCGGCGATGACCGTCCGCCAGTCGGCGCCGTCCGGCGCGACCATGTCGTCCACCATGCGCCGCAGCATCTCGGTGGCCATCTCGTCGAGCAGCGCCTGCTTGTCCTTGAAGTGCCAGTACAGAGCGGGCGCCTTGACGTCCAGCTCCTTGGCGATGGCGCGCAGGGTCAGCCCTTCGAGCCCCGTCTCGTTCAGGAGGTCGAGGGCGGTGCGGGCCACCAGGGTCCGGTCGAGTCGCGTCGTTCGTTCGCCAGCCACCTTGACAACTTAACACCGTTAAGCGCACCCTCGGGGCATGACGGAACTTAACAGCGTTAAGGACGTACTCATCGTGGGCGCGGGCCCCACCGGCCTGACCCTCGCCTGCGACCTGGCCCGGCGCGGTGTGCGCGCCCTCCTGGTCGAGCGGGCCGAAACGCTGTTCCCCGGCTCGCGCGGCAAGGGCATCCAGCCGCGCACACAGGAGGTCTTCGACGACCTGGGGGTCCTCGACGAGGCCCTGGCGCTCGGCGGGACGTACCCGACGGGGATGATCTGGCGCGACGGCGAACGGCAGGGCGAGCGGCCCATGTTCGAGGCGGTGGCGCCGACCCCCGCCGAGCCCTACACCGTCCCCCTCATGCTGCCGCAGTGGCGCACCCAGGAGATCCTGCACGCGCGACTGCGCGAACTGGGCGGCGCGGAGGTCGAGTTCGGCACGGCGCTGACCGCCCTGGCGCAGGACGAGGACGGGGTCACCGCCGAGCTCACGACGGACCACGGCACACGCACCGTGCGCGCCCGCTACCTGGTCGCGGCGGACGGCGGCCGCTCCACGGTGCGCCGCGCGCTCGGCGTCACGATGACCGGCGAGGCCGTGGACCCGTACCCGACGATCGTCGCCGACGTCCGCGTCCGGACCGGCGCCCTTGACCGCGACCACTGGCACATGTTCCCGCCGGCCACGGACGACGACACCCTCGCGAACACCTTCACGGCGCTCTGCCCCCTCGCCGGGACCGAGGACTTCCAACTGGCCGCCCGCCTTCCCGAGGACGCCACCCCCGACCTCTCCCCCGACGCCGTACGCGCACTGGTCGCCGCCCGCACCCACCTGGCCGCCGAGGACGTGACCGAGGTCCGCTGGGCCTCCGACTTCCGCCCGCGCGCGGCGATGGCGGGCCGCTTCCGGGCGGGCCGGGTGTTCCTCGCCGGGGACGCCGCGCACGTGCACTCGCCCGCGGGCGGCCAGGGCCTCAACACCGGCGTCCAGGACGCCTACAACCTGGGCTGGAAGCTCGGCGCGGTCCTGCGTGACGGAGCCCCCGCCGCGCTCCTCGACACCTACGAGGAGGAGCGCCTGCCGGTCGCCGCGAGCGTCCTGAACCTCTCGACGCGCGTGCACCGCCAGGAGGTCCCACGGGGCCGCGCGACCCAGCAACTGGGCCTGAACTACCGCGAGTCGAGCCTCTCGGCGGAGGAGCGCGGCGGCATCGAGGACGACGCACTCCAGGCGGGCGACCGCGCACCGGACGGCCCCGCGGACCGAGCCGGGGGCGACGGGCACCTCTTCGGCCTCTTCCGCGGCCCGCACTGGACGCTCCTGGCGGTCGGCACCCCCGAGGCCGAACTCCCGCCCCTGAAGGCCGACTTCATCCACGTACACCACCTGAAGCCGTACGAGCCGTACGGCCGGGGCCTGTTCCTGGTCCGGCCGGACGGATACGTGGGCTGGGCGGGGACGGACGCGGCCACCCTGCCCGACTACCTGAAGCACGTCACCGCGAACGTTTGACCTCAAGTTGACTTGAGGTTCTACGTTCTCCCCATGACGACTTCCACGTACTCGCACGACGACGCCGGACTCATCAACCAGCCCATCGGCTACTGGAGTTCGGCCACGGGCACCGCCGTGGTCCACTACATCCGCACCACCCTCGCCGAGTTCGGGGTGACCCAGCCACAGTGGTGGATCCTCAACCAGGCGGCCGTCGGCACCGACGACGGCAAGGACCGCTCCGAGGTCGTGGCGACCCTGCGCGGCTACCTCGACGTCGGCGACCGCGCCCTGGAGCACGACATCGACGCCCTGCTCGGCCGCGAGCTGCTCAGCGAGGACGGGAGCGGGCGGCTCCGGCCCACGGACGCGGGGCGCGAGCTGCACGCCAGGATCGCCGTGCAGCAGAAGGCGAACCGCGACCGGATCCACGCGGGCATCACGGACGGGGAGTACGTGGCGGCCCTGAAGGTGCTCCAGCGGATGATTCACAACGTGGGGGGTGACGCCTGGCACCACTGACGCCAGACTGGGCTCCACGAGTCGTGCACACGGGGGTGCGATGGGGCGAGCTCTGCCTGAGTGGGACGTGCCGTTCGCGCGGGAGGTGTTCGGAAGGGAACCCCTGGCCGTCCTCATGGGCGTCGAGACCGGCATGACGGACCGGGCGCGAGCCCTGGAGGTCATCGAGGAACAGCGTGACGCCATCCCGGACAGCGGATATGTGCTGGCGCTCGCACAGCTGCTGTCCGGGATGCCCTTCACCGCGCTGGCCGGGCTGGAAGAGCTGGCCGACGAGCGGCCGGAACACGTGCCGCTGCGCGTGGACCTGGCCACGGCCCTGGTGCACGCCGGCCGGCTCGCAGCGGCGGGCGCCGTCCTGGACGAGGCCGCCGGTCTCCTCGAGCGGCAGGGCACAGGGCTCGCGCGTCGGTGGCTCGACGAGGTGCGCAGGCGCGCGGAGTGGGTGGCCGACACCCTTGAACAGCGGGCCCTGGAAAGAGAGTTCCTCGTCCTGCGGATCGCGGCGTGGGACGTGAACACGGGCCAGGAGCGGCCCACCGAGACCTCACTGCTGCACGCGCAGAGCCTGTGCGCACTCGGAGAGCTCGACGACTCGCCGGAGCCGTTCTGGACCGCCTCGCGGGTCGTGACGGAGACCCTTCAGCAGCAAGTGAGCGTGCGGGCACTGGAGTTGCTGGTCCGAATCGCCCGTTCCGGTCTGCCCGCCTCGGTGCAGCACGACGCGATGGACTTCCTGCGCCGGGAGCACCCCGAGTCCGCCGTGCTCCGGGCCGCGCGCAGCGCCCCGCTGGCGGGCCGCGAGCTGCGCGAGCGCGAGGCGCGGGCCGAACGGGACTTCCTGTACGAGGAGTTGGTGACCGCCGCCGACGAGAACGACCAGGAAGCCCTGAACCGCGCCTTCGCCCGGCTCAGGCGCCGCGCCATGTCCGCGGAGCACCGCTCGCCCTATCTGGCCCTGCACCTCTTCTTCGAGGTGGCGTCGGCGCCCCCGGAGACGGCCGCCCTCCTGTCCGACGAGGTGGCGCGGGAGCCCGGCATGGAGGCCACCGATCTGCTGCGGATCGCCGGCGCCTTCGCGCGGGCGGGCCGGTGGCAAGAGGCCCGCGCGCACGCCCGGCGGTGCGCCGCCCTCACCCACGACCCCGAAGAGGCGGCACGGGCCGCGGCGCTGCTGGAGGACGACGATGACGCAGCTGTCTGAGGACACGATGTCGGCCACCCTCCGCATGATGACCGCGGCCACCTTCGACGAGGTGCGCACCCTTCTCCGCCGGATCCCCCTGGACCAGCGCGAGGGGGCGGCCGCCTTCCTGGAGGAGATCGGCGACGTCGGGGACCAACCGGCGATGCGTGAGCTGCACGTGTTCCTGGCGCGGTTGTGCAGGTCGGGCGTGGACGGGAGCGGCACGGCGGGCCCCGTGCGGGACTCGGGGCCGGGCACGGGCACGGCCTCCGCCGGTGAAGGCTCGGGCACGGCCTCCCGTACGGGCTCAGGCCCGGCTTCCGACACCGACACCGGCACCGGCACCGACACCGGCACCGACACCGCTTCCGGTCCGCCCGCGGACTTCGAGGACCTTCTCGCCCGAGCCCGCCGGGCCCCGCACCTGCTCGCCGCCCACCGCCTCCTGCACCGCCACCGCGCCCTGCTGCCGGACCGGCCCGTGCAGGCCGCCCAGCCCTCCCTCATGGCCGACTCCGGGGACCGCCTCGCCAAGGCGGGGCTCTGCGGAGTGCTCGCGATGCTCAGCGAAAGCCCGCCCGACCAGGTGCTCGGCCGGGCCCTGTGGGCGAGCGTGCTCGCCGAGCCGGAGCCCCGGCGGGGGCGGCCCCATCAGCCGGAGCCGAAGCTCCGCCGCGCCCTGTTCCACGGAGCGCGCGCCGTCGCTCTCCAGGAGGCCGCCGGAGACGGCTCCTCCCTCCTGATCGCCTACGGCTCGCTCGCCGGGGCCATGGGCTCGCTCAACGACCTCCGTGGCATGCGGCACACCCTGAACCGGGCCCTGGACCAGGCGCGCGGGCGCCGGGGAGTTCCGGGTGACGAACTGGCCGACACACACGCCCAGTTGGCGGGCATGTACGTCTACCGCGACGTGCGGTACCGGGAGGCCCTCGGCCACCTCGACGAGGTCGACGCCCTCACCGCGCAGGGGGTCCGGGCTCCCGTACCGCGGACCACCCTGCTGGACCTGCGGGCGCGCGCCTGGCAGGGCATCGGCGCCTACGGGGCGGCCGTCCGCGCCTTCCGTGAGCTCCTCGCGCTGGCAGGTGAGGACGGCACCGGAAATCTGCGCCGGGAGACCAACTACCGCCTGGCGCAGTGCATGGAGGCGCGCGGCCGCGGCCGGGAGGCCCTGCGGATCCTGCTGGCCGAGCAGGACGCGACCGGCATCGAGACGGCGCCGGGCCTCCCCCAGGTCCACCATCTGATCGCGCGGACCTTCATCCGGGAGGGCGCCCCGGAGCGGCGCCGCCCGGCCGCGCACATGCTCCTGCTGAGCCTGTTCGACCTGGGCGGCCGCCCCTGGGGCGGCCTCGGTGAGATCTTCGTGGCCTACGCGGACCTGGCCCTGCTCGACGGCGAGCGGGAGGAGGCGGCAGGCTATCTGCGGGACGCCCTCGCCATGACGACCGGGGCCGTCGAGGGCGACGAGTGGCACCGGGTCGAGGCCCGCCCGCGCATGCTGGGCTTCGCCGCCGGACACGAGCAGCTCCAGGACCACGACCTGGGCGAGTCCCTGAGCTTCCTCTGCCACCAGGTGCGGCTCATGCTCGGCTCCTCCCCCCAGTTCGCGACCCTGCTGCTGCGCATCCGCCTGATCGTCCTGGAACGCCTGGCCCGCGTCGCCGGAACCAGGGCCGAACGCGCCGCCGCCGAGGCCGAGTTGACGGCCCTCTACACCCAGACCCTCACCGACGACATCTGGTACGCCACCCGCGACCTCTGCCTGCCCGTCGCCGCCCTCCTCGCCGACACGCACGGCCCCGCCACCGCCGAGGCCCACCTGCGCGCCACCCTCGACGCCGCGCTGCGCAACGACCGCGCCGACGACACCCTCGGCGTCCGGCTGGCCCTCGCCCGCATCGTCGCCGAGGACCCGGAGCGGCGGCAGGTCGCCTTCGACGAGCTCTGGGAGTGCCGCGCCATGCTGCTGCGGCAGCGCGAGGGCGACCACGGCGCGCAGTCCTCGCAGGAGTGGGCGGGTCTCGCCCTGCCCGTGTACGAGGAGCTGCTCGCCCTCCTGCTCGGCGAGGGGGAGCCGCTCGCCCTCCCCGACGGCCGTCCCGCTCCCCACCTCGCCTTCGACCTCCACGAGGAGGTCAAGTCACGCGGCATCGTGGAGGACCTGTCCCGCCTCCCGCTGCCGCCGCCCCCGCCGGTCGCCCACGTCGACCCGCGACTCCTGGACGACGAGGCCCGGTTGCTGCCCGCCGTCCGCCGCCTGCTGCACGAGTCCGAACACGGCGACACCGGCGCCGACGCGTCCCGGCAGCGCCAGCGCGAACACATCCTCAACGGCCTCCTCGACGACCTGTACGCCAAGGCCGCGGCGATCGGCAGGACGGCGCCCCGCCACGAGCGGCTGCGCCGCGCCCGCGGCATCGGACTGCCCGAGGCCCTGCGCCTGGTCGAGGCGCACGCCCCCGCCGAGGGGCTGACCCTCGCCTCGTACTTCATCGGGGAACGGCACAGCTTCTGCTTCGTGCTCACCTCGGGCGAGTCCCGGCTGCGCACCTACCGCGTCCCCACCACCCGCGCGGCCCTGCACACCGCGGCCGACGCGATCCGCCGCACCGTCGACGGCGACCCGGACACCTTCCCGCCCCGCCCGCCGATCCACCCGCGCCGCCCCACCCCGCTCCCCCTCGGCGAGCTCTCCGCCCAACTGCTGCCCTTCCAGGACGCGCTGGCCGGCCGCGAGCTCCTGTGCGTCGCCCCGCACGGCCCCCTCGCGGTGCTGCCCCTGCACGCTCTCAGGCTCGCCGACGGCGCGTACGTCGCCGAGCGCGCCGCCCTCACCTACACGCCCAGCCTGTCCGCCCTCGAATACCTCCTCCTGGAGGACATGCCGCGCCCGCACCGGGTGGTGCACGTCAGCGTCGCCTCCGAGGAGGAGCTCGCGGACCCGGCCGCGCCGGACTTCGAGCACGAGAACACCGAGAACACCGCCCACGCCGGGCCCGGCGACGACAGCACCCGGCTCACCGGCACGGCGGCCACCCCCCGTACCGTCATGGCGGCCCTCGCCCGCCACGACCTGGCCTACGTGGCCTGCCACGGCCACTCGGGCGACGGCGAGCCCGACGACGCCGCGCTGATCCTCACCGACGGCCGCCGCCACACCAGCATGCACGCGAGCCCGCAGCTCCCCGACGCCCTGCCCTTCCTGCTGCGCGCCCGCGACATCACGGCCCCGCCCACCGGCTCCACCCCGGCCACGGTCGTCCTGCGCGCCTGCTCGGCCGGCTGGCACGACCCGGCCCACCTGGGCGAGGACTTCACGGGCCTCACCCAGGCCCTGTTCCGCGAGGGCACCCGGGTCGTGGTGGCACCGGTGTGGCGGGTGAACCGGGACAGTTCGGCGGAGCTGCTCGACGGGCTCGTGGACGACCGCAGGGCCGGGGAGCCGATGTGGCGGGCGCTGTGGCGGGCCCAGCGGCGGCTCCTGTCGGACGCGTCGCGGCCGTGGCTCGCGCACCCGTACCACTGGGCGGGGTTCGTGCCGCTCGGCGACTGGAGATGATGTGCCGTGTACGACCGTGTCCCACAGAGGAGTTGACCGTCCTTGACCACCACCGACATCGCCCGCTTCACGGACCGCACGGTCGTCCTGGCCCTGGGCGAGATCACCCACACGCTGGCCGCATCCGGTGCCGAGCCCTTCCCGGTGACCGACGCGGGGCAGGCGCAGGAGGTGCTCTGCGCGCTGTTCGCGGCGGCGGGCCTCGACGCCCCCGCGTTCGGTTCGGGGGACGCCCGCGCCGTCCTGGCCCGCCTCGCCGCCGACGAGGACAGCGCGGCGGTCAGCGGGCCCGTCCTCGCCGACCCCCCGAAGGACGACCAGATGGGCGTGCTGGAGTCGGCGGACCACATCGTGGTCCTCGGCGCCGTCGTCGCCTGGCTGCGCCTCAAGGTCGACTTCCGCTACACCCGCAAGGACGGCAGCAACTCCGTCGAGTTCAAGCTGTCCCAGAAGCCCGCGTCGAGCGGCTACCTCGCCCAACTGGCCCAGACGGTGCGGGACTTCTTCCAGCAGCCGTGACCTCTCAGAAGGTGCCTCGCGGCTCGTACGCCCCCCACACCTCCCGCAACGCCCCGCACACCTCCCCCACGGTGGCCCGCGCCCGCAGGGCGTCCTTCATGGGGTGGAGGACGTTCAGGTCATCGCTCTCCGCCGCCGTCCGCAGCGCGTCCAGGGCCGCGTCGACCGCCTGCTGGTCGCGGCCCGCGCGCAGCGCGGCAAGGCGGGCGACCTGCTGTGCCTCGATCGCGGGGTCCACGCGCAGCGGCTCGTACGGCTCCTCCGCGTCGAGGGCGTAGCGGTTGACGCCGACCACCACGCGCTCGCCGCTCTCCGTCTCGCGCGCCACGCGGTACGCGCTCCGCTCGATCTCACCCTTCTGGAAGCCGTGCTCGATCGCGGCGACGGCGCCGCCCAAGTCCTCGATCCTGTCCATGAGTTCGCTGATCGCCGCGTCCAGGTCGTCCGTCATCCGCTCGACCGCGTACGAACCGGCGAAGGGGTCGACGGTGGCGGTGACGTCCGTCTCGTGGGCGAGGACCTGCTGGGTGCGCAGGGCGAGCCGGGCGCTCTTGTCGGTGGGGAGCGCGATCGCCTCGTCGAAGGAGTTGGTGTGCAGCGACTGGGTGCCGCCGAGGACGGCCGCGAGGCCCTGGACGGCGACCCGGACGAGGTTCACCTCGGGCTGCTGCGCGGTGAGCTGGACCCCCGCCGTCTGGGTGTGGAAGCGCAGCATCAGGGATTTGGGGTTCCGCGCCCCGAACTCGTCGCGCATCACCCGGGCCCAGATCCTGCGCGCCGCACGGAACTTGGCGACCTCCTCCAGGAGCGTCGTGCGGGCCACGAAGAAGAAGGAGAGGCGCGGCGCGAAGTCGTCCACGTCCATGCCCGCCGCGACCGCCGTGCGCACGTACGCGATGCCGTCGGCGAGCGTGAACGCGACCTCCTGCGCGGGCGAGGCCCCCGCCTCCGCCATGTGGTAGCCGGAGATCGAGATGGTGTTCCACTTCGGCATCTCGGCGCCGCAGTAGCGGAAGATGTCGGCGGTCAGGCGCAGCGAGGGCTTCGGCGGGAAGATGTAGGTGCCCCGCGCGATGTACTCCTTGAGGACGTCGTTCTGGACCGTCCCCGTCAACTGCCGCGCGTCGACGCCCTGTTCCTCGGCGACCAGCTGGTACATGAGCAGCAGCAGCGCGGCCGGGGCGTTGATCGTCATCGACGTGGAGACCCGGTCGAGCGGGATCCCGTCGAACAGCACCCGCATGTCGTCGACGGAGTCGATGGCCACGCCCACCTTGCCGACCTCGCCGTGCGCGAGGGGCGCGTCCGAGTCGTGGCCCATCTGCGTGGGCAGGTCGAAGGCGACGGACAGGCCGGTGGTGCCGTCGGCGATGAGCTGCTGGTAGCGGGCGTTGGACTCGGTGGCGGTGCCGAAGCCCGCGTACTGCCGCATCGTCCAGGGGCGGCCGGTGTACATCGTCGGGTAGACGCCCCGCGTGTACGGGTACGCGCCGGGGTCGCCGAGCCGCTCGCCCGGATCCCAGCCCGCGAGCGACTCGGGGCCGTACACCGGCTCGACGGGCAGTCCTGACTCGGTTTCACGCGCCATGGGTCCAGGATGCGCCAACGTTCGAGAGCGGTCACTCGGGGGAAACAGTTTGGGGGACGGTGTCCACTCCAGGGGCGGCGTCCACTACAGCGGGGGGACCGGCATGACCAGAGGACTCATATCCAGACGGCGTACGGCGGTGGGGGCCGTCCTCGCCATGGCCGCGCTCGTCGGCGGCTGCAAGGCGGCCGCCGTGGAGACGGACGGCAAGGCGTCACCGCCGGCGAGCAAGGAGCCGGAGCACTCCGCGCCGCCGACGCCAGGACACACCGCGAAGCCCACTCCGCCCGCCCCGCCCAAGGTCCTCATGGCCCAGGGCGCCCGCGGCGAGAAGGTGCGCGGACTGCAGGCCAGGCTGCGTCAGCTCGCCTGGTTCTTCCAGGACCCGACGGGCACGTACGGCTCGTCCACGGCGAAGGCCGTCAGCGGCTTCCAGGGCAAGCGCGGCCTGCCCCGCACCGGCAGCGTGGACACGGTCACCTGGCAGCGGCTGCTCTCCATGACCCACGAGCCGAGCCGCTTCGAGCGGTACTCGGGCGGCGGCATACCGCCCGCCGCACCCGACAAGCGCTGCCTGACCGGCCGGGTCCTGTGCATCAGCAAGAGCACCCGGACCCTGACGTGGATGGTGGACGGGAAGGCCCGCTTCACCACGGACGTCCGCTTCGGCTCGCAGTACACGCCCACGCGGGAGGGCGAGTTCCCCGTGTACTGGAAGTCCCGGCACCACGTCTCGACGCTGTTCCACACTCCCATGCCGTACGCGATGTTCTTCAGCGGCGGCCAGGCGGTCCACTACTCCTCCGACTTCGCGGCCCGCGGCTACAACGGGGCGTCGCACGGCTGCGTGAACGTACGGGACGAGAAGAAGATCGCGCGGCTGTTCGCCGAGGTGGAGAAGGGCGACAAGGTCGTCATCTACAAGTGAGAGACGCGGGAGGGACAAGCAAGAGAAACAGCGCGGGCGGGACCGGGGGAACGTGTCCCGCCCGCGCTATGTGGCACTGAGTCGAAGGTACGGGGGGAACCCCCGACTCGTGCTCCGGCCGATGACCAGTCGGCTCACTACTTACTGCGCCGCCGCCTCAAAAAACGTCACACCTTGAACGAATTTCAGGAACGGACTTCAGAACGAGCCTCAGGAAGAGCTGCTCGTCGGCGCGGGCGTCACGCGGTACGACGCGGTGGGCATGGCGTGCTGCGGCGCACTCGGCGTGGACGTGGGCCGCGCGGTGTTGCCCTCGCCCGGCCGGTGTCCGCCGCCGTTGCCCCCGGGGCCGGAGCCGCCCGGACCGGAGCCGCCGGAGCCGTCCTCGTCACCGTCCCCGTCGCCGTCACCCTGACCGCCGCCGGAGCTGCCGCCGTTGCCGTTGCCGCCGCCCCCGGAGGAGCCGCGGTCGTCATCGCCGCCGCCGGGGGTGCCGCCGAGCACTCGCCCGCAGAATTCATTGACGCGCTCCGCGCCCTTCGCCGCCTTCTCCAGGCGGCGCCGCTGGTCGGCCGGGAGGTCGCCGTCGCGGTAGTCGCGGCAGGACTCGACGATGCGCCGGTACCAGCCCTTGGCCTCGTCGTCGGAGCCGCTGCCCGTGCCGGGGACCGGCTTCTTCGAGCCGCCGGGCGTGCTGCCCGCGTCGTCGTCCGGCGCCTTGCTGTCCGGGTCCTTCGCGGTGCCGGGCTTGTGCGTGGTGTCGTCGTCCGGGGTGGTGCCCTCGTCGGGCGTCGGCTCGTCCGGGTTCCGGCTGCTGCCGGAGGGAGTCGGCAGGACGCTGTCCGGGGAGGACGCCGCCGAGGGCGTGCGCTCCTGCGCGGGCGCTTCCTTGCGGGTGAACGGTGTCGGCAGGACCCCGGTGCCCGCCGCGACGGCGACGCCGCCGAGCATGCACCCGGCGAGAGCCGCGGCCATGCCGAACCGCACGGGTCTTCCCCAGCGGACGGCACGGGGACGCTCGCCGGGACGGCCCAGGCGCACCGGCCCGGCACCGGCGGACGCCGCCCCCGCCCCCTCGGCCCTGGCCTGCCGGAACGCGGCCAACGCGGCCGCCTCGCCCGGGAGTTCACCCTCCAGGGCGGCCGGAGAAGAAGCGTGCGCGGCCGTCCCGGGACGACCGCTCGCGACGGCGGCACCCGGCCGCACGCCCGACGTCTCCTCCGTGGCGCGCACGGCATCGTCCGCACACAGCGTCTCCAGCGACTCAAGGGCCTGCGCGAGCCGTTCGGCCTGCTCTTGTTCGGCCTGGTTACGGGTGTGAAGGTCGACATCGTCGAGGGGCTCACCGCGCAGCAGGCGTTCCGCCACGGCACGGTCGAGCCACTGGTAGTCCTCGTCGGCCATCACATGTCCTTCTGCGTCCGCGTACGCGAATGCGTCACACCGGTGGACGACACCGGGCGCCCGCGGCGGCCTCGCTGGGGTGGTACCGCGCCGAGCGCGGCGGGGGGCTCGGCACCTTCCGTGCCGTCCGCGCCGAGCAGCTCCGCGAGCCGCTTCAGGCCGCGGTGCGCCGCCGTGCGGACCGCTCCGGGGCGCTTGCCGAGAGTCTCGGCCGCGCTCTTCGCGTCGAGGCCGACGACGACCCGGAGCACGACGGCCTCGGCCTGGTCCTGCGGGAGCTGGGCTATCAGCGCGAGCGCGTCACCGGTGGCGAGGGACTCCATCGCCTCGCCCGCCGTGTCGGCCTCGCCGGGCTTGCCGGTCAGCTCCGTCTCGTCGCCGCCTATCGCCGGGCGGCGCCCCCGCATCCGTATGTGGTCGAGGGCGCGGTTGCGCGCGATGCGGGCCGCCCAGCCGCGGAACCGGTCCGCGTCGCCGGTGAACCGGTCGAGGTCGCGCGCGATCTGCAGCCACGCCTCGGACGCGACGTCCTCCGCGTCCGGGTCCCCGACGAGTGTCCGGACGTATCCGAGCAGCCGTGGATGCACGGCGCGGTACACGGTCCGGAACGCGGTCTCGTCCCCGTCCTGAGCCGCTAGCACCGCGGCGGTCAACTCCGCGTCGTCCCCCACTGCTGGCTGCCTGCCTGTCCCTTGCGCCTAAACCGGCGCCGCTCTCGCGGAGTCGGTTGTTCACCGTTGTGGTTGCTCAATTGATGGTGCGGTGCGTGGTCCCGAAGACAGCGGTCCTGACGTCCGCGGCCTCCCGCGCGATGTAGCACGCTACGGGTTTGACACGCCCTACGTCCATGTTTGTACGACCAGCAACCACCGGGTGACAGAGCGCGGTGTGACAGAAAACGCACCGGCGGCGCTGTAGAGAGTACGGGCCGTCCGCGGTCCGTACCGCGTGACGGCCGGGGCCTCTCCTGTGGGGGGTGGCGGCCTCGGCCGTTCACCCGGACCTGCCGCTGCGCCGCTACGCCTCCAGCAGCGAGCCCGCGCTCCCCAGGTCGATGTCGGCGATCTCGGACGGCGGCGGGGCCTTCACATGGACCGGCTCGCCGTAGTCGGAGAACTCCATCTCCATCAATGAGCGCCCCTGCCGCATCTCCATGGCGAGCGCGTACGGCTTCTTCTCGTCCGCCGCCACATACAGCGTCGCGTCCATCTCCCCCTTGGAGTCGACGAGCGGGATGACGCGCTTGCCGTCGCGGTAGGTCTCGGGCTTGGCGCGGGTGTTCTTGTTGTCCTGGCCGGCGCCGCCGCCCATCGGGCCCATGAGCCGGTCGAGGTCGCACTGGCTGTGCAGCGCGGCCGTGCTCGGGTCCTTGGCCGGGACGGCCATGAACTTGCCGCGTACGAGCGCCGTCCGCTCCTTGGCCCGGGCCTCGACGGCGGGGCCGCGCAGCGCGGCCTGCGCGAGGATCGCGTCCAGCGCGCTGTCCCTGAACCGGAAGAAGACGAGCCCGTCCGCCAGCACCCGGATCTCGCCCGACTTCATCTCCCCCTCGTCGAAGGTGCCGGAGCAGTTGCCCTTCCGGTCCACGAGCAGCGAGACCTTACGGGTGCCCAGGGGCGCGGTCATGGAGACCTTGAGCCGCACGGAGTCGGTCTCGGAGAGCAGCCGCATCGCCCGGTCCGCGAGCTTGCCGCCCCGCACCTGGTCCTCCGGCGGCAGCGTGCGCCACGTCCCGCCGGACAGCGTCGCGGGTTCGTCGGAACCGCAGGCGGTGAGCAGCCCCACCGCCAGCCCCACCGCGAGCGCACCCGCACCGGCTCTCTTCACCAAAGATCTCTTCACAGCTGGAACAGCGCGCCCCGACGTCCCGGCGTCACGCCTCCACGCTGCGGAAAACATCACGCGACATTTCACCCGCCCCCGTACAACCCTTTGCCCACCTCGGCAGTCGTACGCTCGGCCCTAGGTCATAGGGAACAACTGGACGTAAAGGAGGGCGAGTTGAGCCTGAGGAGCAGGGCACTGCTGACGATCGGGGCGGCCGTACTGGGGTGTTCGGGGGTGACGGCGCTCGCGGCCCCCGCGTCCGCGGCCGAGCCGGGCCCATCGGCCCCCACCGCCGACATCGACGGCGACGGCGGCGCCGACCTGGTCGCGGGCACGCCCGGGACCTCCGGCGGCACCGGCTCCCTCACGGTCCTGCCCGGCGGCGCGCAGGGCCCGGCGAGCGGGGCGCAGAAGACGCTCACGCAGTCCTCGCCCGGCGTCCCCGGCAACTCCGAGGCGGGCGACAACTGGGCCGCGGCGACCGCGACCGGCGACATCAACGGCGACGGCTACGCGGACCTGGCGATCGGCGCCCCCGGCGAGGACGACACGACGGGCCACAAGGACAGAGGAGCGGTCACGATCCTCTACGGCCCCGCCCTCACCTCCGGCACGGACATGCAGCTGGCCGACGACTTCCACATGCCGGGCGCCCGGTTCGGCTCGGCGGTGGCGGTCGGCGACTTCAACGCCGACGGGAAGGCGGACGTCTTCGCGGCGTCCACCGGCACGGGCGGCACCTGGTCGGCCCGCCTGTCGGAGACCCACGAGGTCGGCGGCAGCCTGACCACGCAGGACAGCTCGATAGCGTACGAGGACGCGGCGTCCGGCGACTTCAACCACGACGGCTACGCGGACGTGGCCCTGACCTACCGCGACCAGGCGGGCAAGGGCCGGGTCACATGGTTCAAGGGGACGCGGTCGGGCCTGAGCCGGGTCGGGGTCCTCCCGGTCGCGGGCGGCCGCTCGATCGCGTCGGCGGACGTGACGGCCGACGGCCACGACGACCTGGTCATCGGCCAGCCGTACACGTCCGAGTCCGGCGCGCACGCGGGCGGCCAGGTGACGGTGCTCCCCGGCTCCCCGACAGGCCCGACGTCCACCGGACTGACGACGGTCCACCAGTCCTCACCCGGCGTCCCCGGCGCCGCCGAGGCGGGCGACGCGCTCGGCTGGTCGGTCGCCGCCGCCGACGTGGACGGCGACGGCCACGCGGACGTCCTGGCGGGCGCCCCCGGCGAGGACATCACGCGCGCGGGAACGGCCCGCAAGGACGCGGGCACGAGCTTGTTGTTCAAGGGCACGGCATCGGGCCTCACGGGGACGGGCGCCCTCGCGATCTCCCAGGACGAACCCGACGTCCCCGGCTCGACGGAGTCCGGCGACCGCCTCGGCTCCTCGGTCTCCCTCGCGAACTTCGCCACCACCGACGGCCGCGCGGACCTGGCGATCGGCGTCGACGGCGAGGACGCGGGCGACGGCACGATCCTCCAGCTGGACAGCGGCAGTTCGGGCGTCGCCCTGGCGGGCGGGGTGTACTACGGCCGTGCGGCGCTGGGCACTCCGGCGGGCGCGCACGTGGGCGGGTCACTGACGCCGTAGCCCGCCCCGCGCAGGGCCGCCCGCACGACGGAGGCACCTCGTACGGCGGCCGACTCCACACTCGGTACGGGCTCAGGCTCGGACTCGGCCGCCCGCTCCCGACGGCACTCGGCGCACAACTCCTCGTCCCCCACCGGCCGGAAGAGCCACACCTGTACGTGCCGCTCGCCCGCACACTCCCGCATCCGCGCGACGCGCGGCTCGGGCCGTGGTGCGGGCGGCACGGCCACAGGCGGGATCCGCCGCAGCACGTACCGCAGCAGCCCACCGGGCCGGTGAATGCCCGTTCCCGGACAGGGCAGTTGGCGGCTGACCTCGCGCCAGACGCCCTCCGCCGTGTGCCCGCGCACCAGCCACTCCGCGGCCAGCACGGACAGCTCGGCGAACATCCCCCGAGGAACCCGCAGCCGGGGGTCGAGCTGGGGCAGCGCGTCGACGACGCGACGCCCTTCGGCGAGCACCGCGTCCACCTCCGCGCCAGGTTGGAGGGTGTTCCCTACGGGGGTTTCCTCTGGAAGACGGCCGACGGACCGACCCACCGGCGCACCGGCGGCCGGTGCACCACCCGTCGGCGCGACCTGCATCGACTCGTCCGCACCACCGCCCGCGAGCCGGATCGCCTCCTCCCGCACGAGCGGCACCTTGGATACGAGCTGCCGCGTACGCCACCGCCCCCGCTCCACCTGCTCCCGCCACTCGTGCACATACCCCTCGTCCTTCAACTGCCCCTTGGCGCGCAGGAAGGCGACCTTCCCGATCCCGGCGCGCCGGGCGGTTCGGGAAAGAGATTCTTCCGCTTCGGCGGGGAGGGAGAGCTGCCAGGTCAGGAGCCGAACCGCGTCGGAGGAGAGCCGGGGATGCCGGATGATCTCGTTCGGTACCTGAGAGAAGAAGCGCGCGGGCGCGCTAACATGACGGAACATCGTCGGGTGCTCCTAGTGCACTCGAGGTTGAAGGCCCTCGCCGCCGGTTGCAGCCGGGACGGGGGCCGCCTCGTTTCCGTACGAGGCGATCAAGCTGTGCATGCTCACGCTACAGCAACTCCCGTACACGCAGGGTCACTTCACGCCTCGGCACCGCGAACACCTGCACAGCGGATACCTGACCCCCGCCGGGAGCGCCGCGACGTCCCGGGCTGGGTAGTAGACGACCCGGGGCCCCCAGGTCCGCCCGCTGTCCCGCGACACCCGCAAGGTGATCCCGGGCCCTACCCACTCCTTCTCCCCCATCTCCCCGATCTCCTCCATGACCTCGCCCTCTCGCTCAGCGTGCTGTTCCGATCACAGAGTGAGGTGGCGATGGGTACGCTCGGTAGGGGATCCGATGTGACAACGCAACTCGCACATCCGGGAGTTGGGCATGGCGATCGAGGACAGCCCGCAGTCGCGAGAGAAGTACGGGCAGGAGCTGAAGCGGCGACGGGAGGCGGCCGGGCTCACGCAGGAGGAGCTGAGTGTGCGGGCGGTGATGTCGCGGACGCACATCGCGCATATTGAGGCGGGGCGGCGGAGGCCGGATGTGGAGGACGCGAGACGGCTGGGTCAGGTGCTGGGGGCGGGGGACTTCTTCGTGGAGTTCCTGCCGACGCTGGCAGAGGGCAAGGTCGCGGAACACTTCGCGGAGGCGTTGGAGCTTGAGCGTCAGGCGACGGTGATCAGGGTGTACGGCCCCAAGCTGGTGCCGGGCGTCCTTCAGACGGAGGCGTACACGCGCGAAGTACTCGGCTCGGGCTTCCCGCCCAAGTCGACCGAGGAACGTGACAAGCTCCTTGTCACACGCGTGAAGCGGGGCCAGATCCTCGACGATTTCCACTCGCCGGTGTTCTGGGCGCTGCTGGACGAGGCAGTACTCAGGCGTCCCGCTGGAGACCGGGCCGTGATGTGCGAACAGCTCTGTCACATCGTGAAGTTGGGCGAGAGCCAGCGCATCCGAGTGCATGTGCTTCCGTTCTCGGCGGGCTTGCACGCGCTGATGGAAGGCGTCGTCTCATTGATGTGGTTCGAGGACCTGCCACCTGTCGCCTATGTGGAAGGCTTGAGTACAGGACGGGTGCTCGAAGTCCCGTCCGTGGTCCGCGAGTGCCAAGCGGCATACGATCACGCTCTGGGGGATGCGCTCTCGCATCGCGCCTCCCTGGCCCTGATCAGGTCCATCGCGAAGGAATACGAGCATGCGCAGCAGTGAGCCCGTGACCATCCCCGACGCGTCCGCTCTGCTGATGTGGCGCAAGTCAAGCTACAGCGGTGGAGAAAGCGGCCAGTGCCTGGAAGTGAACGACGCAGGGGCCCCCACCCACATCCCCGTCCGCGACAGCAAAAACCCCACCGGCCCCGCCATCGCCTTCACGGCCCCCGCGTGGACCACCTTCGTCGACGCACTCAAGAACAGCGACTGAGCCTCAGGGGCCGACAATGGCCCGCAACGCCGCATGGTGAGCCTGATACGCCGCACGCCCCGGCGAGCTCAGCTTCAGCCAGACCCGCTGCCGGGTGTCCCGTACGGCCTTGCGCTGCTCCACATACCCCGCGTCCATGAGCACGGTGACGTGCTTGCTGAGCACGGACGCGGATACGCCGAGCTGTTCCTGCACGACACTGAACTCCGCCTCCCCGGCGACATCCAGCAGGGCACAGATCCGCAGCCGGTTGGGCGCGTGGATGGTGGCGTTGAAGCCCTCCATGGGGTCGGCGGCGCTCACGACGCCTTCCGGTGCAGTCGGACGAACCAGCGGTGGAAACCGATGGACACGGCCGCACCCACGACGGCGGCGCCGAAGAGCCACAGCGGCTGCCCGGTCTCGCGGAACACGAACGCGGGGCCCACGAAGAGTAGCGGCATCCCGATGAACAGCGGCACGGTGGCGCTCTTGGGCAGGACGTCCATGCGCAGCGCCACGCCTGTCTTGGCACGCCAGTTCCGGGCGGCGACGGCGAAAGCCACGAAGTACAGCCCCTCGACGACGAGCAGGGCGACGAGCCAGGCCCCGTGCGGCATCAGCCAGTCACGCTCGCCCAGCACACCGCCGAGCAGGATCGGCGACGCGGCGCAGAAGGCGGCGAGCAGCACGGCGAACCACCGCGGCCACGGCGTGGCGGACAGCGCAGCGACGGACGCGCGGACCTGATCGGTGTCGGCCAGAGCGGCACGCGCCTGCTCGGGCGTCGGCTGGAGGACTCCCCCGTTTGTTTCCATGCCGGAAACTCTAGCCGCTGACTTTCCGATACGGCAAGAGTCCAGTTTCCGATACAGAAAACGACACGAAAAGGGGCCGCCCCACGCAGCACACACGCTGATGGCGGCGACCCCACAACTCACTTACAACTCAGGCGCGTTCGAAGGTCCACTCCTGGGTCGGCGAGAGCGTGCCGTCCTGGAGGATGCCCTGGGAGCCCTCGGTCTCGGTGGCGAGGGTGACGACCTGAAGGGTGCCCGGGTAGCTGATCCGGAACGCGCTGCTCGCGACGGGCACGATGGGCCACACCACGTACACGGGCTGGACCGCCAGCTTCGGCGGGTAGGACCGGTCGCTGGAGAGGTTGAGGAAGACCTCACCGATCGCGGACTTGATGATGAACTCGTTCGGGAACTGGGTCTCGACCAGCTCCCACGCCTGATTGTCGCTCTTCTGCCAGTGCCAGCCGATGACAGGGGTGTTGGGCGCCGTACTGCCACCGCTGACGTCGAGGACGCGGTCCGCGTAGGCCGCGCTCTTGATGAAGTACCTGCCCGGCTCGACCACGAGTTGCATCGCCATGGATCCTCCATGAAGAAACGGGGATGACGAGCGTTTCGGGCATTCACGCTAGACAGCGATCAAGGTCCCGTAACGGGCAAATCCGGCCGTAGGGCACGCTCCAGCGCGTTCGACGCTCACGACGGTCATGCCGGGCACGGCCCTCAGCCGGAGCTCCGCGGGCAGTAGCCTGCTCGTTGACGGAGAGGCGGGGCGGACGGTGACCACGGGAATCAGGCCCGGACATGAGTTGTCGCAAGGGCGTTATGTCATACAGGAGTTGATTGGCAAGGGGGGCATGGCGGCCGTACACCGTGCACGGGACACCGCGCTTGACCGGACCGTGGCCGTGAAGTCCATGAGCACCGAACTCGCGGGCCAGCAGAGTGCCCGCGAGCGGTTCCGGCGCGAGGCACGCGCTGTCGCACGGATCGGCCACCCACGCGTGGTCGCGGTGCACGACGTCGGTGAGGAGGCGCTGCAAGCGGGGCAGGCACCGGTGCCGTACATCGTCATGGAGTACGTAGAGGGCAATCCGCTCAGTCGGCTGGTGCCGGAGCAGCCCGGTGGCATGCCGCTGGACGAGGTGCTGCGGATCACCTCCGATGTGCTGTCCGCCCTCACGGCCAGCCACGCGCAGGGCATGGTGCACCGCGATGTGAAACCCGCCAACATCATGGTGGGGCAGGACGGTTCAGTGAAGGTCATGGACTTCGGCATCGCCCGGGCCTTCGACGGTTCGGGCACGGCACTCACCGGCACCGGCGTCACCATCGGGACCCCGCACTACATGGCACCCGAGCAGTTCGAGGGCCGCAGCACCGTCGACGGGCGCACGGACCTGTACGCGGTCGGGGTCGTCCTCGTTCAACTCCTTACCGGAAGGCTCCCGTTCGACGCCGACTCCGGCTATCAGATCGGCTACCAGCACGCCACCATGGAGCCACCGACCCTCGCGGAACTCGGCGCCGACGTCCCAGCCGAAGTGCAGGGTCTGGTCACACGCGCACTCGCCAAGGCTCCCGACTCGCGGTACGCGGACGCTGTGGCGATGCGGGCCTCCGTGGACCGGCTCCGTCCGCGGATTCTGACCCAGGACACGCCGCCTTACGGTGTCCCCACTGCCCCCGCGTACAGTCCGACCGTTCTCGACGGCCCGGACGAAGGTACCGGGCCGCCCGGACCGGCCCCCAGCGGCACCGACCTGCACGGCGCCCTGACCCAAAGCGCCCCGGCACGAGCATCAGAGCCGCAACCACGCCCGGCACCGGCCGCTCCGGAGCCCTCCTCTCACCAGCCCCCGCCACGGCTCAACTCACAGCTCCCGCCCACGCTCTCGGAAGAGGAAGCCGACCCGTACACGCTCCCGCCGGTCGCCCCATCCGCCCCCGTCCGCACGTTGAAGGAGCGTGCCCGGCTGGTCCGGAACTCGTACGGGATGCTCATGGCGTCGGTCGCACTCATCGGCCTCACCCACTGGCTGCCCGGCGGCTTCATCGTGCTGCCGCTGCTGTCGTCGGTCCGCGGCTTCTGGCTCGCAGGCAAGGGCGGCGTGACGCCGGGGCTCGCCCTCGGCGGGACCGGCTCCGGCATGCTGCAGGCGGCCGCCGCGGCCGCCATGCTCGGGCACGGGTTCTTCGGCCTGCTCACGCTGGTGGAACTGGCGACCTTGACGAGTGGCTGAAGAATCTCAACTCCGCGCCAGCTCCGGCCTCTTCGAGTAATCCGTGAACCCGACCACGTTCCCCCACGGGTCCGCGATCTCCACGGTCCACCCCGTGGCCACGGAGAACGGCTCGGCCAGGACCGGGATGCCCGCCCCCGCGAGCACCCCCGCCTTCGCCCGCGCGTCGCGGACCTCCAGCCAGATGCGGGGCGCGTCCCAGGGGGCGCCGCGGTGGACCGTCGCTTCCTCCACGCGCAGCAGGATGCCCGGGGTCTCCTTGCCGACCTTCAGGATCGCGAGCCCGATCTCGTCGAGGCGGAAGGCGACGGGGAAGCCCGCCCGCTCGTAGAAGGAGACCGCCTCGCCCAGGTCCCCGACGGGGAAGAGCACGTTGTCGAAGCCGAGCGTCTCGTACGTCTCGGACGTCTCATACGACTGGTCATCTGACATGCCGTCAGAGTACGGCGAAGGCCCCGTTCCCAAGGGGAACGGGGCCGGAGGGATCAGCGGGTCAGCCGATCAGAAGCGGCGCGTGATGAGCGCGCGCTTCACCTCCTGGATCGCCTTGGTGACCTCGATGCCGCGCGGGCACGCGTCCGTGCAGTTGAACGTCGTGCGGCAGCGCCACACGCCGTCCTTGTCGTTGAGGATCTCCAGGCGCTGCTCGCCCGCCTCGTCACGCGAGTCGAAGATGAAGCGGTGGGCGTTCACGATCGCCGCGGGGCCGAAGTACTGGCCGTCGTTCCAGAACACCGGGCACGAGGAGGTGCAGGCCGCGCACAGGATGCACTTCGTCGTGTCGTCGAAGCGCTCGCGGTCCTCGGCGGACTGCAGGCGCTCACGGGTCGGCTCATTGCCGGTCGTCACCAGGAAGGGCATGACATCCCGGTACGCCTGGAAGAACGGGTCCATGTCCACGACCAGGTCCTTCAGGACCGTGAGGCCCTTGATGGGCTCGACCGTGATCGGCTTGGCCGGGTTGATGTCCTTGATCAGGGTCTTGCAGGCCAGGCGGTTCTTGCCGTTGATGCGCATGGCGTCCGAGCCGCAGATGCCGTGCGCGCAGGAGCGGCGGAAGGTCAGCGACCCGTCCATGTCCCACTTGATCTTGTGCAGACCGTCGAGGACCCGCTCCTTGGGGTCGATCTCCAGCTGGAAGTCCTCCCAGGTCGCCTCCGCCGAGACCTCCGGGTTGAACCGGCGGATGCGGAAGGTGACCGTGATGAGGTGGGAGGAGGACGAGTCCTTCTCCAGGGCCTCCAGCTTGTCCATCGTCGGGGTAGCCATCAGTACTTACGCTCCATCGGCTGGTAGCGGGTCTGCACGACCGGCTTGTAGTCGAGGCGGATCGACTCGGAGCCGTCAGCGCCGACCTCGCGGTACGCCATGGTGTGGCGCATGAAGTTGACGTCGTCGCGGTTCGGGTAGTCCTCGCGGTAGTGACCGCCGCGGGACTCCTTGCGGGCCAGGGCGGAGGTCGCCATGACCTCGGCCAGGTCGAGCAGGTTGCCCAGCTCGATGGCCTCCAGGAGGTCGGTGTTGAACCGCTTGCCCTTGTCCTGGATGGAGACGTTCAGGTAGCGCTCGCGGAGCTCCGCGATCTTCTCGACCGCCGTCTTGATGGTCTGCTCCGTGCGGAACACCATCACGTTGGCGTCCATGGTCTCCTGCAGCTCCTTGCGGAGCTCGGCCACGCGCTCGGTGCCGGTCGCGTCGCGCAGGCGCTCGACCTGGGCGACGACCAGCTCCTCCGGGTTCTCCGGAAGCTCGACGTAGTCGTTCTTCGCGGAGTACTCGGCGGCGGCGATGCCCGCGCGGCGCCCGAACACGTTGATGTCCAGGAGCGAGTTGGTGCCGAGGCGGTTGGCGCCGTGCACCGAGACGCAGGCGACCTCGCCGGCCGCGTACAGGCCGGGCACGACCGTCGAGTTGTCCGCGAGGACCTCGCCCTCGACGTTCGTCGGGATGCCGCCCATGGCGTAGTGCGCGGTCGGCTGGATCGGGATCGGGTCCGTGTAGGGCTCGATGCCGAGGTAGGTGCGCGCGAACTCCGTGATGTCGGGCAGCTTCGCGTCGAGCTGCTCCGGCGGGAGGTGCGTGAGGTCGAGGTAGACGTGGTCGCCCTCGGGACCGCAGCCGCGGCCCTCACGGATCTCCGTGTAGATGGAGCGGGACACGACGTCACGGGACGCGAGGTCCTTCATGACCGGCGCGTACTTCTCCATGAAGCGCTCGCCGTCCTTGTTGCGCAGGATGCCGCCCTCACCGCGGGCGCCCTCCGTCAGCAGGATGCCCATGCGCCAGATGCCGGTCGGGTGGAACTGGAAGAACTCCATGTCCTCCAGCGGCAGCCCGCGGCGGTAGCACGCGGCCTGGCCGTCACCGGTCAGGGTGTGCGCGTTCGACGTCACCTTGAAGAACTTGCCGGTGCCGCCCGAGGCGTAGACGACGGCCTTCGCCTGGAAGATGTGGATCTCACCGGTCGCCAGCTCGTACGCGACGACACCCGCGGACTTCTTGACGCCGTCGACCTCCACGATGAGCTGGTCGAGGACGTAGAACTCGTTGAAGAACTCCACACCCTCCTTGACGCAGTTCTGGTAGAGGGTCTGGAGGATCATGTGGCCGGTGCGGTCCGCGGCGTAGCAGGCCCGGCGGACCGGGGCCTCACCGTGGTTGCGGGAGTGACCGCCGAAGCGCCGCTGGTCGATCTCGCCGGCGGGCGTGCGGTTGAACGGCAGGCCCATCTTCTCCAGGTCGAGGACCGCGTCGATGGCCTCCTTCGCCAGGATCTCGGCGGCGTCCTGGTCGACCAGGTAGTCGCCGCCCTTGATCGTGTCGAAGGTGTGCCACTCCCAGTTGTCCTCCTCCACGTTGGCGAGCGCGGCGGCCATGCCGCCCTGCGCGGCGCCCGTGTGGGAGCGGGTGGGGTAGAGCTTCGTCAGCACGGCGGTACGGCTGCGCTTCGTCGCCTCGATGGCGGCGCGCATGCCCGCGCCGCCGGCGCCGACGATGACGGTGTCGTACTTGTGGATCTTCATGAGTGGATTACCTCAGCCCCGTGCCTAGCGGATGTTCGGGTCGAAGGTGAAGATCACCAGCGTGCCCAGAAGGATGGTGAACACCGTGGCGGTGTACAGCAGGCCCTTGAGCCACAGTCGCGTGTTCGGGCGCTCCGCGTAGTCGTTGATGACGGTACGCAGGCCGTTCGCGCCGTGCAGCATCGCGAGCCACAGCATCAGCAGGTCCCAGACCTGCCAGAACGGGGAGGCCCAGCGGCCGGCGACGAAGGCGAAGCCGATCTTGCTGACGCCGCCGTCGAGGACGAGCTGGATCAGCAGGTGGCCGAGGACCAGGACGACCAGGACGACGCCGGACAGGCGCATGAAGAGCCACGCGGCCATCTCGAAGTTGCCGCGGGTCGAGCGCGGCGTCTTCGACGTGCGCTTGCGCGGGGCCTCGATGAGGGGCGCGGGGTGCTCGGCGTCGTAGAGGGACTCACCCTCGACGGGGCTCACTCCGGACTTCTCAAGTGTGGTGTCGGACATGTCTGGCGTCAGCTCCCGAACAGTTCACGAACGGCGTGGCCGAGAACCGGGTACAGCGCCCCGGCCATCAGCACGACCCAGATGCCGACGACGGTCCACAGCATCTGCTTCTGGTAGCGCGGACCCTTCGACCAGAAGTCGACGGCGATGACGCGCAGGCCGTTGAGCGCGTGGAAGAGGATGGCAGCGACCAGGCCGTACTCGAGGAGTGCGACGATCGGCGTCTTGTAGGTGCTGACGACATCGTCGTACGCCTCCGGGGAGACGCGGACGAGAGCGGTGTCCAGCACATGCACGAACAGGAAGAAGAAGATGAGGACACCGGTGACTCGATGAGCCACCCAGGACCACATGCCTTCCCGGCCGCGGTACAGCGTTCCAGCCGGCACGGAAGAACCCTCCGGGAGCGGGGATTGGGGCCGGCCGGCTGCGGTGTCGGACGACCCGGCCGGGTACGGTCCACCGGCCGCTCGACATCGTATCGACGAGTTGTCGGCTTGCTCGCCCGGGGTCCGCAGGTGTGATCAAACAGGCAATCAAACAGGCACGTACGGGCTATCGGGCCGCGTTTGTGTCCGCTCTTCCTGCAGTTGAACGAGCCGGGCGAGGCGGCCGCGGGCGAGGCGGCGCAGCTCCTCGGCCGCGATGGCCCGCTCCTCCTCCGGGTCGTGGCCGAGCCGGGAGCGGATCCCGGCGAGCAGCGCGTCCAGGGCCTCGCCCGGGGCGATGTCGTCGAGACAGATCACGAAGGCGTGGCCGAAGCGGCTCTCGTACGCGGCGGTCGCGGCGCGCAGCGCGGTGTGCGCGGCGGAGTAGATGTCCTGGTCGGCGCCGGGCGCCGGGAACGCGGTGGGCTCGACGGGTTCGCCCGCGAGGGCCTCGGTGAGGTCGGCGGGGGTCAGGTCGTAGGCGGCCTCGTCGGCGGCGGCGAGCAGCGCGTCGAGGTCGGGGTAGGGCCGGTGCTCGGCGACACGGCGGGCCCAGCTGTGGCTGGCGCAGCAGGTCAGGAGGGTGCGCACCGCTGTTTCGGCCGCGACGGAGTTGAGCTCCGTCAACTGGGCGACGGGGCCTCGTGGCTGGCCGGGGACGCGGCCGGTGGGGCGCGGGTGCGTGGGCAGCGGGTGCTCCTGGGCAGGGGCCATCTGTGGATGGGACTGGATGTGCTGGGGGGTGTGCCGTAACGCTATCGAGACGTGTGGGGAAGTGTCCGACGGATGCACGAATTTCACTCAGACGGGAGAGTTTGGCTTCGCGGTGTGGACGGGGAGGGGTGCGGGGCAAGTCGTAGCGTGACCCTCATGACGGCGCTCACTCTCTTGTCCTTGTCCGCTCCCCGGGCCGTGGGCGGTGCCCGGTGAACCGGCGCCGGGCCACGGCGGTCGGCGGGGTCGTCGCGGCGGGGGCCGTGGTGCTGACGGTGGCGCTCTGGCCGGACGGGGGCGACGGGTCGGGCGGGCGTGCGGGCCACCCCTCCGCCGGGAAGTCGGGCGCCTCCTCCGCTCCCTCGCCCACGAAGTCGTATCCGCTGTCCAAGGCGCCGCAGACCATCCCGGCGGTGCGGCAGCACACGCCCGCGCGCGGCCCCGGGTGGAAGCCCGCCGAGGGCGGCCGCGTCGTCGTCGCGGACGGCGCGCTCGCCGACGAGGGCCGGCTGCTCGCCGGGGAGCTGAAGCTCCGGTACGCGGGGATCCTCGGGGAGTCCGCCCCGCGCGCGGGCGACGTGGAGCTGGCGCTCGACGAGGGCGGGGACGGCGGGAAGGACGACGAGTCGTACACCCTCACCGTCAAGGACCGGCGGGTGCGGATCGTCGCGGGCAGCGACGCCGGGGTGTTCTACGGCACCCGCACCCTCAAGCAGGAGGTGAGCGGGGACGGCACCGCGCCGGAGGGAGTGGTGCGGGACCGGCCCGCCAAGGAGCGCCGCGGCTTCATGCTCGACATCGCGCGCAAGCACTTCACCGCGGGGTGGATCGAGGACCGGATCCGGGAGATCGCGGACCTCAAGTTCAACGAGCTGGGGCTGCACTTCTCCGACGACCAGGGCTTCCGGATCGAGTCGGACTCGCACCCGGAGATCGTCTCGCCGTACCACCTCACCAAGGCCGAGATGCGCCGCATCCTGAAGCTGGCCGCGAGCCGCCACGTCACGGTCGTGCCCGAGATCGACTCCCCCGGGCACCTCGGCGCCGTCATCGCCAGGCACCCCGGGCTGCAGCTGCGCGACACCCGGGGCGTGGCCGCGCGCGGGGCCGTCGACATCTCCGAGCCCGAGTCGGAGGAGATCGTCAGCGATCTCCTCGACGAGTACGGGAAGTTCTTCCCCGGCCCCTACTGGCACGTGGGCGCCGACGAGTACCGCGCCCTGATGACGAAGGACCCCGAGGCCTCGTATCCCCAGCTGGCCGCCCGCGCGCGGGAGGACGACGGGCCCGGCGCGCGCGTGCAGGACCTGGCGACGACGTGGCTGAACGACCGGGCCGACTTCGTCCGGCAGTCCCCGTACGAGAAGCGGCCGCGCGCCTGGAACGACGGGTTCTTCCGGGGCGGGACCGTCAAGGCCGACAAGGACGTCGAGGTGGCGTACTGGACGGGCAAGGAGATCGGGGCACGGGAGCCCGCCGAGTATCTGCGCGAGGGCCGCAAGGTCCTCAATTACAACGACGAGTACCTGTACTACGTGCTCGGGCAGCCCAACACCTTCCGCTATCCGACGGGGCAGCGCATCTACGAGGAGTGGACGCCGCTCGTGCTGCGCGGCTCGCACGCGGTGAGCGGCACGTACGACGGGCAGGTCCTCGGCGGCTCCTTCGCGGTCTGGTGCGACCTGGCGGGCGCGCAGACGCAGGACCAGGTGGCGCGGGGCATCCGGCTGCCGCTGCGGGCGACCGTGCAGAAGTTGTGGGACCCGCGGAAGCCCGCGCTTTCCTGGGGGAACTTCGCACGGCTCGCCGATCGTCTTTAGGGCCAGGACCTGACGTGGATTGACGTGATGGGTGGCGAACTCGCTTATCCGTGTGGTCTATTCGGCCCGAGCCGAGACTGCGGATTCAAGCGTTGCGAGCACACCGGGGGGATGCCGGCATGGGCTACTGGGGTTATTACGTCGTGGGGCGCAGCGAGCGTCCGCTCAATGAATACGCGGCGGTGGCCGGTGTCCATGACGAGCTGACGCTGCTGGAGCGGCGGCCCGACGGCTGGCAGGTCTGGGAGGTCCCGGGCGGGGACGGCGCGCGGGACGTCGGGAACATGAACACCCTTGCCCTGGAGACCGGTTCACCCGCCCTGTTCGGATATGTGATGGACAGCGACTGCGTCGTCGTCGAAGCGGCCGCCCCGGAGAGCGGGGCGTGGACGACGTGCCTGGCGCGCGAGGCGATGGCGGGCTACCTCGGCGACGACGGGCTGACGGTGGAGGACTACTTCCTGGAGCCGCGCGACGCCGCGGACCGGGCGGTCGCCTGGGCCGCCGAGTCGGGCCGGCGGGTCACGGCGGAGCCGCTCCTTGACGTGCTGAGCGCCGACCCCGAGCCGTCGGCGGAGCAGCTCTTCTTCCGCTTCCTCGACCGGCTCGGCGTTCTCCCGCAGTGACGTTCCCGGGGCCTCGCACGCAGTAAGGGGATGTGCAGGGTCCGCTCTACGGGAGGCGTACGCCATGAGCCTGGTGGAACTGATCGCGCAGGCCGACGAGAGGGGCCTGGCGGCCAGCGGGCTCGCCTGTCTGGACCGGTGCGCCCCGCTGCTCGGCGGCGGGGACGAGGTGTTCCGGCCGCTGTGGAGCAGCCTCGCGGACGGCGCGGAGTGGGACGCCCCGCTGGCCGCGGCGCGCGCCGCCATCGGCCCGGTGGACGCGGCGGCCGACGAGGCGACGGCGCTCGCGCACCGCATGCTCATGGCCGCGCCCGCGTCCCGCGCGGCGGGCGGGCTGCGCGAGTGGGCGGACGGCTGCTCGGTGGCCGCGCTGCAGATCCACCGACTCCTCGACACGGTGGCCTTGGCGGCCACCAACGCCCCGGCGCCTGCGACGGTGGGCGGCTACGAGCCCACGTCCCCCTTGGTGGCCGCCGAACTCCGGCGCCAGATCCGGACGTTGGAGCTCCTGGCCAACCAGGGGGCGGGCGCGGGCGGTCTGCGTCAGGCCCACACCGTGGCCACGGAGGGGCGGCGGGTGCTGCGCGCGGTGGTGTCCCGGCGGGCCCGCAGCGCGAAGTGAGCGCGGCGCGCGCCCGTGTGCCTGCGGCTTGATTCCTGCCTCGCTGCGTACGTGCGGCTACGCATGCCGTACGAGGGCCCACACGGTCTTTCCGTAGCGCCCCCGCCGCCACACCCCCCACGCCTCCGCGAACGCGTCCACCAGGCGCAGGCCCCGGCCGTTCTCGCCGTTGCAGGAGGCGAGGGGCCGGGGCTCGGGGAGGCGGGGGTCGCCGTCGGAGACCTCGATGAAGCAGGAGCCGTCGGCGAGGGCGGTGACCGCGACCTCCACCTCGCGCTCCCCCGTGCTCGCGTGGGTCACCGCGTTGGTCACCAGCTCGGAGACGAGGAGGAGCGCCTCGTCGAGTCCGTCGCCGCGCTCGGGCAGGCCCCAGGCGGCGAGGTGGTCGTGGGCCCGTCTTCGGGCCAGCGGGACGGAGGCCGGGTGCGGTGGCAGCCGGAACGCCAGACGTCGTAACAAACCCCGTTCTCCCCTCCGGCACACCACGTCATGGAGAAAGCATCAAAAACCGCACACACGTCCTACACAAGATGCTGCGCGGGGAAAGCTCGCCTTGTCACACGCTTGCCGGAGGCCGTGCCGCGATCCGGCCAGGTCCGAACCTGCCGCTGACATAGGCCAGTTGACGCCCTCACGCCTGGCGCGAGGCCAGCTCCACGACCGTCACGTCGGACGGCGCCCCCACCCGCGTCGGCGGCCCCCAGGCCCCCGCGCCCCGGGACACGTACAGCTGTGTGTCCTCGTACCGCTCCAGCCCGGCGACCGTCGGATTGGCCAGCTCGGCGAGGTAGTTGCCCGGCCACAGCTGGCCGCCGTGGGTGTGCCCGGAGAGCTGCAGGTCGACGCCGTGCCGCACCGCGTCGTGGATGACGACGGGCTGGTGGGCGAGGAGGACGGCGGCCCGCGCGCGGTCCCGGTCGCCGAGGGCCGCCGCGAAGTCGGGCCCGTGCCCCTCGCTCTCGCCCGCCACGTCGTCGACGCCCGCCAGGTCGAAGGCGCCGAGCTCGACGCGGGCGTTGCGCAGCGGGTGCAGGCCGAGCTCGCGGACCTCGTCCACCCAGGCGTCCGCGCCCGAGTAGTAGTCGTGGTTGCCGGTGACGAAGAAGCTGCCGTGCCGCGCGCGCAGGCCGCGCAGGGGTGCGGCGGCCGGGCGCAGATCCTCGACGCTGCCGTCCACCAGGTCCCCGACGACCGCGATCAGGTCGGGCTGCGTGGAGTTGACGACGTCCACCACGCGCTGCGCGAAGCCGCGCCCGAGCACCGGGCCCAGGTGGACGTCGCTGACCACGGCGATCCGGAACCCGTGCGCCGCGCGCGGCAGCTTGGCCAGCGGCACGGTCACCCGCTTCACGGTCGGCCCGCGCAGCACCCCGTACGTGCCGTACCCCACGGTCCCGACGGCGACGGCGGCCGCCGCCCCGCCCACGACCCGGGAGACGAAGACCCGCCGCGACGGCTCGGCCGCGCCCGCGCCCGCCTCGGGTTCCGCGGGTCCGGTGGTCTCCGCGCTCCCCTCCGGTTCCGCCTCTTCCCGTACGGGCTGACGCCCCCGCGCCCGCGCGGCCGTCCACCGCAGCAGCAGCGGCCGCACCGCCTCTCCCACCACCAGCGCGAGGACCAGGTAGAGGGAGACCGCCGTCCACAGGAACCCGGGCCACGCCACCGCCCGCTGGAGCCAGAACGGCGCGCCCGCCCGCTCCACCACGACGGCGCCGATCATCAGCACCAGGCCGGCGGCGAGGAGGACGGCGCCCGCGCGCCGGATGCCGGGGCGGGACGTGGTGTCACGGAACAGGCGGCGCCAGGCGTACCAGTGCAGCGCGGCGAGGACCGCGAGCGCGACAAGGCCCGCGAGGAGGGCGAGGACGACCACGGCTATGACGTTCGGCGCAAGGCGCGCAGCCCACGCAACCCAATGGTCCCGACCACCGTCCCCAAGACAAAGGAGACAACGGCGAGCGTCAGATGCACCCAGAAGTACCCGGTCGGGTTGTCTGCGTCATCGAAGGCGAGACCGCTGCCGTCCTTCCACAGGTTCTTGACGAAAGTGATCCAGATGAACCAGCTCCACACGCCGAAGGCGAGCAGGAACCAGGAGACCGGGCGGCTGAGCTTCATGCGTTCAGTATCGCGAGCCTCCGTGGCGCACCGCCGCCGGGGTGGGGAGCAGGAGACACAGCCGACCGCGGCGACGACTTCCATAGTTGCGCCCTGTACGTTCTCGTCCGTGTCCGCCGTTAAGAAGACAAAGAAGACCCAGAGGGCCCAGAGGACCGCTCTGCTGGTCGCCTCCGCAGCCCTGCTCACCGTCTCCACCGCGGCTCCCGCACTCGCGGACGGCAAACCGGGCGGCGACAAGGACAAGCCCCAGCCGCCGAAATCGATGTCGACGGTCGGCGGCGCCCAACTCGGCAAGCCCGGCACCCAGGTGCGGCTGAAGTCCGGCGCGCCCGTCCTGCCGAAGGACCTGTCGGGGCGGTCGTGGATCGTCTCGGACGCGGAGACCGGCGACGTGCTCGCCTCGCACAACGCGCACTGGCGCCTCGCCCCCGCGAGCACCCTCAAAATGCTCTTCGCAGATACGGTTCTGCCGAAGTTCCCCAAGAACCTGAAGCACAAGACCAAGCTCTCCGACTTCGACGGCATCGGCGCGGGCTCCAGCATGGTCGGCGTCAAGGAGAACGAGACGTACACGGTCCACGACCTGTGGCTCGGCGTCTTCCTGCGCTCCGGCAACGACGCGGTGCACGTCCTGTCCGCGATGAACGGCGGCGTCAAGGAGACCGTCAAGGACATGCAGGCGCACGCCGAGTCGCTGCAGGCCCTCGACACGCACGTGGTCACGCCGGACGGCTACGACGAGAAGGGCCAGGTCTCCTCCGCGTACGACCTGACGCTCTTCGCCCGCTCCGGGCTGCAGAAGAAGGACTTCCGCGAGTACTGCTCGACGGCGACCGCCAAGTTCCCCGGCGCGACCAAGAAGGACAAGAAGACGGGGAAGACGAAGCGCGAGTCCTTCGGCATCCAGAACACCAACCGGCTGCTCACCGGCCTGGACGGCGTCAGCCGGTACAAGGGCATCGCGGGCGTCAAGAACGGCTCCACCACCAACGCGGGCACGACCTTCACCGGCGTCGCCGAACGGGGCGGCAAGGTGCTGCTCGTCACCGTCATGAACCCGTCCTCCGGTGAGCCGCACGCCGTCTACAAGGAGACCGCCCGCCTCCTCGACTGGGGCTTCGCGGCCTCCGGCAAGGTCGACCCGGTCGGCGAGCTGGTCCCGCCGAAGGGCGCCAGGACCGGTGCGGGCAAGGGTGCTCCGGGCGCGGGCAAGGACGGCTCGGACTCGGCGAAGACGGTCGCGAGCTCCTCGGACGACAACTCCGGGGGCATGGGGGTCGCCCTCGGGATCACCGGCGGGGTGCTGGTGCTGCTCGCGGGTGGTGTCTTCCTGATCAACCGCCGGTGGCCGCTGCCGGAGCTGGTGCGGCGTCGCTCCGGTCGCCGGGGCTGACGCGGGGGGTCGCGGTCCAGGCGGCGCAGAACAGGACGAGCTTCGCGGTGAAGTTGATCCACAGCAGCAGCGCGATCGGCACACCGAAGGCTCCGTACATGCTCTTCGCCGCCACCCCCTTCATGTAGCTGCCGAGCAGCAGCTTCAGGAGCTCGAAGCCGGCGGCGCCGATCAGGCCCGCCGTGACCAGCTCGCGGCGGCCCGGCTGCACGCCGGGCAGCAGCGTCAGCACGTACAGGAGCAGCAGGAAGTCCGCGAGGACGGCGATGGCGAAGGCGACCGCCTGGAGCAGGAAGCCGCCCCAGCCGTCCTCGCTGACGCCGAGCCGGCCCGCCATCCACCCGACCGCGGTGGAGGCGAGCATGGAGGCGACGAGCGAGGCAAGACCGGCGCCGCCGAGCCCGAGCAGCACGCCCGTGTCCTTGAGCTTGCGCAGGAACGGGTTCTCCTCCTCGTCCTCCAGCTCCCACACCGAGCGCAGGCATTCCCTTATCGAACCGACCCAGTTGACGCCGGTGAGCAGCAGGAGGGCGCCCGCGACGAGGCCGACGGTGCCGGCGTTGGCGAACAGCGCGTCCAGGTTCAGCTGGTCGGAGATGCCCGGGACCTGTTCGGAGATCTTGCTGTCGAGCTTGTGCCGCTGCGCCGTGCTGAGGGTGGCCGCGGCGACCGCGGCGGCGACCGTGAGCAGCGGGAAGAGCGCGAGGAAGCTGATGAAGGTCATGGCCGCGGCGAGGCGGCTCCAGCGCACCTGGTCGAGCCGCTCGTAGGCGTGCCACGCGTGGGTCTCCATCAGCCGCGTGACGAGCGGACCGATCCCGGGGAGTTTCTTCAACCAGTCCATGACGCCTGTCTGTTCTGTGTGCGGAAAACCAAGGTGCGAGTACCCCAAAAGCGCAGAACAGTGGCGAGCGCCATGCCGATTCCGGCCCCCGAGACGGTGTCCGCGCGCTGCGAGGTGAGCCCGAGTCCATAGTGCGACACGGCGATGCACAGGAGCTGCACGAGGGCGCCCGCGATGTTCACGGCGAAGAAGATCCCGTACTGGCGGAGCCGGGAGACGGCCGCGGTCTTGTTCCGGTAGGTGCCGAGCGCGTTGCCCGCGTACGCCACCGAGCAACCGGCCAGGAACGACAGGGCCTTGGCGGTGAGCGGGTCGAGGCCGACGGGCCCGCGCAGCCAGACGAAGAGGCCGAGGTCGGCGGCGTAGGCGAGGACTCCGGCGGTGGCGAAGCCGAGCAGCTCGGGGCCGAGGGCCCGCAGCCGCTCCCGGACGGCGACGGCGCTCACCAGTCCGCGACCGCGAGCCCGTACATCGCCAGCCACACCAGGCCGATGATGGCCAGCGCCCGGTCGCGCAGGACGACGTCCTCGGGCTCGCCCGCGGTGCCCCGGTCGGCGAAGACCGCGTAGCGCAGGACGGCGAGGATGAAGGCCGCCATGGAGAGCTGACGCCAGGGCAGCAGGCTGCCGTTGGCGGTGCCGCCCTCCTCCATGGCCCACAGGCAGTACGCGAGGACGGCCACCCCGGCGGCGAGCTGCCAGACGAAGCGCAGATAGCCGGTGGTGTACTCGGTGAGCAGCGCCCGGGTCGCGCCCAGCTTCTCGGGCGCCGCGTCGGCCATCTGCACGGCTTCGGAGTACCGCTTGGCGGAGACCATGAAGAGCGCGCCGAAGCCGGTGGTGATCAGGAACCAGCGCGACAGCGGGATGCCGAGCGCGACGCCCCCGATCATGGCGCGCATCAGGAACCCGGTCGTGACGATGGTGAGGTCGACGACGAGGACGTGCTTCAGGCTGACGCAGTACGCGAGTTGCATGCCCACGTACGCGGCGAGGAGCGCGCCCGTGAGCGGGGTGCACAGGGCGAAGGCGGCGGCGGGCGCGAGGACGGCGAGGGCGCCGCCGACGCCGTACGCGACGGGGACCGGCACCTGTCCGGCGGCCACCGGGCGGCGGCACTTGGTGGGGTGGGCGCGGTCGGCCTCGGCGTCCCGGGCGTCGTTGATGAGGTAGACGGCGGACGCGGCGGCCGTGAACAGCGTGAAGACCAGCGCCAGTTGGATCAGGGTGTGGCGGGCGAAGAGCTCGCCCGCGGCCGCCGGGGCGGCGATGACCAGGACGTTCTTGACCCACTGGCGGGGCCGCGCGGTCTTGAGCAGCCCGAGCGGCAGGCTGACGGCCCCCGGCTTCGGCCGCTGCGGCGGGACCGGGCGGTGCAGAAGTGCGGTGCGCTCAGCCATGGTTGACGACACCCCCCGCCCGCATCCAGGAGGCACCCACGCGCGCGGTGAGCGCGCCGAGCGCCGCGCCCGCCGCGACATCGCTCGGGTAGTGGACGCCGACGACCATCCGGGACACGCACATCGCGGCGGCGAGCGGCGGCACGAGCTGGGCGCCGACGGGCCGGAGCGCGCCGTAGGCGACCGCGGCGGCCGCCGCCGAGGTGGCGTGCGAGCTGGGGAAGGAGTGCCGTCCGGCGGTCCGCACCAGCGGCTTGACGTCGACGGGGCTGCCGTCGCTCCCCGGCCGCGGCCGCCGCACCACCCGCTTCACCCCCATGCTGGCGAGGTGCGCCGCCGCCGTCAGAGCCGTGCCGCGCAGCCAGGCGCCGCGCCGCTCCCGGTCGAGCGCGGCGCCCGCGAGCCCGGCGGCGAGCCAGAGCGCGCCGTGCTCACCGCTCCAGGACAGGGCCCGCGCGGCCGCCGCCACCCGGGGGTTGGCGCCGCAGTCGTGCAGGGCCGACAGCAACCGGTGGTCCATGTCGTGCATGTGGCCTCATTTTCGGGGGGCGTTGGGAGTACTCCAGAGAGCCGGACATCCCGACTCTTCCGGGCAACGACCCAACAATTACGGCAATGTTGGGTGACACTCCCTCAATCACCCATTTCGGTGAGGGGGTGGACGGTTTAGAGCGAAGCACCCTTGTGCGGGCGATACGGTCGCTGCCATGCCCGTTCCCACGCCTGCTTCCGATGTCGCGTCCGTCTCCGGCTGGGGCCGCACCGCCCCCACCACCGCCCGCATGGTCAGGCCCCGCTCACCGGAAGAGGCGGCGGCGGCGCTGCGCGCCTGCGGGGAGCGGGGCGGCATCGCCCGGGGCCTCGGCCGGGCGTACGGGGACGCGGCACAGAACGCGGGCGGCGCCGTCTTCGACATGACGGCGATGGACCGCGTGCACGCGATCGACGCCGACGCAGGCACCGTCGTCTGCGACGCGGGGGTCTCGCTCCACCGCCTGATGGAAGTCCTGCTCCCCCTCGGCTGGTTCGTGCCGGTGACGCCAGGGACCCGCTATGTGACGGTGGGCGGCGCGATCGGCGCGGACATCCACGGCAAGAACCACCACGTGTCGGGCTCCTTCTCCCGCCACGTCCACTCCCTCGACCTGCTCACCGCCGACGGCTCGGTCCGCACGGTGGAGCGGGGCAGCGACCTCTTCGACGCGACGGCGGGCGGCATGGGCCTGACCGGCGTCATCCTCACGGCGACGATCCAACTCCAGCCGGTGGAGACGTCCTTGATGACGGTCGACACGGAACGGGCCACGGACCTCGACGACTTGATGGCCCGCCTCACCGCGACGGACCACCGCTACCGCTACTCGGTCGCGTGGATCGACCTGCTGGCACGCGGCGCCGCCATGGGGCGCTCGGTCCTGACGCGCGGCGACCACGCGCCGCTGGACGCGCTGACGGGGCGGGCGCGGAAGGCTCCGCTCGGCTTCCGGCCGGGGCAGCTCCCGGCCGCGCCCTCCTTCGTACCGGAGGGGCTGCTGGGGAAGAAGTCGGTCGGACTCTTCAACGAGCTCTGGTACCGGAAGGCGCCGCGCTCGCGGACCGGCGAGCTCCAGAAGATGTCCACCTTCTTCCACCCGCTGGACGGCGTCCCGCACTGGAACCGCATCTACGGCCGCAGCGGCTTCGTCCAGTACCAATTCGTCGTCGGGTACGGCAAGGAGGAGGCGCTGCGGAGGATCGTGCGGCGGATCTCCGAGCGGGGCTGCCCCTCGTTCCTCGCGGTCCTGAAGCGGTTCGGGGGCGGCGACCCGGGGTGGCTCTCCTTCCCCATGCCCGGGTGGACGCTGGCCCTCGACATCCCGGCGAACCTGCCCGGACTCGGGGGGTTCCTGGACGAGCTGGACGAGGAAGTGGCGGGAGCGGACGGGCGCATCTATCTGGCGAAGGACTCGCGGGTGCGGCCGGAGATGCTGGCGGCGATGTATCCGCGCCTGGGTGATTTCCGCGCGCTGCGCTCGGAGTTGGACCCGCGGGGGGTGTTCCGGTCTGACCTTTCGCGTCGGCTGAGCCTCTGACCCCTCTCCCTTCCGCAGCCCCGGCCACCAGGAGCCCGCACATGAAAGACGCCTTCGGCACCCCCCAGTCCCTGCTCCTCCTCGGCGGCACCTCCGAGATCGGCCTCGCCACCGCCCGCCGCCTCGTCGCCCGCCGCACCCGCACCGTCTGGCTCGCCGGACGCCCCTCCCCCGCCCTGGACAAGTCCGCCGCCGCCCTGCGCGACATGGGCGCCGACGTCCGCACCGTCCCCTTCGACGCGCTCGACGCCGAGTCCCACGAGGCCGCCCTCGGCAAGGTCTTCGCGGAGGGCGACATCGACATGGTGCTGCTCGCCTTCGGGATCCTCGGCGACCAGGCCAGGGACGAGGACGAGCCCCTCTCCGCCGTGCGGGTCGCCCAGACCAACTACACGGGCGCCGTCTCGGCGGGCCTCGTGTGCGCGCGGGCGCTGCAGTCGCAGGGGCACGGCTCCCTCGTCGTGCTCTCCTCCGTCGCGGGCGAGCGCGCCCGCCGCTCCAACTTCATCTACGGCTCCAGCAAGGCGGGCCTCGACGCCTTCGCGCAGGGGCTCGGTGACGCCCTGCACGGGACCGGGGTGCATGTGATGGTCGTGCGGCCCGGCTTCGTACGGTCGAAGATGACCGCCGGGATGGAGGAGGCCCCGATGGCGACGACGCCGGACGCCGTCGCGGAGGCCATCGAGAACGGGCTCCGGCGGCGGTCGGAGACCGTGTGGGTGCCGGGGGCGCTGCGGGTCGTCATGTCGGCGCTGCGGCATGTGCCGAGGCCGGTGTTCCGCAAGCTGCCCGTATAGGCGGTGGCGGGCCCGCCCGCTCAGCGCGCGGGCAGGGTGCCCCGGGCCGCCGGTGCCTGGGCCTGGGGCGGGACGATCGGGCCCCCGCCGCCGAAGGCGAACTCGCGCAGCTTGCGCCAGACGCCGTCGGCGCCCTGCTCGTACAGGGCGAAGCCGGTGCACGGCCACTCCGCCTCGTAGTCCGCCAGCTCCTCGTACGCCCGGTCCATCGCCTCCTCGGAGATGCCGTGCGCGACGGTGACGTGCGGGTGGTACGGGAACTGCAGTTCACGGACGATCGGGCCGGACGCGTCCCGGACCCGCTCCTGGAGCCAGGCGCAGGCCGAGCCGCCCGTCACCACCCGCACGTACACGACGGGAGAGAGCGGGCGGAACGTGCCCGTGCCGGACAGGCGCATCGGGAAGGGGCGCGCGCCCGCGGCGACGGAGACCAGGTGCGCCTCCACCGCGGGCAGCGCCCCGGCATCCACCTCGGTCGGCGGGACCAGCGTGACGTGGGTGGGGATGCCGTGTGCCGCGGGGTCGCCGAAGCCCGCGCGCAGCTCCTGGAGCAGGCTGCCGTGAGGCTCCGGGACCGCGATCGAGACGCCGATCGTTACGGTCCCCACGTCGTACTCCCGTTCCTCGTGATGGCTTGTGCCGTGATGATGCCGCGCGCCGTGCTGTCTCTTGGCAGCGGCGGCAGGGGCGCTCAGTGCTTGGCGGGCACGAAGCCCACCTTGTCGTAGGTCTCGGCGAGGGTCTCCGCGGCGACGGCGCGCGCCTTCTCTGCGCCCTTGGCCAGGATCTGGTCGAGCGTCTCCGGGTCGTCCAGGTACTGCTGGGTGCGGTCCCGGAACGGGGTCACGAAGTCGACCATGACCTCGGCGAGGTCCGTCTTCAGCGCACCGTAGCCCTTGCCGGTGTACTTCTGCTCCAGTTCCGCGATACCGGTGCCCGTGAGCGTGGAGTAGATGGAGAGGAGGTTGCTGACGCCCGGCTTGTTCTCGGCGTCGTAGACGATCTCGCTGCCGGTGTCCGTGACGGCGCTCTTGACCTTCTTCGCGGTCGCCTTCGGCTCGTCGAGGAGGCTGACCACGCCCTTCGGCGTCGACGCCGACTTGCTCATCTTGATCGACGGGTCCTGGAGGTCGAAGATCTTCGCCGTCTCCTTGAGGATGTACGGCTGCGGGACCGTGAACGTGTCCCCGTAGCGACCGTTGAACCGCTCGGCGAGGTCGCGGGTCAGCTCCACGTGCTGGCGCTGGTCCTCGCCGACCGGGACCTGGTCGGCCTGGTACAGGAGGATGTCGGCGACCTGCAGGACCGGGTACGTGAACAGGCCGACGGAGGCGCGGTCCGCGCCGTGCCGGCTGGCCTTGTCCTTGAACTGCGTCATGCGGGACGCCTCGCCGAAGCCCGTCAGGCAGTTCATGACCCAGGCGAGCTGGGCGTGCTCGGGGACGTGGCTCTGCACGAAGAGGGTGCAGCGCTGCGGGTCGAGCCCGGCGGCCAGGAGCTGGGCCGCCGCGAGCCGGGTGTTGGCGCGCAGCTCCTTCGGGTCCTGCGGGACCGTGATCGCGTGCAGGTCCACCACCATGTAGAAGGCGTCGTGGGACTCCTGCAGCGCCACCCACTGGCGCACCGCGCCGAGGTAGTTGCCGAGGTGGAACGAGCCTGCGGTGGGCTGGATTCCGGAGAGTACTCGCGGGAGACGCTGCATGGCGGAGCCATTCCCCTGAGGGTGGTGGTGGGAGACGGGCGGGCGGTCTGTGGCCATGCTCAGCATTCTCTCAGGTGACTGCGACAGGTGGGGAACAGGTGCGGAACAGGTGCGGGACGGCCCGTACCGGTTCGGCGCCTGTTCCCCGCCCGGCCGTCGGCTCAGTCCGTGGGCAGGCCCGGCGCCGGGAACGACCGCATCAGGTCCGCCACTTCGGCCCTGATCTTGGTGAGGGTCTCTTCGTCACCCGCACGAGCTGCGGTGACGCCCCGGTCGATCCACTCGGCGACGGTCGGCATGTGGTCGGCGGTGAGGCCCCGCGAGGTGAGGGACGGGGTGCCGATGCGGACGCCGGAGGGGTCGAAGGGCTTCCTCGGGTCGTACGGGACGGTGTTGTAGTTCACGACGATCCCGGCCCGGTCGAGCGCCTTCGCGGCCACCTTGCCGGGGACGTCCTTGGGGGTGAGGTCCATCAGGATCAGGTGGTTGTCGGTGCCGCCGGAGACAAGGTCGAAGCCGCGCGCGAGGAGGGCGTCGGCGAGGGCCTTGGCGTTGGCGACCACGGCGTGCGCGTAGGTGCGGAAGTCCGGCCTCGCCGCCTCGTGCAGGGCGACGGCGATCGCTGCGGTGGTGTGGTTGTGCGGGCCGCCCTGGAGCCCGGGGAAGACGGCCTTGTCGATGGCCTTGGCGTGCTCCTCGCGGGACATCAGCAGGGCGCCGCGCGGGCCGCGCAGGGTCTTGTGGGTGGTCGTGGAGATCACATCGGCGTGCTCGGCGGGCGAGGGGTGGGCGCCGCCCGCGACCAGGCCCGCGATGTGGGCGATGTCCGCGACGAGGACGGCCCCGGCCTCGCGGGCGATCTCCGCGAAGCCCGCGAAGTCGATGGTGCGGGGCAGCGCGGTGCCACCGCAGAAGATCAGCTTCGGGCGCTCCTTGAGGGCCAGGTCGCGCACCTCGTCGAGGTCGACGAGCCCGGTGTCCTGCCGCACCCCGTACTGCACTCCCTGGAACCACTTGCCGGTCGCCGAGACGCCCCAGCCGTGCGTGAGGTGGCCGCCCATCGGCAGGGCCATGCCCATCACGGTGTCGCCGGGCTCGGCGAAGGCCAGGTAGACGGCGAGGTTGGCCGGGGAGCCGGAGTAGGGCTGGACGTTGGCGTGGTCGACGCCGAAGACGGCCTTGGCGCGGTCCTGGGCGAGCCGCTCCACCTGGTCGATGACCTGCTGGCCCTCGTAGTAGCGGCGGCCCGGGTAGCCCTCGCTGTACTTGTTCTGCAGGACCGTGCCGGTGGCCTCGAGGACGGCCGTGGAGACGTAGTTCTCGCTGGGGATCAGGCGCAGCGTCTCCGCCTGGAGCTGCTCCTCGGCGCCGACGAGGCCGGCGAGCTCGGGGTCCTCGGCGGCGAGGGCGGGGTGCGACAAGGGGAGAGTCATGGTGGTGGCCTCCGGGGCATGCGGTCAGGTCGTGTCCGTACGTGACGTGCTCCCGGGGTGCCCAGGCGGGCGGCACCTCGAAGGTCTTACCCATGGCGGGGCTCCCTCGGGGTCGGTTCCCCGTACGCCAGTCGCCCTGCCGGTGAGAACACAGTAACGGGCGCGCCGGTACGGCAGGTTTCCCTGTCCGCGATGCGAGCGACGATAGGAATTGGGCCACGAGCCCCGCCTCCCATCCGCCGTGTGTGCCGAAGAACGGAGACCCCGTGTCCGCTACGGAAGCCCTCATCGCCCAGGCCGAAGCCCACAGCGCCCACAACTACCACCCGCTGCCCGTCGTGATCGCCTCGGCCGACGGCGCATGGATGACCGACGTCGAGGGGCGCCGCTTCCTCGACATGCTCGCCGGGTACTCGGCGCTCAACTTCGGACACGGCAACCGCCGCCTCGTCGAGGCCGCGAAGGCCCAGCTCGACCAGGTCACGCTGACCTCGCGGGCCTTCCACCACGACCGGTTCGCGGCGTTCTGCACGCGCCTGGCCGAGCTGTGCGGCAAGGAGATGGTGCTGCCCATGAACACCGGCGCCGAGGCGGTCGAGACGGCCGTGAAGACGGCGCGGAAGTGGGGCTACCGGGTCAAGGGCGTGCCGGACGGGCGGGCGAAGATCGTCGTGGCGGCCGACAACTTCCACGGCCGCACCACGACCATCGTCAGCTTCTCCACCGACCCCGAGGCGCGCGCCGACTTCGGCCCCTACACGCCGGGCTTCGAGATCGTCCCGTACGGCGACACGGAGGCGCTGCGGGCGGCCGTCGACGAGAACACGGTGGCCGTGCTGCTCGAACCCATCCAGGGCGAGGCGGGCGTCCTGGTGCCGCCGCCCGGATACCTCGCGGCCGTACGGGAGTTGACGCGGGAGCGGAACGTGCTCTTCATGGCGGACGAGATCCAGTCCGGCCTCGGCCGCACCGGGCGCACCTTCGCCTGTGAGCACGAGGGCGTGGTGCCCGACGTGTACCTGCTCGGCAAGGCGCTCGGCGGCGGCGTCGTGCCGGTCTCCGCGGTGGTGGCCGACGCCGACGTGCTCGGCGTCTTCCACCCCGGCGAGCACGGCTCGACCTTCGGCGGCAACCCGCTCGCCTGCGCGGTCGGCCTGGAGGTCGTCGACATGCTCTCCACCGGCGAATTCCAGGCCCGCGCCACCGAGTTGGGCGAGCACCTGCACGCCGAGCTGGGGCTGCTCACCGGCACCGGGAAGGTCACGGCGGTGCGCGGGCGCGGGCTGTGGGCCGGGGTCGACATCAGCCCCGCGTACGGGACGGGGCGGGACATCTCGCAGAAGCTGATGGACCGGGGCGTCCTGGTGAAGGACACCCACGGGTCCACGATCCGGCTCGCGCCGCCCCTGGTGATCAGCAAGGAGGACCTGGACTGGGGGCTCGACCAGCTGCGGGCCGTCCTCAGCTGACCGGCTGCCGGTTCAGGCTTTGCGTGCGACGCCGCCGAACATCGCCACGTCCTCCAGCGGACCCTCGGCGGCGTCCGCACGCCACTTGTTGCACGACACGACGCCCGGTTCGAGGAGGTCAAGGCCGTCGAAGAACCGGGTGATCTGCTCGGGGGTGCGCTGGGTGAGCTTCGGGGTGCCGTGCTCGTTCCAGAACGCGACGGCGGCGTCCACGTCGGGCATGTCCGGCCGGGTGATGGTGTGGCTGAGGACGAGGTGGCTGCCGGACGGCAGGGCGTCCATGACGCGCCGCACGACGCCGTACGCCTCGGAGTCGTCGTCGAGGAAGATGACGACGCCGAGCAGGATCAGGGCGACGGGCTTGCTGAAGTCCAGGGTCTTCGCGGCCTGTTCGAGGATCACGTCGACGTCGCGCAGGTCCTGGTCGAGGTAGTCGGTGCGGCCCTCGGGGGTGCTGGTGAGCAGCGCGCGGGCGTGGACGAGGACCAGCGGGTCGTTGTCCACGTAGACGACGCGGGACTCCGGGGCGAGGCGCTGGGCCACCTCGTGGGTGTTGTCGGCGGTGGGCAGGCCCGTACCGATGTCCAGGAACTGCCGTATGCCCTCCTTCGCCACCAGGTGCTGCACCGCGCGGCCGAGGAAGACCCGGTCGGCGCGGGCGTACTCCCCGATGCCGGGGTGGAGCTCGCGGATCTGGTCGCCCGCCGCCTGGTCCACCTCGTAGTTGTCCTTGCCGCCGAGCCAGTAGTTCCAGATGCGCGCCGTGTGCGGCTGGCTTGTATTGATCCTGTCGTCCATGGGTGCAGGGTATGCGGCGCACAACGGGACGTCTCCGCCGGGGAGTTCAAAGAATTCTCCGGCGGTCAGAGGATCACGTGGGGCAGGAAACGGGCGTACTCGTCCGTGATCAGGCCCGCGGACTCCCGGATGCCGAGGCCCGCCGCCTCCCCCTCGACGACCCACGCGCCCAGCACCGTGCGGTTGCCGTCGAAGTCCGGCAGCGGCGCCAACTCCTGGTAGCAGCAGGGCTCTTCGCGTACGGCGGCGGGGGCACCCGGGTCGTGGACCGTCACCCCCGCGCCCTCCCGGCCCAGGAGGGGCTTGGCGACCCAGCCCGTCGTGGCGGCGAGGTCGCGCGGGCCGTCCAGGTAGGCGGGGAGCAGGTTCGGGTGGCCCGGATACAGCTCCCAGAGGACCGCGAGCAGCGCCTTGTTGGACAGCAGCATCTTCCAGGCGGGTTCGATCCACAGCGTGCTGCCCGTGCCGCCGCCGTTGTCCAGGGTGTCCAGGACGTGCGGGCCGAAGCGGTCCGTGGCCAGCCACTCCCAGGGGTAGAGCTTGAAGCAACTGCGCACAAAGCGGAGCTTCTTGTCGACGAAGCGGCCGGAGAGACCGTCCCAGCCGATGTCCTCCATCGAGATGGACTCCGTGGCCAGGCCCGCCTGGTCGGCCGTCTCCCGCAGATACGCGACCGTCATCAGGTCCTCGCCGAGCTCGTCGCCCGCGGAGTGCGCGAAGTAGAGGGGGCTGCCCGGCGGGAGCAGCTCGGCCTGCTTCCGCCAGGCTTCGACCAGGCGCTCGTGGAGGGAGTTCCACTGGTCGGCGCCCGGGAAGCGCTCCTCCATCCAGAACCACTGGGGGCTGGCCGCCTCGACGAGGGAGGTCGGGGTGTCCGCGTTGTACTCGAGGAGCTTCGCCGGGCCCGTCCCGTCGTACCGCAGGTCGAACCGGCCGTAGAGGGACGGGAGTTCCGCCCTGCGGCGCCAGGACTCCTTGACGAGCGCGGTGAGGCGGGGGTCGGTGATGCCCAGGTCCTCCGCCAGCCGGTCGCGGCTGACCAGGTGCTCCGCCGCCGCGAGACACATCGCGTGCAGTTCCTCGACCACCTCCTCCAGCGCCTCCACCTCGGGCAGCGAGAAGACGTAGTACGCGGACTCGTCCCAGTACGGGCGCAGCGTGTCGTCCGGGTAGCGGGTGAGCGGGTAGATGAGGCCCTGGTCCTCGACTGTCTGCTGCCAGCCGGGGCGGGGGGTGGTGGTGTGGCGTTTCATGGGGGTGCGGTTGTCTCTGGCTCTCTGTTCGTTCAGCCGCCGCCGCTGCCCGAGCAGCCGAAGCCGTTCCTGTCCACAGCCTCGCTGCGGCTGAACGTGCCGTCGTCCGCGCGGCGGCCGGTGACGTCCGCGTCGTAGTACCAGGCGGCGTCCACGCGGCCCTGCCTGCCGGTGCCGAAGGACCCCGGGGAACCCTTGCGGGACGACGATGAGCCCTGCGCGCCCGACGCGCAGTTGCTGTCGCTCACGATGCGGTAGCCGTCGGTGAAGTTGTAGCTGTCGCGGTCCACGCAGCGGCGGTCCGGGTCGGAGCCGCAGGATGTGAGGGCCGCGGCGAGCACGCCCATGCCGCCGAGGGCGACGGTGCTTGAGCGCATCCGGCGGCGTGAGGCCGGGGCTGGGGTCGGCGCCGGCGTCGGCGTCGGGACTTCGGTCATGGTGCGTGAGGGTAGGCAACGCCCGGGCGGGCCCGCCGGGCGCCCCCTGGGCCTCAGCCTCAACTACTGTCCCTTCATGCCCCTTGGGATGATTTGCGCACTGGGTTCCGCGGTCTGCTTCGGTACGGCCTCCGTCTTCCAGGCGGTCGCCACCCGCTCCACGGCGCCCGGCTCCGGCTCCGGCGTCGACCCGGCGCTGCTGCTGCGCGCGGCACGCCAGTGGCGCTACCTGCTCGGCCTCGCCCTGGACGGCCTCGGCTTCCTCCTCCAGATCGTCGCGCTCAGATCGATCCCCATCTACGCGGTGGGGGCGGCGCTCGCGGCCTCGCTGGCGGTCACGGCGGTGGTGGCGGCGCGGCTGCTGCACGTGCGGCTGAGCGGGGTGGAGTGGGGTGCCGTGGGGGTCGTCTGCGCGGGTCTGGCGATGCTGGGGCTGGCCTCCGGCGACGAGGGCGAGCACGGCGGGTCGGCGACGCTGCGGTACGCGATGCTCGGGGTCGCGGTGGCCGTGCTGCTGCTCGGTGCGGTGGCGGGCAGGCTTCCCGACCGGGGGCGTGCGCTGGCGCTGGGTCTGGGGGCGGGGTGCGGCTTCGGCGTGGTGGAGGTGACGGTGCGCCTCATCGACGACGTCTCGCCGGGTGCGCTGCTCTCCAATCCCGCGACGTACGCCCTGCTCGTGGGTGGTGGCGCGGCGTTCCTGCTGCTCACGTCGGCGCTGCAGCGGGGGTCGGTGACGACGGCGACGGCCGGGATGGTCATCGGCGAGACGGTCGGTCCGGCGCTGGTGGGCGTGGTGTGGCTGGGTGACCGGACGCGGGAGGGCCTGGGGTGGCTGGCGGTGCTGGGGTTTGTGGTGGCGGTGGTGGGGGCGCTGGCGCTGGCGCGCTTCGGGGAGGCGCCCGCGGAGCAGGCGGCGGACGCCGTGCGGTGAGCGTGCGTGCCGGGCGTCGGGACGCGGGCGGGGGCTGAAGGGCAGGCCCTCAGAGGACCGGGCCGGGGCGGGCGAGGAGTGAAGGGCAGGCCCTCAGGGGGCCGGGGCGGGCGAGGGGTGAAGGGCAGGCCCTCAGGGGGCCGGGGCGGGTGGGGGCGTGAGGGCGTAGGCGAGGGCGGCGTCGGGGGCGGCGGCGTAGCCGGTGTCGAAGGCGGTGCGGTAGGCGTCGTCGCCGATGAGGCCGCGGGCCTGCTTCTCGGTCGCGATGCGCGCGCCGACGAGTCCGTCCACGCCCATCTGAGGGGTGCCGATGGCGTGCCAAGTCTGCTCGGCGATGCCGAGGAGCCGGGCGGCGCACTCGGCCTGCCCGGCGGCGACGGCGGCGGAGGCGAGCACGTCGATGGCCATGGCGATGGCGAGATGGTCCCGGAAGCGGCGCTTGCCGTCGAGGGCGGTGCGGGCCCGGGCCGCGGCCTCCTCCACCCGCCCCAGTCCGAGCGCCGCGAGGGCGCGCATGTAGTCGGCCCAGGCGTGGGCCCAGGTCTCACCGCGCCGGGCGCACTCGGAGGCCACCTCGTCGGCGGCGGCCATGGCTTCGGTGAACTCCCCGATGAAGTTGTGGACGACGGCCCGTCCGGCCACGGCAAGGAACCACGCCTCGTGGTAGCGCCCGCCGTCCGCGGGACGGCGCGGTGTCGTGCCGAACACCTCGACGGCGCGCGTCAGTTGACCGCTCAGTGCGAGAGCCTGGCCTTCGAGAATGGCCGCGGCGACCGGGCTGGTCTCGTCGGTGTCGTCCGCGGTGGCCTCGCGGAAGGCGGCGGCGACGGCGGCGATGGTCTCCGTGTCGCCCTGGGCGGCGGCGACGATGCCACGGGCGAACAGGGCTCGCGCACGGGCCGGTGCGGGGGTGTCGTCGAGGGCCAGGACCTGGTCGAGGTAGTGCCGGCCTTCCCGGACGAAGCCACAGGCGAACCAGAGGAACCACAGCGTCCCGCCCAGCTCCGCGGCGGTGCCCCCGTCCCGTTCCGCGAGGCAGAGGTCGAGGGCGGCGCGGAGGTTGGCGTGCTCGGCGACCGTCCGCTCGTACCAGACGAGTTGATCCGGCCCCATCCAGGCGGCGTCCGCCCGGTGGGCCAAGGTCCGGTAGTGCTCCAGGTGGCGGTGGCGCAGGGTGCGTTCCTCGCCCAGGCTGCGCAGCCAGCAGGCGCCGAACTCGCGGATGGTGTCCAGCATCCGGTAGCGCGTCCCCGAGCCGCCGCCCGGGGCGAAGGTGAGCAGGGACTTGTCCGCGAGCCCGGCCAGCAGGCCCTCGATGGCGCCCTCGGGCAGCCGGGCGTCGGCGCACACGTCGCGGGCCGCCGCCGCGTCGAAGCCGCCCGCGAAGACCGAGAGCCGGGCCCACAGCAGCCGCTCGTGCGGGTCGCACAGCTCGTGGCTCCAGCCGATCGCCGTGCGCAGGGCCTGGTGCCACGGCGGGTCGGCCTCGTGCACCAGCTCCTCGGTGGTGCCCAGGACGGAGAAGCGGTCGTCGAGGCGTGCGGTCAGCTCGGCCATGGACAGGTCGCGCAGGCGGGCGGCGGCCAGCTCGATGGCGAGCGGGAGGCCGTCCAGGCGGTGGCAGAGGCGTACGAGGCCGGAGCGGTTGGCGTCGCAGACGGCGAACCCGGGCACCGCCTCGGCCGCACGGGCGGCGAGCAGGGCGACCGCGTCCGCCTCGCCTCCGTGACCGCCCTCGCCCCGCACCGGCAGCGGCGCCACGGTCAGCAGGCGCTCCGCGCCCAGGCCCAGCGGGCGGCGGCTGGTCACCAGGATCCGCAGCCCCGGCGCCGCCGCCAGCAGCGCCTCGGCCATCGGCGCGCACCGGTCCACCAGATGCTCACAGGTGTCGAACACCAACAGCAGCTCACGGTCCGCCAGATAGTCGGCCAGCACGTCGGCCATCGGCCGCGTCGTCTGGTCCGCCAGCGGCAGTACCTCGGCGATGACGTGCTCCAGCAGCGCTCCGCGCCGCAGGGCCGAGAGGTCGACCCACCACACCCCGTCCCGGAAGGACGGCCGTGCCGCGTGCGCGGCGCGCAGCGCCAGACGTGTCTTGCCCACCCCGCCGACGCCCGTCAGCGTCACGAGCCGGGAGTCGCCGAACAGCCGTCGGACCTGCGCCAGTTCCGCGCGCCGCCCGATCAGCTCCGCGGCCTCCGCGGGCAGATCGCCCGCGCATCGCCCCTGCGTCGTCATGCTCGTCCTCTCCCCGGCCCTTCCGAAAAGAGACAGCCTCCTGGCTCCGGCCCGGCGGCGGGATCGATGATCAGTACTCACCGGCAAGTGACCGATTGTGATGACCGCAGGTCACGGAGGGCAGTAATCCGTTCGCGGGCGTCCGTCACGAGGAGCGCAGCGGCGGTTGCCGCCCCTCGTCCTCCGCCGCCCGGTCGTCCGCCCCCCGGTCGTCCGCCCCCCGGTCGTCCGCCACCCGTCCGGGCGCCCCGTCGAGCAGTGCGACGGTGGGCTGGACGAGGAGCAGGGTCAGGTCGTCGTCGGCGCCGGGTGGGGCGTGCCGGTGGAACAGGTCGAGGAGGCCGTCGAGAGCCTGGTCGATGGGGGGTGCGGCCAGGGCGGCCCCGACCCGGTGGTCGAGCGGAAACTCGACGCCCCGGTCGTTCCGGGCCTCGGTGAGACCGTCGGTGTAGAACAGCAGCCGTTGTTCGGGGCTGAGCACGATCCGCTGCAGGGACGGCTGTGGCGACAGGCCCAGGGGCGGGGAGGGGCTGGGCGGTTCGAGGAGCTCCAGGCGGCGTCCCGTGCGCAGCGGGGGCGGGTGGCCGCAGTTGACCAGGCGGGCCCCCTCGGGCACGAAGTCGGCGAGGAGCAGGGTCACGAAGTCCTCGTCACCCAGGTCGGCCCGGATGCGCTGGTCGAGCGTACGGGCGAGGCGGACCAGGTCGGGCTCGGTGGCCGCGGTCTGCCGGAAGGCGCACAGCACGGCCGCGCCGACCCGGGCCGCGTCCACGCCGTGCCCCCGCACGTCCCCGATGACAAGGCGCGGGCCGGCGGCGGTGAGCGTGACGTCGTGCAGATCGCCGCCGAGCAGGGCGCCCTCGGTGGCGGAGCGGGTGTGCGCGGCCAGGGCGAGGCCGCCGATCTCGGCGGGCAGGGGACGTACGAGGGCCCGCTGGGCCAGCTCGGCGATCCGGGTCATCCGGGCCAGGGCGGCCTCGCAGGCCGTGCGGGCGTGGGCCATCAGGACCGCCCACAGGCCGACCGCGGCCACGAACAGGACGTGCACCGCGGCGGGGGGTGTGGCCGGCCAGGGGGTGGCGGCGCCCGCCACGCCCGGGAGCACCGCGGCGAGGAGGACCGCCACGAGGGTGAGCACGGCCGTGGCCCGGACCGTCAGCCGGTAGGCCGCGAGGAGCGGCCCGCCGACCACCAGCACACAGAACGAGCCCCCCGGGTGGACGGCTGCGCCCCCCGCGACGGCTGCCTCGGCCGTCCCCGCCAACAGCAGCCAGCCACGATCCGAGCGCACGCACCCCTCCCGACGGTCGTTCGTCCCGGGAAAGCCGGAATCCCCGCACCCTTTCAGACGCGGCGCGCACGGAGAGTCACTTTCGCGCTATCGGTCCCCCGGCGTGCAAGGGGATCGGCGATCTCGGACCGGGTGTGACAGACCCTGACAGCGTGTGCCTCACGGCAGCACCCGGCACAGCGCCTCCAGCGCCCCCGCCCACGCGTGATCCGCCGGCGTCCCGTACCCCACCACCAGCGCGTCCAGGTCCGGCACCGTCGCCCGCGGGTGGCGGAAGTGGGACAGGCCCTGGACCGCGAGACGCTGCCAGCCGGCGGACTGGACCACCGAGTGCTCGGTGCCCGGCGGGAGTTCGAGCACCGCGTGCAGCCCCGCCGCGATGCCGCTGGCGTGGACGTCGGGCGCCTGCTCGGCCAGCGCGGCCACCAGCTGGTCCCGGCGGCGGCGGTAGCGCAGGCGGGCGCCGCGCACATGCCGGTCGTAGGCGCCCGACGTGAGGAACTCCGCGAGCGTCAGCTGGTCCATCGCGCCGCACGCCCAGTCCGAGTAGCCCTTCTCGTCCGCCACCTCCAGGGCCAGCCGCGGCGGCAGCACCATCCAGCCGAGGCGCAGGCCGGGGGCGAGGGACTTGCTGGCCGTGCCCAGGTACACGACGTGGTCCGGGTCGAGGCCCTGGAGCGCGCCGACGGGCTGGCGGTCGTAGCGGAACTCGCCGTCGTAGTCGTCCTCCAGGATCACGCCCCCGGTGCGCCGGGCCCAGTCGACCGACTCCGCCCTGCGGTCGGGGTGCAGCGGAAGGCCCGTCGGGAACTGATGGGCCGGGGTCAGCAGAGCCGCCTTGGAGGAGTTGCCGGGCGCGCTCAACTCCCCCGTGACCGTGCCCAGTTCGTCCAGGTCGAGCGGCACCGTCCGCAGCCCCGCCCGCGCCAGGACGCCCCAGTGCACGTCCAGGCCGTACGACTCCACCGCCACGTCCCGCACCCCGCGCCGCCGCAGCACCGCGCCCAGCAGCATCAGGCCGTGCACGAAGCCGGAGCAGACGACGATCCGGTCGGGGTCCGCGCGCACGCCCCGCGCCCGGGAGAGGTAGTCCGCGAGGGCCGTGCGGAGCTCGATGCGGCCGCGCGGGTCGCCGTAGCCGAAGGCGTCGTTGGGCGCCGTCGCCAGGGCGCGCCGCGCCGCCTTCAGCCACTCGCCGCGCGGGAACGACGCCAGGTCGGGGGTGCCGGGCATCAGGTTGTACGTGGGGGCGGCGGACGTCCTGCGCCGGGGCGCCGTCGACTGCGCCGAGCGGGCCGACCGTGCGGGGCTCGGCACCGCCCGCTCCGCCACCCGCGTGCCCGAGCCCTGCCGCGCCGTCAGCCAGCCCTCCGCCACCAGGTCCGCGTACGCGTCGGCGACCGTGTTGCGCGCGAGACCCAGGTCGACGGCGAGGGAGCGGGAGGAGGGCAGCCGGGTGCCGGGGGCCAGGCGGCCGCCGCGCACCGCCTCGCGCAGGGCGTCGGTGAGGCTCTTGCGGACGCCCGTCCCGCGCGCCCCCTGTCCCGCCGCCGTGTCGAGGTGGAGGTCGACCCCCAAAGTGGCCCAGGTTTCTTCCATGGGAATGGACCATACCCATGGGCTATTCCGCTCCTAGAGTCGGCACCATGACGACGAACGAGAACACGAACGAGAACCACACCGGCAGCGGCCACAGCCACCCCGGATACGCCGCCGAGCACACCCCCCGTATGAACATCGCGACCCTCGCCCCCGACGTCTACAAGGCCATGGTCCGGCTCGACTCCGCCGCCCGGAAGGGCGTCGACCCGGTCGTCCTGGAGCTCGTGAAGATCCGCGCCTCGCAGCTCAACCACTGCGCCTTCTGCCTGGACATGCACACCAAGGACGCACTCGCCGCGGGCGAGAGCGTCGAGCGCATCGTGCAGCTCAGCGCCTGGGAGGAGTCGCAGCACTTCTACACGGCGAAGGAGATCGCCGCGATCGAGCTGACCGAGGCCGTCACCGTCCTCACCGACGGCTTCGTGCCGGACGAGGTGTACGAGAAGGCCGCCAAGGAGTTCGACGAGGCGGAGTTGGCGCATCTGATCTCCGCCATCACCGTCATCAACGCCTGGAACCGCTTCGGCGTGACCACGCGCATGGTCCCGGGCCACTACACGCCGGGGTCGACCGCGCACCGCCCCGCGTAAGGGGAGACCGTCCAAAAGAATCGCCTCCTCTCAACGCGTCGTCCGCACAAAGGAGTTACCGCACCATGCGTCCTGCCAAGGTCCACCCCGACGTCCGCGCCGCCCTCCTGAAGGCGACCGCCGCCGCGGCGAAGGGCCTCGACCCCAAGGTCAAGCACCTGGTCGAGCTGCGCTCCTCGCAGATCAACCACTGCGCCTTCTGCATCGACATGCATGTCAAGGAGGCCAAGGAGGCCGGCGAGACCGACGAGCGGCTCCACTTCCTCAACGCCTGGGAGGAGGCCGCCGATCACTACTCGGAGAAGGAGCGGGCCGCCCTCGCCCTCGCCGAGGCCGTCACCGTCCTCACCGACGGCTTCGTGCCCGACGACGTGTACGAGCGCGCCGCCCGGCACTTCGACGAGGAGGAGCTCGGCCAGCTCATCGCCGTGATCACCCTCATCAACGGCTGGAACCGCTTCAACGTGGCCCTGCGCACCCCGCCGGGACTCAAGAAGTGAGCGCCGCCGACCGGGCCGCGGTGTTCCGCGCCCTGCACCACGGCCACTCCCCCGGCGCCCCTCTCCCACTGCCTGAAGGGCGTGGGAGGTACCCCCTCGTCCTGCCGGGCCCCTGGGACGCCGCCAGCGCGAAGGTCCTGGAGGAGGCGGGGTTCCCGGCCCTGGCGACGCCGAGCGCGGGGGTGTCGGCGTCCCTGGGGTACGCGGACGGTGAGCTGCCCGCGGACGAGATGTTCGCCGCGGTCGCCCGGATCGTACGGGCCGTCGACGTGCCCGTCAGCGCGGACATCGAGCGCGGGTACGGGCTCGCCCCCAAGGAGATCGTGGAGCGCCTCCTGGAGGCGGGGGCCGTCGGCTGCAACCTGGAGGACTCGACCCCCGAAGGGCTCAAGGACCCGCAGGAGCAGGCCGATTGGCTGGCCGAGGTCCGGGCCGCCGCCGGGGACCGGCTGTTCCTCAACGCCCGTGTGGACACCTTCGTGCGGGGCGTCGGCGACCCGGAGCGGGCGATCGAAAGGGCCCGGCTCTACGTCGCGGCGGGCGCCGACTGCGTCTACCCGATCATGGCGCCGCCCGAAGTCGTCCCCGTACTGCGGGAGTCGATCGACGGGCCGCTGAACGTGGTGGCGCGGCCGGACTCGGACCTCGGCAGGCTGGGCGCGCTCGGCGCCACCCGCATCACGTTCGGCCCGGGGCTGCTGAAGGCGACGATGGCGCAGCTGAACGACCTCGCCACGGGGCTCCGTTAGTCGCAGAGCAACGGGTGGGTGGGAGAAAAGAAGTCCCACCCACCCATCGGGCTCACTTCGGAATCCAGGCCCGCCACTTGGACTCGTTCTCGGACACCCACTTCTCCGCCGCGTCCTGGGGGGACATCTTCTTGTCGGCGATGTTGAGGGAGACCTCGTTCTGGTCGGCCTCGGACCAGTGGAACTTCTTCAGGAACTCGGCCGCCTTGCCGCCGTTCTTCGCGAAGTCCGCGTTGAAGTACTTCTGCAGCGGCGTGTGCGGGTACTCGCACTTGATCTTCGCCGGGTCGGCGTCGCAGCCCTCCTTGTACTTGGGCAGCTTCACCTCCGTCATCGGCACCTTCTCGAACAACCACTGCGGCTTGTACCAGTACGTCAGGAACGGCTTCTGCTGCTTGGCGAACTGCTTGATCTGGGTGATCTGCGCCGCCTCGGAGCCCGCGAAGACGACCTGGTAGTCCAGGCCGAGGTTCTTCACGAGGGCCTTGTCGTTGGTGAGGAACGACGGGGAGCCGTCCATCAGCTGGCCCTTGTCGCCGCTCTCCGGGGTGCGGAGCTGGTCGGCGTACTTGTTGAGGTTCTTCCAGTCGGTGACGTCCGGGTGCTTCTTCGCGAAGTACGTGGGGACGTACCAGCCGATGTGGCCGGTGACGCCGACGTCGCCGCCGCGCGCGACCGTCTTCTTGTCGTCGATGTAGAGCTTTTCCTGATCCGGGTGGCCCCAGTCCTCCATGATCGCGTCGACGCGGCCCTGGCTGAGCGCGTCCCAGGCCGGGACCTCGTCGATCTGGACCTTGTCGACGCGGTAGCCCAGCTCGTGGTCGAGCAGGTACTCGGCGACGGCCACGTCCGCCTGGGCTCCCACCCAGGACTGGACGGAGAGCGTCACGGTCTTGGCGCCCGCGTTGGCGTACGGGGACGACTGCTTGGTCATGTCGGCGGCACCGCACCCGGAGAGAGCGAGGAGGGCGCCGCCCGCGGTGAGCGCGCTCAGCACTCGTGTGCGCTTGCGCATGTCAGGCTCCCTTCTTCGCGCCGCGGTCCCGGCGTTCCGTGGGCTGCGTCACCCGGTCCAGCATCAGGCCGAGGCAGACGACGGCGATGCCGCCCACCAGACCGACGCCGAGGTCGTTCTGCGCGATGCCGTACAGGACGTCGTAGCCGAGCGAGCCACCGCCGACCATGCCGCCGATGACGACGACGGCGAGGACGAGGACGACCGCCTGGTTGACGGCGAGCAGCAGCGTCGGCCGGGCCAGCGGGAGCTGGACCTGGCGCAGTTGCTGCCAGCTGGTGGCGCCGAGGGACTTCGAGGACTCCATCGCCGCCGGGCTGACCTCGCGCAGGCCCTGCGTGGTGATGCGGATGACGGCGGGCACCGCGTAGGCGATGGCCGCGGCGCACGCGGGGGCGCGGCCGATGGCGAAGAGGCCCACGACCGGGATCAGGTAGACGAACTGCGGCATCGTCTGCAGGACGTCGAGGACCGGGCGGAGCAGCCGCTCCAGGCGCGAGCTGCGGGCCGCCGCGATGCCGATGGCGAAGCCGATGAGCACGGTGACGGCGACGGCGGCGATGACCTGCGACAGCGTGTCGAGGGACTTGTCCCACACGCCGAGGACGCCGATCCCGGCCATCGCGAGGACGGCGGTGAGCGCGGTCTTCCAGGTGCCGATCAGCCAGGCGAGCGTCGCGACGATGAGCAGCAGGGACCACCAGGGCATCCACTGCAGTCCGTCGCGGATCGGGTTGAGGACGCCGGTGGTGAAGTGCGCGGCCCAGTCGGCGGTGCCGCCGACGACGGGGATGCCGGTGTAGAGGTGGTCGACCATCCAGTCCTTGGCGGTGTTGACCGGCTCGGCGATGTTCACCGTCCAGCCGGCCGGCCAGTCGAGGCGGTCGGCGAAGCGGACGGCGAGGGCGACGACGACGGTCAGGGCGGCGGCCACGGACCAGCCGCGCCAGCCGCGCAGCGCCGAGGTGTCCTCGGCCTGGGCGCCCAGCTTCTCCCCCGCCGCACAGGTGACGCGGTCGAGGACGATGGCGAGCAGCACGATCGGGAGACCGCCGGCGAGGGCCGCGCCGACGTCCACGGAGCCGAGCGCCTGGTAGACGCGGTCACCGAGACCGGCGCCGCCGATCACCGACGCGATGACGGCCATGGAGAGCGCCATCATGATCGTCTGGTTGAGGCCGAGCAGCAGCTCCTTGCGGGCCAGCGGCAGGCGCGCCGAGAACAGGCGCTGCCGGGCCGTGGTGCCGAGCGAGGTCACGGCCTCCATCACGCCGCTGTCGGCGCCGCGCAGGCCGAGCGCGGTGAGCCGGGCCATCGGCGGAGCCGCGTAGATGACGGTCGCGATGAGCGCGGCGGGGACTCCGATGCCGAAGACCAGCGCGACGGGCAGCAGATACGAGAAGGCGGGCAGGACCTGCATGGTGTCGAGGACCGGCCGCAGCACGCGGAAGATCCGGTCGCTCAGCCCGGCCGCGAGCCCGAGCAGCATGCCGAGGACGACGGAGGCGAGCACGGCGACGACCATCAGGGCGAGGGTCTGCATCGTCGGCACCCACATGCCGAGCAGCCCGCACACGCCGAACGAGGCGGCCGTGAGCACCGCGAGCCGCACCCCGGCGACCCGCCAGGCGATCAGCGCGGCACCGGCGACGACACCGGCCCAGCCGCCCGCGAGGAGCACCAGGTAGACGGCGCGCACGGCCGCCACGATGCCGTTGGAGATGTGGCCGAAGAAGTAGATGAACAGCGGGTGGCTGTCACGGTGGTCGACGATCCACGTGTAGACGTTGTTGAGCGGCCCGGTCAGGTCGACGGTGAGGGCGTCGGGCCAGGCACCGGAGGCCCACTTGGCGTTGGCGATCGGCACGAGCACGGCCGCGGCGACGGCGAGCAGCAGGAGCTTGCCGACGGCGCGGTGTCGCAGCAGGGCGCCGATACCGGTATCTCGCAGCGGACTTGAGGCGGTGGCGGTGGCCATCAGGCGGTCACCTCACCGGCGTCGGCTGTCCCCTGCCGGGGCTTGACGGCCTCCGAGGCCACCCCGGCGACCACGCCGAGCAGACCCTCGTGGTCGACGACGCCCAGGCAGCGTCCGCCGTCCATGACGCGGACGGGGAAGCCGGAGCGGGCCACCGCCTCGATGGCCTCGGCGACGGTGGCGTCGGGCCCGAGGGCCGGGCCGCGGTCCGCCTCGTCGCTGTCGGCGGTGCGCATGGCGGTGCGCACGGTGAGGACCTGCTCGCGCGGGACGTCCCGGACGAAGTCGCGGACGTAGTCGTCGGCGGGCGAGCCGACGATCTCCTCGGGGGTGCCGAGCTGCACGACCTTGCCGTCGCGCATCAGCGCGATGCGGTCGCCGAGCTTCAGCGCCTCGCTGAGGTCGTGGGTGATGAAGACCATGGTGCGGCCCTCTTCGCGGTGCAGCCGGACGACCTCTTCCTGCATGTCGCGGCGGATCAGCGGGTCGAGGGCGCTGAACGGCTCGTCGAAGAGCAGGACTTCGGGGTCGACGGCGAGGGCGCGGGCGAGGCCCACGCGCTGCTGCTGGCCGCCGGAGAGCTGGCCGGGCTTGCGCTGCTCAAGACCTTCGAGGCCGACCTTGGCGACGACTTCGAGGGCCTTGGCGCGGCGCTCGGCCTTGCCGACGCCCTGGATCTCCAGGCCGTAGGCGACATTGTCGAGGACCGAGCGGTGCGGCAGCAGGCCGAAGTGCTGGAAGACCATGGCGGCGCGGTGCCGGCGCAGCTCGCGCAGCCGGGACTTGTCCATCGCGAGGACGTCCTCGCCGTCGATGGCGACGGCGCCCGAGGTGGGCTCGATGAGCCGGGTCAGACAGCGCACGAGCGTGGACTTGCCGGAGCCCGACAGGCCCATGACGACGAAGACCTCGCCCTTCTTCACCTCGAAGGACACGTCGCGCACGGCGGCGGTGCAGCCGGTGCGCTCGCGCAGCTCGGCGGGGTCGAGGCCGGTCAGCTCGGCGTTGCCCGGGATCTGTTCGGCCTTGGGGCCGAAGACCTTCCAGAGGTTCTGGACGGCGAATACGGGCTGCCCGGTCTCGGTGGTGGACTTCTCGGTCATCGTGGCGGCCTCGCTCATCGGCCATCACCTCCCAGCATCTCGGCACACTTTTCCCCGACCATGAGCACTCCGATCATCGGGTTCACGGCGGGCATCGTCGGGAAGACGGATGCGTCCGCGATACGGATTCCGGCCAGGCCCCGGATCTTCAATTCCGGGTCCACGACCGCGAGTTCATCAGTGGAAGCACCCATTCGGCAGGTTCCCGCCGGGTGGTAGACGGTGTGCGCGGCCTTGCGCACGAGCTCGCTGATCTCCTCGTCCTCGGTGACGTCCGGGCCGGGGAAGACCTCGCGCTTGAGCCACTTGGCGAACGGCTCGGCCTGGGCGACCTTGCGGGCCAGCTTGATGCCGTCGACGAGCGTCTGCCCGTCGTAGTCGCCCTCGTCCTCGAAGTACTTGAAGTCGAGGGCGGGCTTGACCTCCGGGTCCGCCGACGTCAGGTAGAGACGGCCGCGGGCGCGGGACTTGGGGATGTTCGGCGTCATGGAGACGCCGTGCTCGGGGCGCTCGTAGCCGAGGCGCTCCGGGTTGTCCGTGAACGGGATTTGGTAGAAGTGGAACATCAGGTCCGGGCCCTTGTGGGCCGGGTCCCGCTTCACGAAGAGGCCCGCGTCGGAGTCCATCGCGGAGTTGCCGGGGATGGGCCCGTTGGTCTCCCAGACGATGACCGACTCGGGGTGGTCGATGAGGTTCTCGCCGACGCCCGGCAGGTCGTGCACGACCGGGATGCCGAGCGCCTCAAGGTCCTTCGCCGGGCCGATGCCCGAGTGCATGAGCAGCCGGGGCGTGTCGACGGCGCCGGCGCAGACGAGCACCTCGCGGCGGGCGGTGAGGAGCTTCTCCTCGCCCTCCTTGGTGCGGACGTGCACGCCGCGCGCCGTCTTCCCGTCGAGCTCCAGCTTGTGCGCCCAGGTCTCCAGGAACAGGTGGAGGTTCGGGCGGTCACCCGCCTCCATGTGGGGGTGGAGGTAGGCGACGGACGCCGAGGACCGCTTGTTGTTCTCCGGGTGGTACGAGAGGTCGAAGAAGCCGACGCCCTCGTCGAAGGGCTTGTCGTTGAAGCCCACGACCTCCGGCACGCCGAGCGCCGTCTTCGTCGCCTCGACCCAGTCGGTGGCGATCTGGTTCTGGTCCTTCTTCGCCACCCGCACGATGTTGTTGCGCAGCTTGCCGAAGTACGGGTCCATGGCCTTGGCGTTCCAGCCCGCGGCCCCGGCCTCCTCCCACTCGTCCCAGTCGGACGGCAGCGGCTTGAAGGAGATCAGCGTGTTGTGCGAGGAGCACCCGCCGAGGACCTTCGCGCGGCTGTGCAGGATGTGCGAGTTGCCGCGCGGCTGCTCGGTGGTCGTGTACTCGTAGTCCAGCTCACCGCCGAGCAGGCCCAGCCACTTGCGCAGCGTCAGGACGTCCTCGCGCCCGATGTCGGACGGGCCGCCCTCGATGACGGCGACGGTGACGCCGGGGTTCTCGGTGAGCCGGGAAGCGATCACCGATCCCGCGGTGCCGCCACCGACGATGACGTAGTCGAACTCGGTCTGGGACATGGGGGGTTACTCCAAAGTTCTGCGCGTGATGAGCGGTCGTACGGGTGCTCAGGACCTGCCGGGTGCGGGGCTCAGCCCGCGAACCAGCGGACCGGGGCGGGCGCCAGGTTCTGGTAGATGTGCTTGGCCTCGCGGTACTCGGCGAGTCCGGCGGGGCCGAGCTCGCGGCCGACGCCGCTCTTGCCGAAGCCGCCCCACTCCGCCTGCGGCAGGTAGGGGTGGAAGTCGTTGATCCAGATGGTGCCGTGGCGCATCCGGCGCGCCATGCGGCGGGCGAGGCCCTGGTCGGTGGTCCAGACGGCGCCGGCGAGGCCGTACTCGGTGTCGTTGGCGAGCGCGACGGCCTCGTCCTCGGTGGTGAACGTCTCCACGGTCAGGACCGGGCCGAAGACCTCCTCGCGGACGACGCGCATCCCGCGGTGGCACTGGTCGAGCACCGTCGGCTCGTAGAAGTAGCCGGTGGCGGGGCGGGCCTCGGTGGGCTCGGGGCGCTTGCCGCCGGTGCGCAGGACCGCGCCCTCCTCCAGGGCGGACGCCACGTACATCTCGGTCTTCTCGCGCTGCTGCTGCGAGACGAGGGGGCCGCACTCCACGCCGTCCTCGGTGCCGCGGCCCAGGCGGATCCTGCCTGCCCTGCGGGCGAGTTCGGCGACGAAGCGCTCGCGCACCGACTCCTCGATGATGAGGCGGCCACCGGCGGAGCAGACCTGCCCGCTGTGGATGAAGGCGGCGTTGAGCGCCTGGTCGACGGCGGTGTCGAAGCCCTCTTCGGTGGCGCAGGCGTCGGCGAAGACGACGTTGGGGTTCTTGCCGCCGAGCTCCAGGGCGACCTTCTTGACGCCGAGGGCGGCGGCCTGGGCGACCTTGGTGCCGGAGACGAGGCCGCCGGTGAAGGAGACCAGGTCGACGTCCGGGTGGTCGGCGAGGCGGGCGCCCACGGTGTGGCCGGGGCCGGTGACGATGTTCGCGACGCCGGTGGGGAGTCCGGCCTCGACGAGCAGCTCGATGAGGGCGACCGTCGTCAGTGGCGTGATCTCGCTGGGCTTGATGACGAAGGTGTTGCCCGCCGCGAGGGCCGGGGCGATCTTCCAGCTGGCCTGGAGCAGCGGGTAGTTCCAGGGCGTGATCATCGTGCAGACGCCGATGGGCTCGTGCACGACGACGCTGTGGATGTCATCGCTGCCCGCGTCCACGACGCGGCCCGCGCCCTCGCCGATGACGAGGTCGGCGAAGTAGCGGAAGGCATCGGCCACGCAGTCGACGTCGACGCGGCCCTCCTCGACGGTCTTGCCGGCGTCGCGGCTCTCCAGGAGCCCGATCTTCTCCCGGTCGCGCACGAGCAGGTCGGCGACCCGGCGCAGCAGGGCGGCCCGCTCGGCGACCGGCGTGTGCGGCCAGGGGCCCTCGTCGAAGGCGCGGCGTGCGGCGGCGATGGCGGCGTCCGCGTCCTCCGTGGATCCCTCGGCGATCACGGCGAACGTCTTCGCGTCCGCGGGGTCGAGGATCTCGCGCGTGGCCCCGGAGGCGGCGCTCAGCCACGCTCCGTCCACATGGATGGTCTGTTGTGCGGACACGTCCCGTTTGCCTTCCGTTCCTGTCATCTGCCCCACCTGTCACTCATGGGGGCATTGCCCCCAGCTTCCTCATGGGGGCCGGGAGCACCTGCCCTCGGCCAGGAAAAGCATGCGCGTTCGGTGGCCGAAAGTGCGCCGCATCACTGCGCATGCGGGAGTTGGTGGGGGTACGTACGCTTAATGGGTGGTTTTCCACCGGAGGTGTAGCTATGCCCGGAATATTGCATAGGCGAGCCCGGGGTGCAGTGACCAGCACCACGGCCGCCGCGGCCCTCGCCCTCACCTTGACGGGCTTCGCCCCGGCCGCGACCAGCAGGAACGACGGCGGCACCGCCGACCTGAGCGCACAGGAGATCTTCGAGAAATCACGGACCGCGACCGAGGGCGCGACGTCGCTGCGCATCAAGGTAGACGCAGGGAAGGCGGGCGGCGACCGCGCGGGCAAGGAAGCGATGCCCTCGGTGGACCTCGCCCTGGACCGCAAGGGCGACTGCACCGGAACGATCACCGAGGACGGCGCCGCCATCGAGCTGATCAAGAAGGGCGAGAAGGTCTGGATCAAGCCCGACGCGGCGTTCTGGCAGCACGAGCTGCCCGGCAGGGACGGCGAGGCCGCCCAGGAACTGCTGAAGAACCGCTATCTGTACGGCACCACGGCCGACCCCATGCTCCAGGACGTCGCCGACGCCTGTGACCTGAACAAGTTCCTCCAGGGCGACGACGAGGACGAGCCCACGAACCTGCAGAAGGACGGCACGTCCAGCCTCGACGGCACCAAGGTCGTCAAGCTCACCGGCAAGGAGGACGGCAAGCCCGTCACGTACTACGTGGCCGCCGAGGGCAAGCCGTACATGATCAAGGCCGAGGGCGAGGACGACGGGCAGAAGCTGGCCGCCGTGTTCTCCGACTTCGACAAGCCGGTCCCGTCGAAGACCCCCTCGGCCGACGAGACCCTGGACGTCTCCAAGCTCAACAACCAGCTGCAGAGCACCTGATCAGACGTCGTCCTCGTCGGCGAGGTCGTCCTGGGCGGCGAGCCCCGCCACCCACAGCGGCATCAGCCAGTGCGTGACGAAGACCGCGAACAGCACGGGAAACACCAGGCCCTTGAGGTCCATCCCCGCGCACCAGGCGCCACCGACCCCCACGGTGGCGCCGAGCAGCAGCCAGAACATCGCACGGTGGGCGCGCGCGGCGACCGCGTTCTTCTCGGCGCGCTGGCGCTCGTCGAGGGCGCGGGCGCGCAGTTCGAGCAGGCCGCGCGTCGAGGAGTTGATGACGCCGGTGGCGAGGCACCACGGCAGCGACAGACCGAGCAGCGTCCAGACCGCCCAGCGCTCGTCGCCGACCACGGCGAACAGCCAGGCGGTGATCTCCGCTGCGGTCAGCGCGATGTGCGTGCCCACGACGGTGCGCCTGCGCGCGGCCGTCGCGTACATCGGAGCGCCCTCGCGCCGGTTCATCAGGGCGACCATCCGCCGGTCGTACCCCGTCAACTGACCTTCGGTCATTGTGCGTTCCTCCCGTAGACCTCATCCGTGAGCGGCCTGAACGGCTCCAGGGAGAACAGCGCCTCCACCGGCAGCCCGAAGAACTTCCCGATCTTCAATGCCAGGTCGAGGCTGGGGTTGTACTGCCCCCGCTCGATGTAGCCGATGGTCTGGTAGTGGACACCCACTGCCTCGGCCAGGGCCTGGCGCGACACCTTTCGCTCGGCGCGCACCACGGCCAGCCTGTTGTGCACCTGCTCGCTCATGTATAAGAAGTACTACATTTGCTAGCGGGAGGGCAACAGCTCTCGTACGCAGGAACGCAGCCACGCATGGACCGGGTCTCCGTCGTGCCGGGGGTGCCAGGCCAGGCCGAGCGGGAGCGGGGGCAGGTCGAGGGGGATCTCGAAGGTGACCAGGCCGAGCCGCTCGACCAGCGGGCCGCTCCATGTGTTGACCAGGCCCACCAGATCGGTGTCGAGGAGGACGAAGAGCGAGGCGGGCACCGTGCCGAGGACGCCCACCACCCGCCGCCGCAGGCCGAGTTCGGCGAGCGCGGTGTCCACCGGACCCTGGAAGCGGCCCTTGCGGGAGACGTTGATGTGGTCGGCCGCGGCGAAGCGCTCCGGGGTCAACTCCCCCTTCAGGAGCGGGTGTCCGGGGCGTACAGCGGCGATCATGTGGTCGTCGTAGAGATGCTCGACGACCACCTCGGGCGCGGCCGTGTCGATGGCGCCGATCTCCAGGTCGGCCGTCCCCTCGCGCAGCACGGGCACGTCCACATGGCTCTCGCTGAGGAAGCGGATGCGCACGCCGGGGGCCTGCTCCTCGGCGCGCGCGAAGAGCGCCGCGCCGAAGGAGGCGGCGAGCACGTCGTGGCCAAGCACGGTGAAGGTGCGGGACACCGTCCGCAGATCGACCTCACCCTGTCCGGCGAAGAGCGCGCGGGCCCGCTCCACCACCGCGCTGACCTCGGCCTGGACCGCGAGGGCGTACGCGGTCGGCACCATCTGGCGCCCGGCCCGGACCAGGATCTGGTCGCCCAGGGCCCTGCGGATGCGGCCCAGGGTGCGGCTCATGGCGGGCTCGGAGAGGTGCAGGCGGCGGGCGGCGCCGCGCACGCTCTGCTCGTCGAGGAGGACGTCGAGGGCGACGAGCAGATTGAGGTCGAGTCCGCCGGGGCCGGTCTCCCCCGCGGACTCCGCCACGGATTGCGTCACACGCAATCACTCCTTGCAAACATTGCACTGGAAAGCATGTCAGGCCCGAGCCTACGGTGAGAGCGGATCCCACACCACTACGCCCGCTCCCGAGGAGGAGCCTTGACCTCCCCTGCCCGGAATCAGCACCGACCCCAGAACGAGACCTCCCTGAAGCGGTCGACCCTGCTCGCGCTCTGCGCCTGCGTCGTCGTCGCGCAGAGCATGGTCGCCGCCATCAACCTCCTTGTCCCGCAGCTCCGTTCGTCGTCCGTGCACCCCTCGGCGAGCGAACTCCTGTGGACCGTGGACGCGTACGTCATCGTCTTCGCGGGCCTGCTCATCCCGGCCGGCGCCCTCGGCGACCGCTACGGCCGCAAGGGCGCGCTGCTCGGGGGGCTCGGCCTCTTCGCGGCGGGCGCGACGCTCAGCGCCCTCGCCGCCTCGCCGGAGCTCCTGATCGCGGGGCGCGGCGTCTCCGGCGCGGGCGCCGCCCTGATCATGCCCGCGACCATGTCGGTCCTGCTGCGCGTCACCCCGCCCGCGGACCGGCCGCGCGCCCTCGCCTCCTGGACCCTGTCCCTGGCCCTCGGCGGCCTCCTGGGCAACATCGGCGGCGGGCTCGTCGGCGAGTACCTGCCGTGGCGCGCCCTGTTCTGGGTGATGGTGCCGCTCGCCGCGCTGCTCGCCTGCGCGGTGTGGCGCACAACTCCCGTCACCGACAAGGCTGTTCAGACCCGGCTCGATCCCACGGGGACCGCGCTGCTCACCTGCGGCCTGGCCGCCGTGCTCTTCGGCATCATCGAGAGCCCGCAGTACGGCTGGGGCTCGCCCCGCATCCTCACCGCGTTCGCCGTCGGCGCGGCCCTGCTCGCCGCGTTCACCCTGCACGCCCTGCGCTCGCGCACCCCGCTCTTCGACCCGCGGGTCTTCCGCTCGCGGCGGCTGAGCGCGGCGACGCTCGGCATGGCGGCGTCCTTCTTCGGGCTCTTCGCCCTGTTCTTCGTCAACTCCCAGTACCTGCAGTACGTGAAGGGGTACGGGGCGGCGCTCGCGGGCCTCGCCATCGTGCCGCTCACGATCGGCATGACCCTGATCCCGAAGCTCACCCCGCGCTGGTCGCACCGGCCCCGCACGCTCATCGGCGGCGGCCTGCTCCTGATCGGCCTCGGCCTGCTCGGCACCTCCACCGCGGACGCGGGGACGCCCTACCCGGCGTACGCCTGCTGGCTGTTGCTGATCTCGGCGGGCACCGGCCTGAGCATGCCCCCGCTGACCCTGACCGTGGTCTCGTCCCTGCCCCCGCACCAGGCGGGCCTCGGCTCCGGGCTCGGCACCTCGGCCCGCGAGGTCGGCGCGGCACTCGGCGTCGCGATCACGGGCACGGTGCTCGCGGGGCACGCAAACTTCATGGGCGGGATGACGGCGGCGCTGCGGGTGGTCGGGGGCGTGGTGGTCCTGGCGGCGGCCGCCGTCACGGTCACCCTCGGCTCCGGCCCGGAGAAGACCGGCCCGGAAAAGGCGTCGCCCCCGGCCGCCGCGCAGAGCGGCCGGGGGCGACGCGAGGAAGCAGTCGGCTCCTAGATGAGGCCGAGGCCGCGCACCGCCTCGCGCTCCTCCTCGAGCTCCTTGACGCTCGCGTCGATCCGCGCACGGGAGAACTCGTTGACGTCCAGGCCCTGGACGATCTCGTACTTGCCGTCCTTCGTGGTGACCGGGAAGGAGGAGATGAGGCCCTCCGGGACGCCGTACGAGCCGTCCGACGGGATGCCCATGGAGGTCCAGTCGCCGTCGGCCGTGCCGTTGACCCAGGTGTGGACGTGGTCGATCGCGGCGTTCGCGGCGGAGGCCGCCGAGGAGGCGCCACGGGCCTCGATGATCGCGGCGCCGCGCTTGGCGACGGTCGGGATGAACTCGTCGGCCAGCCACTTCTCGTCGTTCACGGTCTCGGCGGCGTTCTTGCCGGCGACCGTGGCGTGGAAGATGTCCGGGTACTGGGTCGCGGAGTGGTTGCCCCAGATCGTGAGCTTCTTGATCTCGGAGACCGGGACACCGGTCTTCTTCGAGAGCTGCGAGAGCGCGCGGTTGTGGTCGAGGCGGGTCATCGCGGTGAAGCGCTCGGCCGGTACGTCCGGGGCGGCGGCCTGGGCGATGAGGGCGTTGGTGTTGGCCGGGTTGCCGACGACGAGGACCTTCACGTCGTCCGCGGCGTGGTCGTTGATGGCCTTGCCCTGCGGCTTGAAGATGCCGCCGTTGGCCTCCAGGAGGTCGCCGCGCTCCATGCCCTTGGTGCGGGGGCGGGCGCCGACGAGGAGGGCGACGTTCGTGCCGTCGAAGGCGACGTTCGGGTCGTCGCTGATCTCGATCGAGTTCAGCAGCGGGAAGGCGCAGTCGTCGAGCTCCATGGCGGTGCCCTCGGCGGCCTTCAGCGCCGGCGTGATCTCAAGAAGCCGCAGATTGACCGGCACGTCCGCGCCGAGCAGGTGGCCGGACGCGATGCGGAAGAGCAGCGCGTAGCCGATCTGGCCGGCCGCGCCGGTGACGGTGACATTCACGGGAGTGCGGGTCATGGCGATCTCCGTTAAGACAGCTGGCGGTGAGGTGTCCCGGCCCCATGTGTGCGGGATCCCCTGAGTGCGGGATCCCTGCCATCGGCCCCGATGATCGATTGATCGATGTCATCGCCTCGATGATCGATCTCTTGGCGTCAAGAGAGATCCAGCGGTCAGGCTATCGCGCTCCGGTCCGCGGGGGCGGCCGGGCCCCTGTGGCCCAGCCCACAGAAAAGGGCCACACATAACCCGCGCGCCAGTGGGCAGGCGCACCCTACCCCCACGGGAGTGGTCACACCCCCAGGCGGCCGCCACTCTCCCTCTCCCGAGGTGGCGGCCGCCCCGCCCACCAGGGACGGGGCCCAACCACCGTACGGATCGCGCTAGTTCAGCGTGCACCCCGTCACGCCGGACTTGAGCGTGGCGCACGCCTTCGCCTCCGCGCCGCTCTTGACGGCGACCATCGGGGTGTAGGCGTCCGTGTCCGTGTCCACCTTCCCGGTCTGCTTGCCCGCCCCGGCGCCGTCCGCGACCGTGACCTTGTCGCCGGGGGCGGCCTGCGTGATGCGTGCCCACGCGGCCCCGCAGGTCTTGCTGTAGCGGACCTCGACGAGCGTCTTGCCGACGGTGGCGCGGTTGACGGTCTTGGCGAACTCGCCGCCGCAGCCCATGTTCTCGGGGTCCTTGCCGGTGCAGGACTTGCCGGTGCACTCCACGCCCGCGGGCAGCTCGGGGCCGCTGGTCGACGGCGTCACGGACGGCTTGCCCTCGTCGCTCTTGTCGTCCTTGCCGAAGTCCGTGAGGAAGACCGCGGCGGCGATGACGACGAGCGCGCCGACCGTCCCCGCGAGGAACATCGTCAGCTTCCTGCGGCGCCGCTGCCCGTCCGGCGAGCCCGCCGCCGGGTGCTGCTGCCCCGCGCCGGACCCGGGCGGCGCCGCGGCGGGCCCCCGACCGCCGTACGGAGCGCCCGGCGCCCCCGGCGCGGCGGACTCCGCGCCCGGCGCACCGGCCTGCGGCGGCACGGTCGGAGCCACCCCGGCCGGTCCCGCGACGCCCGTCACGCCCGCGCCCTTGCGCACCGTCCCCGCGGCGGTGCCCCCGCCGCCGCGCTCCGCCCTGTCCGCCTTGCCGCCCTTGGGCGGGTTCTGCCCCAACTCCCCGAGCGCGGCCCGCGCCTGGGAGATGCGGATGGCCTGCATCGTCATGTCGTGCCGCATCTCGGAGCGGCTCCAGGCACGCTCCGCGAGCTCCCACATGGTGATGAGGTGCACCGGCGGCGTCCCGGTCACCTCGGCGAGCGCGACGATCGCGCCCTTCGGCGCGAGCAGCCGCCCGTTCAGATAGCGCTCCCACGACGTCTTGCTGTACCCGGTGCGGTCCGACACCGCGGCGATGCTCAGGCCACTGCGGTCGACGAGCCGGCGCAGCTGGCTGGCGAACTCCCTGACTTGCGGGTCGAGCTCATCCGGTAGCGCCTTCCAACGAGGCATTACTCCCCCTATTCCCCCCGTACGTGCTGACGTGCCCCCGGGCTGTGCGGCCCTCCGTGCGCTCTGTCCCCTGATGTACCTGTTCTGGACTACCCACAGGGATGCGCGGAGCCAGGGTGTCAGTTCCCGCTGTGGGGGCGCACGGGAGCATTCTGGGCCACTGGCGTGCACCTTCGCACTCCTGCGGTCCGCGGTCCAGTCTCCCATCGTCGCCGCGTACACCAGTGCGGAACCCCCCTGTTCATGGCTCGTTGCCGCCCCAGGACACCGTTGCGGAATGGTCACTTCCGTGCCACAGCGAACCTCCGGGCCTTGCAGGTCGGTTGGCGGGTCCATGACTCTGGATCTCGACGGAAGACGGCGCACAGACCGCTCGAATCCGGGGAAAACCACCAGACCGGCGGCGCCCGTCCTCCCACGGGGGAGAGGACGGGCGCCGCCTTTTTCACGTCCGGAGGGTCACTTCGTGAAGCACTCCCGCTGCCCGCCGCCCGAAGGGATCCAGCACACCTTCGCGCCCGTCGTCTTCGCGCCATCGGGCCCGCCGGTGACCGTGGTCATGGGAGTGGCCAGGAAGCGCAGCCCCCTCTCCTCCTTGACCACGCGGACCTCCTTGCCCTTCGCGCCCGGGACCGACACGGTGACCCGCTCGCCGTGCCGCAGGCCGAGGCTGCGGGCCCAGAGCGCCTGGCACGTCGCGTTGTAGCGGAGGTCGATCCGGCGCCCGCCGTCGAAGCGCCGGACGGCGAGCGTGGCCACCTGGGCCTCGAAGCCGCAGCCCATCTTCGCGGGGTCCTTGCCCTCGCAGGCCGCGCCCTTGCAGTGCGGCTCGTACGGCGCGGGCGCGGGGCCCTTCGGCCGCTCGCCGGCCCGGCTCTCCCCCGCGTGCCCGCCGCCCGAGAGCGCCAGGCTCACGGAGACGGCCCCCGCCACCGCGAGGGCGACGGCCGCGCCCACGACGACGGTCACGCGGCGCCGGCGCCACCACGCCACCGGGGCGTCGGCGGACGGTACTTCGGGCGGCCCCACGAGCTCGGACACCGGCTCGTCGGCGCCCCCGGCCCCCGCAGTACCCCCGGCCCCCGTACCCCCGGCCTCCGTACCGGCCGGGCCCGCGCCCGGCGCCGTCGAGCCCACCGCACGCCCGCTCCACGCCGCGTCCGCCAGCTCCCACAGCGCCAGCAGCCGCCCCGGAGGCTCGCCCGCCAGCGTGCACAGGACCACCACGGCCTGGCGCGGCACCGGCTTCTTGCCGTTGAGATACCGCTCCCACGACGACTTGCTGTACGCGGTCCGCCCGGCGAGCGCGGCCAGGCTGAGCCCGGTGCGCTCCCGCAACTCCCGCAGACCCGTGCCGAGTTGCTCCGCCTCGGCGCCCAAGTGCGTCACCGTCCGGCTCACTTCCGCAGCTCCCCCCAGGTGTCGTGCCCGACGATCCCGTCCTCCGCCAGGTGCCGCGCCCGCTGGAAGCGCAGCGCGGCCTTCTTCGTGGAGTCCCCGTACGCCCCGTCGACGGCGCCCGAGCCGAACCCGGCCCGCTTCAGCAGGCACTGCGCCTCGACGACGTCCCAGCCGCTCATCCCCCGGTCCAGCTGGATGTCCCGGTTCAGGCTGTAGCCCGCGTACCGGCCCCCGTCCTCCCGGCGGTCCTCACAGGGGTACGTGCGCCCCTTCTCGTACGAGTACACGCCCCTGCCCGGGTCCTTCCCGTCGTCCTGCCACGCGGGCGCGGCGAGCGCCCCGGCGGCGAAGCCGAGGCCCAGGGCGAGGGCGGTGACGACGAGCACGGCGCGCAGCGGCAGCGTGCGTCCGGCGGCTCGCGGCCCGGCGCCGGGCGGCTCGGGCCCGAGGTCCAGGACCGGCCCGGACAGCTCCCCGGACAGGTCAGCGCCCTCGCCCGCGCCCTCCCCGCCCCTGCCCCGCGTCCGCTCCGCCACCTCGTGCAGCACGAGCAGCCGCGTCGGCTCCGTCCCGCAGACCCGCGCCAGCTCCTCCACGGCTTCGCGCGGCACCGGCAGCTTTCCGTTCAGATAGCGCTCCCAGGAGGAGCGGCTGTACGACGTCTTGGCGGCGAGCGCCGCCAGGCTGAGGCCGCTGTGGTCCTTCAAGCGGCGTAACTGCACGACGAGTTGGCGTTCTCGGTCCTCCAACGTCTCCGGCAGGCTCTTCCAACGCGACATGTTCCACCCCATACGCGTCCGATGGTCCCCCGAGGCGACATGCCCCCTTACCTCCGGTAGATGCGGGACGAAATCGCTCCGGTTCCCGGCGTCCCACGACCACCTCGCGGCGACTCACATCCCCGCAGGTCAGCGCGTGGGACGTCCCACGCGCGCCCAACTGCCCCGATTTCCCTGGCTGTTGCCCGCCACCGCCCGGCAGAGTCGATGGTGCCCGCCGGGCGGCACGGTCCACCCCGTGCCGCCCGGCGGGCACCACAGCGACCGACAAGTGATACGGCGACAAGTGATACGGGGGGAATCATGATGACGTTCAGGCACGCCACGGTGACCGCGGTCCTGCTGGCCACCACCGCCCTCGGCCTCACGGCCTGCGGCGGCGGCAGCGACGACGCGGGCACGGCCCGGCCGTCGAAGACCAGGGCGGCGGCCGCGCAGTCCGGCACGGGCCTCGGCACCAAGGCGCAGGCTGCCCGCGCCTGCTCCGTCCGCAAGGTGAACGAGCGCTACTACGCCGGGCACTACAAGGGCAGCAGCATCGTCCCGTCGACCGTGGGCGACACCTCGGCGGGCCGCGAGGCCCAGTGCATCCTGCAGTACCTGGGCTACAAGCCGGGCACCGTCGACGGCGTCTTCGGCCGCAACTCGCAGCGGGCGATGCGGGCGTTCCAGAACGACGTCAACGAGCGGGTCACGCACAAGGTCCTGGCGCTCGACGGGCTGCCCGGCCCCAAGTCGTGGAAGTACCTGCGCCTCGACGACCGCTGGTGGTGAAAGGCGGTGGTCCGTCCCGCTCGGGGGAGGGGACGGGCCACCGGCGGCGGGGCACCGGTCCCGGGCCGAGGGGCCCGGGACGGCCCTCAGCGGCCCTCGCCGCCCGGCGTCACCAGTCCCGTCTCGTACGCCACCACGACCGCCTGCGCCCTGCTGTCCAGGTCGAGCTTGGTCATCGTGCGGTTGAGGTGGGTCTTGACGGTGGCCTCGCTGATGTAGAGGCGCTCGGCGATGTCCGCGTTGGACAGGCCCCGGGCGATCAGCTTCAGGACCTCGACCTCGCGCAGCGTCAGCGCCCCGAGGTCCGGCGGCGGCTGGCCGCCCCCGGTGTCCGCGGCGCCCGGCGCGCGGGCGAACGCCTCCACCAGGCGGCGCGTGACGCTCGGCGCGAACAGCGCGTCGCCGCCGCCGACCACGGCCACCGCGGCGAGCAGCCGCTCGGGCCCGGAGTCCTTGAGCAGGAACCCGGACGCCCCGGCGCGCAGCGCCCCGTACACGTACTCGTCGAGGTCGAAGGTGGTGAGCACCAGGATCCGCGGGGGCGGGTCGGCCGCCTCGTCGAGGATCTTCTCGGTGGCCGCGATGCCGTTCATGCCGGGCATGCGGATGTCCATGAGGACCACGTCCGGGCGGGTCCTCGCGGCGAGTTCGACGGCTTCCGCGCCGTCCCCCGCCTCGCCCACGACTTCGATGCCGGGCGCGGCGCGCAGCAGTCCCACGAGCCCGGCACGGATCAGGAACTGGTCGTCGACGACCAGCACCCGCGTGCTGTCGGTCATCCCGTCGCGTCGTCCCCTTGCGATGCGCTCTGGGCGGAGGTCGGCAGGGTCAGTCGCACAGCGAAGCCCCCCTCGTCCCGCGGGCCGATGCTGATCGTCCCGCCGTAGAGCTTGGCCCGCTCGCGCATCCCAATCAAGCCATGGCCGCTTCCCGTCCGCACTCTGGCCGGATTCACCCCCTTTCCGTCATCGGTGACGGCCACTTCGAGGTGGTGTCTGCGGTAGTGCAGCCGGACGGCCGCGCCGGCGCCGGGCGCGTGCTTCATGACGTTGGTCAGCGCCTCCTGGACGACGCGGTAGGCGCAGAGCTCGACGCCGGGCGCGAGCGGGCGCTCCTCCCCCACCACGGTCAGCTCCACCGGCACGCCTCCGGCCCGTACCCGCTCGACCATCTCGTCCAGGCGCGCGAGCCCCGGCATCGGGGCGTCCGGCTCGCCCCCGCCCCCCGCGCCCGCGACGCTCGCCTCGTCCTGCGCGCGCAGCACCCGCAGCATGCGGCGCAGCTCTTCGAGGGCCTCGCCGCTGGTGCCCGCGATGGTGCCGAGCGCGGATCGCGCGGTCTTCGGGTCCGAGGAGAAGACGAAGGTGGCGAGGCCCGCCTGCACGGAGATCACCGACATGTGGTGGGCGACCACGTCGTGCAGCTCGCGCGCGATGCGGCCGCGCTCCTCGGCGACCTCGCGGCGGGCCCGCTCGTCCTGCTCCCGCTTCAGCTGCCGGGCCAGTTCCGTCGACTGGCGCGCGACGTACCCGAAGCGCAGCAGGACGAGGGAGAAGCCGACGGCCTGGCCGACGACGGAGGCCATCACGGAGTCCTCGCTGACCAGACCGGCGTAGATCCAGACGGCGCACATCAGTCCGGCGCCGGGCAGGGCGATGCGCAGGGGCCGCAGGGACGCGACGGTGTAGACGGCGAGCATGGGCCCGAAGGTGTTCACGACGGGCCAGTAGCCCGCGGTGATGTACACGGCGCACACCAGATGCACGGCGAGCAGCACCGCGACCGGCGCCCTGCTCCGGAGCACGACCGGCAGATTGACCAGAGCCACCAGCGCGTACCCCTTGGCGTCCAGCGCGGGCCAGCCCTGCTTGACGGACTCCTGCCCGAGCAGCACGGCCACCGTCGTCAGGGCGACCGCGATGAGCGCGTCGACGGCAAGGGGGCGGGTCCACATCGCCGCAGCGTAACCCCCGTGCCGGGGGCGGAACGTCAAACTCCCGCAGTACCGCGGAAGTTGCAGGAACCGCCGGGATACGGCAGAAGTTTGCCCGTCAATCAACCCTGGAGGGGACGTCTCCGTTTCCCGGCCGCCGTAGCTTCGTGAACCAGCAAGGCCCTGGCGCCGACCGACCATCGGCCCACGGGGGAGACGGGGGAGAGGGACGCGGGCCGACGGGGGAACATCCGGGGGAGATCCGGCCCGCGCCCCGGGGGGAAGCCGGGGCGCGGGGCCCGCGTTCCGCACCACACCGCACCACACGCGCGAGAACCGAACCGGGCGCGCATCCGTCCCTCTCGGTACCGACCAGCAACGGGGGGAACCACCATGCGCACGTCCACACACCCGACCACACGGCTCACCGCTCGACTCACCACCATGGCCGCCGCGGTCGCCGTATCCGCGCTCGCCCTGACCGCGTGCGGCAGCGGCAGCGACGGCGGCAACGAGACCGGCGGCCCGGCCAAGGCCGCGTCCCACGCCAAGTCCGCCTCCACGAAGGCGGGTTCGAAGACCGGCGGCCTCACCACCATGGGCAAGACCACGCCCAACATCGGCCCCGGCAGCACCAACGAACTCGGCGTGCGCTGTGTGCAGATCGCCGTCAACGTCTGGGCGACCAACAGCGGACAGAGCAGCGTGGAGCCGCTCGAGGTCGACAGCAAGTACGGGCAGCAGACCTACACCTGGGTCAAGAAGTTCCAGAAGGCCAAGCACCTGTCCGTGGACGGCATCGTCGGCCCGAGGACCGGCGACCAGATCTACGGCGTGCTGAGCGCCAACCCCGGCACCGCGCGGGCCTGTTACCCCGCGATCCCGGTCACACGCGACATGTGAGCGCCATGTGACCCACCGACCCCGTCCCCGGGGAACGACGACGGCCCGCTCTCCGATGGAGAGCGGGCCGTCGTCTCATGACCGGGGCCGGGGCCGGGGCCGGGCCCGGTCAGCTGCTGATCGTGTAGTGCAGGGTGTCGTCGAGGAACGGGATCTCCAGCCACGGGTGCGGCTGCGCCATCATCGCGAGCAGCACGATGGCGACGCCCAGCACCGCGTACGTGACCATGTCCGTGAAGCGCGAACGGACCGCGAGCATGCCCACGCTGGGCAGCACCCAGCGCATGACGGCACCCGCGATCAGCGCGAGGCCGATCAGTATGGTGCCGAAGCGGAACACGTCGAGCGCGGTCAGGAGCAGGCCGAGGCCGACGGCCGAGACCACGGTGAGCAGCGGCCACTGCCGGGCCGGTGCGGGCGCGTCCCCGGGGGCCGCGCGGCCGCCGCCCTCGGGCCGTGCCGTGTCGCGCGTGACCCGCGGGAAGCGTCGCGAGGACTTCTTCGGCCGCCCGCCGGGGCTGGGGGCGCTGACCGCTCCCTTGGCGTCCGGCTCGCCTTCTACGCTCATGGGTCGCCCCTTCCGGTTCAGCCCGCGGCGGCGTCGGCGGCCCGCTCGGCCGCCTCCACCACATTGACGAGGAGCTGGGCGCGGGTCATGGGGCCCACGCCGCCCGGGTTCGGGGAGATCCACCCGGCGACCTCGTACGCGCCCGGGTGCACATCGCCGACGATCTTGCCGCTCTCGTCGCGCGAGACACCGACGTCCAGGATCGCGGCGCCCGGCTTCACGTCCTCGGCCTTGATCAGGTGCGGCACGCCCGCGGCGGCCACGATGATGTCGGCCCGCTTCAGGTGCGCGGCCAGGTCGCGGGTGCCGGTGTGGCACTGCGTGACCGTCGCGTTCTCCGACTTGCGGGTGAGCAGGAGCGGCATCGGGCGCCCGATGGTGACGCCGCGGCCGACGACCACGACCTCGGCGCCCTTGATCTCGACGCCGTACTGACGGAGCAGCGTCAGGACGCCGTTCGGCGTGCAGGGCAGCGGCGCCGGCTCGTTCAGGACGAGGCGGCCGAGGTTCATCGGGTGCAGTCCGTCGGCGTCCTTGTCCGGGTCCATCAGCTCCAGGATCCGGTTCTCGTCGATGCCCTTGGGGAGCGGCAGCTGGACGATGTAGCCGGTGCACTCCGGGTCCTCGTTGAGCTCGCGGACGACGGCCTCGATCTCTTCCTGCGTGGCCGTCGCGGGCAGTTCGCGCTGGATGGAGGCGATGCCGACCTGGGCGCAGTCGCGGTGCTTGCCCGCGACGTACTTGTGGCTGCCGGGGTCGTCGCCGACCAGGACGGTGCCGAGGCCCGGCGTCACGCCCTTCTCCTTGAGGGCCGCCACGCGGGCGGTCAGATCGGACTTGATCGCTGCTGCGGTGGCCTTGCCATCGAGAATCTGGGCGGTCATGGGTACATCTTCGCGGATGGTGCGGCCCTTGTTCCAATCAGTCCCCCGCACCCTCATCCGCCACCGGGTCCGCGCTGATCAGGCATGTTGCACTTGCACAACGCATAGGGCATGCGGCTGGACAAATGCGCCATGGCTGAAGAACCATGTGCGACACAGTGCCGCGGGCAGCTGTCGGGGGGCGGACCGCATCTTTCTCAGGGCCAGACCCATGGGCCAGACCTTCCTCCGCTTGCCCCGTCGTCCCCTGCACTGTGCACTTTCGACGGAGGAAGACGCCATGAGTTTCGGCGACCCGAACAACCCCTACGGGCAGCCGCCCCAGCAGCCCCAGGGCAACCCCGGCTACGGCTATCCCCAGCAGCAGCCGGCCCCGCCCGCCTACGGCAACTACCCGGCCGCCCCGCCGCTGACCCAGCAGCCCTACGGCGGCGGCTATGTGTCGAACGTGATGCCGGGCATCACGCGCGCCGCGCAGATCATGCTCGGCGTGATCGTCCTCGCCCACGCGGCCATCGCGGTGCTCTACGGGATCGCGCTGTCCGAGTGGGACAAGACCATGGACGACGCCGGGGTCTCCGGCGACGCCGACGTCGAGAAGTTCGCCGACATCGGCAAGGGCGTCGTCGTCTTCTTCCTGGGCCTCGCCGCCGTCTTCGCCATCCTCGGCCTGGTGCTCCTGCTCCAGTACGCCAAGGGCGGCAACGGGGTGCGGGTCTGCTCCATCGTCTACGGCTCGTTCGCGATCGTCACCGGTCTCTTCATGATCGCCGCGTGGGGCATCGGCCTGCTCATCATCGCCGTGTCGATCCTGCTCATCGTCTTCGCCGCCAAGCGCGCCAGCGCCCAGTGGTTCAAGCGGAACCAGCCGCAGTACTGACGCGAGGGCATCAACTCGGCGGACTCTTCACGGAGTTCACACACACGAGGGCCGTGCGCCCCCCGTTCGGGGGGCCGCGGCCCGGCTTACGTTCCTCTACGCTGATCTCATCGGTGCTTGAGGGGGAACGGACCTTGTACAGCATCATCGTTGTGCCACCACAGGCGTTAGCGGAGGGCCACGACAGCGGTGGCCCCGACCACAACAGCGGCCCCGGACAACTGCGGCTCGCCCCGGGCGAGCGCCTCACCTTCGGCAGATCCCCGGCGGCCAACGACCTCGCGATCGACCACGAAGGGGTCTCCCGCACCGCCGGGGAGATCACCGCACAGGGCGCGTTCTGGATACTGACCAATCTCAGCGCGCACCAGACATACGTGGTCGAGAACCCGGAAGGCGCGGGCGAGCACATCAAGGTGGGCCCGGGCCGGGTGGACGCCCCCGTGCCCTTCGAGTTCTCCCGCATCGTGCTGCCCGCCGGGGGCGACCTGCTGCACTTCGAGGTGTGGGCGCCCCGCCACGACGTGCTGCGCACCGGCTCGGGGCCGGAGGGGGCGACGACGCGGCCCGCGTTCTCGCTCGACCGCACCAAGCGGTACTTCGCGGTCCTCGCCGCACTCTGCGAGCCCCGCCTGCGCGGCGCCCCGCACGCCCCGCTGCCCACCGTCGAGCAGGTCGTGGAGCGGCTGCGCCCCGGCTGGCCGTCGGCGAACCGCGCGGCCGTGCAGTGGAACATCGACTACCTGGCGGTCAAACTGCGCCTCAAGCCGGGCCCGGACGAGGCCGACGCGGGCCCGCGCCTCAACGGCAAGAAGGAGGCCCTGGTCTCCCTCGCGCTCCGCTTCGACCTGGTCCAGGAGGACGACCTGGTGGTGCTGTCCGCCCGGCCCGCGAGCCGCGGCGGGGTGCGCGGATGACCGACGGATCCCCGTATGCGGTCCAGGTGCCACGGGGCTATCGCGTCGGCTCCTGGACGGTCCGCGAACCCCTGGCCACCGGCGGCTTCGGCAGCGTCTACGCCGCCCGCCGCGAGGGCCCCGCCGAGGACGGCAGCCCCGCCAACGCCGCCCTGAAGTTCCTGCCCACCGGCCTGCGCACCCCGCGCCAGCTCAGCCATCTGCGCGAACTCGCCGAGCGCGAGGTCGAGTTGCTGCGCCGCCTCAGCAGCCCGCGGCTGATCAGGCTGTACGAGACGCTGACGGTCGACGACCCGGACACCCCCGCGCTCGACGGCGCCACCGTCCTCGTACTCGAAGAGGCCGAGGGCTCGCTCGCCCAGCTCCTCGCGCTGCCGGAGCCCGCCGGGCCCGCGCTGCTCGCGCAGATCTGCGAGGGCCTGCACCAGCTGCACCACGCGGGCTGGGTGCACGGCGACCTGAAGCCGGGCAACGTCCTGCTGATGGCGGACGGTTCGGCCCGCCTCGCCGACTTCAACATGGCCGCCGAGATGGAGGGCACGCACGCCTACTCGCCCGCCTTCTCCACCCCCGACTACACCCCGCCCGAGCTCCTCTGGTCGGAGATCGGCGAGCGCGGCCAGCGGATCCGCCCGACCGCCGACGTCTGGGCCTTCGGCGTCCTCGCCCACCAGGTCCTCACCCGCACCTTCCCGCTGCCCGGCGGCACCCCGGCGGCCCGCAGGGACGCCGCCGTCCGCTACGCCCGCGGCGAGGACGAGCTGCGCCTGTCCCCCGAACTCCCCGAGGAATGGCGGGAGATCGTCACGGACTGCCTGGCCCGCACCCACGAGGAGCGCGCCGCCCTCTCGGGCGCGGACTCGGCCGACCTGCTGCGCCGCGTCGAGGCGGCCGCCGGGACGGAGCCCTCGCCGAAGCTGCCGCGCCTGCGGCCCCGCCGGATCCACCCGGCGGTCCTGAGCGCGGCCGCCGCGGCGGCCCTGATCGCGGTCAGCACCACCTTCTACGTGGCGACCGACGACGACGGCGGCAAACCGGCCGACCCCGCGCACTACGGCGCCGCCGAACTCCGTACGGACAAGGGCATCCCCGTCGCGTACCGGAAGCTGATCGTCGACTCCGCGCACGACTGCGACGAGAAGGACCTCACCCCGGCCGTCATCGCCGCCATCCTCAAGGTGGAGAGCGACTTCGACCCGGACCTGTCCGAGCCGGGCAGCAGGGGCGAGGGCGAGTACGGCATCGCCCGCTGGACGCCGAGGGTGCTCTGGTACTGGCTGCCCAGCAGCGAACGCCCCGCGAAGATCAAGGATTTGAAGCCGCCCTTCCCGCCGAAGATGTCGATCCCGGCGGTCGGCCGCTACACCTGTGACATCGCCCGCCAGCTGTACGGGCCCGACCGGCTCAAGGGCAGCAGGGGCGAGTTCATCGCCACCGGCTACCACTCCTCCGTCACGGTGGTGAACGCGGAGGGCGGCGTCCCCGCGCGGTTCCGCGACTACGCCGACAAGATCGGGCACTACCTCAAGGAGTACACGCCACAAGGGAGTTGAGGACCCTAGGAGATGCGAGGTACCGCTCGCCGCGGCGTCCCCCGACGATGATGCCGTCCCCACCGACCGGGGACGGCACCACCCAACCAGCAGCACGACGGGGGAACCATGAAGACCATGAAGCTGGCCGTGACCGTCTCGGCGGCCACCGCCCTGTTCGCGGGCACGGCGGTCGCCGCGAGCGCCGCCGCCCCGGCCAAGAGCGACTTCCGCGCCGAGGCCCTCGCCTCCGGCCTCTCCCAGTCCCAGGCCACCAAGCTCCAGCAGCGCGTCGACAAGGTCCTCGCCGGCCACCCGGGCGGCAAGCAGGTCTCCGCCACGAAGGTGCGGTACGACGGCCTCGACGTCACCGTCGACCCGAGCGGCAAGAACGCGAAGGCCAAGCTCGCCTGCGACTACGGCCACCTGTGCATGACGGTCCGGGGCACCAACTTCGACTTCTACAAGTGCCAGACCTGGACCGTGAGCAACTGGTACGGCGAAGGCCCGTTCATCAACAACCAGACGCGCGGCACCGTCGCCCGCTTCTACAACCAGGACGGCTCCGAGCGCTGGTCCTCGACGGCGTACGAAGAGGGCCGCGCCGACTGGGGCCCGGTCTACTCGCTGCGCCCCTGCTGATCCATCCCACAGAAGCGGGCCGTGCTCCCTCGGGGGAGGGCACGGCCCGCTCGTGCGTAGCGGGATGACTCGGCGGAGCCGGGAGGGCTCAGTGGAAGAAGTGCCGCGTCCCGGTGAAGTACATCGTCACGCCCGCCTTCTTCGCGGCCTCGACCACCAGCTCGTCGCGGACCGAACCGCCGGGCTGGACCACGGCCTTGACGCCCGCGGCGGTCAGGATCTCCAGGCCGTCGGGGAAGGGGAAGAACGCGTCGGACGCGGCGTAGGAGCCGCGCGCCCGCTCCTCGCCCGCGCGCTCGACGGCGAGCTTCGCGGAGTCGACGCGGTTGACCTGCCCCATGCCGACGCCGACGGAGGCGCCGTCCTTGGCGAGCAGGATCGCGTTGGACTTCACGGCCCGCGACGCCTTCCAGGCGAAGGCCAGCTCGGCGAGCTCGCCCTCGTTCAGGGCGTCGCCCGTGGCGAGCGTCCAGTTCGCGGGGTTGTCGCCGTCGGCCTGGAGCCGGTCGGTGACCTGGAGGAGCGCGCCGCCGTCGATCGGCTTGACCTCGACGGCGTTCGACGGCGCCCGGTGGGCGCGCAGCACGCGGATGTTCTTCTTCTTGGTGAGGACCTCAAGGGCGCCGTCCTCGTACTCGGGCGCGACGATGACCTCGGTGAAGATCTCCGCGACCTGCTCCGCCATCTCCTTGGAGACCGGCCGGTTCACGGCGATGACCCCGCCGAACGCGGACAGCGGGTCGCAGGCGTGCGCCTTGCGGTGCGCCTCGGCGACGTTCCCGGCGATCGCGATGCCGCAGGGGTTGGCGTGCTTGATGATCGCGACGCAGGGGTCGTCGTGGTCGTACGCGGCACGGCGCGCGGCGTCCGTGTCCGTGTAGTTGTTGTACGACATCTCCTTGCCGTGCAGCTGCTCCGCCTCGGCCAGGCCGCCCGTCCCGTCGACGTAGAGGGCGGCGCCCTGGTGCGGGTTCTCGCCGTAGCGCAGGACGTTCTTGCGCGCGTAGGTGGCGCCGAGGAAGTCGGGCAGGCCGCTGTCGTCGGCGGCGGCGCCCGCGGCGTAGCCGCCATTGGATGCGGTGTCGGCGAACCAGGCGGCGACCGCCACGTCGTACGAGGCGGTGTGCTGGAAGGCTTCGGCGGCGAGGCGCTTGCGGGTGGCCAGGTCGAAGCCGCCCTCCTTCGCGGCGGCGAGCACGTCGGCGTACCGCGCGGGGCTGGTGACGACGGCGACCGAGGGGTGGTTCTTGGCGGCGGCGCGCACCATCGACGGACCGCCGATGTCGATCTGCTCGACGCACTCGTCGGGGGTGGCCCCCGAGGCGACGGTCTCCTTGAAGGGGTAGAGGTTCACGACCACCAGGTCGAAGGGCTTCACGCCGAGGTCGGCCAGCTGCTTCTGGTGATCCTCCAGGCGCAGGTCGGCGAGGATGCCGGCGTGCACCTTCGGGTGCAGCGTCTTGACCCGGCCGTCCAGGCACTCGGGGAACCCGGTGAGCTCCTCGACCTTGGTGACCGGCACCCCGGCGGCGGCGATCTTCGCGGCGGTCGAACCGGTCGACACCAGCTCGACGCCCGCCTCGTGGAGCCCGCGCGCGAGCTCCTCCAGACCGGTCTTGTCGTAGACGCTGACGAGCGCCCGGCGAAGGGGCCGCTTGTTGCTTCCGGCGGTGTTTTCCGCGGTCACGGGATGACTACCTTTCGTCCCTCAATCGAGAAGCCGTTGCGGGCCAGGCGCCCCACGACTTCGACGAGCAGCGTGCGCTCGACTTCCTTGATCCGCTCGTGCAGAGCGCTCTCGTCGTCCGCGTCCCGGACCTCGACCACGCCCTGGGCGATGATCGGGCCGGTGTCGACGCCGTCGTCGACGAAGTGGACGGTGCATCCGGTGACCTTCGCGCCGTACGCGAGCGCGTCGCGCACACCGTGTGCCCCCGGAAAACTGGGCAGCAGGGCGGGGTGCGTGTTCACGAACCGCCCGCCGAACCGCGCGAGGAACTCCTTCCCCACGATCTTCATGAACCCGGCCGAGACGACGAGGTCCGGCGCGTACGCCTCGGTGGCCTCGGCGAGCGCCCGGTCCCACTCCTCGCGCGACGGATGGTCCTTCACCCGGCACACGAAGGTGGGGAGCCCGGCGCGCTCGGCGCGCTCCAGACCGGCGATGCCGTCGCGGTCGGCGCCGACGGCGACGACCTCGGCCCCGTATCCCGCCGCGCCCTCGGCCGCGATCGTGTCGAGGAGTGCCTGCAGGTTCGTGCCGGATCCGGAGACCAGCACGACAAGGCGCTTCGGCGGCGTGGGCGGCTTGGGCCTGGCTTCGGCCACGGCGGGGCCCTTTCTCGGGTTGCTTCTTTGTGCGGTCGTACAAAGGCTTCGCATCCCCGGATACGGGGAACTCTACGAAGCGGCCGACCGTCAGCAACGATACCGGCACACGGAACGGCCCCTCACGGGACGGTGGCGCGGCCGGCAGGTAGCGTCTGGGGGAAGACGCCCGAACCACGCCCGATCCGCCCAGCAAGCCTCATCACGGGCCATACCAAGGGGAAGACGCACACCTGATGCCGGACCGCAGCCGCCCTTCGACGCCACCGCAGGACTCCGATTCCCAGGAGCCGGGATCCCGGGGCACGGGCTCTCCGGGTTCGGGTTCACCGGGTTCGCGCCAGGACGACAACCCCTTCGCGCCCCCGCCGGAGGGCACCCCCGACCAGCCCTGGCAGCCCCGCCCCGGCAACGGCCAGGGCGGGGACGGCGGACAGGGCGGCGGCTCGTCCCCGTGGGGCAGCCAGTGGAGCGACCAGCAGCCGGGCCGTTCCAACGGCGGCTTCGGCGACCGCCCCGGCAGCGGGAACGGCGGCCAGAACAACCCCGGCCCCGAGGGCCAGGGCGGCGGGAACGGCGGCGGGCTGCGCTGGGACCCGACGGACCCGGCCCAGCGCCGCGCGCGCTACGCCCTGCTCTCCGGGATGTGGGCCTTCTTCTTCGCCCTGTTCGGCTGGCGCTACCTGGCCCTGCTGCTCGGCGCCCTCGGCCTGTACTGGGCCATCAGCTCCCTGCGGGCGAAGCCCCGTGCGGCAGCGGGTGCGGCGGGATCGGCGGGAGCAGGGAGCGCGGCGGGGGCCGGCGCGGCGACCGGGGCGGCGACCGCCCCGGCCCCGGCTCCGGGCGGCGGCCGGCCGCAGGTGACGGCCGCGGTCAGCGGCCTGGTCACGGCGGCCCTGGCGCTCCTGATGGTCCTCGCCACGTTCACGGCGCAGCTGGTCTACCAGGACTACTACACGTGCGTGGACGACGCCCTCACCCACGCGGCCAAGCAGTCCTGCGAGAGCAAGCTCCCGAAGCAGCTGCGGCCGCTGCTGAGCGAGGACGACGGCTAGGTCGTGGACTCGGGCCTGTCCGGCGGCAGTTGAGGCCCCTCCCGCACAGCACTCACATCACTCACAGCGGGCGTCTCACCTTCGGGCGGGGCGCCCGCGTCTTTGAGCGCCGTCCAGCGCGCCTGCCGGGCGGCGTCGTCGTGCCAGCCCTCCGGTGACGCCCCGGAGGGCTCCGCCGAGAAGTCGTACGGCTCGAAGAAGGACTCCGGCACCCCCACGGGCGGCGCCGCCTCGACCGTCCGTTGCCCGCGCCGGAACCGCCCCGCCCCGGGCAGCCGGGGCGCCTTCGGCAGGCGTACGCCCGGCAGCCGCAGACCCGGCACCCGGACCGCCGGCAGGGACACCCGCGCCCACGGCCGCCGCACCCACGGCCACAGCCGCCCCCGGAACCCCCCGGCGCCGTCGGCGACGACCCGCCGCTCCCGCACCCGCCACGCGCGCAGCCCCACCGCACCGGGCACCCCGACAAGCAGCCCCCACCCCAGGGCCGCCGCCCCGGTCTGCCACCACACCGGCCCGAACTCCGCGAGCCGCCCGACCCCGAGCGCGCCGCCCGCCAGCGCCGCAAGGGCCGCGAGCAGCACTCCGGAGACCAGCGCCGCATACGCCGCCGTCGCCGCCGTCCGGCCCCGCGACCACGCCTCGTCCCGCTCCCCGAGGGCCGGGGCCGCCGCCCCCACCGTGAACCAGGCGAGCACGGCACCGGCCACCACGGGCACCGCCCCGGCCGTCCAGGTCAGCGGCGATCCGCTGCCCGCGTCCGGCACCGCCGCGAGCAGCGGGAAGGGGGGAAGCAGCGGCACCGACGCCACCGACAGCGGCCCCGCCATCCGCCCGGCACCGAGCGCGAACCCGGGCCCGAGCCCGTACGCCGCGCCCCACACCGCCGCGTTCGGCACCAGCGCGAGCGCCAGCAGCAGCACCGCGAACCGGCCCGACCACACCCCGGTGAGCTGCAGGAACGACGCCCGCACCGGCCCGGCGTGCACGATCAGGGACACCCCGGCGAACAGCGCGCCGCCGCCCACCAGCACGGCGGCCCCGGCCGCCCCGGCCCGCCCGGCGGCCACCAGGCGCGGCCGGTCGAAGTGCGCGCGCACGGCGTCGGGCAGGGCGCCGGCCAAGCGGTCGACGACGGCGGGCAGCGGCCCGTGCGGGCGGCCGTGCGCGGACCAGATCCCCACGGCCGTCGCCCCCACGGCGAGCACCGGCAGCGCTACGGCGGCGCTGGCCCACGAGGGCCGCAGCTCACCGCCCGACGCATAGAGCGTGGCGGCCGCGCCGACCAGCAGATAGCCCCCGGCGACCCCGCACCACACGGTCCGCGCGGGCAGCGCGCGCTGCGCCGGATCGGCCGCGTCGCGCGCCGCCCGGTGCACCAGCCAGCTGGGCAGCGCCACCAGGAGCAGCGGCGTCAGACCGATCGGCGCGGGCACCCCGGAGAGCGTGTCCGTCCTGATCAGCTCGGCGCCGTGGGCGAGCAGCCAGAGGGCGGCCGCGACGTGCAGGGCGCCGGCCGGTCCGCTGTCGGGGTACGGGGAGCTGATCCACAGCACCATCACGAGGACGGCGGACGAGCCGAGCCCGAGCCCCGCCGCGATGGCCCCGCCGACGACGCAGGTGCCGAGTCCGGGTGAGCGGTCGCGGGCCGCCACGATCATCTGGGTCACCCGGCCATGCTCCCAACGACACGCGCTTTCCTTGCCTAACAGGCGGATACCGGACGTGTCGCTCAATATACGTTTATGTACATTTTTGGTGCGACGGTGACGGTGCCGGTGGCCCACGGCGCGGAGAGTGCGGAGCGTCCTGCATGACAAAGAGCCCTCCCTCCCCGCTGCCGCCCCCCAAGGAACGCCGCAGGCTGCGTGAGTCCGCCTCCCTCAGTCAGGCGGACCTGGCGACGAAGGTGGGCGTCACCCGCGAGACCGTACGCTCCTGGGAATCCGGCCGCACCAACCCGCGCGGCCGCAAGCGCGAGACGTACACGAGGCTGCTCGCCGCGATCGCCGCGGACCAGGAGGCGAGCCGGACGGCGGCTTCCGCACCGGCGGCTTCCGCACCGACGGCTTCCGCACCGTCCGAGCCGGGCCCGCCGAAGCCCGCGCCCCCCAAGCCGGGGCCGCCCAAGCCGGGCCCGCCGAAGCCCGTTCCCCCGAACCCCGCTCCCCCGCATCCCGCTCCGCCGAAGCCTGCTGCCGTCACGCCACCGACTTCAGCGCGGCCGGAGCCGGAGCAGGAGCCGGAGTCGCCCAAGCCCGCTCCCCCGAAACCCGCGCCCCCCAAGCCGGGGCCGCCGAAGCCCGGGTCGCCCAAGCCCATGTCGCCGGGCAAGCACGCGGCGGCCGCCCGGCGCGGCCCGAAGTCCGCGGCCAAGCGCGCCGCGAAGTCGCGGCCCGCACCAACACGCCGTACTCCGGTGGCAGTCGGCACGCTCAAGCCGGCCGGCCCCACACCGGCACCGCGGCCCACGGAGGCGGCAGCGGATGCCCCGGCCCCTTCCGAACTCACCCCGGCCGCGGCCTTCGACGCCCTGTGCACGCGGTGCGCCCCCGCCCTCGTACGGCAGACGTATCTGCTCACGGGAAAGCGTGCCCTCGCGCTCGAATCCGTGGAGCGCGCGTTCCAGCTCGCCTGGCAGCGCTGGCCCGAGGTCGCCGTCGACCGGGACCCGGCGGGCTGGGTGCGGGCGGCCGCGTACGAGTACGCGATGTCTCCCTGGCACCGCTTCCGGCCCGGGCGGCGGGAGCAGGAGGCACCGCCCGCCGAGGCCGCCGACCGCGCCTTCCTCGACGTCCTGATGAGCCTGCCGCCCGCGCAGCGCCGCACCCTGCTGCTGTACGACGGCGTCGGCCTAGACCTGCCGGAGACGGCGGCGGAGACGGAGGCGAGCACCCCCGCGGCGGCCGGGCGGCTGCTGCACGCGCGGGAGACGATCGCCGCGAAGCTGCCCGAGCTGAGCGAGCCCGAGGCGCTGCACCAGCGGCTCGGCGCCCTCGGCGAGGGGGAGCGCCTCGCGGCGCCGAAGGCCGAACTGGTGCGCACGGGCAGCGAGAACCGGGCCCGCTTCTGGACCCGGGCGGCCATCGCCTTCACGGTGGTGATCATCGGCGCGACCGCCCTCACCCTGAGGACGGCCCCCAACCACTACGAACCGCCCCAGTCCCCCGGCAAGGCCATCAGCGGCATCCCGGCCCGGATGGGCCCGGGCCACTTGTCCCCCGAGGAGAAGGACCTCCGCAAGAAGCTGCGGAGCGAACTCACCAACGGGCCGGAGAGGTTGACGCCGAAGCCGGAGTAGGCCGCTCGCCGTAGCCGACCAGCCGGCCTGCCGCTGCGCCCACCCGCAGCCGGGCGGGCAACACAAAGCGGGCCGCACCAGCAAAGGTGCGGCCCGCTTTGACGTACAGCCAGGTCAGCCCGCGAGGATCGCGCGCGCCAGCTTCGCCGTCTCGGTCGGCGTCTTGCCGACCTTCACGCCGGCGGCCTCAAGGGCCTCCTTCTTCGCGGCGGCGGTGCCGGAGGAGCCCGAGACGATGGCGCCCGCGTGGCCCATCGTCTTCCCCTCGGGGGCGGTGAAGCCCGCGACGTAGCCGACGACCGGCTTCGTCACGTTCGCCTTGATGAAGTCCGCCGCACGCTCCTCGGCGTCGCCGCCGATCTCACCGATCATCACGATCAGGTCGGTGTCGGGGTCGGCCTCGAACGCCGCGAGGGCGTCGATGTGCGTCGTGCCGATGACCGGGTCGCCACCGATGCCGACGGCCGACGAGAAGCCGATGTCGCGCAGCTCGTACATCATCTGGTACGTGAGCGTGCCGGACTTCGAGACCAGGCCGATGCGGCCCGGCTTCGTGATGTCGCCCGGGATGATGCCCGCGTTGGACTGACCCGGCGTGATCAGGCCGGGGCAGTTCGGGCCGATGATGCGGGTCTTGTTGCCCTTCGACTGCGCGTACGCCCAGAAGGCGGCGGAGTCGTGGACGGCGATGCCCTCGGTGATGACGACGGCGAGGGGGATCTCCGCGTCGATGGCCTCGACGACGGCGGCCTTGGAGAAGGCCGGCGGCACGAAGAGGACGGAGACGTTGGCGCCCGTCTTCTCCATGGCCTCCTTGACCGTGCCGAAGACCGGGACGGACGTGCCGTCGAAGTCGACCTCGGTGCCCGCCTTGCGCGGGTTCACGCCGCCGACGATGTTCGTGCCGTCACCCAGCATGAGCCTGGTGTGCTTCATGCCCGTGGCACCGGTCATGCCCTGGACGATGACCTTGCTGTCCTTGTTGAGGAAGATAGCCATGGCTGTTCTGTCCCTCGTCCCTTACTTCGCGGCCGCGAGCTCGGCGGCCTTGTCGGCCGCGCCGTCCATGGTGTCCACGCGCTGCACCAGCGGGTGGTTGGCGTCGGAGAGGATCTTGCGACCCAGCTCGGCGTTGTTGCCGTCGAGGCGGACGACGAGGGGCTTCTCGACCTTCTCGCCCTTGGAGGCGAGCAGCTCGAGGGCCTGCACGATGCCGTTGGCGACCTCGTCGCACGCGGTGATGCCGCCGAAGACGTTGACGAAGACGGACTTGACGTCCGAGTCGCCGAGGATGATCTCCAGGCCGTTCGCCATGACCTCGGCGGAGGCGCCGCCGCCGATGTCGAGGAAGTTGGCGGGCTTCACGCCGCCGTGGTTCTCACCGGCGTACGCGCCGACGTCCAGGGTGCTCATGACGAGCCCGGCGCCGTTGCCGATGATGCCGACCTCGCCGTCCAGCTTCACGTAGTTGAGGTTCTTGGCCTTGGCGGCAGCCTCGAGCGGGTTGGCTGCGGCCTTGTCCTCGAGCGCCTCGTGCTCGGGCTGGCGGAAGTCGGCGTTCTCGTCGAGCGAGACCTTGCCGTCCAGGGCCAGGATCCGACCGTCCTTGGTCTTCACCAGCGGGTTGACCTCGACGAGGAGCGCGTCCTCGGCGACGAAGGTCTCCCACAGCGTCACCATGGCCTCGGCGACGCCCTCGGCCACGTCGGCCGGGAACTTCGCCTGGGCCACGATCTCGCGGGCCTTCTCGATGTTCACGCCCTCGACGGCGTTGACCGGGACCTTCGCGAGGGCCTCGGGGGTCTTCTCCGCGACCTCCTCGATGTCCATGCCACCCTGCACCGACGCCATGGCCAGGAAGGTGCGGTTGGTGCGGTCGAGGAGGTAGGAGACGTAGTACTCCGCCTCGATCTCCGGGGACAGCTCGGCGATCATCACCTTGTGGACCGTGTGGCCCTTGATGTCCATGCCGAGGATGTCCGTCGCGCGAGCGACGGCCTCGTCCGGGTTCGCCGCCAGCTTCACGCCGCCGGCCTTGCCGCGGCCACCGACCTTCACCTGCGCCTTGACGACCGACTTGCCGCCCAGTCGCTCGGTGGCCTCGCGCGCCGCCTCAGGCGTGTCGATGACTTCACCGGCCAGCACCGGTACACCGTGCTTGGCGAAGAGGTCCCTCGCCTGGTACTCGAACAGGTCCACGCGCGTCCGTCCCTTTTCAGTGATATCGCGGTTCGTTGTCTGCGTGGGCGTGCCGCGGAGGGCAACGTGACTGCGCTGTCACAAGGGAGGCGTACACGGTGTCCGTGGACGCGGCATGTCCGTCTCGCAGGTTATCGCCGTGGGACGTAGGTCCCTAAATCGCAGATCACATTTGCGCGGTGATGACGGTCACAACCTCGCCGTCTTGGCCGGAAAGGGCAGCCCCTGTCGCAGGGGAGGACGACAGGGACTGCCCGTTTGCTCCCGCGATCGGCCGATCAGCGGCCGGTCAGCGGTTCAGTGGCTCAGCCGTTGTAGGTCGGCAGGTAGCCGGGGGTGACCGAGCCGCCCACGCCCTGGACCCCGGTGACCGCGTTCCCGGCGAGGGTCTGGGCGTCGGAGGTGACGGTGCCCGTCAGGTCCTGCGCGAAGGGCTGCACGTCGGCGACCACGCCCTGGGCGAACGGCTGCACGTCGGCGACCACGCCCTGCGCGAACGGCTGCACGTCGGCGACCACACCCTGCGCGAACGGCTGCACGTCGCCGGACACGCCCTGCGCCAGGTATCCGGCGTCCCCGACGGCCTGCCCGGCGACCGGGACGACACCGTCGACCGCGGTGCCCGCGACGGGCGGGAGCACCGAGTCGGTGGTCTGGCCGACGATCGGCGACACCGACTGGACGGCGCCCTGGACCTGGCCCGGGGCCTGGTCCTGCACCTGGGCGGCGGTCTCCTGGATGTGCGGCGCGAAGGCCGAGAGGGGACCGAAGAGGTAGTCGATGTCGGCGGCGGGGAGGGTGTCCGCCTCGGGGAGGGTGCCGGTTTCCGGGACGGAGGGGAGGGTGCCCGTCTGCGGGAGGGAGCCGGCGTCGGGCAGGGTGCCCGTCGCGGGGACGGAGGGCAGGGTGCCCGTCGCGGGGACGGAGGGCAGGGTGCCCGTCGCGGGGACGGAGGGCAGGGTGCCCGTCGCGGGGACGGAGGGCAGGGTGCCCGTCTCCGGCACGGAGACGTCGGCCGCCTTGGCCTTCTTGGCGACGTCGCCGACCGTCGACTTGGCCTTGCCCGTGGCCTTCCCGGCGGCGCCCTGCACGCCCTCGACCCCGTCGACTCCCTTGGCGGCACCGGTGGCCTTGCCGACCGCGCCCGTCGCGGTCTTCTTGACCTGGTCCACGGCGGAGCCGTCCGTGACGCCGGACGCCTTGCCCTGGACGTCCGCGACGGTGTCGGCGGCCTGGTCCGGGACGGAGACGTCGGAGACGTCGGGGGCGGCGACATCGGGGACGGAGACGGAGTGCGCGGGCAGCTCGTCCGCGCTGGCCACGGCCGAACCGAGCGCCCACGCACTGGTGACGCCCGCGGCTATGACGATGGAACGGCGGATGTTCTTGTTCATGCTTGCGTCAGATCCTTCGAACTCTCGAACTCTGATGTTCCGTCAGGACGTTCAGGACCGGAGAGGTCGGGTGCGTCCGGACGGCGGGCAGACCTGTTCCGCCCCCGCGCGGCAGGTCACGAGCGGGGAACGGGCTGCCCTAGCCAGGGAATTCGGGAATGTCCCGGTGTCTGTCGCGGGTCGGTGCGCCTTCGGAAGCGCGGACGGGGCCGGAGGCGAGCAGGACCGCGGCCCGGTCGCCGAACGCGGCGGCGTGCAGATCGCCGTGGCGCGGTGAACTCGTGTCGCCCACCGACTGGTTGGCGAGGCCCTCCCCCGGGACGCGGGGAAGAGGAGCGTGCGGAAGCCCGCCCGCGGGGCCACGGAGCCCCTCGTCGGCGCGGCGGTCCGAGCGTTCGTCGCCGCGGTCGGCCGTCGGCCCGAGGCCGTTCCCGTACGAGAAGTCGGCCCGCGGCCCGAACGGCGCGCCGGACGCGTGCCGCTCTTGCTGGTCCTTGCGCCGGTCCTGGTCCTGGCCAGGGCCATGGCCCTGGCCCTGGTGGCGAGCGGGCCCGGTCTCGGGTGACCGGCCCTCGGGGGCCCGGCCGGAGTCGTCACCGGGCAACCCGACGTCGGGCAACCCGGCATCAGGCAGCCCGGCATCGGGCAACGGCAGCTTCGGCGACCCGGCGTCGGCGATGCCGCCGACCCTGTCCACGACCTCGTGCACGGCCGTGCGCGCCGGGCGCTCCACCTGCCGTACAACAGGCTTGGCTGCCTCGACGGGCTGGGCCGCGTCGACCGGGTCGGTCGCCTCAACCGGCTTGACCGGGTCGGTCGGCTCAACCGGCTTGGGTGCCTCGACCGCCGCGCGCAGCGGCGCGTCAACCGGTACGGGGCCGCTCTCCGCCGCCTGCGCCCGCTCCCCGAAGAGGAAGCCGAGCGCCAGCAATCCGGCGAGCAGCAGCACCACTTGCAGCCCGCGCCGACCGCCCGCCGCGCGCAGGGCTGCGCGCACGGCGGTGTCGGGAGTGGCTGCTGTGGTCATCACGGGCCGGATCCTGTCACGGACCTCCCTGCGTCGCGCAAGCCCACTGTTACTGATGCGCAGCCATGTCCGGTATGGGAAGCGGCCTTCGCTCGATCGCGGCGGCCATCACCTCCGGGAAGAGGTCCGGCGTACAGGCGAACGCGGGTGCGTCCAGGGCGGCGAGGGCCGCCGCGTGCTCCCGGTCGTAGGCGGGCGAGCCCTCGTCCGAGAGCGCGAGCAGCGTCACGAACTGCACCCCGGACGCCTTCATCGCAGCGACCCGCTTCAGCATCTCGTTCCGAATGCCGCCTTCGTAGAGGTCGCTGATCAGGACCACGACCGTGTCCGCGGGGCGGGTGATCTGTGCCTGGCAGTACGCGAGCGCCCTGTTGATGTCGGTGCCGCCGCCGAGCTGGGTGCCGAAGAGGACGTCGACGGGGTCGTCGAGCTGGTCGGTGAGGTCGACGACGTTCGTGTCGAAGACGACCAGACGGGTGTTGAGGGAGCGCATCGAGGACAGGACGGCGCCGAACACGGAGGCATACACGACGGACGCCGCCATCGAGCCGGACTGGTCGATGCAGAGGATGACCTCCTTCTTCACGGACTGCGCGGCCCGCCCGTACCCGATGAGCCTCTCGGGGACGACGGTCCGGTACTCGGGCAGGTAGTTCTTGAGATTGGCCGCGATCGTGCGGTTCCAGTCGATGTCGTGGTGGCGGGGCCTGCTGACGCGGGCGCTGCGGTCGAGGGCGCCGGTGAGCGTGGCGCGGGTGCGGGTGGCTAGCCGCTTCTCCAGGTCCTCGACGACCTTGCGGACGACCGCGCGCGCCGTCTCCTTCGTCGTCTCCGGCATCGCCTTGTTGAGCGAGAGGAGCGTCCCGACCAGGTGGACGTCCGCCTCGACGGCCTCCAGCATCTCGGGCTCCAGAAGGAGCGTGGACAGGCCGAGCCGGTCGATGGCGTCGCGCTGCATGACCTGGACGACGGAGGACGGGAAGTACGTACGGATGTCGCCGAGCCAGCGCGCCACGGACGGCGCGGAGGCCCCGAGCCCCGCCGAACGGTCCTTGCGCCGGGCGTAGTTCGCCCCGCCCTCCTTGCCGTAGAGCGCGGAGAGCGCGCCATCCATCGCGGCGTCCCGCCCGCCGAGCGCGCGGCCGGTGCCGTCCGCCGCGTCACCGCCGAGCACGAGCCGCCAGCGCCGCAGCCGCTCGTCGTCCGGCTCTCCCGTGCCGTCCGTCGTCGCGGTCGTCGAGGTCGTCTCGGTCGTCGCGGTCGTCTCGGTCGTCGCGGTCGTCATCAGGCCACCCCCACATGGTCGTTACGGTCGTCGGCCGCCCCTCGGAGCAGGAGTCGCAGCACCGGCAGCACCGCGTCCGCGCGCTCCTCGTCGAGCTCAGTCGCGAACCCGGGCACCCACTGGGCGACGGCCGCCGCCCCGCGCCCGTCGCCCTTCGGCCCGCGCCGCACCAGCTCACCGAGGGTCCGGCGCACTCCTGGTTCGTACGCCGAGAAGGTGCGGCGCAACAGCGGCAGTACGTCGGTGAAGGCGCTGTCCGGTACGCCGGTCAGCCACGCGTCGACGAGGGCCAGCAGCCGTTCGTCGTGCACGAGCAGCATGCCTCCGCCGGAGCCGCCGCCCACGAAGCCCTCGATCCACGCGGCGGCCTCGCCCGGCGGCGTGCCCGGCGAGAGGGCGAGCCCCATGAGCCGGGCGGCCTCTCCCTCCGCCAACTGACCCTCGTCCAGGAGAAGTCGGGCACAGCGGCCGCGGATGACCCCGGCCACGGTGTCCCGGGCGGCGAGCACACGGAGCACGGACTGCCAGCGCCCCCGTATCCCGCTGCTGCCGCGCCTGCCCCATCCGCTGTCCTCGCTCGGCTCCGGCTCCTGCCGCGACTGCGGCTCCGCCTCGCCCTCGCCCTCGTCCTCGCCCTCGCCCTCGCCCTCGTCGAGCAGGCCCACCGCCTGGTGCACCGCGTCCACGTGGCCGCGCATCTCCGTCGCCGCGTCCCCGTCGAGTGCCGCGCACGCGGGTGGCAGGCCCACGAAGATCCGCTCGGCGAGGCCCGCCGCGACCTCCCCGAGCGCGCGCGTGTCCGTGCCCCGGACATCCCCGTACCGCAGGGAGCGGACCAGGGCGGGGAGGGCCTGGGCGAGGTGGCCGACGTCGGTGTCGAGAGCCGCGCGGTCGGCGAGGACCCGCATGACCGTGGGCAGCGCCTCCGGCAGCCCGGCAAGCAGGCACTGTTCGGCGAGGCCCGTGACGTCGGCGAGCGCCGTCGCCGCGATCGCGTCCGACTCGGCCCTGGCGGTGGCCGCGGAGAGCACCGTCGTGCCCCACACCCCGGCCTCGGCCACCCGCACCGAGAGCTCCGGCTCCCAGCGAAGGCCCCAGGTCTCCCGGAAGGTGCCGGTGCTGCCGCGCGAGGCGGCCGGTTCGCCCCAGCCGATGCCGAGCAGCCGCAGCCGGTGCAGGAGCCTGCTGCGCCCGGCGTCGTTCTCCTTGCGCAGATCGAGCTCCAACTCCCGCTCCAGCGCCTCCGGTTTGAGCCGGAGCGAGCGCTGGGTGCGGGTGAGGTCGCGCTGCAGCGGCACCGCGGGCGCCGCCTCGGGCACCTCGCCGAGCACGTCGCCGACGACGAGCTTGTCGTGCACCAGGGCGAGCGGCACGTCCGAGCCGTCGCACATCACCGCGCGGATCGCGTCCGTCGTCTCCGAGAGGCCGGCCAGCGGGCGGCCGCGCATCGCGGCGAGCGTGTCCGCGAGCCGCACCGCCTCGATGACGTGCGCGGACGAGACGAGCCTGTCCTCGTCCCTGAGCAGCCCGGCGACCTTGGTGAGCCAGCGCTCCACGGGCCGGTCGGGGGCGCTGAACAGATGGCCGTACCAGCCGGGTGAGTCGATGCCCGCCCCGTAGCCGCTGGCCCGGGCGAGGCGGCGGTGCGTCCAGGGCACCCAGGTCAGGTCGACCTTGGCCTTGGGCAGGCCCTTGAGCAGCGCCCGGTCGGCGGCCACGGTCGTCTTCTGCCGCAGCGCGGGCACGTGCCAGGCCCCGCACACGACGGCGACTCCTGCGGCGCCGAACTCCCGCTGCGCAGCCCGCAGTTGCAGCCGCATGTGGGCCTCGCGCACCAGGTCGCGGTCGTGCCCGCCCGTCCCGTACCGCTCCCGGAGCGCACCCATCGCCTCGCCGAGCGCCTCGAAGGGAACGAACGCGTCGGCTCCGGAGCCGCGGTGCTCGACGACGTCCTCCCACCAGCGCTCGGGGTCGTCGTACCCGGCGGTCTCGGCGAGGACGGCGAGGGGATCCACGCGCATCCGCACTTCGGCCTCCCCCTCGCCCTCGGGGGGCGGCTCCTCCTTCTCCTCCTTCTCCTCCTTCTCCTTGTCCTCCTTCTCCTTGTCCGCCAGCGAGTGCGCCGCCGGGAGGTCGATGAAGCGGGCCGGGATCTCCCGCTCCACCGCCCACGTCAGCGCGGCCCACTCCGGGGAGAACTCGGCGAACGGCCAGAACACGGAGCGCCCCGGCTCGTCCACCACGTGCGCGAGCAGCGCGACCGGCGGCCGCATGTCCTGGTCGGCCACGAGCGGCACCAGCACGTCTGCCTCCGGCGGGCCTTCGATCAGGACCACGCGCGGGTCGGCGGCATCGAGCGCGGCCCGCACCGCGCGGGCCGAGCCCGGACCGTGGTGCCGCACCCCCATCAGCAGGGGCTTCATGCGCTCACCTCGCGGCAGGCCCGGTAGAAGTCCTTCCAGCCGTCGCGCTCGCGCACGACCGCCTCCAGGTACTCCTGCCAGATCACCCGGTCCGCCGCCGGGTCGCGGACGACCGCCCCGAGGATCCCGGCCGCGACGTCGCCGGGCCGCAGCACGCCGTCCCCGAAGTGGGCCGCGAGGGCCAGGCCGTTGGTGACCACGGAGATCGCCTCAGCCGTGGAGAGCGTGCCGCTCGGGGACTTCACCTTCGTACGCCCGTCGGCCGTGACGCCGTCGCGCAGCTCGCGGAAGACCGTGACGACCCGGCGGATCTCGTCGATGCCGTCGGGCGCTGACGGCAGGTCGAGGGAGCGGCCGAGCTGGTCGACGCGGCGGGAGACGATGTCGACCTCGGCGTCAGCGGTCGCGGGCAGCGGCAGCACCACCGTGTTGAAGCGGCGGCGCAGGGCGCTCGACAGGTCGTTGACCCCGCGGTCGCGGTCGTTGGCCGTGGCGATGAGGTTGAAGCCGCGCACGGCCTGCACCTCCTGGCCCAACTCCGGTATCGGCAGGGTCTTTTCGGACAGGATCGTGATGAGCGTGTCCTGCACGTCGGCGGGGATGCGGGTCAGCTCCTCGACCCGGGCCGTCATGCCCTCGGACATGGCGCGCATGACGGGGCTCGGCACGAGGGCGTCGCGGCTGGGGCCGTGGGCGAGCAGCTGCGCATAGTTCCACCCGTAGCGGATGGCCTCCTCGGGCGTGCCCGCCGTGCCCTGGACCAGGAGCGTCGAGTCGCCGCTGACGGCGGCGGCCAGGTGCTCGGACACCCAGGTCTTGGCGGTGCCGGGCACGCCGAGCAGGAGCAGCGCGCGGTCGGTGGCGAGCGTGGTGACGGCGACCTCGACGATGCGCCGCGGGCCCACGTACTTCGGCGTGATCACCGTGCCGTCCGGCAGCGTGCCGCCGAGCAGATAGGTCGCGACCGCCCACGGCGACAACCGCCAGCGGGCCGGGCGCGGCCGGTCGTCCTGCGCGGCGAGCGCGGCCAGCTCGGCGGCGAACGCCTGCTCGGCATGCGGCCGCAGGGCCTCGGCGTCGGCGGTGGGCACGGTGGCGGTCGCGGTGGTGGTGACGGACATGCGTGATCCCCCTCCAGCTCGTCCGGACGCTTTGGCCCGGAGGTGTTTCCACCGTGCACCACGCCACTGACAATCGACCGTCGGCGGACCGTCCGTGCAGGTCAGAGCCGATTGTCAGTGGCGGGACCTACCTTCGATCTCATGACTCAGCAGGGGGTGCGCTGGACGGCGGATCAGGTGCTGGCACTGGCTCCTGACGCCCCGTCACAGCGGGCGGGAAGCAAACTCGGCGTCGCCGGCCCATGGTCGGAGACGGGAAGTTCCGGCGAGGGGACGGTGTGGGGGCTGTGCAAGGGCAGTGGCAGCAAGCCGTATCAGACGGTCGTCGACATCACGGGCGGCGCGGGCGCGGGAGGTGCGGGCGCGGGAGGTGCGGGCGCGGGAGGTGCGGGCGCGGGAGGTGCGGCGGGCCCGGCGTACAAGTGCAGTTGTCCGAGCCGCAAGTTCCCGTGCAAGCACGCGCTCGGGCTGCTGCTGCTCTGGTCCGGGGACGACGCGGCGGTGCCGGACGGCGCACCGGTGCCGGACTGGGCCGATGAGTGGCTGGCGGGGCGCCGTAAGAGAGCGGAGGGCAAGTCGGGCGACGGAGGCGGGAGTTCAGGCGGCGGCAGTGCCGGGCCCGAGGCCGCGCGCCGCCGGGCGGAGCGCCGCGCCGAGCGGGTGACGGCGGGGGCGACGGAGCTGGAGCAGCGCCTCACGGACCTGCTGCGCGGCGGCCTCGCCACCGCCGAGCAGGCGGGGTACGGCCTGTGGGAGGAGACGGCCGCGCGCATGGTGGACGCCCAGGCCCCCGGACTGGCCGCGCGGGTAAGGGAGTTGGGCACCATACCGTCGTCGGGGCCCGGCTGGCCGGTGCGGCTCCTGGAGGAGTGCGCGCTGCTGCACCTCCTCGACCAGGGCTGGCTGCACCGCGCGTCGCTGCCGGAGGGCCTGGCCGCCACGGTCCGCTCCCGCATCGGCCTGCCCGCCGCGGCGGAGGGCGCGCCGCTCCGCGACCTGTGGCTGGTCCTCGCGCAGTACGACACGTCGGACAGCAAGCTCACCACCCGCCGCATCTGGCTGCACGGCTCCCGCTCGGGCCGCCCCGCGCTCCTGCTGTCGTACGGGGCGGCGGGCCGCGCCCCGGCCCTCGCGCTCCCGGTGGGTCTGGCGCTCGACGCCGAGTTGACCCCGTATCCCGGCGCGGGCCGGCTGCGGGCGGACCTGGGCGAGCAGTTCGCTCCGCCCGCCCCCACCTCGGCCCGCCCTCCCGGCCTGCGCCCCGCCGAGGCCGTCGTCCGGTACGGGACCGCGCTGCGCGACGACCCGTGGCTGGACTCCTGGCCGGTGACGCTCGACGGGGTGATACCGGCCCCGGTGCCCGGCGAGGACGAGTGGCAACTGACGGATGCGGACGGCGACTTCGCGCTTCCCCTCACCCCGACCGCCACGTCCCGGCCCGGCCTGTGGCGTCTCGCCGCGCTCTCCGGCGGCGCCCCGGTGACGGTGTTCGGCGAGTGCGGCCACCGCGGCTTCACGCCCTTGGCGGCCTGGCCCCAGGAGGCGGGCGAGGCGATCTCCCTGTGCTGAGGGACCACGTACGGGACGGGGACCCGAAGCGAGAGCAGCACCACACCGCGCACAAGAGCGGCATACGAGAGCGGCACTCCATACGAGAGGGGGACACCATGACCTTCGGAGAACCGACGACCACGGACCCGGCGGCCACGACAACGGCCACGGCCGAACCGTCCCGCGGCACCGAACCGTTCCGCGGCGCCGAACCGACCCACCGCGCCGCCCCGACCGGCATCGCGGAGCCGACCGGCCCGGAGCCGACCGGCGGCATCCCCACCGGCCCCTGGGAGGAGCTCGTCACCACCGCGCTCCTCGGCACCGACCGCCGCCCCCCTCCCGTGCACGCCCCGGGCAGGGCGGCGCCCGTCGCACTCCTGGACGCGGCCGCCGTGCAGACGGTCCGGCGCCGGGCGGGGCTGCGTCCGGCGGCCGCCGTCGCCCCGCCGGAGCCCGCGGCCGACGACCCCAGGCCCCCGGTGCCACCCGCCGCGCGGCGCAGGCTCGCCGCCCTGCTCGCCGACCGGCCGGGCGCGGGCGGCGGCGGACGCCGTGGCACCGCCCCGGATCTGATGGAGCTGCTGCCGCAGTGGCTGGCGCTGGCGAACGCCCGCGGCTTCGCCCCGCCCCCCGAGCTGCTGCCCGCGCTCCTGGACGCCGCCCGTGGGCGCACGGATCTGCGGCCCCAGGCCCTCGCCTTCGCGGGCCCGCGCGCGCTGTGGCTGGCCCGGCTCAACCCCGACTGGCGGTTCGCGTTGCGCGCGGCCCCGGGCGGCGGCCTGGCCCTGCCCTCTCCCGAAGAGCGCGGCGAGGTCCAACAGCTGTGGGAGGAGGGCCTGTTCGCCGAGCGCGTCGCCCTGCTCACGGCCGTACGGGCCGCGGACGCGGCGGCCGCGCGCGAGCTGCTCGCCGGCTCCTGGCCGACGGAGCGCGCGGAGGACCGCCTGATGTTCCTCGACTCGCTGCGCACGGGCCTGTGCGCAGCGGACGAGCCGTTCCTGGAGCAGGCGCTGCGCGACCGCAGCCGCAACGTCCGCTCCACGGCGGCCGAGCTGCTCTCCGCGCTGCCGACGTCGGCGCTCGCCTCCCGCATGGCCGCCCGCGCCGCTTCGTGCGTGGCCCTCGACCGTACGGAGAGCACACCGGCCCTCGTCGTCGAGGCCCCGCACGAGTGCGACGCCGGCATGGAGCGCGACGGCATCATCCCGAAGCCGCCCACGGGCCGGGGTGAACGGTCCTGGTGGCTCGGCCAGTTGGTGGAGTCGGCGCCGCTGTCCGCCTGGCCGGGGCGGCTCGGCGGGCGCACACCGGAGGAGATCGTGGCGCTGCCGGTGGCCGACGACTGGCGCGGCGAGCTGCACGCCGCGTGGTGCCGCGCCGCCGTGCGCCAGCGGGACGCGGCCTGGTCCCGTGCGCTGCTCGGTGCCCCCGTCGCGCCGGACGCGGCAGGGCCGGGCGCGGTCTCGCTCGCCGAGCGCGCCAAGCTCCTCGCGGCGCTGCCGCCGGACGAGCGGGCGCGCTGGGTCGCCGGCTTCATCGAGCGCCACGGCCTGTCGGAGGCGTTCCAGCTGCTCGGTGTCTGCGCGGTCCCCTGGGCGGAGCCGCTCGGCCGGGCCGTGGTGGACGCGCTCGACATCGCGCGGGACGCCGGGAGTTACCCCTGGAGCTTCAGCGGTGTGATGGGGCTCGCGGAGCGCTGCCTCGACCCGGCCGAGGCGGTCCGGCTCGACGTCCTCACGGCGATACAGGACGAGCCGGAGGACGCCTCGCCCGGGGCGGGCGGCTACTGGTCCGAGGCGTTCCAGCGGCTCGTCAGCACACTGCGCCTGCGACAGGCGATGAGAGAGGAACTGACCATGTGACGCCGAGCGGCACCGACACCGGAGCGCCCGTCACCAAGCGACCGTCGCCGAGCGCGCCTTTCATCAAGCGCCCGTCGCCAAGCGACCATCGTCAAGCGCCGGTCATCAAGCGCCCGTCATCAAGCGCCCGTCGACTCCCGCACGTTGGCCCGCACCCACTCCACGATCGAGGACGTCGTCGCCCCCGGGGTGAAGATCTCCGCGACCCCCTTCTCCTTCAGGGGCGCGATGTCGTCCTCGGGGATGATGCCGCCGCCGAAGACCTTGATGTCCTCCGCGTCCCGCTCCTTGAGGAGCTCCAGGACGCGCGCGAAGAGCGTGTTGTGCGCGCCGGAGAGGATGGAGAGGCCGATCGCGTCGGCGTCCTCCTGGATCGCGGTGTCGACGACCTGCTCGGGAGTCTGGTGCAGGCCGGTGTAGATGACCTCCATACCGGCGTCGCGCAGCGCCCGCGCGATCACCTTGGCACCTCGATCGTGGCCGTCGAGACCCGGCTTGGCGACGACCACGCGGATCGGACCGGCTGCCACACCCATCACTGCCTCCATGTACCGAACAGGTAGCGGAATCCACCGAGCGAGGAGCCGGGGAAGTGAACGAACGTTATCTCCAGCATCTCGCACCCGGCAGTTTCACGGTGGAGACCGAGGGGGAAATCACACGTTGGGACATATTCGCCGCGCGCCACTCCCACGACAGGCGACCCAGGGGCCGCCGGGACGGCGCGAGGAGAGCCGCAACGAGGTCGCCGCGCCACCACGCCGTCAGCCGCACGGCATGGTGGTGCGGTGCATCGCTTTCGTCACCGGAAGCGCATCCTTGGCCACGGCTTTCCCTGAGGGGCACACGGGGGACAGAGTCGTCTTCCCGCATGCCGGTCGGGAGGTCGACCATGACGGTCACGAGGGTCTTGCCCTTTCGTCAGCTCAGTCACCTGCTCCCCGTCAGAATGGCGGGGCTCTCCCTCGCCTTCCTGAAGGCGACGGCACTGGAGCTGGCGATCCTCGCCGGGCACATCCTTCTCTACCCCTCCGGCATGACCCAGGAGCGCCGCCCCCAGCTCCCGCCCGCGAGCGGCGGCGACACCCCGCGGCTGCCCGGCGAGGACAGGCCCCCGGTCCTGCTGCTGCACGGATTCATCGACAACCGCTCCGTCTTCGTCCTGCTCCGCCGCTTCCTCACCCAGCACGGCAGGCAGCACGTGGAGTCCCTCAACTACTCGCCCCTCACCTGCGACATCCGCACCGCGGCCGAGCTGCTGGGCCGCCACGTCGAGGAGATCTGCCGGCGCACCGGCCACCACGAGGTGGACATCGTGGGCCACAGCCTCGGCGGCCTCATCGCCCGCCACTACGTCCAACTCCAGGGCGGCGACGCCCGCGTGCGCACCCTGGTCACCCTCGGCACACCGCACGCGGGCACCCGCGTCGTGCCGCTCGCCGACGCGCACCCGATCGTCCGCCAGATGCGCCCCGAATCCCCGGTGATCAAGGAGCTGCGTGCCCCCGCCACCGGCTGCCGCACGCACTTCGTCAGCTTCTGGAGCGACCTCGACGCCTGGATGGACCCGCTCGAGACGGCCTGCGTCGACCACCCGGATTTGCGCGTGCAGAACGTGCGGGTGACCGGAATCGGGCATCTCGCCATGCCCGTGCACCCCGCGGTCGCGGCGGGCATCCGGCAGGCGCTCGACCTCACGGAGCCCTCTACCACGGCCGCGGCCTCCGCCGCCGGGGGTATGACAGTGGCCTGAAAGTTCGAACTGACCTCGAACGCAGGGCCAAAGGTCTGCCCACTGACCGCCGAAAGGCGGCCGAATGCCCGTTTCCTGAGCGCATGAAACCTGCCGAAGATTGTCGCGCCCGCATACCGCCGGGTACAGTCACCGCACTGCTCTGCCCCCTGCCGTCGAGGCGAAAGAGAAGTTGGTGAACGACCGTCACCCGTCGGGGACCACTCCCCCGTCCTCGGCACCCGACGTCGACTACGGCTCTTACGGCGCCTACGACCAGCAGAGCACCCAGCACGGCGGCTACGCCCCGTACGACGTCTACGCCACCGGCTCGTTCACCACCTCGGGCGGCTACGCCACCGACACCTTCACGACTGCTACCGACACCGGCAGCTTCGCGACGGACCCCCTCTTCGGCGATCTGCCCACCGGGCAGTACGACACCGGGCAGCACGACACGGGGCAGTACGACACCGGCCAGTGGGCCACCACGACGGGCACGCAGACCACGCTCAACTACGACCCGTACGCCGCGCAGCACCACGCCTCGTACGACACCGGCGGCTACGACACCGGCAGCTACGACACCACCGGCATCTGGGCCACCGCCGGGTACCAGCAGCTCGCCGACATCCCGGCGCAGGCGGGGCCCGACGCCACCGGTCAGTGGGACGCGAGCGCGTGGCACGAGGCGAACCAGGCGGCCCCCGCGGCACCCCTGGACCAGACCCAGCAGTGGGAGACGCAGACCTTCGCGGCGGGCACCTTCGACACGGGCGCCTACGACGCGACCGCGTGGAACTCGGACGGCCACCACGAAGCCGCCCCGCACGGGGCGGCGCACCATGAGTCGGCCCACGACGTGCCGCACGAAGACCCCTACGGGCCCCCCGCCTCGTACGACCAACCGCCCGCGGCGGAGCACGAGTTCACCCCCGACGAGGCGTACCAGCCCGACGGTCCCGACGGTCCTGATGGCCCCGCCGACCTCCCCGGCCGTACCCGCCCCGCCGCGCGCTCCCGCAGCACCCGCCGCCGCTCCCCGGCGAAGCGTTCCGCCCTGCTCACCGTCGCGGTGCCCTCGGTGTGCGTGATGGGGGTCGCGGGCATCGCCGCCGCGTCCGTGAGCAACCTCGGCGGCGGTGACGACGGCAAGGACACGACGGCCTCCGCCCCGGACCCCACGTCCGTGAAGCCCGCCGCCGCCAACAGCAAGCTCGACACCCAGCTGGAGAACCTCTCCGCCGACGCGGGTGACTTCGCGGACCGCGCGAGCCGCACCCAGAAGCGCATCGACCTCAAGGCGAAGAAGGACGCCGCGGAGAAGAAGGCCGCCGCGGAGGCCGCGCGCAAGGAGCGGCTGCGGCCCAAGTTCGCGCTGCCCGTCAAGCAGCACGGCCTCAGCGCGTACTACGGCCAGGCGGGCGTCAACTGGATGTCCGTGCACTCCGGCATCGACTTCCCCGTCTCGTACGGCACGCCCGTGATGGCCGCCACCGACGGCGTCGTGTCGACGAAGTGGAACAGCGCCTACGGCAACATGGCGGTCGTGACCGCCAAGGACGGCACGGAGACCTGGTACTGCCACCTCTCCACGCACAAGATCATGAGCGGCGAGGTCAAGGCGGGCGACGTCATCGCCTTCTCCGGCAACTCGGGCAACTCCACCGGCCCGCACCTGCACTTCGAGGTGCGCCCCGGCGGCGGCTCGGCCATCGACCCGCTGCCGTGGCTACGCAGCCACGACCTCGACCCGACGTAACTCCGGCCGCCCCCGGGCGCGTTCGTCTCCGGGCGCGTTCGTCTCCGGGTTACAGCTTCTCCACCGGCGCGTACCGCAGCAGCAGGCGCTTCGGCTTGGGCTCGCCGAAGTCCACCGTCGCCTCCGCGTTCGCGCCCGTGCCCTTCACTCCGACGACCGTGCCGAGACCGAACTGGTCATGGGTGACCCGGTCCCCGACCGCGAGCGAGACCACCGGCTTCTCGTTGGCCCTGCGCGTCGCGAAGCCCTGCGGGCCGCCCGCGCGCGAGCGGGACGAGGACAGCGAGGCGGCGACACCGGCCGCCGGTCCCGAGGAGGCCGGGGCGCCCATCGAGCCCGTGCGCTTCCAGTCCACGTGGACCTCGGGGATCTCCTCCAGGAAGCGCGACGCCGGATTGTACGAGGGCTGGCCCCAGGCGCTGCGCATCGCGGAGCGGGTGAGGTAGAGCCGCTCCCGCGCGCGCGTGATGCCCACGTACGCGAGGCGCCGCTCCTCCTCGATCTCCTTGGTCTTGCCGAACGTGCGCATGTGCGGGAAGACGCCGTCCTCCATGCCGGTGAGGAACACCACCGGGAACTCGAGGCCCTTGGCGGTGTGGAGCGTCATGAGCGTGATGACGCCGGAGCCGTCGTCCTCCTCGTCGGGGATCTGGTCCGAGTCGGCGACGAGGGCGACGCGCTCCAGGAAGTCGGAGAGCGAACCGGCGGGGGCGGCGCCTTCGTCGGCATCGGCGGCGGCGTCGGCGGCCGTGTCGGTGTCGGTGTCCGTCCCCTCCTCGGTCGCGCCGTTGTCCTGCTCGAACTCCAGGGCCACGGCGGCGAGTTCCTGGAGGTTCTCGATGCGGGTCTCGTCCTGCGGGTCGGTGGAGGACTGCAACTCGGCCAGGTAACCGGTCCGCTCGAGCACGGCCTCCAGGACGACGGCCGGGCCCGCGCCGGACTCGACGACCGTGCGGAGCTCCTCCATGAGGGTGTTGAAGCGCTTGACGGCGTTGGCGGAGCGGGCCGCCATCCCGTACGCCTCGTCCACGCGCGCGAGGGCCTGCGGGAAGGAGATCTTCTCGCGCTGCGCGAGCGCGTCGATCATCGCTTCGGCGCGGTCGCCGATGCCTCGCTTCGGCACGTTCAGGATGCGGCGCAGCGGCACCGCGTCCTCGGGGTTGGCGAGGACCCTCAAGTAGGCGAGGACGTCCCGGACTTCCTTGCGCTCGTAGAAGCGGACGCCGCCGACGACCTTGTAGGGCAGGCCGACGCGGATGAAGATCTCTTCGAAGACACGGGACTGCGCGTTCGTCCGGTAGAAGATCGCGACGTCGCCCGCCTTGGCGTCGCCCGCGTCCGTGAGGCGGTCGATCTCGTCGGCGACGAACTGCGCCTCGTCGTGCTCGGTGTCCGCGACGTAGCCGGTGATGCGCGCGCCCGCGCCCGCGTTGGTCCAGAGATTCTTGGGGCGGCGGCTCTCGTTGCGCTCGATGACCGCGTTGGCGGCGCTCAGGATCGTCTGCGTGGAGCGGTAGTTCTGCTCCAGGAGGATCGTCGTCGCGTCCGGGTAGTCCTCCTCGAACTGGAGGATGTTGCGGATGGTGGCGCCGCGGAAGGCGTAGATGGACTGGTCGGCGTCACCCACGACGCACAGCTCGCCCTGTTCGCCGGGATCACTGCCCTCTCCGGAGGGGCCCACCAGCTCGCGCACCAGCGCGTACTGCGCGTGGTTCGTGTCCTGGTACTCGTCGACCATCACGTGGCGGAAGCGGCGGCGGTAGTGCTCGGCCACGTCCGGGAAGGCGCGCAGCAGGTTGACCGTCGTCATGATCAGGTCGTCGAAGTCGAGGGCGTTGGCCTCGCGCAGGCGCGACTGGTACATCGCGTACGCCTCGGCGAGGGTCTTCTCGAAGCCGTCGGCGGCCTGGGCGGCGAAGTCCTCCTCGTCGATCAGCTCGTTCTTCAAGTTCGAGATCTTGGCGCTGAAGGACTTGGGCGGGAACTTCTTCGGGTCCAGGTCCAGGTCGCGGCAGACCAGGGCCATCAGGCGCTTGGAGTCCGCCGCGTCATAGATCGAGAAGGAGGACGTGAAGCCCAGCTTCTTGTACTCGCGGCGCAGGATGCGGACGCAGGCGCTGTGGAACGTCGACACCCACATCGCGTTCGCCCGCGGCCCGACGAGCTGCTCGACGCGCTCCTTCATCTCGCCCGCGGCCTTGTTCGTGAACGTGATCGCGAGGATCTGGCCCGGGTGCACGCCGCGCTCCGCGAGGAGGTGGGCGATGCGGTGGGTCAGGACGCGGGTCTTGCCCGAACCGGCGCCCGCGACGATGAGCAGGGGGGAGCCGGCGTGGACGACGGCCGCGCGCTGGTTCTCGTTCAGCCCGTCGAGGAGCGCCGCCGGGTCGAGGACCGGGCGGGGGGCGCCGTCGCGGTAGTGCGCGTCCCGGGGCGGCGGGGGCGCGTCGAACTTCCCGCCGAACAGGTCGTCCGGAATGGGCTCCGGAGCGCTGTCCTCGGGCGGCGGCGGGGGCTCTTCCTCATGGGCCTGCGAGGGCTTGAGGTCCGCCAGGAAGCTGTCATCAAAGAGGCTGCTCATCGCCTCCCGAGTCTAGGCGGACCCACTGACAACCCGCCCCGGGTTCCGGCCACCCGCCCCGCGGCACCCCTCGCGCCACCCGGTGCACGCGACCGGTCACGCTGCGCCACCGGCCGTCAAGGGCGCGTCTTGGCCTTCGTAAAGTCACGAAAATGTATCGGGCATATCGAACATCAACCTTCACACGGAGCACACGAGTTGGCTAGCGTGCTCCGCGGGCCGCACGTGATCCCACCGGCGAACCCCGCCGGGAACGCGCGGCCTCCGCCGAGTCCGACCCCCTCGGAGCCGGGGACCCACCAAGACCTTGGGGTGAATCGGTCCCGTACGAAGTACGGGACTGTAGGGCAGCCTTCCGAACCACCCGCCCGAACCCGACAGCTAACCCGGTAGGCGGTCTACGGAAGGAGTCGCCTCCCTTGGCGTCGCACCGCAAGCCGCGGACCCGCATTGCCGGAATACGTACAGCCCCCGCCATCGGCATCACGACGGCGGCCCTCACCTCCGTGGCCCTCCTGTCGCAGAGCGCGAACGCAGCGCCCTCCGCCCCGCAGAAGCCGAGCCTCGAAGAGGTCCAGAAGAAGGTCGACGCCCTGTACCACCAGGCGGGCGTGGCCACACAGAAGTACAACTCGGCCAAGGAGAAGACCGAGAAGCAGCGCAAGAAGGTCGACCGCCTCCTGGACGACGTGGCCAAGCGCACCGACAAGCTCAACGACGCCCGCCAGGAGCTCGGTTCGTTCGCGGCCGCCCAGTACCGGACCGGGGCCGTCTCCGAGACCGCCACGGCGATGCTGGCCAGCGACCCGCAGGGCTACTTCGACCAGAACCACCTCTCGGACCGCCTCACCGCGCGCCAGAAGAGAGCCGTCGACACCTTCCAGTCGCAGCAGGCGTCCGCGACGAAGCAGCGCACGAAGGCGGCGCAGAGCCTCAAGAGCCTGAGCCGGTCGCGGGACGACCTGAGGACGAGCAAGCAGGACGTCCAGGGCAAGCTCCGCGAGGCCCGTGAGCTCCTGTCGAAGCTGACCGCCGAGGAGAAGGCGCGGCTCGCGGCGATCGAGAAGAAGAAGGAAGAGGCCGCCAAGCGCAAGGCCGCCGAGCTGGCCCGCAAGCAGCAGGCCGAGGAGGCGCGCAAGCGCAAGGCCGAGGAGGCCGCGAAGCAGAAGGAGCAGGAGAAGGAGCAGAACGGCGGCTCCGACTCCGGTTCGGGGTCCGGGTCCGGCTCGGGTTCCGGCTCCGGCTCCGGTTCGGGCAGCACGGACGGCAGCTACGCCACCAAGGCCGCCAAGGTGATCGACTTCGCCGAGGCACAGATGGGCAAGCCCTACGTGTGGGGCGCCACCGGACCCGACTCCTTCGACTGCTCCGGGCTCACGCAGGCCGCGTGGAAGTCCGCCGGGATCTCCCTGCCGCGCACCACCTGGGACCAGGTGAAGGTCGGCACGACGGTGAAGACCGCCGACGCCAAGCCGGGCGATCTCGTCTTCTTCTACGACGACATCAGCCACGTCGGGATCTACATCGGCAACGGCAAGATGATCCACGCCCCGAAGCCGGGCGCGAACGTCCGCGTCGAGTCGATCTACTACATGCCGATCCACAGCGTGGTGCGGCCCGCGTAACCCTCTCCTGGAACACGAAAAGGGCACCCACACGCGTGGGTGCCCTTTTTCTCCGCGGGCTCAGGTCCGGAGCACCGCGTGCAGGCTCAGGTCCAGAGCACCGCGATGAAGATGTTCGCCGTCGTGAACAGGCCCACCGTCCCGAACATCGCCTTGTCCACCTTCTCGTCGTCCCGCTTCACATAGACGAGCGCGAGGATCACGATCAGCAGCCCGAGCTTCACGCCGATCTTGATGTTGTTGACCGGGTTGTCGTCGGCCTGGTTCAGGCCGACCAGGACGACGCCCGTGACCAGCATGGTGAGCGCGCCGTGCAGCATGGCCGGCGTGAAGCGGGCCGCGCCCGCGCCGATCTGCTTCATCTGGGTCAGGAAGCCACCCAGGAGCGCGGCGATGCCGATGATGTGCAGGCCGACGAAGAGATGGATGAGTAGGTCCATGAGTCCGGAGCCTAACCGGGCCGATAGCACCACTTGACGGCGAGGTCGCCCACAAACACCACATCGGTCACGGACGTAAGGGAGTGGGACGCCGCCCCGCGGGCAGCTCGGTCACATACGGTCATCGCATCGTCCCCTTGCGTCAGTTGCGGACAATCCGTCACCAACTCGTGACGCTCAGGTTTAGCGTCCTTGCCCAGGTGACCGGCTCCCCACCGCCGCTCGGACCAGGGGCGGCCGTCGGCCACCACCGCCGAGAAGTCCGGCGGCGGCCCCGTTCCCCTGTGCGGGCCGCCGCCGGACGCGAAAGGGGCCCGACTCGTGGCAGCGCACCGCAAGCCCAAACAGCGCTCGCTCAGCGGCCATACGGCCCGTACCGCCGCCACCCTCGCACTCGCGTCGGCAGCGACGGCCACCGCGTTCGAAGGCACCGGACACGCGGAGCCCAAGCTCAGCCCCGCCGAGGTGAAGGCCAAGGTGGACGCCCTCTACCACCAGGCGGAGGCCGCCACCGAGAAGTACAACGGCGCCAAGGAGAAGGCCGACAAGGCGGACAAGGCCCTGGACGGGCTCCGCGACGAGGCGGCCCGCAAGGAGGACCGGCTCAACTCCGCGCGCGAAAGTCTCGGTTCGTACGCCGCCGCGCAGTACCGCACCGGCGGCCTCGACCCGTCCGTCCAGCTCGCGCTCTCCTCCGACCCCGAGCAGTTCCTGGACCGCGCGACGCTCGCCGACCGCGCGGGCAGCAGGCAGGCCGCGGCCGTCACCCGCGTCCAGGAGGAGCTGCGCGGGATCGACCGGCTGCGCGGCGAGGCCGACGACGAGCTCGCCGACCTCAAGTCCCGCCAGGCGGAGCTGAAGCGGCACAAGAAGACGGTCACCAAGAAGCTGAGCGAGGCGCGGCGGCTGCTGTCCGAACTCACCGGGGACCAGCGCGCGGACGTCACCGACGAACTCGCGGGCGGCGGCCCCGCCCGTGACGCCAGCGACACCAGCGGCGCCTCCCGCGCCGACGCGAGGGCCACCCCCGCGGGAACGTCCAAGGCCCCCAACTCCCGCGCGGCGGCGGCCGTTTCCTACGCCTACAAGGCGCTCGGCAGCCCCTATGTGTGGGGCGCCACCGGCCCGAGTGCCTTCGACTGCTCGGGCCTCACCCAGGCCGCGTACCGCTCGGCGGGGGTCGCCCTGCCGCGCACCACGTACTCCCAGATCGACGCGGGCCGCCGGGTCTCACGCTCCGAACTGCGCCCCGGCGACCTGGTGTTCTTCTACTCGGGCATCAGCCACGTCGGCCTCTATGTGGGCGGCGGGCAGATGATCCACGCCCCGAACCCGAGCGCGCCGGTGCGGCTCGCACCCATCGACCAGATGCCGTTCGCGGGCGCCACGCGGGTGGTGTGAGTCCCGCCCACGACGGGGCGTCAGGCCCTCAGACCAGCCGCCGGGCCGTCGCCCACCGCGTCAGCTCGTGCCGGTTCGACAGCTGCAGCTTCCGCAGTACCGCCGAGACATGGGACTCGACCGTCTTCACGGAGATGTAGAGCTGCTTGGCGATCTCCTTGTACGCGTACCCGCGCGCGATGAGGCGGAGGACCTCGCGCTCGCGCTGGGTGAGGCGGTCCAGGTCCTCGTCGATCGGGGGCGCGTCCGTTGACGCGAAGGCGTCCAGGACGAAGCCCGCGAGGCGGGGCGAGAAGACCGCGTCGCCGTCCTGGACGCGGAAGACCGAGGCCACCAGGTCCGTGCCGGTGATGGTCTTGGTGACGTAGCCGCGGGCGCCGCCGCGGATCACGCCGATGACGTCCTCCGCCGCGTCCGACACGGACAGGGCGAGGAAGCGGACCGGGTTCTCCGTGTCGGCCATCAACGGGGCGCAGCGGCGCAGGACTTCGACGCCGCCGCCGCCCGGCAGGTGCACGTCCAGGAGGACGACCTCGGGCCGGGTGGCCGTGATGACCGTGACCGCCTGGTCGACGTCGGCGGCCTCGCCGACGACCTCGACGCCGGTGCGCTCGGTCTGGCCGATCTCCGCCTGCACGCCCGTACGGAACATCCGGTGGTCGTCGACGAGGACGACCCGCACGCGACGCTCGGTCCCGGTGCCGGGCTGCTCCGTCGGCTCGTTCGCCTCAGTGGCGTCGCTCATGTCGTCTTCTCCGCCCTCTCCATGGTCAGTTCGACCTCGGTGCCGCCGTCCGGCACCGCGCGCAGCCGCGCCGTGCCGCCGTTGCGCTCCATGCGGCCGATGATCGATTCTCTTACGCCCATGCGGTCGGCGGGGATCGAGTCCAGGTCGAAGCCGGGGCCGCGGTCCCGCACCGAGACGAAGACGGTGTCGCCCTCGACTTCGGCGTAGACCTGCACCGCGCCGCCCTCGCCACCGTACTTGGCGGCGTTCACCATTGCTTCCCGCGCGGCCTGCATCTGTGCGGAGAGTCGGTCGTCGAGCGGGCAGTCACCGACGACCACGACCTCCAGGGGGACGCCGTGCTTGTCCTCGACCTCGGCGGCGCTGCGCCTGACCGCCTCGGCGAGGGTGTCGGGCTCCTCCGCCTCGTCCTTGCCGGTGCCCTCCGGCTTGTAGAGCCAGGCGCGCAGGTCGCGCTCCTGGGCGCGGGCGAGGCGGCGGACCTCGCCCGCATTCTCCGCGTTGCGCTGGATCAGGGTGAGGGTGTGCAGCACCGAGTCGTGCACGTGCGCGGCGACCTCGGCGCGCTCCTGGGCCCGGATGCGCATGAGCCGCTCCTCGGAGAGGTCCTGCGTCATGCGGACGAGATAGGGGCCCGCGAGGAGCGCGATGCCGACGAGCACAGCGAGCGCGGCCTGCAGGACGGCGCCGAGGTGGGCGGCCGAGCCCTGCAGCACGAAGATGCCGGAGACTCCGGCGCCGACGAGGAGCACCCCGGCCGCGGAACGGGCGATCGTCAGGGTGCGCCGGCGGCGGCCGACCGCCATCCAGCGGGCCCTGCGGGCGTTGTCCGCCTGCCGCCAGACCAGGGCGACGCCCGCGCCGACGAGGAGGGTCGGCACCAGATACGCCTTGGCCGAGCCGGTCAGGTCGACGCTGCTGATGAAGACCATGGCGACGGCGACCATCGCGAGCAGCGCGACGATCTGGCCCTTGTCGGGCTTGCGGGCCACGAGTCTGCGGCGGCCGTCGGGCGAGGTCTCGGCGGTCATCATCGGGTGCCGCGGCGCCTCGTCGACGCCGCCGACGCCCAGGGGCACGAAGAACCAGAACGCGGCGTACACCAGCGCTCCCAGTCCGTCCGCCATGCACAGGCCGATGAAGATGAGCCGCACCCAGACGACGGGCAGGCCGAGGTGCCCGGCGAGACCGCGCGCCACCCCGCCCAGCCAGCGGCCGTCACCGCTGCGGTAGAGCTTGCGCAGCGGCCGCTCGTCTTCGATCGGGGGTGCGACGGCTTCTGGCATGACATTGATGTTCACACGGGCGCGGGGGTACGGGCATCAGGGTCGACCCCCGAGACTCCCCTGATCTGTGCGGATCGGGGACCGTCAGGGGCGATATCAGGGTCCGGCCAGGGTCGTCCCGGCTCCCGCGGCGGCCCCGCGCCCGTCACCATGGACGCATGACGGATCAGCAGGGCTCCGCGCCGAGGCCGACGCGGACCGAGCCGCGCGATGACATGTCCGACCGGGCCGCCGAGGCCGGCCGGCCGGTCGGCGAGCGCGTCTTCCGCCGCGACCGGCGGCAGAAAATGCTGGGCGGCGTCTGCGCGGGACTCGGCAGGCGCTGCGACATGGACCCGGTGATCTTCCGCATCGGCCTCGCGGTGCTCGCGATCACCAGCGGCTTCGGCCTGATCTTCTACGGCTTCGCCTGGCTCCTGGTCCCGGCCGACGACGCGGAGGAGAACGAGGCGCGCAAGCTACTCTCCGGCCGCGTCGACGGCCAGGCGCTGACCGCCGTGCTCTTCGCCCTGGTCGGCTGCGGCGTCTTCCTCACGCTCCTGAACAACAGCAGCGCGCTGACCTTCTCGGCCACGCTCGCGCTCCTGCTCGCGGGCGCGGGGTACTGGTCGCAGCAGCGCGACACCGAGGATCCCGACCCGGTGGCGGCCCAGGCCGCGGCGGACGCCCCGCCCGAGGCGAAGGCCCCTCCGGTGGCCCCGGCCCCCTCCTGGTGGCGGGACCCGATCGTCAAGGACGGCACGCACGTGGGCCCGTCCGGCTACTTCTGGGGACCGGACAAGGTCACCGTGGACTACCGTCCTGATCCTCCGCACGACACCCCGTACTCCCAGCGCTCCCAGCGCTCCCAGCACGAGCGCGCCGCCGCGGCGAAGGCCACCGCGCCCGAGCCGCGCGGGCCGCGCTGGATCGGCGGCTGGTTCTTCCTGCTCGCACTGCTCGCGGGCGGCCTCGGCACCGGCCTGACCTGGCACGAGCAGCCGCTCGGCACCAGCCTGCAGACCGGCCTGGCCTGCGCGCTCGGCGTCCTCGGCCTGGGCATCGCGCTCAGCTCCTTCCTCGGGCGCACGGGAGCGGGCTCGATCGTCCTCGCCGTGCTCACGGCCGCGCTCCTCGCGGCCTCCGCGGCCCTCCCGAAGAACATCGACACGCACTGGATACGCACGGAGTGGCACCCCGCCACGGCGGCGGACGTCCGGCCGAAGTACGAGCTGGGCACGGGCGTCGGCACCCTCGACCTGACCCGCGTCGAGGTGGGTGAGGGGAAGACCGTCACGACGCGCGCCGAGCTGGGTGCGGGGCGGCTGCGGGTGATCGTGCCGAAGGACGTCACCGTGAAGGCGCGCATCGAAGTGGGCGTCGGCGACATCCAGTTGCCCGACGACACCAAGAAGGACGTGGATGTGGCACCGGGCAAGGAGGAGAGGGTGACGTTGAAGCCGCCTGCGGGCAGCAAGGACAGCGGCACCGTGGAGCTGCGGCTCGAAGTCGGTCTCGGTCAGGCGGAGGTGAGCCGTGCTGCGTCATGAGTTCCAGCCGGGAAAGATGATCGCGGGGCTCGCCCTGATCGCGGCGGGCCTGGTCTCCGGGGGCGACGCGGGGGGCCTGTGGGACGTCCCGTGGTTCGTGGTGATCCCCGTCGTGGCCGGGGGTCTGTGTCTCGCGGCCGCCGCGGCCGTCGTGGCCCAGTCGGTGCGCGGCCACCGCAGGCGCCGCTCACCGGCCGGTCAGGACGGCCGGACGGCTCAGGACGAGAAGCCCGACATACCCGTGAGGTGACGCCGTCGGTCGGCGCGCATCGCGTCGAGGGAGAACACGGCGGCTCCGGCGAGCACCAGCGGCAGCCACGCCATCAGATACGCCAGGTCGTTGCCGTAGTAGTAGGGCGACTCGGCCCAGCTCATGGTCAGCCAGAGGCTGAGCGAGATCAGCGCGCCGCCCAGTGCGGCGAGCCGGGCGAAGAGGCCGATCAAGGTGCCGATGCCGACGGCGAGTTCACCGAGCGCGATGGCGTAGCCGAAGCCGACGGGGCTCTTCAGGGCGAGGTCGACGAGGGCGGGGACGGCGGAGATGTCGCGCACCCCGCGCATCGTCTCGCCGACCGAGCCGGCCCCGGTGGCCGACATGAAGGTGCCGTCGGTGAGCTTGTCCAGGCCGGCGTAGATGAAGGTGACGCCGAGGAAGACGCGCAGCGGGAGCAGGGAGTAGCGCGTGGCGGTGGCGCGCCAGTCGCCTCCCGCGGCGTAGTGGGTGTGGCTGTCCGTGCGCATGCCGTGGGCCATGACTCTGCCGCCTCTCCCGTAGGGCCGTCTTCTGACCATACGTACGAGACGGGGCCACCGCTCAGCAGCGTGCGGCGGTTTTCTCGAGGTGCGGGAGCGAAGGCTCGAGGTGCGGGAGCGAAGGGGAGGGAGGGGGACGGTGCGGAGTGCTCGGTCCACGACGTCGATGCCGGGGACGCCGGGGACGCCGGGGAGGACTCAGTCGGCGACGTCGATCACACAGCGGTTGGTCTCCACGCCCGCCGCGGTGACCACTTGGATCACGACACTGCCCGGCTCGACATCGGCCGGGACGGGGACGGTCAGCGTCTCGTCGGCCGGATTGGTGAAGCCTCCGGTCACGGGCACGAGCGGGACGTGCACGTACACGGCACCGATGCGGACCACCATCCGGGCCAGCCGGTCGGCGCCCCCCGCGCCGGGCGGCACGAATCCGGCGCCGCGGATCTCGATGTCGTCGCCGACGCGGATCGGGGCGTCCAGATCGCCCGCCTCCCGCGCCCGCACCACGGAGAGGATCACGGGCCGCCCGCCCTCGGCGTACTTCCCGGCGAGATACGTCGCCGCCGACACGAGCACCAACAGGGCGAGCCCCCAGGGGAGTTCGGGCAGCTCCTCCGGGTGCCGGGCCAGGCGCACGGCGGCGAAGACCACGGCGGCGGCCGACACGAGGACGTACTGGACGTCCGTGAAGGAGCCGCGTCCCTCGTCGTCCGTGACCGGGTCGGTGGCCCGCGGGCGGTCGGCGGGCACCTTCTGCAGCCGCTGCCCGAGCACCCGCAGGCTCACCACCCTGCGCACCAGGACGGCGACCCCGCACACCACCGCGAGGACGGTCACCAGGGCGGCCGCACGCCCCGGCCCGAGCCCGTCGAGCAGCTCCTCGCGCCGCCCGGGCCGCCCCGCCCCCGCCAGCTCACCGGCGAGGACGAGCACGGAGAAGACGACGAGGAGCACCCAACTCGCCGCCACCACACGGGAGGTGGAGAGCCGGTTGTCCTCGCCGATGACGGGCGCGAGGACCCCGCCGCGCGCCCGGTGCGCGTATCCGGCCCCCGTGAGGAGTCCGGCCGCGACGAGCGCCGCGAGCAGCCCCGCCGTGCGTGCGAGCGTCCACCCGGCACCGATCGCGGTGAGCGCCTGGACGAGGAGCAGCACCGCCACCCCGGCCCAGACGACGAGGACGGTGCGGCGCCACAGCCGCGCGAGCCATGCCTCGCCCTCGGCCCGGCCCCGCTCCGCGACGGCCCGCGCGGACTGGGTCAGCTCGTCCGACACCCACTGCCGGGACGCCCCGGCCGAGTGCGCCACCGCCGCCGGCAGCCCCTGCCCGGCCGCCAGCTCGTCGCGCCGGGCGAGGAACGCGGCGACGGCCTGCCGGTGTCCCTCGCGCGCGCCATGCGGACAGTCACCGCACGTACAGCCGCCCCCGTGCACGCCCTGCCTCGCCTCCTGTACCGCCACCACCGCGTACGCCGCCTTCCCCACCCGTCAACTTCCGTGCAACGAAAGGGAATTGTCCCGCACGGAAGGACATGCTCGGGCCACGGTTCGGGTCAGAGAGGGTGAATGGCCGACCCCCGGGTTGACCGGCGGCTCAGGCCAGCAGGTCCGGCTCGCTGCGGCTGATGTCCTGCCACAGGGACTGGTAGTTGATCCAGGCCACCAGATCGCTGCCGAGCTGTTCGCGCGTCGCCACCGCCTGCTTGTGGCCGATCATGACGGGGCGGCCCGCGGCCCGCGCGCTGAGCTGCACCTGGCAGGAGCGCTCCAGGGAGATGAACCACCAGGCGGCCGCGTCCACGGAGTCGCCGACGGTGAGGAGCCCGTGGTTGCGCAGGATGACCGCCTTGTGGTCCCCGAGCGCGGACGCGATCCGGCGCCCCTCCTCCTCGTCCACGATGACGCCCGTGTAGCCGTCGTACAGGGCGTGACTCTCGTAGAAGGCGCATGCCTCCTGGGTGATCGGGTCGAGGAGTTCGCCCAGCGTGGACAGGGCACGCCCGTACAGCGAGTGGCAGTGGGCGACGGCCACGACATCGGGCCGCGCCCTGTGCGCCTGCGCGTGCACGGTGAACGCGGCCTGGTTCACGTGATAGCGCCCCTCGACCACCTGCCCCTCCTCGTTGGCGAGGACGAGGTCCCCGACGGTGACGTGGCGGAAGGGCATCCCGAAGGGGTTCACCCAGAAGCAGTCGGTGTACTCGGGGTCCCGGACGGTGATGTGCCCGGACACCCCGTCCTCGTAGCCGAGCCGCCCGAAGATCCGCAGCGCGCCCGCGAGCCGCTCCTTGCGGTGGCGCCGTTCGTCGTCCGGCGTCTCGTGCACGGGCGGCAGCGCGAACTGCAACCGCTCTGCGGGTATCGGTGTGGGCGCCTGCATGTCGTGTCCTCCATCCCTGGCTGTACGGAGCGGAAGTTACCGGCGGTCAGCACAGGAAGACAGGGGTCCTCTGTGAAGAGAGTCTGGAGTCGGGGCGCCGATCGGGCGCCGGACACGCGCCGGAAACCCGACAGGAGGTGTCGGGTATGGGCGCGAGACTCTCCGTATGTCGTTCAACTGGGAAGCCTTCGCCACCGCCGAGCCGGCCTTCGCCCACACCATCGAAGAGCGCTTCACGAAGTACACCCACCACGTCCTCGCGACGCTGCGCAAGGACGGCACCCCGCGCACCACCGGGCTCGAAGTCCGCTTCCTGCACGGGGAGTTGTGGCTCGGGATGATGCCGCGCTCCGTCAAGGCGCTGGACCTGCTGCGCGATCCGCGCTTCGCGCTGCAGGCCAACCCGGGCGCGGGCGCGGAGATGACCGACGGGGACGCGCGGATCACCGGTCGCGCGATCGAGGTGCGCGACGACGCGACCCGCGCGCTGTATGTGGACGAGGTGAAACCGCCGAGCGCGGACGCCTTCCACCTGTTCCGCACCGAGCTCACGGAAGTGGTCCGCACGTCGCTCGAGGACAACACCTATCTGCTCCTGGAGACCTGGTGCCCGGGTGAGCCCCTGCGGACGCGCAGGCGCGCCTGACCCGCCCGCACCCGGGCCCACGTACGCGAAGGGCGCTGTCCACAGCTGTGGACAGCGCCCTTCGACTCGGCTACGGGGAGGTCACTCCCACTCGATCGTCCCCGGCGGCTTGCTCGTGACGTCGAGGACGACGCGGTTGACGTCCGCGACCTCGTTCGTGATGCGCGTCGAGATCTTCGCGAGGACCTCGTACGGCATGCGCGTCCAGTCGGCCGTCATGGCGTCCTCGGAGGAGACCGGGCGCAGCACGATCGGGTGGCCGTACGTGCGGCCGTCGCCCTGGACGCCGACGCTGCGGACGTCCGCGAGCAGCACGACCGGGCACTGCCAGATGTCGCGGTCCAGGCCCGCCGCCGTCAGCTCCTCGCGGGCGATGGCGTCGGCCTCGCGCAGCAGGTCGAGGCGGTCCTTGGTCACCTCGCCGACGATGCGGATGCCGAGGCCGGGGCCGGGGAACGGCTGGCGCTGGACGATCTCGTCCGGCAGGCCGAGCTCCTGGCCGACCATGCGCACCTCGTCCTTGAAGAGCTTGCGCAGCGGCTCGACGAGCTGGAACTCGATGTCGTCGGGCAGTCCGCCCACGTTGTGGTGGGACTTGATGTTGGCGGTGCCGGTGCCGCCGCCGGACTCGACGACGTCCGGGTAGAGCGTGCCCTGCACGAGGAAGGCGACCTCGGGGCCGTCCTCCTGGAGGATCTCCAGCTGCGCCTGCTCGAAGACCCGGATGAACTCCCGGCCGATGATCTTGCGCTTCTCCTCGGGGTCGGAGACTCCGGCCAGCGCGTTCAGGAACCGCTCGCTGGCGTCGACGACCTTCAGGTTCGCGCCGGTCGCGGCGACGAAGTCCTTCTCGACCTGCTCGGTCTCGCCCTTGCGCATCAGGCCGTGGTCCACGTACACGCAGGTCAGCTGGGAGCCGATGGCCTTCTGCACGAGGGCCGCGGCGACCGCGGAGTCCACGCCGCCGGAGAGCCCGCAGATCGCACGCTTGGTGCCGACCTGCTCGCGGATGGCGGCGACCTGCTCGTCGATGACGTTGTCGGTCGTCCAGTTCGGCTTGAGGCCCGCGCCGCGGTAGAGGAAGTGCTCCAGGACCTGCTGGCCGTGCGTGGAGTGCATGACCTCGGGGTGGTACTGGACCCCGTACAGCTTCTTCTCGTCGTCCTCGAAGGCGGCGACCGGCACGACGTCCGTGGAGGCCGTCACCGAGAAGCCCGCGGGGGCCGCGCTGCACGCGTCGCCGTGCGACATCCACACGGACTGCTCGGCCGGGGTGCCCTCGAAGAGCGTCGAGCCGGGCTTGGAGACGGACAGCGGGGTGCGGCCGTACTCGCGCGCGCCGTTGTCGTCGACCGTGCCGCCGAGGGCCTGGGCCATCAGCTGGAAGCCGTAGCACATGCCGAAGACGGGGACGCCCGCCTCGAACAGGGCGCGGTCCACGGTCGGCGCGTTCTCCGCGTACACCGACGAGGGGCCGCCGGAGAGGATGATCGCCGCCGGGTTCTTGGCGAGCATCTCGGCGACCGGCATGGTGCTCGGGACGATCTCGCTGTAGACCCGGGCCTCACGGACGCGGCGGGCGATGAGCTGGGCGTACTGCGCTCCGAAGTCGACGACCAGGACGGTGTCCGGGCTGTCGGGAGCGGCGGCAGCGGGGGTCGCTGAGGACACGGCGGCGGCCTTCCGGCGTTGAGCGTGAGCCGAGCTCGGCGCGGAGTGCGGTGAGCGGGGGCTCAGGGCGTGAGCAGGGGGTTGTATTTGTCGATTCTAACGGTCCTGCGCGGACCGCCTTCGTCGCATCAGACGGGCGCCCCGTCTCAGGATCCGAGCCGCCCGGCGGACCCGATTGACCCGGCGCGCGTCCGCGGGTGCATACTGGCCCCGTGACCAAGCACCTCAGCTTCCTCTTTACCTATGGCAACCGGCCCGCCGGCTGCCATGGTCGAGCTGCTTGATCCACTGACAAGCGACTTCCCAGGCGCCCCGGGCCGACAAGGCCCGGGGCGCTCTGTGGTTTCCGGGCCTTGCCGCTCCGGGGCACCCCTTCACACCAGGAGCCCCACATGACCGCCACCGCCACCGAGAAGACCGGCGCCCACACCCCCGAGGCCGCCGACGTGATCACCGGCGCCCGCGACCGCATCGACGCGCTCGACGACCGCATCATCGGGCTCATCCAGGAACGCATGGCCGTCTCGGCCGTCATCCAGGAGGCCCGCATCGCCTCGGGCGGCCGCCGCGTGAACCTCTCCCGCGAGATGGAGGTCCTCGGCCACTACAGGGACGCGCTCGGCAAGCCCGGCACGACGGTCGCGATGACGCTCCTGGAGCTGTGCCGGGGCCGCGTCTGAGGCGGGCGGCCGCCCGGGGCGCACCGGGCGGACCTGAGTTCGGATGCGTTCTCACCCGTACGGCGCGTGACCGGGCTCGGGCGGGCTTCGTTGGTCCCGATGTCCGTGCCAGCCAGGGGCGGGCCCGAAAGAACCACGCGTGGCTCCGCTGGAGCGATGAGGCGTACGGATCCGTCGGATCCGCTCACGCCGTGGGACCTCGCTCCAGAGACGTGACCGGACGGCAGGGGACAGCAGCCCGGTCACCCAAGAGAACGGTCGGCTCCGGGGACGCCCGGGGCCGGCCGGCCTCCCCCTCTCCCGTCCCCCTCCCCGTCCCGTGTCCCGATCCCGTCCAGATGTGGTCGAAGCGGTTGCGCCGACAACTGCCCATCCACCACGATGCGTAAGACGGGGCTTCAAGTCCCGTACCCCAGAACTCCATTGCCATTGGTCGATACCAGTCGGGCGCCCCCTGTGCGCCGGGTCGGCCACCGGTAGCCATGGTCAGCGGCGCACTCCCCCCGGCGCCGCCCTGTGGCACCGACGCTGCCCTGACGTCGGTGCTGACAGCCGAGGGCCCCGCGGATCCGTCCCGCGGGGCCCTTCGCTCTGCTCTCGACTCCCGTACCCCCGGGGCTACTTCGCCACCTTGGCGAGCTGCGCGTCGACGACCGCCGCGGGCGGCTCGGGCTCGGCCCTGCTCGCCTCGTCGGCGACCCCGTCCTCCCCGGCGACCTCCGGCTCGTGGAAGTTCTCGGCCGTGAAGGCCACGAGGGTCGAGCCGCTGCGGACGACCGTGACGTTCTTGCGGACGAGGAACGTGCCCTTGCGGCTGGCCAGTTTGTAGGCGACGGTCTCGTCGCCCTTGCCGGGCGCGGCCTGCGCGCGCAGGCCGAAGGAGCGCTCGCCGCCGTCCCAGAAGGTCACGCACTTCTTGGACTTCAGCGCCGTCCGCAGGTCGGCCATCGCCTTCTTCGCGCCCGTGCCCTCGTACGAGGAGAGCCGCACCCTCGTCGACGTGGCGTCCTTGAGGTCGGTGCCCGTCACCACGCGGTCGACGTGCGCCGTGGCGCCGGACGGCGGCACGGGCGCGAACGCCCCGGCCAGCGGGCGGCAGACGTCCGGCCGCACGGCCCCGCCCCTGGCGCCCCGCGCGTCCCGGCCCGCGCCCTCGTCGATCTTGTAGCCCGGCACGTCCTTCTTGGTCAGCGCCGCCCGCTCCAACACCGCCTGCGCCGAGGGCTTCTGGTCGCCCTGCGCGGCCGCGGACTTCGACGGCTTCGTGCCGCCCTCGTCGTCACCGCCCCCGTCGCTGCTGCACGCCGCCGCCAGCCCCAGCACCGCCACCACCGAAGCGGCCCGCACCGCACGCCTCACCGTCGACCTCACGCTCTGTTCCCCGCCTTCGTCTTGCAGTCCCCCAGTACGACTCAAGATCAGCGCATTCGGTTCCGCCGCCGCTACCAGGCCCAGAACCGATAGGGACTCAACAGCACGATCATCAGGGCCATCCCGCCGATCACGATCACCACGCTCAGCACCCGGCGGCGCCGCTCGCCCCGGGGGTCGGCGCGCGGGCCGTCCGGGGCGGCCCGCCAGCCGTCCGGGCGCCAGGGCTCGGCGGGGCCACCGTGGCGGTCCGGGTCCTTGCGCTCGCGGCGGCGCCTGCGGCGGCTCAGCCCCTCGGTGCGCTGCCGCTCGGCCTCCTCGTCGAGGCGGCGCAGCCGTTCGGCCACCATGCGGGCGCGCGCGGACGGCTCCTTCGGGGCCTCGGACCGCCGGATGTCCCGCTCGCTGTCCTCCTCGAACTTCCGCCACACCTCGTCGGGTATGACGGGGTCCTCCTCCGGTCCGCCCGGACCGCCGGATGACTGCACGGCCACGCCGCTCCCCCATTCCGTCGTCGTCTCGTTCGCCATCTCGTCGTCAAACGCGGGCAGTTGTACGACACCAGGGGGCAACGGCACAAGGCGAGGCCGAAATCGTGCGCGGGGGGCGTGATGCACGCCACATAAGAATTCTGTGAAATCGAGGACAACCATTCACAGGGAACACAGGTCATGCATGCGTAACAACGGCCACGCCCGCGCCCCACCGCGGAGGGCTCCCACCTCCGCACTGCGAAACCGACGCAGTGCGCCGGACTTCGCTGAGGTCTTCATGAAGCTTCGCCGTGCCATGGCGGCCGCAGCCGCCACGGCTGCCATAGCCCCGCTCGCGCTCCTGTCGGCTCCCGCCGCGTTCGCGACCGACGACACCACCCCGACGCCGACCGCGTCGGCCTCCGAGACGGCTCCCCCGACCGAGACGGCCAAGCCGACCGACACGGCCGAGCCCACCGAGACGGCCAAGCCCACGGACACCGCCAAGCCGACCGACACGGCCAAGCCCACGGACACCGCCAAGCCCACCGAGACGGCCAAGCCGACGGACACGGCGAAGCCCACGGACACCGCCAAGCCGACCGAGACCGCCGAGCCCACGGACGAGCCGTCCGAGTGCCCGGTCGACGAGGACGGCAACGACGCCGACTCCGCGCTCGAGCTCGCGGTCACCGGCCTGCCCGGCAAGATCGTCGCGGGCAGCGGCTGGCACCAGTTCAAGCTGACGGCGTCCAACCACAGCGACAAGGCCCTCGGCGAGGTCCAGTGGCTGGCGGCCGTGGACAGCTTCTCGGAGAGCGACGACGAGCGCGACTGGCTCTCCACCTACGCGCAGATCCAGTACTTCAACCCCGAGACCAAGACCTGGGAGTCCATCGCGGACGAGGTCGAGGGCGGCCTCTTCTTCGGCTCTACCGAGCTGGACGCCAAGGAGAAGGTCGACATCAAGCTGCGCGTCAACATCAGCGCCAAGGCCCCGGCGGGCGCGGGCTACGCGCTCGGCCTCGGCGGCTACCTGGACTCCGAGAAGAACTGCGTGCACAACACGTTCGCGTTCTACGAGTTCACGGTCCTGAAGCCCGGCAGCCACAACGAGGACCCGGGCACCGCCAAGCCGGGCGACGGCGGCCACAAGCCGCAGGGGGGCAAGAAGCCGCAGGGCGGCGCGCAGGAGATCCCGACCACCGGCAGCCTCGCCGAGACCGGCTCCAGCTCCATGCTGCCGACCCTCGGCCTCGTCGGCGGCATCGCCGTCGTCGCCGGTGCGGGCGCGGTCTTCGTCGTCCGCCGCAAGAAGGGCGCCGACGCCGCCGCGTAAGGCCGCCCGACGCCGCGTGAAGCGGCCACTGAGCCGCGAAGGACCTGCACTCGGAGGGGGGTGCAGGTCCTTTCGCGTACCTACTCCTTCTTGGCCGCGTACCTACTCCTTCTTGGCCGCGTACCTACTCCTTCTTGGCCGGCACCGCCGGCATCCCCAGGAACGGCAGCCGCAGCGCGCCGAACGCGTCCGCGGGCACCGCCGGGGCCTTCGGCTCGACCGGTGCGAGCCGCCGGTACGCGGTGCCGGGCGCCGGACGCGGGTCCTGTGCCCCCTTGTTGGGCCAGAACGACATCGCGCGCTCTGCCTGGGCGGTGATCGTCAGGGACGGGTTCACCCCGAGGTTCGCGGAGACCGCGGCGCCGTCCACGACGGAGATGCCGGGGTGGCCGTAGAGCCGGTGGTAGGGGTCGATGACGCCGCTCTCCGGGGAGTCGCCGATCGGGCAGCCGCCGAGGAAGTGCGCGGTCAGCGGGGTGCCCATGAGCTCACCGACGTTCGAGCCCGCGAAGCCGTTGATCTCCTCGGCGAGCAGGGTCGCGGCCTGCGTGGCCTCGGGGATCTGGTTCGGGTTGGGCGCGCCATGGCCCTGACGAGCCGTCAACAACCCCTTCCCGATGCCCTTTTCCTTGCGGTACGTGGTCAGGGAGTTGTCGAGGGTCTGCATCACCAGGCCGATGATGGTCCGCTCCGACCAGCGCCGGTTGGAGAGCGAACGGACCATCAGCCAGGGGTGCTTGGCGCCGTTCAGGAGCCAGCCCGCGACCCGCGCCCTGCCGCCGCCCTTCGCGCTGTAGGGCACCTGGAGCAGCGTCATGCCGCCCATCGCGTTGGACTTCTTGCCGTAGCGGACCGGCTCGATGTGGGTGGTGTCGTTGGGGTGGATCGAGGACGTGATGGCGACGCCCTTGGTGAAGTCGACCCGGTCCGCGCCGTGTTGGCGGCGGTAGCGGCGGTCGTCGGTCTGCGCGCCCACCAGGGCCTCGGAGTTGGTGCGGGTGAGCGCGCCGAGCCGGGCGGAGATGCCGGGCAGCAGACCGGCGTCCTTCATGCGGTGCAGCAGGGTCTGGGTGCCGTACGTACCGGCGGCGACCACGACCCGCCGCGCCCGGAACACCCTGCCCTTGCCCTTCTTCTTCTGGTCGGTGGGCAGCGTGGAGACCGCGTAGCCGCCGCGCGAGTCCTCGGTGAGGGCGACGACGGAGGTCATCGGGTGGACGACGGCTCCGGCCTTCTCGGCGAGGTAGAGGTAGTTCTCGTTGAGGGTGTTCTTCGCACCGTGCCGGCAGCCGGTCATGCACTCGCCGCACTCGGTGCACGCCTTGCGGGAGGGCCCCGCGCCGCCGAAGTACGGGTCGGCGACTTCCTGACCCGGCCTGGCAGTCGCCGACCCGTCGGCGTCGTCCTTGTCGCCGAAGAAGACGCCGACCGGCGCCATGTGGAAGCTGTCGCCCACTCCCATCGCCTGCGCGGCCGCCTTCAGATGGACGTCGGAGGGCGTCATCGTCGGGTTGAGGCGCACCCCGAGCATGCGCTTGGCCTGCTCGTAGTACGGCGACAGCTCGCCCTGCCAGTCCGTGATGTCCTTCCACTGCGGGTCGTTGAAGAACGCCGCGGGCGGTACGTACAGGGTGTTGGCGTAGTTGAGGGAGCCGCCGCCGACCCCGGCGCCCGCGAGCACCATCACGTTGCCGAGCAGATGGATGCGCTGGATGCCGTAGAGGCCGAGGGCGGGCGCCCACAGGTAGTTCTTCAGGTCCCAGGAGTTCTTGGGCAGCGTCTCGCGCGTGAAGCGGCGCCCGGCCTCCAGGACGCCGACGCGGTAGCCCTTCTCGGTGAGGCGGAGCGCGGAGACGGAGCCACCGAAGCCGGAGCCTATGACGACGACGTCGTAGTCGTACTCCTGCCCCTCGTCCAACTCCTGCCCCTTGTCCAACTCCTGTCCCTCGTCCAACTCCTGCCTCTCATCCGGGTTTTGGGCAGAGCTCTCCTGTGACATGGACTCTCCTCGTTGAAAACTCTGCGGGGCCGGGGCGTGCTCAGCGCAGCCGGAACGCCTTCATCACCTTGAGGCTGGCGCTCATGAACGCCGCGTACTTCTCGTCGTCCATCCCGAACGACGGCGCCAGCGGGATGAGCCGCTGGTGCGCGACGGTCTGCGCCTCCGTGTACTTGAGGATGCCCTCGGAGCCGTGGCGGCGGCCGAGCCCCGAGTCCTTCATGCCGCCCATCGGCGACTGCACGCTGCCGTAGGCGGGCGCGAAGCCCTCGTTCACGTTGACCGTTCCGGTACGGAGGCGGGCGGCGATCTTGCGGCCGCGGCTGCCGTCCTTCGTCCAGACCGAGGAATTGAGGCCGTACGAGGTGGCGTTGGCGAGCTCCACCGCCTCGTTCTCGTCGGTGAAGCGGTAGAGGGAGACGACCGGGCCGAAGGTCTCCTCGGCGCAGACCGACATCGGGGACTCGACGCCGTCCAGGATCGTCGGCTCGTAGAAGTACGGGCCGATGTCAGGCCGGGCGACGCCGCCCGCGACGAGCGTGGCGCCCTTCGCGACGGCCTCGTCGACATGCCGCTTGGTGGTCTCCAACTGCCGCTCGCCGACCAGCGATCCCATGTCGGCTCCGTACGCGAGGGAGCGCCCGAGCCGCATGGCCTTGGTCCGCGCCGCGAACCGCTCGACGAACTCGTCGGCGATGGACTCGTGGACGTACAACCGCTCGATGGAGATGCAGAGTTGGCCCGCGGACGAGAAGCAGGCGCGCACCGCGCCGGCCGCCGCCTTCTCCACGTCGGCATCGTGCAGCACCAGCATGGCGTTCTTGCCGCCGAGTTCGAGCGAGACGCCGACGAGGCGGCCCGCGGCGCCCTGCGCGACCTCGCGGCCGGTGCGGGTGGAGCCGGTGAAGGAGACGTAGTCGGCGTGCTTGACGATCTCGGGCCCGACGACGGGACCCTCACCGATCACCACCTGGAAGACCTCGGACGGAAGGCCCGCCTCGATGATCAGGTCCCGCGCCCACAGCGCGGTCAGGCAGGTCTCGGTGTCGGGCTTCATCACGAGCGCGTTACCGGCGACGAGGGCGGGCAGCGCGTCGCCGATCGAGAGCTCGAAGGGGTAGTTCCAGGGCGCGATCTGGCCGACGACGCCGCGCGGCTGCCGGTTCTCCGTCACCTTGGTGAGGGTCGGCACGACGCCGGTGTGGCGCTTCGGGTTCAGGTACGAGGGGGCCTTGCGGCCGTAGTGGCGGGCGGCGACGGCGACGGCCTGGAGCTCCTCGTGGGCGTGCAGGCGGGCCTTGCCGGTCTCCAGCTGGATGAGGTCGAGGACCTCGGCCTGGCGCTGGAGGACCAGGTCGTGGAAGCGCAGCAGGACCGCGGCGCGCTGCCGCACCGGGGTGCGCGCCCAGGCGACCTGGGCGACGCGGGCGCGCTCGAACGCGGTGGCCACGTCCTCCGGGGTCGACTCCGGTATGTCGGCCAGCTTCTCGCCGGTGAACGGCGTGTGGTTGGCCGTGCGTCCCGAGCCGATGACGTCGCGGGTGAGCTGGGCGACCAGCTCCGGCGTGACCACGTCGGCGGCGGTGCGCACGCCGTCCGGGGCGGGGGCGATGGGGTTCGTTCCTTGGGGCGCCGCGCTGGCCTGCGAGTCCGTCATGGTCGTGAGATTAGGCGCCCGCCGGGGTTTTGGGTACCCATCGGTAATCAGCTTTCACGGACCGCACACACCACGCCAGTGATCGCTGGCAACAAAGCCGCTGATCAGGGCGTTGTCCATGTACACACCGCACGGAGATCGCACCGGAAAGATCTCTTCAGGGCGTCACCGAAGATCCCTTCACGGGTTCACCATCGCCTTGCCGATCTTGAGGCGCTCCCGCACGCCCTTGAAGAGCCCGGTGCCCTCCTTCTCCTCCTTCGTCCCCTTGGGCATGTCGACGCGGAGCTCGTAGAACTCCTGGTCATCGGTGATGATCATGAGCTGCATGCAGCGGGTCGCGTCCCCGACGGCCCGCTGGTCGTCGTCGTACGTGGTGTCGGCGATCGCCGCGTCATAGCCGTGGAAGGACGTCTTGGTGTACGTCGAGCGCGCATTGTTGTCGTTGTCCTTCCAGAACTCGCCCATCTGACGCGCCCAGGCCAGCGCGGGCGTGGTCCCCATGGCATGCCTCGTCAGGCGCACCAGGACCGCACCGTCGCCCTCCTTGGCGCCGTACTCCACGAGCCGCTTGCCCTGGGCCCAGTTGGTGTCGCCGTCCTCACGCGCGTACGCCTGGTAGTCCCTGGGCACGGAGAGCTCCGCGACGATCTTGCTCTCCCGGCGCACCTTCCACGGTTCGGGCGTCGTCTCGGGCTCGCGGGGCGGGGCGATCTCACCGCTGTCGCCGCCCTCCGAGACCGATGCCCCGAACGAGGGTCCGTCGTCGCCCCTGCCCACGGAGACGCCGACCCAGATTCCCCCGCCCACGAGCAGGGCACCCGCGAGGGCGGCGGCGATCAGGGCCGGGGTGCGACGGGACGGCTTGGGGGCACCGTCCGGGTCGTCCCGGTCGGAAGTGACGGTGGGGCCTTCGGGGGTGTCCGGCTCAAGCGGGACGCCCGGCGCCGGACGCCCCATCTTCATGGTGCCCACGTCATCGGCCAACTCCCGCATGCCGGACGGGTCCTGGGCAGGCGGCTGCGGCCCGGTGAAGGCTTCCGGCAGCGCCCGCCCCTCCGCCACGGCCGCCAGCGCGAGCGCCACGTCCCCCGCGCCGGGCCGCGCCTCCGGGTCCTTCACGAGCAACCGCTCGATGAGCGGCCCGAGTTCACCGGCCTGTACGGGCTTCGGCGCCTCGGCGGACAGCACGGCGGCGAGCGTGGACTCGACCGTCGTACGCCGGAAGGGAGACCACCCCTCGACGGCGGCATAGAGCAGCACCCCTAGCGACCAGAGATCGGACTCGGGCCCGGCACCCCGCCCCGACATCCGCTCGGGCGCGATGAATTCGAGGGACCCGACGAACTCCCCGCTCATGGTCAGGGACTCCTCGCCCTGGACGTGGGCGATCCCGAAGTCGGTGAGGACGACGCGGCCGTGCGCGCCGATCAGCACGTTCGCGGGCTTTACGTCCCGGTGCACGATGCCCTTGGCGTGCGCGGCGCCGAGCGCGCCGACGACGGCGAGGCCGATGCGGGCGGACTCGGCGGGCGCCAGGGCGCCCCGCTGCAGCACTTCGTGAAGGCTCTCGCCCCGGATCAGCTCCATGACGATCCACGGGAGCCCGTCCTCCACGACCACGTCATGGATGGCGACGGCCGCCGGGTGCTCGACGCGAGCGGCGGCCCGCGCCTCCCGGTAGAGCCGCGCGGCCATGCGCTCGCGCGCGGGCCCGTGCGGATCCCCGGGCAGCCGCGGCTCCTTGACCGCGACGTCCCGCCCGACCAGCTCGTCAACGGCACCCCACACGGTGCCCATGCCCCCGGACCCGATCCGCTCACCGAGCCGGTAACGCCCGCCTATCAGGCGCCCGTCACCCGGCCCGGCCCGGCGTCCCCCGTCGTTGCTCATGGGTCATGAGTACCGTGCGGGGGTGTGCCGGGGCCAGTCCGGTTAGAGCTTCGTGATGTCCAGGTTGTCGATGGCGGCCTTGGCGACGTCGCGGCCGCGCTCGGTGAAGTCGCCCTTGCCGGGGTAGCCGATCATCAACCGGTACATGTCGCCCGACTTGGTCTTGTAGTAGAGGACCTGGAGTTCGCGGGGGCGGGGGTCCTGGCTGTCGGTGGTCTGGTAGACCGCCGTGTTCAGGGCTGCCTTCTCGCCCTTGTACTTGGTGTCCTCGGGCTTGGTCTTGGCACCGGCATCCATGCCGATGTTGCTGTCGCCCGTCTCCTTGAAGTCCGCGTCGTCCTCGTACATCTCGGCGGCGGCCGATCCGGCGATCTCACTGCCGCTGTCCTCCGCCTTCTTGTCGAGGGAGAGGCTCACCCAGATGCTGCCGCTCGCGTCGGTGTACTGGACCCAGTGGTCCGTCTTGAGGGCGTCGTCACCGGGCTTGGACTCCTTGTACCCGGTGGGTGCCGTCACCGTCGCCCCCAGCTCCTTGACCTGATGGTCGGTGAGACCCCCCGCCAGCTCCTCGTCCCCCTTGAAGGGGTTCGCCACCACCAGCACCCCGGCCACCACCACGGCGACAACCGCCGCCCCTATCCCGAGCAGCGCCTTGCGGCTGACGGTGACGCCACCCTTGGCGCCCGCGGGGCTCACGGATCCGTCGGCACCGGCGAGCGGCGCGAACTGCGTGGCCGCCAGCTGCTGCGGTGGCTTGACCGCCTCCTCCAACAGCCCCCGCACCTGCGCCGCGTTCGGCCGGTGCGCCGGGTCCTTCGCCAGCAAGCCGTTGATCGCGTCGGCCAGCGGCCCCGTCGCGGTCGCCGGCGCCGCGGGCGTCGCGTTCAGGACCGACTGGAGCGTCGCGGGCGTATTGCTGCGGCGGAAAGGCGAGACGCCCTCCGTGGCCGCGTAAAGAACCACACCCAGCGACCACAGATCAGAAGCCGGCCCGGGACGCTGCCCCAACACCCGCTCCGGCGCGATGAATTCGGGCGAGCCGACGAAGCCGCCCGTGTCCGTCAGGTTCGTCTCGCCCTCGATCTGCGCGATGCCGAAGTCGGTGAGGACGACGCGGTCGTGGCGGCCGAGCATCACGTTGTCCGGCTTCACGTCGCGGTGCAGGATGCCCGCCTGGTGCGCGGCGTCCAGGGCGTTCAGGACCTCCAGGCCCACGCGCGCGGCCTCGCGGGCGCTCAGCGTGCCCTCCTGGAGCGCGTCGCCGAGCGAACGTCCCTGCACGAACTCCATGACGATCCAGGGCTGTCCGTCCTCGACCGCGACGTCGTGGACGTTCACCACCGCCGGGTGGTCGAGCCGGGCCGCCGCACGGGCCTCGCGGCGCATCCGCTCGAAGGCGTTGGTCCGCTCCCGCTCGGGGAGGTGGTCGGGGACCCGGGGCTCCTTGACCGCGACCTCGCGGTCCACCGTCTCGTCCTTGGCCCGCCAGACGGTGCCCATGCCGCCGTGGCCGAGCTTGCTGAGGAGCCGGTAGCGGCCCGCGATCAGACGGCCCGCGCCCGGGTCGGGTACGGACGGCCCGCTCGGCTGGTGGGGCTGATGCGACTGGTTCGGCACGACCTGCGTCGGCTGCGCGTACGGCGACGGGGGCGGGGTGGGAGCGGCGGGCTGTCCGCCCTGTCCCGGTGCGCCCGGTGCGTCCGGCCGCCGCGGCGGCTGCAGGCCGAAAGTCGTCGGGTCGTTCGGGCCATAGGAGGTTCCCCCGTTGTCACTCATGACCCCATGCCTACCGTGCGGGGCGGCTCGGGTTCCACCCGGGTATCGGATTTGTGACCCCCTGCGTACCTTCGCTCAGTGCCCAGTCCCCGTACGGAAGACTCCCCGTCCCCGTCACGCACGGCGCCCCACTCCCGTACGAAAGGCGCCCCCCTCACCCCCGTACGAACGAGTCCACCGCCGTGTCGAAATACCGCCGCCCCTCAGCCGCCTTCCCGACCGGCGCCGACACCCACACGTCATACATCCGGCCACCCTCCTGCCAGCACAGGTCGACCGTGTGCCGGGCGCCCTCCTTCTCCGTGAAGCCGTCCCAGCTGAACTCCCACAGCGCGGCGGGCCTGCCGTTGTGCGTGGTCTGGGTGACCGAGCCGCCGCGGTAGCCCGGGTTGTTCGCGGGCCCCTTGGCGGCCGAGCGGCGCTGCACGGCGAGGGGGCCGCCAGGCTGGGGCGCGGCCTCCTTGACGCCGATGCGGAAGGCTCCGTCCGGCGAGACGTAGAAGGTCCGCGGCCCCTGCTTCTCGCGCGTGAAACCTTTCGGCACGGCGAGCATGAAGCCCTCGGGGTCCTGCGCCACCCGGTAGCCGTCCGGTGCCTCGGGTGTGCTGGGCCGGGGCGTACGGGTGCCCTTGGTGACCGTCACGGTGGGCGTGGGGCGCGGCCCGTTCGTCGTCGCGGACGGGGGCGTGGGGGCCGAAGTCGTGGGCGCTCCGCCGCCGTTGCCGTCCCGGCCGAGGAGCAGCGCGGCGGCCACCCCGCCCCCGGCCACCGCCGCCACCAGGGCCGCGGCGATCAGCGCGGTGCGGCCGCGCCGGGAAGCGGCGGCGGGGGCGGGGGCGCCGTGCGTCGGGACGGGCCGCGCGGGCACGGACCGCACCGTCGGCGAGTACGCGGGCGTGCGCCCGCCCCTGGCCCCTCCCCTGGCCCCGCCCCTGGCCCCGCCCCTCGGACCACCCTTCGGTCCGCCTCCCGGCCCGGCGGCCCCCGGCATGCTGCCCGTCTCGACGTACGCGCGCAGCAGCCGCTCCGCCGCGACCACGTCCAGGCGCAGGTCCGGGTCGCGTTCGAGCAGGCCCAGGACGACGGGCAGCAGCGGCTCGACGACGGCGGGCGGGCGTATCTCGTCGTAGACGACGGCGTGCAGCACCCCGCCGATCGAGTCCCGCCTGAACGGCGACTCCCCGGTCAGCGCGGTCACCAGGAGCGCGCCGAGCGACCACAGGTCGGACTCGGGCCCGGTCCGCTCCCCCGCCATCCGCTCCGGCGCGGTGTACTCGGGCGAGCCGACGAACGAGCCGATCTCCGTGAGCGTCGTCGCCCCGGTGACCTGCGCGATCCCGAAGTCCGTGAGCACGACGCGGCCGCTGGCCTCCTCCACGAGGACGTTGGCGGGCTTGAGGTCGCGGTGCAGCACCCCGGCGGCGTGCGCGGTGCGCAGGGCGCCGAGCAGGTCGAGGCCGATCCGTGCGACCTCGCGCGGGTCCAGCGGCCCGGTCCGCGAGATGCGCACCGCGAGCGAGTCCCCGTCGATGAACTCCATGACGATGTACGGGTGGTCGTCCTGCACCACCACGTCGTGGACCACGATGATGTGCGGATGCCGCAGCTGCGCGACGGCCCGCGCCTCGCGCAGGGTCCGCTCCCGCTGCAGGGTGGCCTCGGCGTCGGACAGCGTCTCGTCGAGCACGAGTTCCTTCACCGCGACCCGACGCCCGAGCAAACGGTCGGTGGCGCGCCAGACGACCCCCATGCCGCCCCGGCCAAGGCGCGCCTCGAGGTGGTAACGGCCTGCTATGACACGGCCGTTGCCCCCACCAGCGTGACCTCCCAGGCTCCCCATGCGGCCATCATGCCCCACACATGTGCGAAGGAAGGCGACTGGTTCCGGTACGGGGACGGGATCAGGCCCAGGGATCTGGCCCAGGTGTCAGGGCCAGGTGTCAGGGCCAGGTATCAGGCCCGTACCGTCACCGCTCCCGCCAGCTGCGCAGCATCGCGTCGAACTGTCCCCGCATCTTGTCGCGCTCCGCCGCGGGACCCGACAGATAGACCGCGTACTCGACGCCGTCACTGCTGAAGTACGTCTGCTCGATGGCGTATCGGGGGCCCGCCGTCGTGTCGTTCGCGCCCGCGGTCCAGCTGAACTCCCAGAGGGCGCCCTTCTGGTCACGGAAGGTGTTCGAGTTCAGCTGGAGCCGCTTGTACTGCGGCAGCTTGCCCCGCAGGCCCTTCTCCAGGGCCACCTGGTGCGTGTACGGGGACTCGAACTGCGGCTTGCGGTCGATGGCGATGCGCACGAAGCGCCGCCCTCCGTCCGGCGTGTAGTCGATCTGGTTGCCGTCCATCTCGCGCTGCCAGCCCTTGGGCATCATGAGGCTGAAGCCCTCGGCGTCGTGCTTGCGCACCCAGCCTGCGGGGATCTGCCCCTCGCCGCCCTTCCCCGGGTCGTTCGTCCCCGTGCCCCCCTGCGACTGCCCGGAACCCTTGTCCCGGTCCTGGTACTGGAGATACGCCACGGCGCCACCGCCGCCGAGCAGCGCGGCCAGGACGGCCACCAGGACGACGGCGGGCCAGCGGCGGCGCGGCTTCGCGGACGGCTCGGGCAGGGCGCTGCCGCGTACGACGGTGTCGGACCGGTGGGGGTGGGCCGACGGGAACGGTGTGGCGCCGACCGGCGACACGGACGCGGAGACCGACTGCGTCGGCGTGTGCACCCGCGTCGGCACGTACGCCTGCGCCGCGTCGGGACGGCGCCCCTCCGCGGCCTCGGCCAGCATCTGCTCGGCCTCGTCGGCGCTGGGCCGCACGGCAGGGTCCTTGGCGAGCAGCGCCATGATGACGGGCCCGAGCGCGCCCGCGTGCTCCGGCGGCGCGGGCTCCTCCGTGACGACGGCCTGCATCGTGCCGAGCGGAGAGGTGCGCCGGAACGGCGAGTTGCCCTCCACCGCCGTGTACAGCGTGGCGCCCAGCGCCCACAGGTCGGAAGCGGGCCCGGGGGCCGCGCCGCTGACCCGCTCGGGCGCCAGGTAGTCGACGGAGCCGACGATCTCGCCGGTCCGCGTGATCGTCGAGTCGCCCTCGACCTGGGCGATCCCGAAGTCGGTGAGCAGCACGCGGCGATCGCGCGAGAGAAGGACATTGCCGGGCTTCACGTCCCGGTGCAGCACCCCGGCGGTGTGCGCGGCGCGCAGGGCCCGCAGCACCCAGAGGCCGATGCGGGCGGCCTCGGCGGGCTCGACCCGGCCGTCGTCGCGCACGGCGTCCGCGAGGGAGGGGCCCTCCACCAGCTCCATCACGATCCACGGCCGGTCGTCGTGCTCCAGGACGTCGTGGACGGTCACGACGGCGGGGTGGTTGATCCGGGCGGCGGCGCGCGCCTCGGTCTGGGTGCGTGCGAGCAGGACCGCGCGGTCGGCCTCCTGCACGTACTGCGCGGCCGTCAGTTCCTTGACCGCGACGGCCCGGTGCAGCACTTCGTCCTGCGCGCGCCACACCCGTCCCATGCCACCGCGGCCGATGGACTCACCGAGTCGGTAGCGGCCCGCGAGGAGCAGGCCCTGCATCTGATTCACGTTCCCCCGCAATGGTCTTGACAGGCCAAGGTTAGGGAGCGGTGACCTCTCAGGGAACCAGCGGGGGTGCATGGAGACCGCTCTGTGACGCATGACGCGTATGGACGGGGTGTTCCCCGGTGTACGAAGGGTCCGCCACGGAGCGCCGCCTTGCGCCGGGCGCGGGCAGCGTCGATCTTTCGCCCGGGTCGGCCCTCAGCCCTTCGTCCGAGCCCTCAGCCCTTCGTCCGAGCCATCAACCCTTCGCGCGGTACGAGTTCTGCGCAGCCTCGTACAGCCGGTCCACCTCGTCCCGCTCGGCCTCGGGCCCGCGCACCTGCACGACGTGGTACGAGTCGCCGACAACCATCGCGACGTTGCGCACGAAGATGTCGCCGCCGTCGGGCCCCTGCCAGGTGTACTGCCCCTCGGCCATGGCGCGCCCGCCCACATCGATGCTGCGGAGCCCGCCGACGGTGGCCCAGGAAGAGTCGCGGTAGGGCTGCAGCTCCCTCTCGTTCTCCTTCTGGTACTTCATGGGGTCCGTGCCGTACTCGTCCGTGCCGTCACGGCCGGGCACGACGAGGAGCTCGAAGGAGCCGTGGGTGTAACGGACCTGCCCCCGCCCGTTCTTGGGCTGGCGGTCCCAGCCGCGCGCGACGGCGACCTGGAACCCCTCGGGGTCCTTGCGGAGCGTGAAGCCCTGCGGCACCTCGGGCGCGGTGGTCTGCGGCTCCTCGGAGCCAGGACTCTTCTCCGGCTTCTCGCTGGGCTTGTCGGTGGGCTTGCCGCCGGGCTTGTCGTCGTGGCTGGACCCGGCGGTCGGCTCCTTGTCGCCCGGCGCCTGGCTGACCTCGCCCGCCGCACCGGTCTGCCCGCCGCCCGCGCCCTTGTCGTCCGAGCCACCGCTCTTGGGCATGAAGAGCATCGCGTACGCCACCGCGGCGACGAGCCCCACCAGGACGGCGATCAACAGCAGCCGCCCGAGCGACCTGGGCCCGCGCGCCGCACCCCGGGGCCCCGCGCCCGTGACCACCCCGGCGCTGCCCATGGAGGCGGAAACCCTGGGTGACCTGGGCGACTTGGGCGGTTTGGGCGCTCTGGCGGGCCGGGGCGCGCGCGGCACCTTCGCGGGCTTGGGAGCCCGGGACGGCTTCGGCGCCTTCTGGGTCTTCTGCGCCTTCTGAACCTTCTGCGGCCTCCGCTCCTTGGCCTGCTTCGGCACGCGTACGGCGTCGGTGGCCCGCCCTTCGGCGAACCGGCCCTCGACGAACCGGCCCTCGGCGAACCGATCCTCGACAGACCTCCCCTCCGCAGCGAGCGAAGCCCCCTCACCGCGACCGCGCTTGTGCCGCCCGTGCCCGTTGGCCGCCGAGGCCGAGGCCCCGCGACGCCACCGTCTGCGGACGATCTCACCGCGGCGCCGCACGATGGGCAGCCGGCGCGCGTCGAACGGCGGCGCGGGCACGACGTCCGCCCCCGCCTCCGGCTCGGGCGCGGACCGCACCAACGACCGCAGCCAGCCGCGCAGTTCCTCGAAGTCGAGCCGATCGGTGGGGTCCTGGCGCAGCAGCGACTCCACGACGGGCCGCAGCGGCCCGCACTCCTCGGCGAACGCGGGCGGCTCGGCGCAGACCATCTGCACCAGCTCGGTGGTGCTGTCCTCCGGGTACGGGGCGTGCCCCTGCACGGCACGGAACAGCAGCGCGCCCAGGGCCCAGAGGTCGGTGGCGGGCCCGATGGGCGCCGCCAACTGCCAGTTGGCGTGCACGGGCCCGGCCTGCTCGGGCGCCCACCGCTCGGTGACGGGTCCCACGACGGCCATCCGCGCCTGCCGCGCCCGCTCGGCGGCGAGCGCGGTCCCGGGCCCACGCCGGGCCCCACCGGAGGCCGCTCCCTCATCCCACCCACCGCTACGGGTACCGGCCCCGGACCCGGCCTTGACGAGCTCCACCCCGGTCTCGGCGTCCACGGCACGAGCGCCCCCGCCCTGCGTCCAGCGCGAACGCTCAAGATCGGCGGCACCGGCAGGCGCGTACTCCGACTCGGCGTCGAAGGAGGCTCCGCGGCCGAAGGAGGCTTCATGGTCGTACGAGCCTTCGCGACCGTACGAGGCTTCACGGTCGTACGTGGCCTCCGGCTCATACCCGCGGTACCGGGACTCGCGGTCCAACTCGCGGTCCAGCCCGTCCTCGAACCCCGGCCCGTCCTCGAAGTCGGACCCGAACTCACCCCCGTACCCGCTCTCGTCCCCCGCCGTCCCGTCCGCGCCCTCGGCCCCACCCGGCCCCTCAACCGCCCGCACATCGAAGCCGTCCGGCAACCCCCGCTCGTTCAACACCCCACGAGCACCCTCGAGTCCGGCCGCCCCACCGCCCCGCAACGGCCCCTGTCCCGCCCGCCAGTCGGCGATCCCCCCGACACCGGGGCGGGGAACGGCCCCGTGCCACGTGCCACGGCTGCTCCGGCCGCTGCGGCCCCGCACCCCGTAGGGGTCGGCTATCCGCCCACTGTTGGCACCACCGTCGACGCCGCCCTCATCCCGATCCTGCCCCTGCCCCTGCCCCTGCTCCTGCTCCTGCTCCTGGCCGTGGTCACGGCCCCGCTCCCGCCCCCCGTCAAGCCCCTCGTCCGCCCGCTCCTCACGCACCCGAGCAGCGGCCCTCGTCCCCGCCTGGTACGCCGCTATGGCCCCACCGGGCAACACCCGCGGCTCCCGGCCCTCTTGAGCCTCCCGGTTCCCCCGGTTCTCCCGGGCCTCCCGGGTCCCGTGCCCCTCCCGAGACTCCCCAGACTCCCGATCCCTGTACTCCAGTTCGGCCCTGGGCTCACGCGCCCCCTCCAAGACCTCCGGAGCCCCCGCCCCAGATCCCCCGCCCCCAACTCCCTCGCTGCCCCCGACTCCCTCGCTGCCCCCGACTCCTTCGCCGCCCTCGACTTCCCCCGCCGCCCCCTGCTCCCCGTACTCCCCCTGCTCCTCCGGCCGCGGGTCATACCCGCACAACGCCTCCTCCGCCGCCCCCACGGCCAGCCCCGTCAGCATGACCCGGCCGTCGTCGCAGACCAGCACCGTGCGCGTGGTGATGTTCCGGTGCACCCAGCCGTGCGCGTGCAGCGCCCGCAGCGCCGTCAGGACGTCCGCCGCGATCTCGGCCGCGCGGTACGGGGTCAGCGGCTGGTCCTCGAGGAGCGCGGACAGCGGCCGTGCCGACACCAACTCGCTGACGATCCACAGCGAACCGTCCTCCGCGAACACATCGAAGACCTGGTCGAGCCGCGGATGATCGGGGATCTGCGCCGCCGCCTGTGCGGCCTCCATCGCGCGCCGCACCGCCGGATCCGTGGGCCTGCGCGTCGACTGCCCGGCCCGCCCGGAGCCCCGCTCGAAGCCGCGCCCCTGCCCCCGCTGCGGCGTCGCGATGGCCACCGCGCCAGGACCGGCCCACTCCTCCGCGTCGAGCACCTCGGCCTCGACCGTCTCCGGCAACGGCACCTGTCTGACCAGGACTTCCTGGCCGCTGTACGTGTCGAAGGCCCGCGTCTCCGCGAACGTGTCCGCGAACTCGTGCTCCTCCGCGGGCGGCAGCGGCAGCCGGTAGCGGTCGGCGAGAACCCGTCCCGCGTATTCGTCCACGACGCCTCCCCCGTCCCGCCGGTGGTCAATTCCGTTCGCTCAAGGGCCTGTTGCGGATACGCCAGACGTCATTTCCGGTCCGGCTGCGCATAGTCCGCAGGCACTCACGATACGTGCCGAAGGCGAACAGCATTCAGGACTTCGGCTTGAAGGTCCGGGTGAGCGTCTTCCAGGTCGCCCGCCGGTCCTTGCTCCCCCAGTCGTCGGCCTTGGCCGTGTACATCATTCCGTAGCCGAGCCCGTCGTTGACGACGAAGCCCCTGTCTATCGACCGGTACTTCGTGCCTCCCTCGACGTAGGTGAACTCCCAGTCCGCCGTGTTCCAGCCCCGGAAGTCCACCTTCTCTATCCGAATCCGGTCATACTGCGCCCTGCGCATGTACGACTCCTGACTCTTCCAGTCCGCCACCGGGTCGTCCTTGGGCGTGTGCGTCCAACCCACCAGCAGCTTCTGCCCGTTGGGCCCGGTGAAGCGGGCACCCGACGCGCCGGTCGAGCCGTACTTCCAGCCCTTGGGCAGCCCGATCGAGAAGCCCTGACCGTGCTTGTACGTGGATGCGGCGCCGTCGTCCGAATCCTTGCCCTTGCCCTTGTCGCCGCCGTTCTTCGCCGGATCGTCCTGCCCGGCCCCGGAACCCTCGCCCTTACCCTCGTCCGGCTGCGTGCCCTGTCCGTCGCCCTTGCCGGAACCGTCACCCTTGGCCGGGTCCTTGTCCTTGCCGTCGCCCCCGGCGGCCCCGCTCGACGCGGTCTTGTCGCCGCCCTTGCTGTCCTTGCCGGAGTTGTCGCCACCGCTCAGGGCGATCGCGAGGACCGTACCGAGCACGGCCAGCGCGACCACCACGGACACGATCACCAGCGTCCGGCGCGGCACCACATCGGTGAGCGACGCCTTGGGCGGCCCGCCCGGCCGGGCCGGCATCGGAGTCGTCGCCGCGACTCCCGTCTTCGCCCCACCAGTTGTCCCCGCCGCCGACCCGGCCGACGAGGCACCCGCGCCCGCGGCCGAGGGCGAAGCCGACGGCACAGGCGGCACCGCACCGGCCCCGGCCGCCTTCGTCCCGGCCGCCTTCGTCCCGACCTCTGCCTGCCCGGCCTCAGCCGTCTGCCGACCAGCCCCGGCCCCGGCCTGCCGACCCGCCTTCGCCGCCTCGGCCACCCCGGCGCCACCCGCGGCCCCCTCAGCAGCCGCCCCCTTGGCACCGACCGAGCCACCGCTCCCGGCATCCGCATCGGCCTTCGCACCAGCGGCCTGCCCCGCACCGTCCTGCGCAGCAGCACCCTTGGCGCCCGCCGCCTTGGCACCAGCGACCTTCGCCCCGGCGCCCTTCGCGCCAACTGCCTTGACCCCGGCGGCCGAACCCGCCGCCGCGGCAGCCGCCTTCTTCCGCACCGACCGGAACGCCCCGCGAAGCCGCTCCGCCGCCTCCTCGCCCTTGCCGCCCCCAAAGGAGCCGCCCGAACCACCGGAACCAGAACCCGAACCGCCCGGAACCGGCGGCAGCGGCACGACCTTCGTCGCCTCGACCGGCTCGGCCGCACGCGGCTCGGGAGCGTGCAGCACCTCCGTGAGGAGCGCCCGCGCCCCGGCGTCGTCGAGCCGCTGCTCCGGGTCCTTGGCGAGCAGGCCGTAGATGACCTTCTCCAGCAACGGGCCCGCGCTCTCCGGCCGTTCGACCGGCTCGGTCATCACCGCGGTGAGCGTCGCGATGGCCGAACCCTTGTCGTACGGGGGCACGCCCTCGACCGCCGCGTACAGCAGGCCGCCCAGCGACCACAGGTCCGCCGCGGGGCCGGGCTTGTGCCCGCGCGCCCGCTCCGGCGAGATGTACGAGGGGGCACCGACGAGCATGCCCGTGGACGTGATCGACGGGTCGCCCTCGACCTGGGCGATGCCGAAGTCCGTGAGCACGACGCGCCCGTCCTCGGCGATCAGCACGTTCGACGGCTTCACGTCGCGGTGCAGGATCCCCTCGCGGTGCGCCGAGCGCAGCACGTCGAGGATCGCGAGGCCCACCTCGGCGGCCCGCCGGGGCGTCAGCGTGCCGTCCTCCCGGATGGCCTCGGCGAGCGACTTGCCCTCGACGAGCTCCATCACGATCCACGGCCGGTCGTCCTCGTCGACCACGTCGTACACGGTGACCGCGCTGGTGTTGCGGATCCGGGCGATCGCCTTGGCCTCGCGCAACGTACGCGTGATCAGGCGCCGCTTCTCGTCCTCGTCGATGCTGGAGGGGAAGCGCAGTTCCTTGACGGCGACCGTACGGCCGAGCGTCTCGTCCTTCGCGCGCCAGACCGTGCCCATGCCGCCGCGGCCGAGCACTTCTCCCAGCCGGTAGCGCCCGGAGAGGAGACGTTCGCTCTTGTCCTGACGGGCCTCACCCGTCTGCTCCGCGTCCGACATGCGTCCCCTCTGCTTGCTACCGCTGCGACCCGCGCAACCCGCCCTGACAGAGCCTTCATTGTCCCTCACGCGAGGACCGGTCGTCGCCGCGGGTCCTCAGTCCCCCACGAGAACCCGCACACAACCGACACCTGGCGGGCGTTGACCCCGGCCGAGCGCTCCGTCGCTCCTTAACCCCCCTTCACCCAAGCCGAGTTCTCCCTCCCGAGGAACCCTCCGTCCCTGCAGCCCACGGGTCTTACGACAGCGGCACGATGTCCGGCGCCCCGAGCCGCGCCGCGTCCGCCGTCAGGTCGTCCGGCTGCCGCTGGGACTCGCGCTCGGCCTCCACCCGCTTCTCGTAGTGCTGCACTTCGCGCTCGATCTGGTCCTTGTCCCAGCCGAGCACGGGCGCCATCAGCTCCGCGCACTCCCGCGCGCTGCGCGTACCGCGGTCGAAGGTCTCGATCGAGATGCGCGTGCGCCGCGTCAGGACGTCGTCCAGGTGCCGGGCGCCCTCGTGCGACGCCGCGTACACCACCTCGGCGCGGAGGTAGTCGTCGGCGGCCGGCATCGGCTCCCCGAGCGTGGGGTCCTTGGCGATGAGTTCGAGCACCTCCTCCGCCAGCGCGCCGTACCGGTTCAACAGGTGCTCCACACGCACCACATGAAGCCCTGTCCGGGCGGCGATCCTCGCGCGCGCGTTCCACAGCGCCTTGTAGCCCTCGGCGCCGACGAGCGGGATGTCCTCCGTGACGCAGTCGGCGACGCGCTGGTCCAGGCCGTGCACCGCCTCGTCCACCGCGTCCTTGGCCATCACGCGGTACGTCGTGTACTTGCCGCCCGCGACCACGACGAGCCCCGGCGCCGGGTGCGCCACGGTGTGCTCCCGGGACAGCTTGCTGGTCGCGTCCGACTCCCCGGCGAGCAGCGGCCGAAGCCCCGCGTACACCCCCTGCACGTCATCCCGTGAAAGGGGCACCGCCAGCACGGAGTTCACATGCTCCAGGAGATAGTCGATGTCCGCGCTGGAGGCGGCCGGGTGCGCCTTGTCCAGATCCCAGTCGGTATCAGTGGTGCCCACGATCCAGTGCCGCCCCCAGGGGATGACGAACAGGACGCTCTTCTCGGTCCGCAGGATCAGTCCGGTCGAGGAGCTGATCCGGTCCTTCGGCACGACGAGGTGGATGCCCTTGGAGGCCCGGACGTGGAACTGCCCGCGCTCGCCGACCATCGCCTGGGTGTCGTCGGTCCACACCCCCGTCGCGTTCACGATCTGTTTGGCGCGGATCTCGTACTCTCCGCCGCCCTCCACGTCCTGCACCCGGGCCCCGACGACCCGCTCGCCCTCCCGCAGAAAGCCGGTCACGCGCGCGCGGTTGGCGGCCTTCGCGCCGTACGCCGCCGCCGTGCGCACCAGCGTCGCGACATAGCGGGCGTCGTCCATCTGGGCGTCGTAGTACTGCAGCGCCCCCACCAGCGCGTCCTTCTTCAGGCAGGGCGCGACCCGCAGCGCGTGCTTCCGCGTCAGGTGGCGGTGCATGGGCAGCCCGCGCCCATGCCCCTTGGACATCGACATCGCGTCGTACAGCGCGACGCCCGATCCCGCGTACAGCCGCTCCCAGCCCTGGTGCTGCAGCGGATACAGGAAGGGCACGGGCTTCACGAGATGCGGCGCGAGCCGTTCCAACAGCAGCCCCCGCTCCTTCAGCGCCTCCCGCACGAGCGCGAAGTCCAGCATCTCCAGATAGCGCAGGCCGCCGTGGATCAGCTTGCTGGACCGGCTCGACGTGCCCGAAGCCCAGTCCCGCGCCTCCACGATCCCGGTGGACAGACCGCGGGTCACGGCATCGAGGGCGGTGCCCGCACCGACCACGCCCGCGCCCACGACCAGGACGTCAAGCTCCCGCTCGGCCATCGACGCCAGTGACTCGGCACGCTCCGCCGGCCCCAGAGTTGCTGTCCTCACCGCTGCCTCCCGTATGCGATCGGCTGTGGTCGCGCTCACATCATGCCCAGATTCTTCTCGACCTCGCTCCCCTCCGGCGCCACCTGTGGACAACACTCCGAGGTCGGGAGCAGGGCAATGCCGCAAATCGGTCATATTTACTCCTAGTCTGACATTGCGCTCGCCCACCTTGTCCACAGGGCTTGCGCCCACGTCCCGCTCCGGCTACTGGGAAGGACGGCCCACCGCCATGCCCGCAGATCTCGCCGTCATCGGACTCGGCCACCTCGGCCTGCCCCTCGCGCATGCCGCTGTCGCCGCCAACATCGCCACCGTCGGCTACGACCCGAGCCGCGCCACCGACCTCGCCGGCGGCCGCCTCCCCAGCGACGGCGGCGCCGAGGGCACCCTCACCGCCGCCGACGTCCGCCGGATGCTCTCGGGGGGCTTCCGGCCGACCGCCAACCCCGTCGAACTCGGCCGGGTCCGCACCGCCGTCATCTGTGCCCCCGCCCCACCGGCGGCGGACCGCACCCTCGACCTGAGCCAAGTGGCCGACGCCGCCCGCGCCCTCGCCGCACGACTGCGCCCGCACACCACGGTGATCCTCGAATCCCCCGTCTACCCGGGCACCACGGAGGAATTCCTCCGCCCCCTCCTCGAAGAGGGTTCCGGCCTGCGCGCGGGCCGCGACTTCCACCTCGCGCACTCCCCCGGCCGCCTCGACCCGGGCAGCCGCACCCACGGCTACGCGGTCACTCCCAAGGTGATCGGCGGCCTCACCCCCGCCTGCACCGAGTCGGCCGCCGCCTTCTACGGCCGCCTCACCGACAAGGTGGTCCGCGCGCGCGGGCCGCGCGAAGCCGAAACGGTCCACCTCCTCGAAACCAACTACCGGCACGTGAACATGGCCCTGGTCAACGAGATGGCGGTGCTCTGCCACGACCTCGGCATCGACCTGTGGGACGTCATCCGCTGCGCCGAGACCAAGCCCTTCGGCTTCCAGGCGTTCCGCCCCGGCCCCGGCGTCGGCGGCCACGGCGTCCCCCTCGACATCCCGGGCCCCGCGCGCGGGACCCGCCCCCTGCGCATGGTCGAACTGGCCGCCCAGGTCAACGACCGCATGCCCCAGTACGTCATCCAGCGCTCGGCGACCCTCCTCAACGAACACGGCAAGTCCGCCCGCGGCGCCCGCGTCCTCCTCCTCGGCGTCACCTACAAGCCCGACCTCGCCGACCAACAGGGCGCCCCCGCCCAGGAGATCGCCACCCGCCTCATGCAGATGGGCGCCACCGTCAGCTACCACGACCCCTACGTGCCGACCTGGAGCATCGTCGGCCACCCGGTCCCCCGCGCAGACTCCCTCTACGAGGCCGCCGCCGACGCCGACCTGACGATCCTGCTCCAGCACCACCGCACATACGACCTCCAGGGCCTGGCGGTAAAAGCCCAACTCCTCCTGGACACAAGAGGCGCAACCCCGGCAGGCGCGGCCCACCGCCTCTGAACCTTCGCGAATTCCCCCTGGGATCGTCAGCCCCGACTGCTACCGTGCGGCCTTTCTGCCGCACATCAGTGCGGCGGTTCACACCCCAGGGGGACACGCATGACCCAGCCACCGCAGCAGCCATACGGCCAGCAGCCCCAGCAGCCGTACGGGCAGCAGCCATACGGCCAGTTCCCGCAGCAACCGCCCCAGCAGGGCGGCTTCCCGCTGCCTCCGCACCCCGCGGCAGCCCGCACCGGCAACGTGGGCCTCGGCATCGGCGTCGCCATCGTCCTGCTGTTCGTCACGGCGGGCATCTACGGCGCCATCATGAAGGCCGTCGACCACGAGATCGGCTACGCGGCCTTCGGCGTCGGCGCCGTCATCGGCTTCGCCGCGGGCAAGCTGGGCGGACGCAACGTCGCGGTACAGGTCGTCAGCGCCCTGGCCGCCGTGGCCGCCGTGTACCTGGGCCAGCTCACCGGCTGCGCGATGGTGATAGGCGACGAACTCAACGTGTCGTTCTTCGAGGTACTCACCGACCACTTCGACTGGGTCAACCAGGTGTGGAAGCACGAGAAGGACGCCCTCACCTTCGTCTTCCTCGCCCTGGGCGGAGTCTCCGCCTTCGCCGCGGCCAAGCGGGCCGCCGACTAGGCACCGCCGCAGAACACGCAGAATGGGGTTGGGCCCACCAGAAGGTGGGCCCAACCCCTTTTTCCGCATATCCGCTCAAGCCGAGCGCAGCGTTACCTCACCGCTTGTGCTGCGCGTCCGCCACCGTCACCTCGACCCGCTGGAACTCCTTGAGCTCGCTGTAGCCGGTCGTGGCCATGGCCCGGCGCAGCGCCCCGAAGAAGTTCATCGAGCCGTCCGGGATGTGCGAGGGACCGGTCAGGATCTCCTCCGTCGTGCCGACCGTGCCGAGGTCGACCTTCTTGCCGCGCGGCACGTCCTCGTGGACGGCCTCCATGCCCCAGTGGTGGCCCTTGCCGGGCGCGTCCGTGGCGCGGGCCAGCGGGGAGCCCATCATCACCGAGTCCGCGCCGCAGGCGATCGCCTTCGGCAGGTCGCCGGACCAGCCCACGCCGCCGTCCGCGATGACGTGCACGTACCGGCCGCCGGACTCGTCCATGTAGTCACGGCGAGCAGCCGCCACATCAGCCACGGCCGTCGCCATGGGCACCTGGATGCCGAGCACGTTCCGCGTCGTGTGCGCGGCGCCGCCGCCGAAGCCCACCAGCACACCGGCCGCGCCCGTGCGCATCAGGTGCAGGGCGGCCGTGTACGTGGCGCAGCCGCCGACGATGACCGGCACGTCCAGCTCGTAGATGAACTGCTTCAGGTTCAGCGGCTCGGCGGCGCCGGAGACGTGCTCGGCCGAGACCGTCGTGCCGCGGATGACGAAGATGTCCACGCCCGCGTCGACGACGGCCTTGGAGAACTGGGCGGTGCGCTGCGGGGAGAGCGCGGCGGCGGTGACCACACCGGAGTCGCGCACCTCCTTGATGCGCTGCCCGATCAGCTCCTCCTTGATGGGAGCCGCGTAGATCTCCTGGAGGCGGCGGGTCGCGGTCTCGGCGTCGAGCTCCGCGATCTCGTCGAGCAGCGGCTGCGGGTCCTCGTACCGGGTCCAGAGCCCTTCCAGGTTCAGGACGCCGAGGCCGCCCAGCTCGCCGATGCGGATCGCGGTCTGCGGCGAGACGACGGAGTCCATCGGGGCCGCCAGGAAGGGCAGCTCGAAGCGGTAGGCGTCGATCTGCCAGGCGATCGAGACCTCTTTCGGGTCGCGGGTACGCCGACTCGGTACGACGGCGATGTCGTCGAAGGCGTACGCCCGGCGGCCGCGCTTGCCGCGCCCGATCTCGATCTCAGTCACTTGTGGGGCCTTTCCCTCTTGGTCTGCCCGTCCAGTATCCCCGACGCACGAGGAAGGGGCGGCCCCGGGAACTCCGGGGCCGCCCCTGCACCGCTCAGACGGTTACTTGCGGCTACTTACGGCTGTAGTTCGGCGCCTCTGTCGTCATCTGGATGTCGTGCGGGTGGCTCTCCTTGAGACCCGCCGAGGTGATCCGTACGAAGCGGCCGTTCGTCTGAAGCTCCGGAACGGTCCGGCCGCCCACATAGAACATCGACTGACGCAGCCCGCCCACCAGTTGGTGGACGACGGCCGACAGCGGACCCCGGTAGGGCACCTGGCCCTCGATGCCCTCGGGCACCAGCTTCTCGTCGGAGGCGACACCCTCCTGGAAGTACCGGTCCTTGGAGAAGGACTTCTGCTCGCCGCGCGACTGCATGGCGCCGAGCGAGCCCATGCCCCGGTACGACTTGAACTGCTTGCCGTTGATGAAGAGCAGCTCGCCGGGCGACTCCTCGCAGCCCGCGAGCAGCGAGCCCAGCATGACCGTGTCCGCACCGGCGACGAGTGCCTTGGCGATGTCGCCCGAGTACTGCAGGCCACCGTCGCCGATGACGGGGACACCCGCCTCCTTGGCGGCGAGCGACGCCTCGTAGATGGCCGTCACCTGCGGGACGCCGATGCCGGCGACCACGCGCGTGGTGCAGATGGAGCCCGGCCCGACACCGACCTTGATGCCGTCGACACCGGAGTCGATGAGCGCCTGCGCGCCGTCCCGGGTGGCGATGTTGCCGCCGATGACGTCGACACCGCTCGCATTGGACTTGATCTTGGCGACCATGTCGCCGACCAGCCGGGAGTGGCCGTGCGCGGTGTCGACGACGATGAAGTCGACGCCCGCCTCGATCAGCGCCTGGGCCCGCTCGAAGGCGTCCCCGGCCACACCCACGGCGGCACCGACGAGCAGCCGCCCCTCGGCGTCCTTCGCCGCGTTCGGGTACTTCTCGGCCTTGACGAAGTCCTTGACGGTGATGAGGCCCTTGAGGACACCCGCGTCATCGACGAGCGGCAGCTTCTCGATCTTGTGCCGCCGCAGCAGTTCCATGGCGTCCACACCGCTGATGCCCACCTTGCCGGTGACCAGCGGCATCGGCGTCATGACCTCGCGCACCTGACGGCTGCGGTCGGTCTCGAAGGCCATGTCACGGTTGGTGACGATGCCGAGCAGCTTGCCCGCGCCGTCCGTCACCGGGACGCCGCTGATGCGGAACTTGGCGCAGATCGCGTCGGCCTCGGCCAGCGTCGCGTCCGGATGCACCGTGATCGGGTCCGTGACCATGCCGGACTCGGAGCGCTTCACCAGGTCGACCTGGTTCGCCTGGTCGGCGATCGAGAGGTTGCGGTGCAGCACACCGACGCCGCCCTGCCGCGCCATGGCGATCGCCATGCGGGACTCGGTGACCTTGTCCATCGCCGCGGACAGCAGCGGGACGTTCACCCGCACGTTCTTCGAGATGTACGAGGAGGTGTCGATCTGGTCCGGCGCCATGTCGGACGCGCCGGGCAGCAGCAGCACGTCGTCGTAGGTCAGCCCGAGTGTCGCGAATTTCTCGGGCACTCCGTCGACGTTTGCAGTCATGACACCTTCCCCAAATGGCCTTGATCGGTGCGGATGTCCATGCTAACGGGATCCGAGGGTGTCTCATTCCACGGGCAAGATCATCGACAAGCTTTGTACGTTCGTACGGCAACGAAGCCGTCGTACGCGCGCCCGGAACCGCTCTCGACCGCCACTGCCCGGCCGCTCCGCCCGGCTACTGCTCGGCCAGGGCCCGCAGCCTGCTCAGCGCCCGGTGCTGGGCCACCCGCACCGCGCCCGGGGACATCCCCAGCATCTGCCCGGTCTCCTCGGCGGTGAGGCCGACGGCGATCCGGAGCAGCAGCAGCTCGCGCTGGTTCTCCGGAAGGTTGGCGAGGAGCTTCTTGGCCCACTCGGCGTCACTGCTCAGCAGCGCCCGCTCCTCCGGGCCGAGCGAGTCGTCCGGCCGCTCGGGCATCTCGTCCGAAGGCACCGCCGTGGACCCGGGGTGCCGCATCGCCGCCCGCTGCAGATCCGCGACCTTGTGCGCGGCGATCGCGAAGACGAACGCCTCGAAGGGCCGGCCGGTGTCCTTGTAGCGCGGCAGCGCGAGGAGGACCGCGACGCACACTTCCTGCGCCAGGTCCTCCACGAAGTGCCGCGCGTCGCCCGGGAGTCGGGACAGCCGGGTACGGCAGTAGCGCAGCGCGAGGGGGTGGACGTGGGCCAGGAGATCGTGCGTGGCCTGCTCGTCGCCCTCCACGGCGCGAAGGACGAGGGCACCGATCACCGTCGTCTTGTCATCGCGCATCGGTCCATGGTGCCTTGGCGCCGATTGATCCGTGGCACCGCGTCCGTAGTTGTGCACCGAAGCGTTATGAGTAGGTGCGCCAGAACTCATCCTGTGCGCCTCCCCCTCCCGCTCGACCGACTCGTCCCCGAGGAACTCCACACCTCAAGGATGCGGCATCGGCGGCGAAACAAGGAGCGGGCGTCCGTCGCCCCGCCCACCAGCACGCGGCGGGCGGGGATCGCCGAGCCCCCGCTGCGACACACCTAGCGGACCAGGCCCCAGCGGAATCCGAGCGCCACGGCGTGCGCACGGTCCGAGGCGCCGAGCTTCTTGAACAGCCGCCGGGCGTGCGTCTTGACCGTGTCCTCGGAGAGAAAAAGCTCACGCCCGATCTCGGCGTTGGACCGGCCGTGGCTCATGCCCTCGAGCACCTGGATCTCCCGCGCGGTGAGCGTGGGAGCGGCCCCCATCTCGGCGGACCGCAGCCGCCTCGGGGCCAGCCGCCAGGTGGGGTCGGCGAGCGCCTGCGTCACGGTCGCCCGCAGCTCCGCACGCGAGGCGTCCTTGTGCAGATAGCCGCGGGCCCCGGCGGCGACCGCGAGCGCGACCCCGTCCAGGTCCTCGGCGACGGTGAGCATGATGATCCGCGCACCGGGGTCGGCGGAGAGCAGCCGCCGAACGGTCTCCACGCCGCCCAGTCCGGGCATGCGTACGTCCATCAGAATCAGGTCCGAGCGGTCGGCGCCCCAGCGGCGGAGGACTTCCTCGCCGTTGGCCGCCGTCGTCACGCGCTCGACGCCGGGCACGGTCGCGACCGCGCGGCGGAGCGCCTCTCGGGCAAGCGGGGAGTCGTCGCAGACGAGGACGGATGTCATGGCCGCCCTCCGCAGCTGATGCGCGTCACCTTGAGCCTCCAGGCTGTACTTATTCGTCACCTGTGCGGTTGACGCTCTCGGACACCTGCCCGAGCGCTTGTTCTTTCAACCGCCTCCGCACTCTCAACGATGGTCACTCGAAAGAGTTACGGGTCGGGCGGCCGCCTTCGGCACTCTACGTGAGGGCGCGGACACAGTGCAGACAGCGCAAGAGACCCTCAAGGTTTCATCACAAGCTATGCCCCATTTAGCCCTTTTTCTTCCCTTTTGCTGGTGTCTGTGGCTAGATTCGCAATGAGTCATATTTTCATCTCCTTAGATAGTAGATGTACGGTCGTGGGCACCGTATCCGCGTCAGAACGGCTACCAGGAGACAAGCAATGGCAGATTTCTCCCGCCTTCCCGGACCGAACGCAGATCTCTGGGACTGGCAGCTCCTCGCGGCCTGCCGCGGGGTCGACAGCTCGCTCTTCTTCCACCCGGAGGGCGAGCGCGGAGCGGCGCGGAGCGCTCGCGAGAACTCGGCCAAAGAGGTCTGCATGAGGTGCCCGGTACGGGCGGAGTGCGCCGCGCACGCACTGGCGGTACGCGAGCCCTACGGAGTGTGGGGCGGGCTCACCGAGGACGAGCGCGAAGAGCTCATGGGGCGCGCCCGCAACCGGCTCGTCACGGCCTCCGCGTCCAGTGGCAGCGCCTTGTCACGTAACTGAAGGAACGATTCTTCTAACGGCCGGTCACGGCGGGCTTCCGCCGGCTCTCCGGGTCAGCGGGCGGCGGCGCGGGCGAGGTGGTCGAGCGTCGCGGCCACGGCCGGCACCTGGGCCAGATCGGGCAGCGTGAGGGCGACGATCTCCCGCTGCACCGCCGGCTCCACCGTCACCGCGAGGGCCCCCTTGGGCCGTACGGACTCGATGGCGAGCTCCGGCAGGACGGCGACCCCGAGACCCGCGCCCACCAGGCCGATCACCGCCGGGTAGTCGTCGGTCGCGAAGTCGATGCGGGGCGTGAAGCCTGCACTCTCGCAGACCTCGACCAGCTGGCGGCGGCAGCGGGGGCAGCCCGCGATCCACGGCTCGTCGGCGAGTTCCCCGATGGTCACCGAGTCCGCCTTGGCGAGGCGGTGGCCCTCGGGCACCAGGCCGACGAGCCGGTCCGCGAGCAGCGGGCGCACCACGAGGTCGTCCCACTCCTCGGCGCAGGTGCCGTCGGCGCGCTCGTAACGGAAGGCGAGGGTCACGTCGCAGTCGCCCTCGCGCAGCATCTCGACCGAGCGCGGCGGTTCGGCCTCCACGAGGGAGACGCGGGTGCCGGGGTGGGCGGCGCGCAGCGCGGCCAGGGCGCTCGGGACCAGCGTCGAGCTGCCGCTGGGGAAGGAGACGAGGCGGACCCGGCCCGCGCGCAGGCCGGCGATGGCCGCGACCTCCTCCTCGGCCGCGGTCAGCCCGGCCAGGATCCCCGCGGCGTGCCGGACGAGGGCCTCGCCCGCCTGCGTGAGCCGCATCTCGCGGCCCGTGCGGATCAGCAGCGGGGTGCCCGCCGAGGTCTCCAGGGCCTTCATCTGCTGGCTCACCGCGGGCTGGGTGCAGCCCAGCTCACGGGCGGCCGCCGAGAAGGAACCGGTGGCGGCCACGGCGCGCAGGACACGGAGATGGCGGGCTTCGATCACCCCTTGAGCATAAGTGAGCCTTGGGCAAGGCGCGAAATATCACGTCGCCGCTTTGAGCCTGCTCGCCTAGCCTGCCTCTATGAAGCTCCTCTCCGTGAACCTGGGCCGGGCCACCTCCTCCGCACACACCGACGCCCCCTCGGGGACCACCGGCATCGACAAGCAGCCGACGGCGGACCGCGTGCATGTCTCCGCCCCCGGACCGAAGGGCGTCGCCGGCAGCGGCCTCGCCGGGGACGACGTCTGTTTCCGCCGGGTGCACGGCGGCGACGACCAGGCCGTCTACGCGTACGCGCGCGAGGATCTCGACGCGTGGGAGCGACTGCTCGGGCGGTCGCTCGCCAACGGCTCCTTCGGCGAGAACCTCACCACCATCGGGCTCGACGTGAGCGGCGCGAAGATCGGTGAGCGCTGGCGGGTCGGCTCCGAGCTGGTGCTCGAGGTGACCAGTGGGCGCATTCCCTGCCGTACGTTCCAGGGGCACCTGGGTGAGCGGGGGTGGGTGCGGCGATTCACTCAAGAAGGCGTTCCCGGGGCCTACTTCAGGGTCGTCGAGCCGGGCGACATCCAGGAGGGCGACGCCGTCGAGATCGTGCACCGGCCGGACCACGAGGTCACCGTCGCCCTGCAGTTCCGGGCGATCACCACGGAGCGGACGCTGTTGCCGCGGATGCTCGCGGCGGGGGACGCGCTGCACCCGGAGACCCTCGCGGACGCCCGTAAGTACGTCGCCCAGCAGGCTGGTTGACCCTGCGTCACCGTCCAGTCATTAGCCTGGGCGCATGACTACGGCTCTGATTACGGGATCCACGGCCGGTATCGGCGCCGCCTTCGCGCGCCGCCTGGCCGCCGACGGACACAACCTCGTCCTGGTGGCGCGCGACACGAAGCGGCTGCGGGAGCAGGCGACCGAGCTGCACGACCGGCACGGCATCGAGGCGGAGGTGCTGACCGCCGACCTCGCCACGGACGAGGGCATCGCCGCCGTCGAGGAGCGTTTGTCCGACCCCAGGAACCCGGTCGACCTGCTGGTCAACAACGCCGGCTTCGGCAACAAGGGCCGCTACCTGGAAGTGCCGATGGCCGACGAGCTGACGATGCTCAAGGTGCACTGCGAGGCGGTGCTGCGGCTGACGACGGCGGCCATCGAGTCGATGCGGCCGCGCGGGCGCGGCGGGGTGGTGAACGTGGCGTCGGTGGCGGCGTTCGTGCCGCGCGGCACGTACGGCGCATCGAAAGCCTGGGTCGTGCAGTTCACCCAGGGCGCGGCGAAGGACCTGGCGGACTCCGGGGTGCGGCTGATGGCGCTGTGCCCCGGCCTCGTCCGTACGGAGTTCCACCAGCGGGCCGGCATGGGCACGGACAACATCCCCAAGTGGATGTGGCTCGACGCCGACAAGCTGGTCGCGGCGGCCCTCTCCGACCTGGCCCGCGGCAAGTCCCTGTCCATCCCGGACCCGCGGTACAAGGCGATGATGGGCGTGGTGAAGGTGACGCCGAGGGCGCTGATCGGCGGGATCACTTCGCGTACGGGGCGCAAGTACGGCCCCCGGTAAGGACGTTGACCGACGCACCGAGGCCCGGCACCCCCGAAGGGGCGCCGGGCCTCGTCGCTGAACCCGTGGGTCAGTGGGCGTGCCCGTGACCGTGGCCGTGACCGGCCTCGGCCTCTTCCTCGGCCGGCTTCTCGACGACCAGGGTCTCGGTCGTGAGGAGCAGGGAGGCGATGGACGCGGCGTTCTCCAGGGCGGAGCGGGTCACCTTGACCGGGTCGATGACGCCGGCCTTGACCAGGTCGCCGTACTCGCCGGTGGCGGCGTTGAAGCCGAAGCCCTTGTCGAGCTCCGCCACCTTGGAGGTGATGACGTAGCCCTCGAGGCCGGCGTTCTCGGCGATCCAGCGCAGCGGCTCGACGACGGCGCGGCGGACGACGGCGACACCGGTGGCCTCGTCGCCCTCCTTGCCGAGGGAGCCCTCGAGGACCTTCGCGGCGTGGACGAGCGCGGAGCCACCACCGGAGACGATGCCCTCCTCGACCGCGGCGCGGGTCGCGGAGATGGCGTCCTCCAGACGGTGCTTCTTCTCCTTCAGCTCCACCTCGGTGGCGGCGCCGACCTTGATGACGCACACGCCGCCGGCCAGCTTCGCGAGGCGCTCCTGGAGCTTCTCGCGGTCCCAGTCGGAGTCCGTGGCCTCGATCTCGGCCTTGATCTGGTTGACGCGGCCCTCGACGTCACCGGCGTTGCCGCCGCCGTCGACGATGGTCGTGTCGTCCTTGGTGATGGTCACGCGGCGGGCGGTGCCGAGCACGTCCAGGCCGACCTGGTCGAGCTTGAGGCCGACCTCCTCGGCGATGACGGTGCCGCCGGTGAGGGCGGCCATGTCGCCGAGCATCGCCTTGCGGCGGTCGCCGAAGCCGGGGGCCTTGACGGCCACCGCGTTGAAGGTGCCGCGGATCTTGTTGACGACGAGGGTGGAGAGCGCCTCGCCCTCGACGTCCTCGGCGATGATCAGCAGCGGCTTCGAGGAGCCGGCCTGGATGACCTTCTCGAGCAGCGGCAGCAGGTCCTGGATCGAGGAGATCTTGCCCTGGTGGATGAGGATGTACGGGTCCTCGAGGACGGCCTCCATGCGCTCCTGGTCCGTCACGAAGTACGGCGACAGGTAGCCCTTGTCGAAGGCCATGCCCTCGGTGAAGTCCAGCTCCAGACCGAAGGTGTTGGACTCCTCGACGGTGATGACACCGTCCTTGCCGACCTTGTCCATCGCCTCGGCGATGAGCTCGCCGACCTGCGTGTCCTGGGCGGAGAGACCGGCGACGGCGGCGATGTCCGACTTCTCGTCGATCGGACGGGCGGTGGCGAGGAGGTCCTCGGACACGGCCTTGACCGCGGCGTCGATGCCCTTCTTCAGGGCGGCCGGGGAGGCACCGGCGGCGACGTTGCGCAGGCCCTCCTTGACCAGGGCCTGGGCGAGCACGGTGGCGGTGGTGGTGCCGTCACCCGCGATGTCGTTGGTCTTGGTCGCCACCTCCTTCACCAGCTGGGCGCCGAGGTTCTCGTACGGGTCCTCGACCTCGACCTCGCGGGCGATGGTGACACCGTCGTTGGTGATCGTGGGGGCGCCGAACTTCTTGTCGATGACGACGTTGCGGCCGCGGGGGCCGATCGTCACCTTGACCGTGTCGGCAAGCTTGTTGACGCCGCGCTCGAGGGCGCGACGGGCGTCCTCGTCGAACTTCAGGATCTTCGCCATGGGAGCGGTTCAGCCCTCTCGGAAAACTGGGTCAAAAACGAAGCCGCGCCCCTCGCCGCCCGGCATCAGCGGGGTGGCCAGGGGCGCAGCTCTTCAAAGCATTCGCTTCGAGGTGACTACTTCTCGACGATCGCGAGCACGTCGCGGGCCGAGAGGACGAGGTACTCGTCGCCGTTGTACTTCACCTCGGTGCCGCCGTACTTGCTGTACAGCACGACATCGCCGACCTTCACGTCGAGCGGAAGGCGCTCGCCGTTCTCGAAGCGGCCCGGGCCCACGGCGAGGACGGCGCCCTCCTGGGGCTTCTCCTTCGCGGTGTCCGGGATGACCAGGCCAGAGGCCGTGGTCTGCTCGGCGTCGAGCGGCTGGACCACAATGCGGTCCTCGAGCGGCTTGATGGCAACCTTGGAGCTGGTGGTCGTCACGATCCGACCTCCCCCTTCGGAGATCTCACGGGGTTAACTGTCTGAGGTGGCGACCAGGTGGATCCGTCGTCGCGGGTGCCGGACCTGCCCGTCGCTATTGGCACTCTCCAGTGGGGAGTGCCAGGCCCGAGACTAGGACGACGATTAGCACTCGGTCAAGCGGAGTGCCAATTGGCTAACGCCGTGTTTATCGGTGAGCGGGGCGACCCTCCGGGGCGGGGGTCCCCTCGGGGGCCGGCTCGCCCCTTGCGGGACAACGGTCACGCTCCCGCGATGGTGCCTTCGAAGCTTCCGGAGCTTTCGAGGCTTCCGGAGCCTTCGGAGCCTTCACAGGGGTGGGATCCGCCGTGCGGAGCGGCTGCCCGCAGCGAGACGGCTCGCTCCCCGGTCTGCCCTTCCGCGGCACCTTCTGGGCCGCCTTCCTGCCCAGCCTCTCGATCGGGTCCACCGAGTCGGCGCACGCGGTGAGTGCGGGCGCGAGCACCGCGGTCGCCAGCAAGCCCGCCAGCAGTCTGTGCGCCCGCGCCCGCCGCGTCACAGGTAGTCCTCCAGCCTGGCCACCGCGTACCCCTTGTCCGTCACCGTCTTCATGACCCGGCGGATCATGTCGGGCATCGTGCCCTTCCAGTCCTCACGCCCCCGGAAGTGCGTGAGGATGATGTCGCCGGGGTGCAGGTCCCGGTCCCACTCGCGCCACTCCATGTGGTCGACGAATGCTTCGGACGCCCACAGTGGCACCGCTTTGACGCCGCAGGACTTCGCGGCGCGCAGCGTGTCCTGGTTGTAGTTGCCGTACGGCGGGCGGAAGAGCTGGGGGCGCTTGCCGTAGTGCTTGCGGATCACGTCCTGCATGCCGCAGATCTCGCGCCGCTGCCCCTCGTACGAAAGCCCGGGCAGATAGCGGTGGTTGAGGGTGTGGTTGTTGAGGGTGACCCCCCTGTCCTGCATCTTCTTGAAGTAGCCGTAGTCCTCCTTGACCAGGTAGTCGCTGAGGAACGCGGTGTAGGGGATCTTCAGTTCGCTCATCATCCGCAGCAGCGCCGGGTCCTTCTCGGCGCCGTCGTCCATGGTGAGGAAGACGACCTTCTCCTTGGTGGGGACGGTCGTGAAGACGGGCGGCAGGTGCGCCTGGTCGCGGACCTCGAAGCCCTTGCGGGTGGCGATGTGCGGCTTCTTGGCGGGCGGGCGGGGTGCGGCGAGGGGGGTCCTGGCCAGGCCCCAGCGCTTCGCGGCGGCGGCCCGCTGGGCCTGGGCGACGCGCAGCTTGTGGGCGTAGCTGTCGAGGGCGCGGGCCGGCGGGGCCTTGAGGGGCTGCTGGCCGGGGGCGGGGCGGACGGTGTCGCCGTCGCCGGACGCGCAGCCCGAGACGATCGCGGTGAGGGCGAGAGCGGCCACGGTGGCGTACGCCGGGAGCTTCCGCTTTCTGGCTCTTTTGTCGTTTTGTCGTACTAGTTGCATGGCGCCGGATCCTCGCAGCTCACAGCCCTGCAGCCAGGCCGACACCGCCACCGGACGCGCACCATCCACCGACTGGCCCACAATGGGCCGGGTGAACGACCAGCTCTCCCCCGCATCGGAATTCGCCGCGCTGCTCGCCCCCGAGGGCCGCGCCCTCCTCGACGAGGTACGGGACGTCGCACCGGCCGGGGAGCTGGCCGCGGCCACCCGCCTGCGCCGCACGCACCCGGCGGCGCTGGTCTCGGCGGCGCTCGCGCAGGCGCGGCTGCGGCAGCGGGCGGTGGCGAAGTTCGGGGCCGAGGACGCGGCCCGGATGTTCTTCACGCCGGACGGTGTCGAGCAGGCCACCCGCACGTCCGTCGCCACCCACCGCGCCGAGTCCTTCAAGGCCCTGGGCGTACGGAGCGTGGCCGATCTGTGCTGCGGGATCGGCGGGGACGCGATCGCGCTCGCACGGGCCGGGATCTCCGTGCTCGCCGTCGACCGGTCGCCGCTGACGTGTGCGGTGGCGCGGGCGAACGCGGAGGCGCTGGGGCTCGCCGAGCTCATCGAGGTCTGTGAGGCGGATGTGACGGAGGTGGACACGGCTTCGTACGACGCCGTGTTCGTGGATCCGGCGCGGAGGGGCGGGCGAGGGAGGATTTTCGATCCGGAGGCTTACTCGCCGCCGCTGTCGTGGGCGGTCACCGCCGCGTTGAAGGCTCCGCACGCCGCGTTGAAGATCGCGCCCGGCATCCCGCACGAGGCGGTGCCCGCCGAGGCCGAGGCGGAGTGGATCTCGGACGGCGGGGACGTGAAGGAGGCCGTGCTGTGGTTCGGCACGGGCACGGCGCGCTCGCACCGGGCGACCCTGCTGCCCTCCGGCGCCTCCCTGTGGACCTCCCTCGACGCGATGCTGCCCGACCCCGAGGTGCGGCCCGTGGGGCGGTACTTGTACGAGCCGGACGGCGCCGTCATCCGGGCCCATCTGGTCGCGGAGGTGGCCCGGCAGGTGGGCGGCGGGCTCATCGACGAGACCATCGCGTACGTCACGTCCGAGGAGCGGCACAGCACCCCGTACGCCACCGCGTACGAGATCACCGATCAACTGCCCTTCAACGTGAAGAAGTTGAAGGCACTGCTGCGGGAGCGCGGGGTCGGGATCCTGACCGTCAAGAAGCGGGGGTCCGCCGTCGAGCCGGAGGAGCTGCGCAAGAAGGTGAAGCCGCAGGGGCGGCACGCGGCGACGGTGTTCCTGACGCGGGTGGCGGGGGCGCCGACGATGCTGGTCGGGCACCCCCTCCACGACTAGGACCCGAGCAGGCCCCCGACCCGAGCAGGGCCCTGGGAACGGGACTTGTGCAGCGCCGCCGTCGCCAGTGCCGCCGCCGCGAGCAGCGCCGCCGACACCGCGAACGCCGTGGCGTAGCCGTCCGCGAGCGCGGCCGGGCCCGGCCGGTCGCCCGAGGTGCCCGAGGTGCCCGAGGTGTGGGCCGCGACGGTCGCCAGGGCCGCGAGGCCGAGTGAACCGCCCAGCTGGCGGGAGCAGTTGAGCAGCCCCGCCGCCATGCCGGTCTCCTCGACGGCGACGCCCGACGTGGCCGCCGCGCCGAGCGGCACGAAGCACATGCCGGTGCCGACGCTGGCCACGAGCGAGGGGCCGAGGACCGAGCCCGCGAAGGTGCCGCCCGCCTCGGCGGTCAGTGCGAACCACAGGAACCCGGCCGCCCCCAGGAGCCCTCCGGTCACCAGCAGCGCCCGCTCCCCGAACCGGCCCACGGCGCGCGCCGCCGCGGTGGACCCGGCGACGACGCCCACGCAGAACGGCAGGAAGGCGGCTCCGGCGCGCGTGGGCCCGTACGACAGGACCTCCTGGAGGTAGAGCGAGGTGAAGTAGAACGCGGCGAACTGGCCCGCGGACATCAGGAGCGCGAAGACGTTCGCGGAGAGCACCGGGCGGCTGCGCAGCAGCCCGGGGCGGAGCAGCGGGGCGCGCTTGCGGGTCTCGACGGCGGTGAAGGCGGCGAGCAGGGCGGCGCCCGCGAGCAGTGTGATGAGGGTGGTGGCGGAGGTCCAGGCGTGGGTCTCGGTGCGCACCAGGCCGAGGACGAGCACCGACGTCCCGGCCGTGACCAGGAGTCCGCCGACGAGGTCGAGGCGGGGCGCGGGGTGGGTGCGGCGGTCGGCGGGGACGGCGCGCGGGGCGACGGCGAGGGCGGCGAGCACCACCGGGACGTTGATCAGCATGACGGAGCGCCAGCCCGCCCCGTCGGTGAGCAGCCCGCCGCCCATGACGCCGACGGCACCGCCGAGCGCGCCCACGGCGCCCCACAGGCCCATGGCCCGCGAACGGGCCGGTCCCGCCGGGTAGTTGACGGTGATGAGGGCGAGCCCGACCGGGGCGAGCGCCGCCGCACCCGCGCCCTGCACCGCCCGCGCGGCGATGAGCTGGCCCGGCGTACCGGCGAGGCCGCCGAGGAGGCTCGCGGCGCCGAAGACCGCGAAGCCCCACATCAGGGTGCGGCGCCGCCCGATGACGTCGGCGAGCCGTCCGCCGAGCATCAGCAGGCCCCCGAAGGCGAGGGCGTAGGCGTTCACGACCCAGGTCAGGGAGCCGTCCGCGAAGCCGAGGTCGGCGCCGATGTCGGGCAGGGCGATGTTCACGACGGACACGTCGAGGGAGACCAGGAACTGCACCGCGAGCAGCACCGGGAGCAGCCAACGGCCGGGCAGGGAAGGGGAGTTAACCCCGTCCGTGGACACCTGTGGGTTCACTTTCTGCGTCATGGCGCGGAGATTACTATACGCGTATAGAAAATACCTCGGGCGGTGTCGGGAGAGGGCTTGGCGGGCGCGCGGGAGAGAGCGGGAGAATGGCCGCGTGGCAGCTGAAGCAGCGGAGAACGGCAAGGCCAGGCGCCCCGTCGGCCGTCCCCGGCGGATCGAGGCCGGGGCGATCGTGGACGTGGCGCGGCGGATCCTCCAGGAGGAGGGGGTCGGGGCGCTGAGCATGCGGCGGGTCGCCCGGGAGGTGAGGGCGACGCCGATGGCGCTCTACCACCACGTGCGCGACAAGGACGAGCTGCTGATGCTCACCCTGTCCGGCACGGCCGCCGCCATGGAGCGCCCCGAGCTCCCCGCGGACCCCCGCGACCGGCTGCTCGCCGTCTCGCTGCACATGCACGCCGTACTGCGGTCGATGCCCTGGGTCGTCGAGGTCCTCAGCCTCGGCGATCTCACCGACAAGGGCGCCCTGTGGATGGTCGAGGAGATCGTCGGGGCGGGCATCGACTGCGGGCTCGACCCGGTCGAGGCCGTGCGCGCCTACCGGACGATCTGGCACTGCGTCTACGGCGATCTGGTGTTCCGGCGCGCGATGGAGCGGCGCGCCGAAGAGCCCGACCGCAAGCGGTACTTCCCCGACCTGCTCACCGAGGCGGACGCCGCCGAGCTGCCGCACCTCGCGCAACTCGCGGACCAGTGGCTGGAACTGACCGAGGACTACGACGTGTCACAGCAACTGGGCGCCGTCATCGACGGGTTGCTGGCGGCCGCCGGGCGGTAGGCGCCGGTGGCTCCGGGGGCTTATGGTGCGGGGCCAGTCGAACGCACGTCATACGGGGGAACAGATATGGCCATACCGAGCCACGGCACCGTCGGACAGGGAAGCGGGGTGGGCCGGGCCGACGCCGCCGGCGCGCCCGCCTACCTGCGGATGGGCACCGTCGTCATCCTGTACGCGCTCGCGGCCACGGTCTGGACCGCGTACGAGATCAACGACTACGACGTCCAGGGCGAGGGGCACTTCTTCAAGTCCCTGTGGGACCCGCGTGCGGGCATCGTCCCCATGGCCCAGACGCCCTACGACTGGGCCATGGTCGCGACGGCCCTGGTCGCGGGCGCCCTCGCGCTCGGGCGGCGCCGGGTGGCGCGCGGCGCGCTGATGCTGTTCGCGGTGGCCCTCCTCTGGCTGGCGCTGCGCGATCTGATCGGCCTCTCGGCCTCCGACACCTACCGCGAGCTGGTGACCGCGAGCGACTACGGCAAGGGGTTCATCGCCGTCCGGGTGACCGGGCTCGTCATCGGCATCGCGGTCCTCGCGGAGATGGCCCGCGCCGGGCGCCGCCCGCTGCCGCCCTTCGGGGCTCCCCAGCAGCAGTACGGATACGGCTACCCCGCCGCCTATGGCGCCCCCGCCCCGTACGACGGCTACGGCCCCGGCGGCCAGGTCCCGCCGCCGCCCGGCTATCTGCCGCACCCCGGCGGTCCCCGCCCCGGCGCCGTCGCGGCCGGTGTCTGTCTGCTGCTGATGGGCCTCACCGCACTCGGCTGGCTCATCTACCGGCTCACGCGGCACTCCGTGTACCTCACGGGCACCACGTACGGCGGCGGCACCGACTCGGACGCGGGCGACTTCTTCCGCAACCTCGTGGACGCCTCGCACGGCCCCTCGGACCCGTACGTCTTCTACTCGGTCGCGCTCGTCGCCGCGCCGCTGCTGATCGGCACCGTCCTGCTGCAGCGCCGCCCGGCGGCCCGCGGCGCCGCGCTCGCCCTCGCGTTCATGGCCCTGTACATCGACGTGCGCGGCCTGGTGCCGGTGTTCGACGAGGGGCACTGGGACGCCTACTTCGACACGACGGTCGGCGCCCTCGCGCTGCTGACCTCGTTCTTCACGGCCTTCTTGGAGGTCGTGGTCATCGTGACGCTCCTGCGGGTGCCCGAGGAGTGAGCCCCCGGGCGCCTCAGCCGGCGTCGGCGCCCAGCGACTCGAACCGCCAGCGGTGCACCGAACGGGTCAGCAACTCGCCCGCGGGCTCCGGGAGTTCGGGCAGCTCGGCGTCGAGGTCCGCGTCCCACCAGGTGATGACGAGGACCCGGTCCTCGGGGGCCCGGAAGGTCTCGCGGCGCAGGGGCGTGGCCGCGAGCTCCTGCCCCCGGGCCCAGTCGAGCAGCTCGGCGCCGCGGCCCTCGGCGGCCCTGGCCTCCCACATCAGCGCGACGGTCATGAGTACAGGTTCTCCTTGCTGACCTCGTGCACGTGGTCGTGGTCGTGCGTGGGGGCGTGACCGTGACCGTGACCGTGCTCGTGGCCCGGCACGTGCGGCTCCGTCACGGGAAGCGAGGAGTCCGCCGAGAGGCCCAGGTCCGACGCGGTCCGGTTGCGGGCCACCATCTCCGCACCGAGCGCAGCGACCATCGCGCCGTTGTCCGTGCACAGCTTGGGCCGGGGCACCCGCAGCCGAATCCCGGCGCGCTCGCAGCGCTCCTGCGCCAGCGCCCGCAGCCGGGAGTTGGCGGCCACGCCGCCGCCGATCATGAGGTGGTCGACGCCCTCGTCCTTGCAGGCCCGCACGGCCTTGCGGGTCAGCACGTCGACGACCGCCTCCTGGAAGGACGCCGACACGTCCCGCACGGGAACGTCCTCGCCCGCGGCCCGCTTCGCCTCGATCCAGCGGGCCACCGAGGTCTTGAGCCCGGAGAAGGAGAAGTCGTACGCGGGGTCGCGCGGCCCGGTCAGCCCGCGCGGGAACGCGATCGCGTCCGGGTCGCCCTCGCGCGCGTACCGGTCGATGACGGGCCCGCCGGGGAAGCCGAGGTTGAGCACCCGTGCGATCTTGTCGAACGCCTCTCCCGCCGCGTCGTCGATGGTGGCGCCGAGCGGGCGCACGTCCGAGGTGATGTCGGCGGACAGGAGCAGCGAGGAGTGGCCGCCCGAGACGAGCAGCGCCATCGTCGGCTCCGGCAGCGGGCCGTGCTCCAGCTGGTCGACGCAGATGTGCGAGGCCAGGTGGTTGACGCCGTAGAGGGGCTTGCCGAGCGCGTACGCGTACGCCTTCGCGGCCGAGACGCCGACGAGCAGCGCGCCCGCGAGTCCGGGCCCGGCGGTGACGGCGATCCCGTCGAGGTCCTTGGCCGTGACGCCCGCGTCCTTCAGGGCGCGCTGGATCGTCGGGACCATCGCCTCCAGGTGGGCGCGGCTCGCGACCTCGGGCACGACGCCGCCGTACCGGGCGTGCTCGTCGACGCTGGAGGCGACGGCGTCGGCGAGGAGGGTGGTGCCGTGGACGATGCCGACACCGGTCTCGTCGCAGGAGGTCTCGATGCCGAGGACGAGCGGCACGTCGCGTGAGTCAGCCATGAAAGTCGGTTCCTTGTACGGAAGTTGCGGGATCGGTCAGCTTCATGACCAGGGCGTCCACGTTCCCCGGCTGGTAGTAGCCGCGCCTGAAGCCGATGGGCTCGAAGCCGAAGCGCTCGTAGAGCTTCTGCGCCCGGGTGTTGTCGACGCGCACCTCGAGCATCACCTCGGCGCACTCGAAGGCGGTCGCGTGCGTCAGCAGATCGGTGAGCAGGCGCGCACCGAGGCCGGTGCCCCACTGGTCGCGGGCGACGGCGATGGTCTGGACGTCGGCCTGGTCCCCGGACGCGGCGAGGCCCGCGTAGCCGACGAGCCGGCCCTCGGCGGAGCCGCCGTCGGATGCCGTGTCCATGGCCACCGCGTAGCGGCGGGTGGCACCCGGCCCGCGGGCGTGCGCCAGCTCGGACCAGAACATGCCGCGCGACCAGGCGTCGTCCGGGAAGAGCTCCTTCTCCAGGGCGAGCACGGGATCGATGTCCCACCAGCGCATCTCGCGCAGCACCGCATCGCTCACCGGAGTCACTTGGGGGTGACCACCTTGTAGTTCTTGGGCACTTGGGCGTCCGGGCGGCGCAGGTAGAGGGGGCGGGGCTCCAGGAGCTCCTCGCCCTTCGCGAGCCGCTCCGCCGCGAGCGAGGCCAGCGCGGCCGCCGAGACGTGCTCGGGCCCGCGGGCGTCCGGGAACGTGTCCGGGTAGAGCAGCGCGCCCGCTCCGACGGCCGGGAGCCCCGCGACGTCTTCGGCGATCTCGGCGGGCCGGTCGACGGCGGGCTCGGTGAGCCGGGTGCGCGGGTCCGCGTACCGGGCCCAGTAGACCTCCTTGCGCCGGGCGTCCGTGGCCACGACGAAGGGGCCTTCCTCGATCCCGGAGGCGTGGGCGAGGCCGTCGAGCGTGCACACCCCGTGCACCGGCACCCCGAGGGCGAGGCCGAAGGTGTCGGCGGTCATCAGGCCGACCCGCAGTCCGGTGTAGGGGCCTGGGCCCACGCCGACGACGATGCCGGTGACCGCGTCGAGTCTCAGTCCGGCGTCGGCGAGCACCCGGTCGACGGACGGAAGCAGCAGCTCCCCGTGGCGGCGGGCGTCCACCTGACTTGACGCGGCGACGACGGCGGACCCGTCGTGCAGGGCGACGGTGACGGCGGGGGTTGCGGTATCGAGAGCGAGCAAGAGCACGCAAACAGCCTACGGCTCCGGCGACCGGCGCACGGCCCCGAGCGGGGTCCGCCACCCTTCAGGGGTGCGTTCCCCGGGGGCAACCCCGGGATGGCGTGCGCCTGCCGTTCGTACGCCTGCTGCTACCGTCACCCCGTAGCCGTACGGAGTACGAAGAGGTGGCGCAGTGGCAAGGAGCAGCTCGGGATTCGTGGCCGGGCTCACGGCGGCGGCACTCGCCGTGGTCGGCTTCCTCGCGTACCAGGCTTCGGCCAGCGCGCCGGACTCCCTCACGGGCAAGCACCGCGAGAAGTCGCCCAGCGCGTCCTCCTCGCGCTCCCCCAAGGACAAGGCCGACCCGAAGGCGCTGCCCGGCCAGTCCGGCTCCGGCGAGCGCGTCGTCTACGCGCTCGGCGACCGGCGGGTGTGGCTGGTCGACAAGAGCAACAAGGTGGAGCGCACGTTCGAGGTGACGGCGGGCTCGGTCGACCCGGCTCCGGGCACCTACACGGTGAGCTCCCGCTCGGGCTCCGTGACCGGGACGGACGGCAAGGCGATCGAGCACGTCGTGCGGTTCACGAACAACGACGGGGTCGCGATCGGGTTCAGCGCGGCGGTCGACGGCTCGACGCCGAAGCCCGACCCGTCGAAGAAGACCGGCGGCATCCGCGAGTCCCGCAAGGACGGCAACGCCATGTGGGAGTTCGCGCTGATGGGGACGAAGGTCGTCGTCGTCCCGTAGTCGCGTGGATCCGTAGTACGTGGATCCGTCGCCGTCACGCGGCGTCGCGGCGCCCCGTCTCCTGGGGGCGGAACGCGGGCTCCGGGTCGCGGGGCGGTGTCGAGACCGCGTCCGCCGCGGCGCAGGCCGCGAGCAGATCCCTTATCGACGGACCGCCGGAGATTCCCGGCAGCCCGTACGGCTGCGGCTGCGCTTCGTGCTCTGAAGCCGGCATGGACGCCTCCTGGGGCCGCGGGGGCAGACGTGGTTAGGTAGACCTAACCAGGACCGGTATCCATACGACCACGCCCGGCGTGCTCCGTGCAACATCTTGCCGACACCATGTCGGAACCTTAGGGGGAAAGTACGAAGCCCCCGATGAACTCGTGCGAGTGGCCGGCAGGCACTCGTGGTCAGCCGTCGAGCGACGCCAGGTCCGCGTCGGCCCACCGCTCGCCGATCCCGGTCAGCGTCACCTCGCGCACCTCGTCGGTGGTGTCCCCCACGGCCCGGTCGATGACGACGTGCAGCCGGTCGTCCGAGAGCTCCTCGACCTTGCCGTCACCCCACTCCACGACGATCACCGAGTCGGGCAGCGAGACGTCCAGGTCCAGGTCCTCCATCTCGTCGAGCCCGCCGCCCAGGCGGTACGCGTCGACGTGCACGAGGGCGGGGCCGGAGCCGAGGGAGGGGTGGACGCGGGCGATGACGAAGGTGGGCGAGGTGACGGCGCCGCGCACGCCGAGCCCCTCGCCGAGCCCGCGCGTCAGCGTCGTCTTGCCCGCGCCCAGCTCACCGGTGAGCATGACGAGGTCGCCGGGGCGCAGGATCTTGGCCAGCCGGTGGCCCAACTCACCCATCTCCTGGGGAGAGTTGACGGTGCGGTGCAGAGTGGCGGCGGGGGCCTGGCGGTGCGGTGCTTCCATGCCGTCCACGGTAGCCGCTGACGGCCGCCGGTCCGTCCGGGTCGGGGCCCGGTCCACCCGCCGGTCCACCCCGTGGTCCACCCGCCGGTCCGCCTCATGGTCAGCCCTGCGGGTCCCGGGTCACCCCACCGCGCTGCGCGCCCGCTCCTTGGCCCGCGTGAGCAGGTCCGCGAGCCGGTCCGTGACCACCTCCGGGTGCTCCAGCATCACCAGGTGCCCGGCGTCCGGCACCAGGACCAGCTCGGCGTCCGGCAGGTGGTCGGCGATGGCCTCGCTGTGCTCGCTGGGCGTGACCAGGTCCTTGTCCCCGGCCAGGACGAGGACGGGGAGGCGGCCGAAGTGCCGCAGGGCGGCCGCCTTGTCGTGCTCGGCGAAGGCCGGGTAGAACTCCGCGACCACGTCGATCGGCGTCGACTCGATCATCCGCTCGGCGAACCGCGCGATGGCCGGGTCCACGTCCTTCGACGAGAACGAGTAGCGCTTGATGATGCCCGCGAACAGGTCGGCGGTGGCCCGCCGCCCCCGCTCCACCAGCTCCGCCTGCGAGCCGAGCGCCCGCAGCACTCCGGGCAGGATCCGCCGCACCGCGTTGACGCCCGCCACCGGAAGGCCGTAGTTGACCTGACCGAGCCCCCCGGACGAGGTACCCACGAGGGCGACCCCGGCGACCCGGTCCCGGATCAGCTCGGGGTAGTGGGCGGCCAGCGCCATCGTCGTCATGCCGCCCATGGAGTGCCCGACGAGGACCAGCGGGCCCTCGGGCGCCGCCGCGTCGATGACGGCCTTCAGGTCGCGGCCCAACTGGTCGATGGAGACCGGCACATCGCGCTCGGTCTGGTCGACACCGCGCCCCGAGCGGCCGTGGCTGCGCTGGTCCCAGTAGACCGCGCGGACCACGCCGCGCAGGGCGGCCCGCTGGAAGTGCCAGGAGTCCTGGTTGAGGCAGTAGCCGTGGCTGAACACGACGGTGACGGGGGCCGGGACCTTGCGCCCGAAGAGCCGCCGCCTGCGGGGCGCCGACGCGCTCTCCGGCTCGGGCTCGTCGATCTCGTACGAGAGTTCCGTGCCGTCCTCCGCGACGGCCGTGCCCGGCGTGCCGCGCAGCGAGCCGTAGGGGCCCGAGGCGTCCAGGGCGAGGCGGGCCTTCTTGCGCATGCCGCGGCCGACCGTGAGCCGCTCGATGGCGACGCCCGCGGCGGCCCCGGCGGCGATGACGCCTATCGCGGCGCCGGCCACCCCGGCCCTGCGCCAGTTCCCGGCCGCACCGGCGCCGGCCGCCGCCAGCGCCACGTCCGCCGCGGCCGCCCCCGTGCTGCTCTCGCTCACGTGCCGCTCCTCCTCAGTCGTCCGCCCTCGGGCCCAGTCTGGGGACTCAGCCCGCCGCCCGCGCGTCCGCGTCGTCCACGTCGCCCGACTCGTCCATCTCGTTCACATAGACGCGGGGAACGCGCGAACCGATCCGGGTCACGATCTCGTACGCGATGGTGCCCGCCGCCTGCGCCCAGTCCTCCGCGGTCGGCTCGCCCCGGTCGCTGGGCCCGAACAGGACCACTTCGGAGCCCACCGGCGGCTCGTCCCCGCCCAGGTCGACCACGAACTGGTCCATCGCCACCCGGCCAGCGACCGTGCGCAGCTTGCCGCCCACCAGGGCGGGGCCGCGGCCCGACGCGTGCCGGGGAACGCCGTCGCCGTACCCGGCGGGGACCAGGCCGAGGGTCGTGTCCCCGGGTGTGACGTAGTGATGCCCGTAACTCACGCCGTGACCCCCCGGAACGTGCTTCACCAGGGCCAGGGACGCCGTGAGCCGCATCACCGGGCGCAGGCCGAAGTCCTCGGGGGTGCCGATCTCGGGGCTCGGCGAGATGCCGTACATCGCGATCCCGGGGCGGACCAGGTCGAAGTGGGTCTCCGGAAGCGTGAGCGTGCCCGGGGAGTTGGCGATGTGGCGGACCTCGGGGCGCACCCCCTGCCGCTCGGCCCCGGCCACCATCTCGCGGAAGACCGTGAGCTGGGCGGCGATGGAGGGGTGGCCGGGCTCGTCGGCGCAGGCGAAGTGGGACCAGAGGCCGGTGACCTTGATGAGCCCCTCGGCCTCGGCGCGCAGGGACTCCTCGACCAGCTCCGCCCAGTCGGCGGGCTGGCAGCCGGCCCGCCCCAGGCCGGTGTCGGCCTTGAGCTGGACGCGGGCCGTGCGGCCCGCATCGCGGGCGGCGGCGGTGACCTCGCGCAGCGCCCACAGCCCGCTCACCGACACGTCCAGATCGGCCTCGACGGCCTCGCGCCAGGGGCCGCCCGGCGTCCACAGCCAGCACATGATCCGGCCGGGGAGCCCGGCGGCCCGCAGGGCGAGGGCCTCCTCCGGAGTGGCGGTGCCTATCCAGTCGGCGCCCGCCTGCACGGCGGCACGGGCACAGGGGATCATCCCGTGGCCGTACCCGTCCGCCTTCACGACCGCCATGAACGCGGCGCCCGGCGCATGGGCGCGCAGGGCCCGCACGTTGGCGCGCAGGGCGGCCAGGTCGATCTCGGCGCGGACGCGCGGGATTGCTGGAGTCTCGGTCACGCGCCCAAGTCTCTCAGAGCCCGCCGACAGCACCCGGACACGCGTTCAAC